>NZ_CALPBU010000001.1:0-640560 GCF_943169685.1 Porphyromonas bobii
AGTGACAGATAGGGATAGGGTGTCTGGCAAGGCAAAGGCCTACCTCTTTATCTGGTCGGGGGGTGAAAATGGGGCGTTATTTGGAGGCTTAGAAAACTTATACTATCTTTGCAACGCAAATCAGCAAGCACGGTGTGGTAGTTCAGCTGGTTAGAATACCTGCCTGTCACGCAGGGGGTCGCGGGTTCGAGTCCCGTCCATACCGCCAGAGAAGAGAGCATAGCGAAAGCTGTGCTCTCTTCTTGCATAGATGTCTATCACACTTGATAGCCTTAGATGCCATCTACTCCAAGTATATAGTAGCCTCCTATTCACACTAAGGGATGTGTGGGATGGTGGCGTTTGATGGGATAACAAGCTAACACTAAGGCGGTAGACTTTGTAAGATATTTTTGTAAGTCATTGAGGTACAACGAGCCTGCAAAATACCTACCTTTGGTACGCTGTAGATAGATCAGCGTACGACTACTATAACAATACTTAAGCTAACGTTCGCCAATGAACACCAATGACTTTTCCATCCGCCACATAGGCGTAGGGCAGCACGACGCCGATGAGATGCTTCGTACCATCGGGGTGAAGACCTTAGATGAGCTCATCAACCAGACTCTACCCTCCAACATTCGATTGGACAAGCCTCTGGATCTCCCCGAGCCCATGACTGAGCGGGAGTTTGCTGAGCATATATCAGACCTTGCATCTAAGAACGAAGTCTATACCTCCTACATCGGCCAAGGCTGGTACGATACCGTACTCCCTCCCGTCATCCAGCGTAATGTACTAGAGAACCCCGTCTGGTACACATCCTATACTCCCTATCAAGCAGAGATCTCTCAGGGTCGCCTTGAAGCGCTCTTCAACTTCCAGTCGGTCATCACGGACCTGACGGCACTCCCCTTGAGTAACTGCTCCCTCCTCGACGAAGCAACGGCTGGGGCTGAAACTGCCTTCTTGCTCTTCAATGAGCGCTCTAAGGCTAAGGTGAAGCTCGGTGCACGCAAGATCTTCGTTGATAAGGATGTCTTTGCTTCTACACGTGACGTCATCCTCACGCGCTGTATCCCACAGGGTATCGAGGTCGTCCTCGGTAAGTGGAACGAGTTCGACTTCGGTGACGAGTTCTTCGGAGCAATCGTACAGTACCCAGGCTCACTCGGTGGTGTCAATGACTACTCTGAGTTTGTAGCCAAGGCTCACGATGCAGATATCAAGGTGGGGGTTGCTGCAGACCTCCTCGGGCTTGTCCTGCTGACGCCTCCAGGAGAATGGGGTGCTGACGTCGTCTTCGGCTCAGCTCAGCGCTTCGGTGTGCCCATGTACTTCGGTGGTCCCTCTGCTGGATACATCGCTTGTCGTATGGAGTACAAGCGTACGCTCCCAGGTCGTATCATCGGTCTGAGTAAGGACCGCCTGGGCAAGGAGTCCTATCGCCTCGCACTGCAGACTCGCGAGCAGCATATTAAGCGCGAGCGCGCTACGAGTAACATCTGTACCGCTCAGGCTCTGCTGGCTTCTATGAGTGGCTTCTATGCCGTCTACCATGGTCCCGAAGGCCTGAAGAATATTGCACGTCGTGTCCACTCTTACACGGGCTTCCTCGCCAAGAAGCTTCAGGATCTCGGCTATCGTCTCCTGCATGAGAACTTCTTCGATACACTCTGCGTCATCCTCCCCGAGGAAGCTGGCTTCGCTGCTAAGCTCCGTGAGATCGCAGAGGAGTGTCGTGTGAACCTCTTCTATGCTCCCTGCGGTACGGTCGCTCTGCTTAGTATTGACGAAACGACACTGCCCGAAGACCTCAGCGTCCTCTGCTACATCTTCGCTTCTGCCCTTGGCAAGGAGAGCAACTTCAATGACGAAGTCGGCGAACACACGATCCACATTGATCGTAAGTTCGTACGTACCTCGCCCTTCCTCTCATACGAAGTCTTCAACAAGTACCATACGGAGACCGAGATGATGCGCTACATCAAGCGTCTCGAGCGTAAGGATATCTCCCTGACGCACTCGATGATCTCTCTCGGCTCATGTACGATGAAGCTCAATGCTGCTACGGAAGTCATCCCTCTCAGCAACCCTGCCTTCTGCAATATCCATCCCTATGCTCCTGCTGAGCAGGTACAGGGCTCCCTCGAGCTGCTGGAGAACCTCAAGGGGCTCTTAGCTACGATCACGGGGCTGCCCGTGGTATCGCTCCAGCCTAATTCGGGTGCTGCTGGTGAATACGCCGGTCTGCGTACGATCCGCTCTTACCATGAAGCTCACGGAGGTGGTCACCGCAGTAAGATCCTTCTGCCTGCTTCTGCTCACGGTACGAACCCTGCTTCGGCTTCGCAGTGTGGCTACCAGTGTGTCATCGTAGCGTGCGATGCGCATGGTAATGTCGACTGGGAAGACTTCATGAAGAAGACCGAGGAGCATAAGGATGACCTCGCTGCGATGATGATCACTTATCCCAGTACGCACGGGATCTTCGAGACGAATATCATCGACCTCTGTAAGCGCATCCATGATTGCGGAGCCCTCGTCTATATGGATGGTGCGAATATGAACGCTCAGGTAGGTCTTACTAACCCTGGCTTCATCGGTGCAGACGTCTGCCACCTCAACCTGCATAAGACCTTCGCTATCCCCCACGGTGGTGGCGGTCCTGGTAGTGGTCCTATCTGTATGACCGAGGCTCTCGCTCCTTACCAGCCTACGCATGGCTATGGCGTCGACTACGAGCCCATCGAAGGGAACGTCGTCTCTGCATCTCCTCTTGGTAGTGCCGGTATTGATGTCGTCTCCTATGCTTACATCCGCCTGCTGGGTACGAAGGGGCTTGAGCGTGCTACTCGCACGGCAATCCTCAACGCCAACTACATGGCAGTCCGTCTCAAGGATACCTATGGTATCGTCTACACGGGGGCAACAGGTCGTGTCGGTCACGAGCTGATCCTCGACTGCCGCAAGCTCAAGGAAACCTACGGTGTCGATGAGAGCGATATCGCTAAGCGCCTCATGGACTTCGGCTACCATGCTCCTACGCTTTCCTTCCCTGTACATGGCACGCTCATGATCGAGCCCACCGAAAGTGAAAGTAAGGCTGAGCTGGATCGCTTCCTCGAAGTGATGCAGTGCATCTGGGGCGAAATGCAGGAGATCAAGGAAGGCCGTGCTGATGCCGAAGACAACGTGCTGAAGAATGCTCCTCACCCTGAGTATGAAGTGGTCTCCGACTCTTGGTCACACAGCTACCCCCGTGAGAAGGCTGCCTATCCGCTGCCTTACCTGCGTGAGAATAAGTTCTGGATCAATGTCGCTCGCGTAGACAATGGCTTCGGTGACCGCAATCTGATCCCCGCCTTCTGTGCTTGTATCGCTCCCACTTCGGAAGAATAAGCACTAAGCTAATAAGTAAGTAACGCCCCTCCCTTCGTCCTATCTGGATGCAGGGAGGGGCTTCTTTTTGCGCAGAACTTAAGGTATAAGCTTGCGAATTAGACATTGGTCGACTACTATCTCTCATGCTTGCTACTTTTGTATAGAGGGGGAGATCGCTGCTTCTATCCTTGGTAGTATTTCCCCTTCTCAAAATATTTTAGATATTCAGTCTCTATGTTAGCACCTATAGATGTGGTATAGAGTGGGGGAGAGAGCGAAGGGATAAGAGTAGCCTTCTTACTGTGCTATATGCTATGATTCAGTAGATTGTATCCCTCTTTTTGATGACTCTTTAGGCCCTTTGAAGAGCTTCTTCGGAGCGTCCCCAAAGAACTCTTTGGGAAAGCTTTGATATATAGATACAATTCTTATCTTTGCCTTGTAGAGATAAGAATACACTCAGTAAGTACAATAGCACGAAGCACAAGAGTACATCACTCAACTATATCCATCCAAACAATAACACGTAAGAAACTATGAACGACTCCGCTATCTTCACTCTGATTGAAGAGGAACGTCAACGACAACTCAAGGGTATTGAGCTCATTGCCTCTGAGAACTTTGTCAGTGAAGAAGTCATGAAGGCTATGGGTAGCTGCATGACCAATAAGTATGCAGAAGGCTATCCTGGTAAGCGCTACTATGGTGGTTGCGAAGTAGTAGACAAGTCTGAGCAGCTCGCTATCGATCGCATCAAGCAGCTCTTCGGTGCTGAATGGGCAAACGTACAGCCTCACTCAGGTGCTCAGGCAAATATGGCCGTTCTCCTCGCCTGTCTCAACCCTGGCGATACCTTCATGGGGCTGAACCTCGCCCATGGTGGTCACCTCTCCCACGGCTCTGCTGTCAATAGCTCAGGCCTTCTCTACCACGCTATCGACTACAATGTCAGCGAAGAAACGGGTCGCGTAGACTACGATCAGATGGAGCAGCGTGCTCTCGAGCACAAGCCTAAGCTCATCATCGCAGGGGGCTCAGCTTACTCTCGCGAATGGGACTACAAGCGTATCCGTGAGATCGCAGATAAGATCGGGGCTATCTTCCTCGTCGATATGGCTCACCCCGCTGGGCTCATCGCTGCAGGTCTCCTCGACAACCCAGTCAAGTTCGCTCATATCGTCACCTCCACGACGCACAAGACGCTGCGCGGTCCTCGCGGTGGTATCATCCTTATGGGTAAGGACTTTGATAATCCTTGGGGCAAGACTACGCCTAAGGGTGAGATCAAGAAGATGTCCGCACTCCTAGACTCTGCAGTCTTCCCAGGTGTACAGGGCGGTCCTCTGGAGCACGTCATCGCAGCTAAGGCAGTAGCCTTCTACGAAGCTCTCCAGCCCTCATTCAAGGAATACGGTCGTCAGGTCAAGAAGAACGCTCAGGCTATGGCTGAAGCCTTCGTACGCCGTGGCTACGGTGTCGTATCTGGCGGCACGGACAACCACTGCATGCTCATTGACCTGCGTGGTAAGTTCCCCGAACTCACCGGTAAGGTGGCTGAAAAGGCTCTTGTAGCAGCTGACATCACGGTGAACAAGAATATGGTTCCCTTCGATAGCCGCTCGGCTTTCCAGACCTCGGGTATCCGTGTCGGTACGCCTGCTATCACTACTCGTGGTGTCAAGGAAGATAAGATGGAGTACATCGTCTCCCTTATCGACCGCGTCCTCTCTGCGCCCGAAGATGAAGCTGTCATCGCTGCTGTCCGCAAGGAAGTCAACGAAATGATGGCTAACTATCCTATCTTCGCTTGGTAGATCTTACCGATCAGGTCGGGCCAGTCGGCGTGAACCTGAGTTAACAAGTGACCCGAGGCTATTGCCCAGAGTAGTGTATGCTGCTCTTGCGCAAGCCTCGGGCTACTCGTTTTTCTATATATTTGTATTACAGCGTTCGATGAGCCTTCTCTTGAGGCTTTATCAGTAGCGCTGATCATATCATTCAAATAGACTCAATGAAGAAGTTATTTACAAGCATGGCCTGTGCGCTGGCTCTCTGTGTAGGAGGGACTGCTGCGTGGGCTGCCAGCGCTCCCTCTCGAGTGTCTACCCCCGTGCCTTCGTATGACAAGGGGATCAACATTATCCCTCGTCCTAAGCAACTTCAGGAACTCAAGCTCCCTGCTTTTCGCCTGACAGCGACTACGCCTGTCATTGCCTCTGGTGATTCAGCTGTGACGATCGCTCGCTTCTTCACCGAAAAGATTAACCGCTCTACGGGCTTCTCTCTGCGTGTAGTGCCCGGTGCTAAGGCCACCCAGCAGGCTATCTTCGTTCGCATTGATCCTAAGCTCGCCCTTGGCGATGAGGGCTATACGCTGAACTCTTCTTCTCGCGGTGTCGAGATCGTTGGGCGTTCGGCGAAGGCTCTTTTCTGGGGCTTCCAAAGCTTGATGCAGCTACTCCCTGCGGAGGTCGAGTCTGCAGGTAAGGTTGGGACTCTCCCCACGGCAGCTTGGTCGATCCCTGCCGTTCGTATTTCTGATGAGCCTGCCTTCGAGTATCGCGGTGTGATGGTCGATGTATGCCGCCACTTCCTCACGGTAGATGAGATGAAGAAGCACATCGATATTATCTCTATGTTTAAGATCAATAAGCTCCACTGGCACCTCACAGAGGACCAGGGCTGGCGTATTGAGATCAAGAAGTATCCCCGCCTGACCGAGGTCGGTGCTTGGCGTATCGAAGGAGATGGCAGTCGCTACGGTGGCTTCTATACGCAGGATCAGGTCCGTGAGATCGTCCGCTATGCTCAGGATCGCTTTGTGACGATCATCCCTGAGATCGAGATGCCAGGTCACGGTATGGGTGCTATCGCCTCTTACCCTGAGCTTACCTGCTTCCCCAACCGTCGTAAGTATATCGTACGTAATATTTGGGGTATCGAAGATGATGTCTATTGCGCTGGTAAGGAGTCGACCTTTGAGTTCATCCAAAATGTACTCGACGAAGTCGTACCCCTCTTCCCTGGTGAATACTTCCACATCGGTGGGGACGAATGTCCTAAGGATCGCTGGAAGGAATGTCCCAACTGCCAGAAGCGCATCAAGGCTGAAGGTCTGAAGGATGAGCACGAGCTCCAGAGCTACGTCATCCGCCGTGCTGAGAAGATGCTCGCTAAGCATGGGAAGAAGCTTATCGGCTGGGATGAGATCCTCGAAGGTGGCCTTGCTCCTACGGCTACCGTCATGAGCTGGCGTGGTGAAGATGGTGGTATCCAGTCTGCCAACATGGGTCACGACGTGATCATGACCCCTGGTAGTGGTGGCCTCTATATTGACCACTATCAGGGTGATCCCAAGATTGAGCCCGTAGCTATCTGCTGCTATGCTCCTCTTGAGAAGGTCTACAACTACAATCCGATCCCCGAAGCTATCGCTCCAGATAAGCGGCACCACATCAAGGGTGCACAGACCAACCTCTGGGCTGAGTATCTCTATACCCCAGAGATCATGCAGTACCGTGCCTTCCCTCGTGAGATCGCTCTTGCAGAAGCCGTCTGGTCGCCCATCTCTGGTCGTGACTTCAAGGACTTCAGCCGTCGCCTCGACAATGCGTATGTGCGCCTCGATATGCACGGTGCAAACTATCATATTCCACAGCCTGAGCAGCCCCTACCTAACGTAGATTCAAAGGAAAGCTACGAGAAGACTGTCTCTTCGCTCAACTTCATAGCCTTCACTGATAGCGCAGAGCTGTCTCTCAAGACGACTCGCCCTATCCGTATCGTCTATACGCGTGATGGTAGCACGCCCACGCTGTCCTCGGAGAGCTATACCATGCCTCTTAAGGTCACTAAGAGCGAAGTCATCCGTGTAGCTTCTATCCTCCCCTCAGGTAAGACAAGCCCCGTACGTGAGATTACCTTTGAGAAGCAGACTCTTGCTCCTGCAGCTACCGTTGCTAACCTCAAGCCAGGTCTGGCTACGAAGACCTCTATTGGAGACTACTACCAGGCTACTGATCTTATCGGTGTGACGAACTGGACTAAGGGTATCGCCAAGCGTCCTCAAGATCTTCGTCCTGACGTCGTTAAGAATCACATGGCAGAGATCAAGCCTAAGGCTGTCATCGGTGATGGCTATGTGAAGATTCCCAAGGATGGTGTCTATGTCTTCTCTACGGACCTTGATCAGATGTATATCGATGGCAAGCTCCTCATCGACAATAGCGGTGAAGTAGCTAAGTCAAGCCGTCGAGACAAGAGCGTAGCTCTGAAGGCTGGCTGGCACAAGATCCGCCTGATCTTCATCGGAGCAGTTCGTGGTGGCTTCCCCACCTATTGGGATGGTGCTGCTGTTGCCTACCGCAATATCAAGGACAACAAGTTCACCAACATCACCGAAGATATGCTGGCACATTAAGCCGCTTCGCACACCTCTTCCAATCCTTTCGACTGAGCCCTCGCCTCTCTCCTTCCGCTGGAGAAGGGCGGGGGCTCAGCCTTCTCTACTACTTTCACCTTACCATCTATGCCATCCAGCCTTACTCCGACCGAGCGGACCTATACCATTGCACTCTCCCTCACTAAGTACGTCGGCCCTCGCTCTGCTATTGAGCTTATTGAAGCCCTTGGCTCTGCTACGGCTCTCTTCACTGATGCGGAGCTTCGTGCTCGTATCCTTCCCCGCCTGCCTCAGCGTATAGCACAGCAGCTGGCTTCGCCTACTTTGGTTGAAGAGGCCCTGCGTATTGAGGAGTGCTGTCAGAAGGAAGGTATTCGTCCCATCTTCTTTCTTAGCGAGGACTATCCAGCGCCTCTTCGTGAGATTGCCGTTCCACCCATGGTCTTGTATGTGCGCGGGGAGTATGTAGCTTGGGCGGAGCGTAAGCATGTGAGTGTCGTCGGTACGCGAAGTATCTCCGACTATGGCCGTGTACTTACCCAGCAGGTGGTGAGAGAGCTGTCGGCTACTTGCCCTGCATCTACGATTGTCAGTGGGCTGGCCTACGGAGTCGATATACAGGCTCATGAGGCTGCGCTAAATCTGAGTCTTCCAACGGTGGCTGTGCTCGCCCATGGGTTGGATACGCTCTATCCGAGTGCGCACTGGCGGATCGCCGAGCAGATCCTGCGTGATGGAGGTGCTTGGGTAAGCGAATATCCGCCAGGGGTAAAGCCCTATCGTCAGGCTTTCGTTGCGCGTAACCGTATCATCGCAGGGCTAAGTGCCGCAACTATCGTCATCGAGGCGGGCGAACATAGTGGGTCGCTTTCTACGGCAAGCTATGCTTTGGAATCGGGACGCGAAGTCTTCGCCTGTCCTGGTCGCTTGACCGATCCTGAGAGTATTGGATGTCATAAGCTCATCGAGGAGCAGCGTGCCCATCTCTATCTTGGAGCGTCCTCGATGATAAAGGAGCTGGGGTGGGGGGCTTTGGATGAAGGAGCAGAAGCACATCCCTTCTCTACCTCTCTTGTAGAAAAGCCAGCTCTCCCTTCTCCAGCGAGGGAGTATCCACCTCATCCTTTGCTCGCTATCTTGATAGAGCAGGGTATGCTTTCCGTCGATGAGCTGTCCCGCCTATCGGGTATGGACTTGATGACCGTCCGAAGTGAGCTCTTTGACCTCGAGCTGGATGGTTGGATACAAGCCCGAGCGGGAGGTTGCTATAGCTTGTGCTGAAGGCGATGAGATAAGAAGAAGCCCTTAGGACTGATCAGTCCTAAGGGCTTCGCTTATTTGATACGTTCGGGGCTATTTACCGAAGCTCCATTTGAGGGCGAGTGTCGGTGCTACGAGCCACTGAGGGGCATCGACATTCTTCGATATGCGTACTTCGCTACCTATGCTGAGGTTGAAGTCTGGTGCGACACTTGGGATCTTATTGAGGTTGCACCACACCTGTGGCTGCGACATGAACTTGAAGTCTGTGTCCCAACCGATGCGGGGATCCTTCTGATGCCACCAGCTGAAGAAGCCCGTGGCGGTGATGAGACCATTGCCAGGAGCGAACTTCCATACTCCGCAGAGCTCATAGTTGTGTGGCTGGGCAATCCCACGTATATACTTGTAGAGTGGTGTGAGGCTGAGCATCGTGCGACGCTCGGGGCTGAGATAGGTGTAGGTCACCCCCGTCATGAAGGCATCATTGAGCGAGATCGCACGTGAGCCCACAGGTTCGGGAGCATTGGCATTGATGAAGCGCAGGCCGCCGTCATAGCGCACGTGCCAAGAGAGTGGACCCTGCCAAAAGCGTAGGTTGCGCATGAACTTCCAGTTGGCACTCACTGCACCCTGCTGGAGGAAGGACATATCGACGAAGTAGAACGTATCGCCGAAGCGGTCAAGGCTCTGCTGCTCTACGGTCATCGTCATGCGCGGACGGTCAGCCTGTACCTTGGGGTAGAGGTAGCGACCGAGGTCATAGTGCAGCTGGATATTCTGCCCCATAGCGGGTACAGCGAGGAGGGAAAGACTCGTGAGGACGAGAGCCCGAAGGCCGAGGCGAAGGCTTTGTTTCATCTACGGATTAAGTGTGTTAAGCTAAGGATGGTGGCCATCTCGTGCATTCATCTGCAAAGGTACAAGAACAGACTGGATTAGAAGAAGGTGGGTGATAATTCATCCAGGGATATATCCCCTTATAAGAAGAGTTTTAGGCATTCTTTTATTGATGATGGCCGTGAATCTATATTCGTCATAGGCTCAACCAATATGAGACTCTTGCCTCAGAGTCCTTCCCCCTACTAATTGTGCTAAGACATCGTGTACTCAGCTCCCCGATAATGCCTCTCCGAAGAGATACACAAGCCCTTCGCTTTATCGCGAGTGCTCCTCTTATCCAGCGGAGGAAAAAGTACCATTCTCGCGAAGAAAAAAGCGCCTTCACGTAGTGGTTTTCCTCCATCTATGCACGTAGTCTTAAAGACCAGGTACGTAAATCCAAATATCCACGTACGTAGATATTAGGTCCACGTACGTAGCCCAAACTTATCTGCCACTCGTCCACAACTTTTATCCCTACGCAGAGCAACGACCTAATAGTAGGTTGACTCGCTGACCAATATAGGTTAGTATAGTCTTATTCTTATACTACTCTGGGTAGCCCTTCCTTCGTCGGTTAGAGAGCTGATCCTATCAGGTCGAGTGTGGCTTAGCCCTCGGAGTTGCTGTCGTCTGTGGTAGGGCGAATGAAGCGACGGACTGCGCTTGAAGTAGAGGCTGTGTCTATGGGCAAGGTGAAGTTGTTTCGCAGATCCCGCATCGTGCGCTGTAGGCCCGCAAGCCCTGCTCGCTTGACTGCGGTGCCAGCAAAGAGCGCTAAGTACTCTTCCTCGCTCATCGCTTCGAGCTCCTCGGGGGAGAGGGAGAGCAGGGCTTCGCGTGGAGTGTAGTCGGCGATGGTCGTAGGCCGAGCATAGCGATTCCATGGGCAGCACTGCTGGCAGGCATCACATCCGTAGACCCGACGCCCCATGCGTTCGCGGAGCTCGGGGGGAATCTCACCCTTCTGCTCGATGGTGAGGTAGCTGATGCATCGGCGTGCATCGATACGCCCAGGCTCAAGGAAAGCATCTGTCGGGCAAGATGTCTGGCAGCGCTCACAGCGTCCGCAGAGGTTGCGCATCGGACTATCCGTCGGTAGCTCTATGTCGATGAGGAGCTCACCCAAGACGAAGTAGCTCCCCGCACGTGGGATGATGAGTAGGCTGTTCTTTCCGCGCCAGCCAAGCCCTGCCTGCTCGGCCCAATAGCGCTCCATGATCGGTGCGGAGTCAGAGAAGGCGCGCCCCGTGACGGGGAGCTGCAGCTCGGAGCGCATGTAGGCTAAGAGTTGGTCGAGCCTTTTCTTGACGACCTTATGGTAGTCTCGCCCGTAGGCATAGTAGGCAAACTGTGGGGCTTCGGGGGCTTGCTTTGTCTCAGGATAGTAGTTCATCGCTACCATGATGAGCGTCTTTGTCTCAGGGAGAAGCACGCGCGGGTCACTTCTTAGCTCGCGATTGCGGGCTAAGTAATCCATATCGCCATGGTAGCCCGTCTCGATCCATGAGTCGTATTCCTGCAGAATAGCTTCGGGGACAGCGCCAGCTTGGGCGATACCACAAGCAGAGAAGCCGAGGCGAAGAGCCTCGGCTTTAATCTGTGTGACGATGTCGTGTGGGGAGATGGACTCCACTTGTATGGAGAGGTGCTGCTGTCGTCTTAGGAGCAGCTAAGTCTTAGTTGTTGTGGAAGACCCACGCTGAGCGGTGGGCAGGATGCTCCTTCACCAGCTCGTTGAGGTAAGCATAGGCCTCAGCAGAGGAATCAAAGGAGGTAAGAGCAAGACGAATCGTGCGACCATGGGGAGAACGCAGTGCGGTGAGTGCGGCTTTGGGGAGGGTAGTGCGAGCCTGCTCTACGTAGGTCTGGATACGCTCCTCGGTGCGCTCGGTAGCGATGATGATATAGTAGCGGCCGTCCTGCTCGGTAGACCAGCGGAGGTTGCCTGGCTCATCTTTTGTCGTAGCATCGGAAGAAGCATCTACCTTCTTTTCTTCACCGAAGAGCTGGCGTGCCACTTCGACTGAAGGGGTGAAGCCTGCCTGGTAGTGCTGCTCCGTCTCGACTTTGTTCCCCCAAGGGAGGAGCGCAAGGATGGCGATGACGACAGCGGCTGCATAGCCCAGCGCACGCTTGGGGAGGCGCAGGGAGATATAGCGGCTGTCCTGCTCGCCTGAGAGTGCTTGTCTACCGCTGGTCGCCTGAGGCAGTGCGGGGAGAGATAGGGGCGCATAGCCGTAAGCGCTGGCGCTTGTAGCGAGGGAGGCGCTATCTGGTGTGAAGCTTAGGTGCCCTTCGCGGGAGAGCTGGAGCTCCCCGATGCCTGAGAGATGATACGTGCCCTGCTGGATAAGCTGGTGACGCAGCTGGCTTACTTCCTCCTCGAGTACGAGGCGAGCACGACGAAGCGATAGCCCCAGGAGAAGGGCATAGCGCTCCTCGAGAAGCCCATCGCTGTGGGTCATCTCGGCATTGAAGTGGAGCTCGGCAGAGGGAGGGTAGGCCAGATGCTTGCTACGGTCATAGCTGGCGGGGAGCTTCTCTCTGATGAATCCACCCAACTGGGGCACGACGACGTACTCGTGGCGTAGTAGGAGATAGGATATCTGCTCGGCGAGGCGACTATTCATACTCTTAGTGCATTATATATACTGTCACAAAGATAACGATAATAGCCATAAGTGCTCATAATTACGTACATTTGTGGGCAATTCAAGTAATGTATTATTAGCTCAATTACTCTATGACGATTGATCAGTTCAACTTCGCTGGTAAGAAGGCTTTCGTCCGTGTGGACTTCAACGTGCCCCTCGACGCAGACTTCAACATCACCGACGACACGCGTATCCGCGCTGCTCTCCCTACCCTCAAGAAGATCCTCGCTGACGGTGGCTCGGTCATCATCGGCTCTCACCTTGGCCGTCCTAAGAAGGTCGAGGATAAGTTCTCCCTCCGCCACATCCTCCCTCACGTCTCTAAGTGCCTTGGCGTCGAAGTCAAGTTCGCTCCCGACTGCGTAGGCGAAGAAGCTCGTGAGCTCGCTGCTAACCTCAAGCCCGGCGAAGCTCTCCTTCTCGAGAACCTCCGCTTCTACGCTGAAGAAGAAGGCAAGCCCCGCGGCTTGGCCGAAGATGCCTCTGACGAAGAGAAGGCTGCTGCTAAGAAGGCGATCAAGGAAAGCCAGAAGGAATTCACCAAGAAGCTCGCTGCTCTTGCTGACGTCTATGTCAACGACGCCTTCGGTACGGCTCACCGCGCTCACGCTTCTACGGCGCTCATCGCTGCTTACTTCGATGCTGATCACAAGCTCTTCGGTTACCTCATGGGTAAGGAAGTAGATGCTGTGAACAAGGTCATGCAGGATATCCAGCGTCCCTTCACCGCTATCATGGGTGGCTCGAAGGTCTCATCTAAGATCGACATCATCGAGAACCTCCTCGGCAAGGTAGACAACCTCATCCTCACGGGTGCTATGACCTACACCTTCGCTAAGGCTGCTGGTGGCAACATCGGCGCTTCCCTCTGCGAAGATGATAAGCTGGATCTGGCTCGCGAGATCGTCGCTAAGGCTAAGGCTAACGGTGTGAACCTCGTCCTCTCTACGGACTCTAAGATCGCTGATGCCTTCAGCAATGATGCTAAGACGGCCTTCGCTCAGAACGACAATATCCCCGCTGGCTGGATCGGTATGGACATCGGCCCCGACAGCATCAAGGCTTATCGTGAAGTCATCCTTGGCTCGAAGACCATCCTTTGGAACGGTCCTACGGGGGTCTTCGAAATGGATAACTTCGCTGATGGCTCACGTGCTGTAGCTGCTGCTATCGCTGAAGCTACGGCTAATGGAGCCTTCTCGCTCGTCGGTGGTGGTGACAGTGTCGCTTGCGTAAACAAGTTCGGTTACGCTGACAAGGTCTCCTACGTTTCCACGGGTGGTGGTGCTCTCCTCGAAGCTATCGAGGGCAAGAAGCTCCCCGGTATCGCGGCTATCGAAGACTAAGCGAAGACGTAGCTTCGGCTACCTCTTTTCATAAGACGCTCCCCGCATTCGGCTGTCTCAGCTGGATGCGGGGAGCGCTCGTTTTTCCTGTCCAAGCTCTCCGATTACGTCTTTCGGAGGGAGGGCAAAGGGGCTTCATCGTGGATCTGAAAGGAAGGAGAAAGATGCGCGTATATACGGCGATTTCCTTGAGTATATGCGGAAGGAAATTTCCGTATATACAGAAATCTTTTTTCGCATATGCAGATATTTATTTTCGTATATACAGAAATTTCGCTGCGCATATACGGAAGTTTCCCTCCGCATATAAGGCGCTCTTACCAGGGCTTAGCGCGCCCTGATTGGAGGAGCTGCCTATTCCCCTCCAGCGAGGGGAGGCGGTCGGTGTGGGGAGGGAGTGCGAAGATCGGGCGGTGGTACCTTTCGGCGAAGCGCACGGTGTGCATCGTACCGCTTTGGACACCGCATTCGATGACGAGAAGCTCGGCGCTGAGGGCGGCTTGCAGGCGGTCACGAGCGATGAGGCGGTACGTGTCGACGGACGTGGTCAGCGGATATTCGGAGAGCACAAGTCCACCCGAGGCGATGATCCGATCTTGGAGTGCTTGATGTGCCTCGGGGTGTGCGCGGTCAAGGCCCGTGGCGATGACGGCGATGGTGCGCCCTGTCGCTTCGAGTGCCCCGTGGTGGGCTGCGGCGTCACACCCATAGGCCAGGCCGCTTAGGATGACTCGCCCCTTCTCCGCCTCTTCGTAGGCGATGCGGTGGGCCGCGGCGAGACCTTCGGGACTTGGCTGGCGTGTGCCGACGATGCCGAGGATGGAGGTGGGACTTTGAAGTAAACCAAGGTCGCCCTTAGCATAGAGTAGCACGGGGCGCGATCCGCCCAAGGCGTGAAGAGCTACGGGGTAGTCGCTGGCGAAGTAGGGGAGTAGTGTGATGCCCGCTTGATGACAGCGAGCGAGCTCCTCCTCGGCCAGAGGAAGGGCTCGCTCGATCATCTCGCGATAGTAATCGATGTCAGTCGGTAGATCTAAGGGAAGTTCGGCAGGTTTAGCTTCGTCAGAGAGGAAGAGGCGAAGGAGCTTGCGTGGCGGAAGGCCCGCTGCACGTAGCGCCAAGAGCTCTAAGAGCTGGGCTTCGCTGGTCGCTCCTTCCCCGTTGAGCATAGCTGGGCTATTCTTCGGCTTCGCCTTCCTCCTCGTCTTCGGCGAGGGTGAAGATGGAGAAGTTGACCGATCCGTATTCGCGATGCTCTGCGAAGTGGGGGAGCTCGGAGAAGTCATACGTGCCAGGATGCTCCACGACGACGACACCGTCGCTCTTGAGGAGTCCCGAGCTAAGGATCATCTGCGGGAGGGTAGCGATCTCCTTCAGCTTATAAGGCGGGTCGGCAAAGATGAAGTCGAACTGCGGCCTTCCGCCCTGCGAGGTCTGGAGGTAGCGGAAGACATCGGACTGCAAGACCTGCAGGCGTCCTTCTTCCTTCAGCTCGCGAGCGATGGAGCGAATGAAGAGCGCGTGCTCCCGTCGCTGCTCGAGCGCGATCACACGGCTACAGCCTCGGGAGATGAGCTCTGCCGATATGCTGCCCGTCCCACTGAAGAGGTCAAGGGCCGTGGCGTCCTCAAAGTCAATGTAGTACTGAAGGACGTTGAAGAGGTTCTCCTTGGCGAAGTCTGTCGTGGGGCGAGCATTAAAGCTCTTGGGTACGTCGAAGCGGCGGCGCTTGTACTTACCTCCGATGATGCGCATGTTCTCTTAAGCTTGTGGGGATGTGGCTGTCTCGCTCCCAGCGTGTGGGAGGCTACGGTAGCCTTGGATGGTGATCTGCGAGATGTAGGGGCGAAGTAGTTCGCCCGCCTCGTGGGCTGCTCCTTGGAGCTGTGCCAGCGCTGGGGCTTTCTCTTCCTCACTGAAGGCGATCGTGAGGCGGTCAGTATTCCCCTCGAGAGCGAAGTGACGCCAGAAGGCAAAGGTGTAGAAGACGACTTCGCCTGCTACGATCTCCTGGCTGTGCCCCGAGATGATGGGGGCACTATTGTACGCCTCGACTTCTCCGCCTACGAAGATGAAGAGATCCATTGCGCTGGGGCGAAGGAGGAGAAGGAGCTCACGTCCTTGGGTAGCTCTGCTCTTCGACCGCTCTTCCTCTACTATTGGAGAGAAGTGTGGCTCGGGCTTGACAAGCAGGAGCGTGCGGCGAAGGAACTGATAGGCCTCGCGCTGCCAGCTGAGGATGAAGGTCTTCGTGTCGTCAGGGAGCGTGTAGCGTAGGGCGCTCAAGGCCTCTCCCTGACGTGACTCTGCTGCATCCTCGGAGTGGGGGAGCCAAAGCTCATCCCTTCCCTCTTGGAGAAGGGACGTGGGGACGAGGACAGCCTGCTCTGGCTCGTAGAAGAATTGGACGGAGCGGTAGGGATAGCTGAGGAATTCATACGTGAAGTACAGCTCCTGCAGGACCTCGTAGACGGAGTGTGCCGAAGCCGATGCCTCGAGCCTCCCGCTATGGATGCAGCGGGGAGTAGCGACACCTTCCATCCCCTCGGAGGTGATACAAAAAGCAAGTCCACCCGAAGTGGTTCGGATGGACAAGCTGTAGTGAGCAGCCTCAGCTGCTGTGATCTGTGGGATCGGAGTCATTACTCCCAGTTACCGTTCGTCTTAGCTTCGGTCAGAGAGCCGACACGAAGACCGGGGAAGGCGTTCGTCTTAGCCTTAGCAGCGTCGACCTTCTCACGTACACGACGTTCGTTCTTCAGAGGATTCAGGTAGCTTTCGTAAGAAGCTGATGCCTGGAAGACGGGCATCTGGATCTTCAGTTCGCCCACTTCCTGCTCGATAGAGCTGGCTACGACCTGGATAGAAGAGTCGGGGTTGTTGGGGATGGCGAAGAGCTTAGCCAGATCCGTGCCGTCGTTGAGCAGGGTATCCTTAGCTGCGACCCAGACGGTGTCACGACGGATGAGCCCGCGACGAGCTGCATCTTCTTCGGTGAGGCCCTGGTCACGCATGGCGCTGGTGTAGTCGCCCTCTGCACGGATGTAGAATACACGACCATTCTGTACGAAGTCGATCAGCTCTTCCTTGTTGGCGTACTTGTCGTAGACGCTCTTGTAGGCTTCTTCAAGGCTTGCGATCTTCTTGAGCTGCTTCTGGAGCTCTACCTCAATCTTAGCCTGCTTCTTGTCGAAGTTTACTGGTGCCAGCACACTCTGGATCGTGATGTAGGCAAGTGCCACTACGGCCAAGGCTACTAATGCGAGGATAACTTTCTTCATTGTTGGATCTATGTAGTAGTTTGAGTTAGACGAGTCTCATTGCATGGAGCTACTAAGGCCGTTCCTATGCCTATAATTCGTAACTTCACACGGACAAAGATAGAAATTATTATTACATGCCGTATACAGCGCTCCTTAGCGCCCTCAGCTCTCTTCCGCTGGATGGCTATACCAGCGACCAGCGGGAAGCACTGGGTACCCTCTACGAATATATAGAAGAGCCCTCGCCCTATGCGCTCTTCCTCCTCACAGGCTATGCCGGTACGGGGAAGACGTTCCTCCTACGCACGATAGCTGATCTGGCTCAGCGAGCGGGTTTGCGTGTGGAGCTCATGGCTTCGACAGGCCGAGCTGCAAAGGTCTTGTCTGCCTCTACGGGGCGCCCTGCCTCGACGATTCACCGCACGATCTATCGAGCATCTACGCAGATGCAGGAGGAGGGCGGTAGCTTCCAGCTGGGGCGAGTAAGTGGAGCGACTCCGACACTCTTCATCGTGGATGAGGCATCGATGATCTCAGGAGATACGGGTGAGATGACGCCCTTTGGCTCGGGCAACCTTCTTGATGACCTCCTGTCTTATGTCTGGTCTGCGGATGAGGCTAAGCTCATCTTTGTCGGTGATACGGCTCAGCTCCCTCCCGTGGGTACTCCTCTCAGCGATGCGCTCAATGCTGAGGTCCTTACCTCACGCTACGGGCTCCATGTCTACGGGATGGAGCTGCGTGAAGTCGTGCGTCAGAAGCGTGGAGGGATCCTGCATAATGCCACCCAGCTCCGTGAGCTTCTGGACGAATATGCTGATGAAGACCCTGAGGAGATCCTGCCGATTCATCTGGAGACAGAGGGATGGCGAGGAATCTTCCCCGTCGAAGGCGGTACGTTCATCGAGACGCTGGATGAGGCTTACCGCAAGTATGGGGAGGAAGAATGCTTGGTCATCTGCCCATCAAATAAGCTCGCCTTGGAGTGCAACCATGCTATCCGTAGCTCCGTCCTCTTCTATGAGGAAGAGCCTGTGGTGCGAGGTGAACGCCTCATCGTCGCTCGCAACAACTACCACTACACCAAGCGCCCCGACCGATCTGACTTCATTGCCAACGGTGAGATCATCGAGGTGCAGCGTATCGGCCGCCACTACTACGAGTATGGCCTGCACTTCGCCGATGCTACCATTTACCTCCCCGATCGAGATGACTCGCTGGAGGTGCGCCTCCTGCTTACTTCGCTCGAAGATCCCACTCCTCAGCGCACTCAGGCTGAGCGTCAGCGACTCTTTGAGCTAATTGCAGCAGACTATGCTGATATCCCTTCGGTCACAGATCGTCGCAAGGCTATACGCCGTGATCCCTTTTGGGGGGCGCTGGAGGTGAAGTATGGCTATGCCGTCACGGCACATAAGGCGCAAGGGGGGCAGTGGGCTTGCGTCTTTGTTGACCTGAGCTTCGTCGGCTACCTCCCCGAAGATCGCAATTTAGTTCGCTGGATTTATACGGCGATTACACGTGCTACGAAGCGGGTTTACCTTTTGGGATATCCCGCAGGTCTCGTAGACTAAATTCCCATTATTCTCTTGTTCTTAATCCCAAGATTGAGCTTGCCTGAGTATGGTACGCTTTCGGGAGCTGTATAAGGGTGAAAAAGAACCAGTACTGCTCAGCGGTCGGACCAGTACTGGTCGCAGTGGTGACCAGTACTACTTCATATATGTGACCAGTACTGGTCAACTCGTCGACCAGTACTGGTTCACACTACCTCCCTTCTGAGATTGCTTTGGTGTTCCTGTTACATTGTTCATTTGTAGCTGTATATGATACGTGTTCGCTCGTGGGGTAACCTCCACTCATAGCAGCGGAAAAAGGTACGACTTCCTGCACATCAGATAGGGTTATCTAATGCATCTCTTTGGCTTGCCTTCAAAGCCTGCAGAGATCCACTGGGTGTAGGCGCTTTTTTGCTATCTTTGGGCACTTCGAAATTGGAACAATAGCACGCTTACACATCATTATTATATGGAAGAACAAACCCTTACTACAGAGGTGTCCCGCGCGAAGCGACGTAACCCCATTGCTTGGGTACCCAGCGTCTACTTCGGTATGGGGCTACCGTACGTCGCTCTCTCGCTTGTCTCCGTCCTCATGTTCACTGACCTCGGTATTGACAAGGAGGATGTGACTTTCTGGACCTCGCTCTTAGTCCTACCTTGGTCGCTGAAGCCCCTCTTCTCCCTCGTCATGGAGCTCTTCGGGACGAAGCGCCAGTATATCTATATCACCGAAGCGGTCTCAGCCCTGATGTTTGGCTTGGTTTGCTTCTCGCTGCCCCTGCCGAGCTTCTTCTCTATCTCTATCGCCCTGATGGGGGTGCTGGCTATTAGTGGCTCTATGCACGATATCGCTGGGGACGGGGTGTATATGCAAGAGTTGAGTCCAGCAGAGCAGGGACAGTTCGCTGGCTGGCAGGGTGCCTTCTATAACCTCGCTAAGATCTTGACTAATGGCGGGCTTGTCTATCTGGCTGGCTACCTCTCAAAGAGCATGGGGCTGGAGAAGGCTTGGATGGTCATCATGGGGATCTGTGCTGTGCTGATGCTCGCCCTCGCGCTATATCATATGCGTAGCCTTCCCCGCGAAGCTGCACGCGTACGCCGCTCTGCGGACGAGAGCTGGAAGGAGCTGGTGCAGGTCTTTATCTCATTCTTTGAGAAGAAGCATATCTATCTCTATCTGGTCTTCATCTTCCTCTATCGCTTGGGCGAAGGGCTTGCGATGAAGATCGCCCCGATCTTCCTCAAGGATGAGGTCGCTAAGGGCGGGATAGCACTCTCCAATGAGAACTATGGCCTGATTTATGGTACGGCAGGTACGATTGCCTTCATCCTCGGCTCCATCCTCTCGGGCTACTATATCTCGCACTTTGGTCTGAAGAAGACGCTCTTCTCGCTGGTCTGTATCTTCAATATTCCCTTTGCGGTCTACCTGCTCTTGGCTATCTTCCAGCCCTCCAACCTCTGGTGGATCGGTACGGGTATCGTCTTCGAATACTTCAGCTACGGCTTCGGGTTCGTCGGGATCACGCTCTTCATGATGCAGCAGATCGCTCCAGGGAAGTATCAGATGGCTCACTATGCTTTTGCTAATAGCTTGATGAACCTCAGTGTCATGGTGCCAGGGATGCTCAGCGGTAAGCTCGCGACGGCCTTCGGCTACCAGACCTTCTTCATCATCGTCCTCTTAGTCACGCTGCCAGCTATCATCATGGCGATCCGCCTGCCCTTTGCTCACGCAGTAGAGGCTAAGAACTCCGACTCAAAATAGATTCTCAACTACTCCAATATTAATATTATATAGTACGTACAATGAGTGAACTTAAGATCGTAGGGCAAGCCCTACCCAATATGCCTTGGGAAGATCGTCCCGAAGGCTGTAAGGAGGTCGTCTGGCGCTACAGTGCCAACCCCATCATCCCACGCGACCTGCTGCCTACCTCCAATAGCATCTTCAATAGCGCTGTTGTTCGCTTCGGCGAAGGCTATGCAGGGGTATTCCGCTGCGACGATACGAACCGCCGTATGCGTCTGCATGTTGGCTTCAGCGATGACGCGATCAACTGGAATATCAACCCCGAGCCTCTGACCTTCGAATGCGAAGACAAGGAGATCGGTGAGTGGGTCTATGGCTACGACCCTCGTGTCGTCTTCATCGAAGACCGCTACTATGTCACTTGGTGTAATGGCTACCATGGTCCTACGATCGGTGTCGCCTATACCTTCGACTTCAAGACCTTCCATCAGCTGGAGAATGCCTTCCTGCCCTTCAACCGTAATGGTGTGCTCTTCCCCCGTAAGCTGAATGGCAACTTCGCTATGCTTAGCCGCCCCAGCGACAATGGTCACACGCCTTTCGGGGATATCTTCTACAGCGAATCTCCCGACCTCGAATACTGGGGCCGTCACCGCCACGTCATGTCTCCAGCTCCCTTTGAGGATAGCGCATGGCAGTGCACGAAGATCGGTGCAGGTCCTATCCCCATCGAGACGAGCGAAGGTTGGCTCCTGATCTACCACGGCGTACTGGCTTCGTGCAATGGCTTCGTCTATGCCTTTGGCTCTGCGCTGCTTGACCTCGATGAGCCTTGGAAGGTAAAGTTCCGCTCAGGCCCTTACCTCATCTCTCCTCGTGAGCAGTATGAGTGTATGGGTGACGTCCCCAACGTGACGTTCCCTTGCGCAGCTCTGCACGATGCTGAGACGGGTCGTATCGCCATCTACTACGGCTGTGCAGATACGGTCACGGGTCTTGCCTTCGGCTATATCGACGAGATCGTCGAGTTCACGAAGAAGCACTCGATCATCTAAGCTCCCTGAGTATAGACTCATCCAATAAGGTGAGGCGCATAGGTACATCACTCCTATGCGCCTCATTGCCTTTATTTATAGTGCTCTCACGGGCTCTATATATCATATAATCTTATTATCTTTGCCACAGATATTTGGAGCCCACAGACCCTATGACGACCCTGCACCAAGAGGGTGAGTGGCTGATGGGCTTATCTGGACGACAGACCAGTGGAGAGCCGAGAGGCTGTCCTCAACACCCTCAGACAAGTATAAGTATACAAAACAAGACCCCACATGGCAGACGAAAAGGAGTTCGCTCCTCGACCAAACCACAGTAGCTCCGAGGAGACTACCCAGCGCCCAGCTACTCGCGCGCGACGCGTACCTGCGGCCTCTACCGATGGACAGCACATCTCATCCACCCCTAACTCAGGGACCCCCACACGACGCAGACGCGTCTTCATCGTCTCCGAAGAGGAGCAGCAGATGCACTCTGGACGTCCTGCTGCTCGCCCCTCGCGTGCAGAGCACTCCAACTACGACGGCTCTTACTCCTCCTCGGCAGAGCGCTCTCGCTACGAAGAGCGCTATCAGGCTGAGCGTGCCGATGGCCGCTATAGCTACAACTACAACCGCTCCGAGCGCCCCCATCGCTCTGCAGCCCCAGGTCAGCCCGGTGAGGGTCAGCCTCACAAGGGGAAATATGCAGGCAAAGGCCCCAAGAAGGGCGGTCCATCTGCAGCGCCTAAGGCAAAGAAGAAAAAGAAGCAGCCACAGCTCCCCGTACCAGTGAAGTACGAGGAGATCGTCGATCCATCACAGGATCTGCGTCTCAATAAGTTCCTCGCTAACGCTGGGGTCTGCTCACGCCGCGAGGCGGATGCCCTCATCGCCGCAGGTGAGATCACGGTAAATGGCGTCGTAGTCACGGAGCTGGGCTCACGTGTGACCCGTCTTGACGAGGTCGTATATAAGGGTATGCGCGTCTCTACTCAGAGCAAGGTCTATATCCTTCTTAATAAGCCTAAGAACTGTGTAACCACGAGCGACGACCCCGAATGCCGTCGTACGGTGATGGATCTCGTCAAGGGCGCTTGCGAAGAGCGTATCTATCCTGTCGGTCGTCTTGACCGCAATACTACGGGCGTCATCCTCATCACGAATGACGGTGATCTCTCCAGTAAGCTCACGCACCCCTCCTTTATGAAGAAGAAGATCTACCACGCATGGCTGGATAAGCCCGTGTCTGTGGAGGATATGCAGCGCATCGCTGAGGGTATCGAGCTTGAGGATGGTGAGATCCATGCTGACGCACTCAGCTACGTCAGCGAAGAGGACCTGAGCCAGGTAGGTATCGAGATCCACTCGGGTCGTAACCGTATCGTCCGTCGTATCTTCGAGCACCTGGGCTACCACGTCGTCAAGCTGGACCGCGTCTACTTCGCTGGCCTGACAAAGAAGAACCTTCCCCGAGGTCGCTGGCGCTACCTCACCGAGCAGGAGGTCAACAACCTGCGTATGGGCTCCTTCGAGTAATAGCTATTTGTCGACATCTCACCTCGCACACACCACTCAATCATACATCTATGAAACGTACCAGAATCATCGAGCTTCTTCAGGGCTCACTCGTTGGACAGCAAGTGAACGTCAAGGGCTGGGTCCGTACCCGCCGTGGCAATAAGGCTATTAGCTTCATCGCACTGAATGACGGCTCGACGATCCATAATATCCAGATCGTCGTTGATCTCACGCGCTTCGACGCTGATCTCCTCGCTAAGATCACTACGGGGGCAAGCCTCAGCGTGGTCGGCGAACTCGTCGCCTCTCAAGGTCAGGGGCAGAGCGTAGAAATACAAGCAAACGAACTCGAAGTCCTCGGGACGGCAGATCCTGCTACCTATCCCCTGCAGAAGAAGGGACACTCGCTGGAATTCCTCCGTGAGATCGCCCACCTGCGTCCTCGCACGAATACCTTTGGGGCGATCTATCGTATGCGTCACCACATGTCGATCGCTATCCATACGTTCTTCCATGAGCGTGGCTTCTTCTATGTGCACACACCGCTGATCACGGCGAGTGATGCCGAAGGTGCTGGGCAGATGTTCCAGGTCACGACACTCGACTTGGACAACCTCCCACGTACTGAAGACGGTCAGATCGACTATAAGGAAGACTTCTTCGCTCGTCATACGTCACTCACCGTATCGGGTCAGCTCGAGGGTGAGATGGCCGCGCTGGCACTCGGTGGTATCTACACCTTCGGGCCAACATTCCGTGCGGAGAACTCCAATACGCCTCGTCACCTCGCAGAGTTCTGGATGATCGAGCCCGAAGTAGCTTTCCTCGAGATTCAGGAGAATATGGATCTGGCAGAGGAGTTCATTAAGTACTGCGTGCAGTGGGCTCTTGATCACTGTATGGATGACCTGACGTTCCTCGCTGAGCACTTCGACAAGGAGCTCATCGATCGTCTGCGCTTCGTACTGGATAAGCCCTTCAAGCGTATGACCTATACCGAGGGTATCGAGATCCTCGAGGCAGCGGTCAAGGCTGGTCGTAAGTTTGAGTTCCCCATCTATTGGGGTGCTGACCTGGCGAGCGAACATGAGCGCTATCTCGTAGAAGAACACTTCCAGCGCCCCGTCATCGTCACCGACTATCCTAAGGAAATCAAGAGCTTCTACATGAAGCTCAACGACGACGGCAAGACCGTCCGCGGTATGGACGTCCTCTTCCCCAAGATCGGGGAGATCATCGGTGGCTCTGAGCGTGAAGCTGATTACGATAAGCTCGTACAGCGTGCACAGGAGGTAGGTGTCCCCGAGAAGGACCTCTGGTGGTACCTTGACTCGCGTCGCTATGGTACGGCTCCTCACTCGGGCTTCGGTCTGGGCTTCGAGCGCCTGCTGCTCTTCGTTACGGGTATGGCTAACATCCGCGACGTCATTCCCTTCCCCCGTACGCCACGCAACGCAGAGTTCTAAGTCGCGACGGAGTACCTGCTCCTTCGCACCATATACCGAATCAAGTCGGGCCGATTCCCTTGGGAGCCGGCCCGACTGCTATTTGGTCGGGCGCTGTGCTATGAACTAAAGTCCGCCCCCACATATTATCTCTATGCGCTGCCGTCGTAGCGCATCCAAATATTTACCCCAATGAAAGTCCTCGTTATCTATTCGCACTCTTATCACGACACCAGCCACGCTGGGAAGGTTATCCTTGACGTCTTCAAGGCACAGCCTGACTTCGAGGTTCGTAATCTCGAAGAGATCTACCCCAACTGCGCTCCGATCGACATCGCCCTTGAGCAGCAGCGCCTGGCTGAGGCGGACGTCATCATCTTCCACCATCCCATCTTCTGGTTCAATATGCCGGCAGGCCTTAAGCACTATATGGATGAAGTCTTCCAGTACGGGTTCGCCTACGGTAGCACGGGCGACAAGCTCCGTGGGAAGAAGTTCATTCACTCCTATACGACCGGCTCTGGCGCAGCGACCTTCGCTGGGGAGCTGGGCGAAGTCCTGCCTGCAGCGCTCAAGGCTTCGGCTGGCTTCTGCGGTATGGACTATCAGGGTGCCTTCCCACTTTATGGGCAGCTGGCTCTGACGAATCCGAACGTGCCTGCCGAGGCGAAGGCGCACGCTGAGCGTGTCGTGGAATTCGTTCGCTCGCTCTAAGGTCTCAGCCTTCCTTCCCTTCGAGGAAAGCCTCCAGCCGCTCCCTCACTGACGAAGCCCGTCAGTGGGGGAGCGGCGCTTTGTGTAAGGCCACTTGCGGAGTGAGTAAAGTCTGGGCGCTTTGCGAGGAATATACCTCGCTGTCGTAAGGAATATACCTCGCTGTCGTAAGGAATATGCCTCGCCGTCGTGAGGAATATACCTCGCTGTCGTGAGGAATATACCTCGCCGTCGTGAGGAATATACCTCGCTGTCGTGAGGAATATACCTCACTGTCGAAAGGTATATACCATTTGCTCGAAAGGTATATACCATTTGCTCGAAGGGTATATACTATTTGCTCGAAGGGTATATACCTTTCGTCTAAAAGCTCCTTATGAGGGGAGGGGAGTGAAGCCTTTTTTCCCTGTCTACACGGGGAAATTCGGGGAATGGCCTCTTATTCGGTATCTTTGCTTAGGCAAGCCCCAGACGTGGGGACACCTTTATCCGCTTAGAATTGATGCAAACAGATACTTATACGAGTGCCCATGGGGCCTCTGTCACTCGCTTTGCCGACGTGGAGATCCTCCGCTATGAGATCCCAGGCTTCGAAGCCTTGCCACTGGAGCGCAAGCTTTTTGTTTACCATTTAAGTGAAGCTGCCCTTGCTGGCCGCGATATTACCTTCGACCAAAATGGGCGCTATGGCCTGCGCTTGCGTGCGCTCTTCGAAGGCATCTACCTCGGCTACGAAGGCGATCGTACGAGTGTGGACTTCCGTGGCGTGGAGGAATATCTCTTCCGCCTGTGGTTCTCCTCAGGCATCCATCACCACTACGGCTCGGAGAAGTTCGAGCCGCATTTCTCTGAAGCCTATCTCCGCAGCTGCATCGAAGAGCTTCAGCGAAGCAAAGGACAGCTCCTCCGCTTCCGCGGAAGAGAGCTTGACGAGCTCCTTGCGGTGGTCTTCGACCCCGAGCGTGAGCCACGCCGCACGGTGCAGAGTGGCGAAGGCGACCTCGTGCAAGCTTCTTCGGCGAACTTCTATGCTCCCGATGTCACGCAAGCCGAAGCCGAAGCCTTCTACCGTGCAGCTTATGACTACCTCACCGAAGAGGAGCGCCAAGAGCCTCCTTCTCTGGGGCTGAACAGCCGCTTAGCAAAGACTGAAGACGGTCAGCTCTACGAAGAAGTCTACAAGCAGGACGGACTCTATGGCGAGGCCTTGAGCCAGATCATCGCCCACCTCAAGGCCGCTGCGGCTTATGCTGAGAGCGAAGCCCAGCGCAAGACCATTCTTTCGCTCATCGAATACTACAAGAAGGGCGATCTGGAAGAGTACAACTGCTATTCCATCCACTGGGTCGGCGATACGGAGCCTGTCGTGGACTTTATCAATGGCTTCACCGAAGTCTATACTGACCCCCTCGGGATGAAGGGGATGTGGGAGTCGCTCGTGCATATCCGTGATGAGAAGGCGAGCGAACGTACGGCGAAGATCTGCAGTGAGGCAGCGTGGTTCGAAGCGCATGCTCCCATCGATGCCCGCTTCAAGAAGGAGAATCCTCGCGGTGTATCCGCTACGGTCGTCTCGGTAGCTATGCTCGCTGGCGACTCTTATCCCGCTACGCCCATCGGTATCAACCTGCCGAACGCTGACTGGATACGTGCGACCTACGGCTCGAAGTCCGTCACCATCGACAATATCCACGAAGCCTATCGCTTGGCAGCTCGTCACAGCGGGATGGATGCAGCCTTCGTCCCCGATCCTGCTACCCGCGCCCTGCTTGAGAAGTACGAAGGGGTGACGGAGCACCTACATACCGACCTGCACGAATGCTTGGGTCACGGCTCCGGTAAGCTCCTTGACGGCGTCTCGCCTGATGCTCTCGGCGCTTACCATTCGACGCTGGAGGAGGCACGTGCCGACCTCTTTGCCCTATACTATATGGCAGATGAGCGTCTCGTAGAGTTGGGGCTCCTTCCTGATACGGAGGCGTACAAGGCTTGCTACTATCGCTACCTGCTCAATGGGCTTATCACGCAGCTTGTACGTATTCGCCCAGGGCACGTCCTCGAGGAAGCCCACATGCGCAATCGTGCTCTCATCGCTCGCTACGTACTGGAGCGTGCTGCTGCTTCGGGCGCTGCTGAACTTCACGGCCTTGAGCTCGTCATCCACGACTATGCAGCTCTTCGCCCCATCGTCGCCGAACTACTGGCCGAGGTACAGCGTATCAAGAGCGAGGGAGATCAGCCTGCGGGTCGCGCCTTAGTGGAGCGCTATGCTATCGACGTAGATCCCGAGCTTCACGCCGAGGTACTGCGTCGCTACGCTACGCTTAATATCGCCCCCTACAAGGGCTTTGTCAATCCTCGCCTTGAGCTGGTCTACGATGCCGAAGGTGGTATCACCGATGTCCGTGCGACCTATACCGAAGGCTACGCCGAGCAGATGCTTCGCTACAGCCGCGAGTATGCTACGCTCCCCGAAGACCCAACGACAGCTGAGCAGGTTCGTCACCCCGAGCCCTCCGATGCTACACTGGAGGCAGCTAAGGCCCTGCGTGGAAGTCTGCGCCATGCTATGGACGGGCAGGTCGCTTCGTCTATGCGCTCGAAGGGGCTTTATTACGGCATCAACTTTGGTCTTACGCTGGACTATATCCTTCGCCTGGCGGAGAAGCAGCCGAAGTCAGCCGATCTGGCTCGCTACATCCTCAGCCGAGATGTGCGTGAGCTGAAGATCATCGGGCAGCTTATCTATCCCGAGGAGGCCGTGACGTACGAAGTGGCTACGCAACTGGCTCTCTCGTCCTTCTCTAACCCAGAGCTGCGCGACTATCTGGCGAAGCACTTCTTTGACCGCATACCCGAGGCTCCTTATTGGGCGCTTGACTGGATCTTTACTGAGCATGCACAGCGCTGGGAAGATTTGCTTCCCGTGGCCTTTACGATCTTAGCACGCTGGCTCTCACAGGGCTTCCGCATCGAGCATGAAGCGCACCGCAAGCGCTTGCTCTCGGAAGTCCTAGAGATCCTCTCCGATAGCGAAGTACCCTTCCCCACGCCTCTTCAGCGCACGGCTCTGCTTATGCTCAAGCGCTGGGGACGCTCGGATGAGGCGCTACGTAGCGAAGTCCTTACCTCGCCGCTCCTCAAGGCTTGGGCCGAGGGAGAAGCTCCCGTGCAGCGCGAGTTCGCTGACGACCTGACGTTTGAGTTCGAAGAATTTATCACTAACCCATCATAACCCTTTATGAAGACCTTCCTCTTAGCCTCGGCTTGCCTGCTGCTTGCCTCGGGGGCTTCCCTTCCCGCAGTAGCGAGTAGCACTGTAGCCCTTGCGAGTGTCAGTCCGGATAGCTCAGCGCGCTATCAAGAGCATGGGACGAATGCCAGCCTCATTGGGCGAGGCTTTGACCAAGCGCTCTTCACCTTTACGCTCCCCGTGGCTGTCGGCTCTACGCTGGAGTCCGTGACGATTGATCTCAGTGGCACCTCACGAATTAAGGATGTCCGTCAGCTGAAGCTTTACCGCACGAAGAACAAGGATCGCTTTGACCACCGCACCCCTGGGCAGCTCGTAGCCTCTGCGCCCGTCAAGCGTGCTTCTCGCGTCAAGCTCGACCTCTCTCCACGTACGACGATCTCGAGCGATGATGCCTTCTGGGTCGTTTGTGATATAGCCCCTTCGGCACAGGAGGGTGGGGAAGTCGTCTCTCGCCTTAGCGCGCTGAAGACGTCAAGCTATGAGCTCTCTACGCTCCCCGATGCGAAGGAGCACCGCCATGGTATCGTCCTGCAGCGTAGCTTGGTCTGGGCACCTGGCGAAGGTGGCTCACTGCACTACCGTATCCCCGGTGTCGTCCGTCTCTCGGATGGTACCCTCGTGGCAAGCATTGATCGTCGCAAGAAGAATGTCAATGACCTGCCAGGTGATATCGACGTGGAGATCAAGCGCTCGATAGATGATGGTAAGACTTGGAGTGCGCCTATCACGGTGGCTCGTGGTACGTCGGAGCATGGCTACGGCGACGCTGCTATGGCTACCGACGGACGTACGATCTACATGGTGATGGTCGGTGGCGCTGGTCTTTGGCATTATCCTTCGCATGCCACGCATCCTATCCAGATGTACTTCACTAAGAGCACAGATGGTGGCCGCACATGGGAGCCTGTGACCAATATCACGAAGTCTATCTACCGTGATCGCTTCGAGTACGGTGGCTTCTTCGCTTCGGGCAACGGGATCATGACCTCCACGGGCCGCATCATCTTCGTCGCAGCTATCCGCACGGAGGAGGCTTGGGGCGGACGTGCTGATAACGTCCTGGCTTACTCTGATGACCAGGGGAAGACATGGCAGATCTCCGAGACCGCTCGCGTCAATGGCGACGAGTCGAAGATCGTCGAGCTCTCCGACGGCTCGCTGCTGGTCTCCTGCCGCAATCGTGCTGGTGGCCTGAATGCGCGTACCTACGTGCACTCCAGCGACGGTGGCAAGACGTGGTCTGAGCCCAAGCAGTGGTCTGAGCTGATGGGTAATGCTTGTAATGGTGGCTTCGCCCGCTACGCACCCGTCGGTAGCAAGAAGAATGAAAACCTCCTTCTGCACACCCTTCCCGCCAGCGCCACGCGTGACCACCTGAAGATCTTCCTCAGCGAAGACGAGGGTAAGACCTGGCCTTATTCGCGTGAGATCTGCCGTGGCGAGTCGGTCTATAGCGAACTGGTGATCTTCCCCGACGGGACGATTGGGATCATCAGCGAAGAGGACGACAACCCCGGATTCGACATCTACTTCACGCGTGTAAGCCTTGACTGGATCCGCAAGGGCAATGCTCCCCGCAAGAAGTAGCGCCTCCCAGGCATAGGCACTCACGAAAGCTCCTTTGCTCTCGCAAATGGGCTTAGAATTAAAGGGCTGACTTCGCACCTGCGAAGTCAGCCCTTCTCAAATATACACCCAAAAGAATGCCCATATATAGGGCGGAAAAACTTCCGTATATGCGCCACTAAACTTCCGTATATGCGAAAATAAATTTCTGCATATACGAAAAAATATTTCCGTATATACGGAAATTTCCCTCCGTATATATGCCGTGGAATGCCCGCATATATGGCGTGATATTTCCTCGGTATTTGCATAGTAAAGCGCCCCGTCTGCAGGTCTTTCTGCGGGCGGGGCGCCTTGGCTTTTAGGGAATAGGGCGACTACTTGCGGTAGCGCTTCGTAAGGTCTTCAAAGTAATCGATGCGTCGGTCGCGCAGGAAGGGCCACCAGCGGCGTACCGATTCGCTTCGCGTGAGGTTGACTTCGATGATCTGGATCGCTTCTTCTTGCCCCAGCTCGCAGAGCAATTCCCCCTGCGGGCCAGCGACGAAGCTACGACCCCAGAAACGGATACCCTTGGTCTGACCCGATGGGTCTTCTTCGTGGCCCACACGGTTCACCGTGATCACGGGGAGGCCATTGGCTACGGCGTGACCGCGCTGGACGAGCTGCCAGGCATCGCTCTGACGACTCTGCTCTTCGACGACGTCGCTACTTTCGTAGCCGATAGCCGTGGGGTAGATGAGCATCTCGGCTCCTGCGAGTGCCATGAGGCGGGCTGCTTCGGGATACCACTGGTCCCAGCAGACGAGTATGCCGAGTGTCCCGACAGAGGTCTCGATGGGCTCGAAGCCCAGATCCCCAGGGGTGAAGTAGAACTTCTCGTAGTAGGCGGGGTCATCGGGGATGTGCATCTTGCGATACTTCCCAGCGATGGAGCCGTCGTGCTCCAAGACCACGGAGGTATTGTGGTACAGGCCTGCGGCACGACGCTCAAAGAGCGAGAGGACTAAGACGATCCCCAGCTCGGCAGCCAGCGCGCCGAACTCCTCCGTGCTTGGCCCAGGGATGGGCTCGGCTTGGTCGAAGACGTTGACGTCCTCCGTCTGGCAGAAGTAAAGGCCGTTGTGAAGCTCTTGCAGTACGACCAGCTCTGCGCCTTGGGCTGCTGCCGAGCGAATTGCTTCCTTCAGACGGCGCTTGTTGTCGGAGTGGTCGGCGGTGTTGGCCTGCTGAATGAGGCCGACGCGAAGTATTCTCTTTTCGGACATAGGTCTTATCTCCACTTATTCTTGTTGATGAAGCCACGGGGGAACTGCATCGTGGCGCAGTGTAGGCTACCATGCTGGTAGATGAGGGCGCGGCTGGGCACGGCGACGATCTCGCGATTAGGTACAGCAGCCTTCAGGCGCTCGAGTGCTACGGCATCGGTCTCGACGTCGTAGGTGGGCACGAGGAGCGCACCATTGACGAAGAGGAAGTTGGCATACGTGGCGGGCATGCGCTCGCCTTCCTCATCATGCAGTGCAGGAGGCAGGGGCAGAGGGATAAGCTTGTAAGGAGTACCATCCTTCGTGCGCAGTGCTTCGAGTTCCTTTTTCATGCGCTCCAGCTCGTGATAGTGGCTATCCTTAGGATCTTCGCAGCTGACGTAGGCGATGGTCGTTGGGGTGAGGAAGCGAGCGAGCGTGTCGATATGCCCGTCGGTATCGTCGCCCTCGATCTGGCCGTTGGTGAGCGTAAGGAGACGCTCACCCCCAAGGATCTCAATGAGGTACTGACGGAGCGCTTCGTCATTGACGCCCGCATTGCGGTTGGGCTCGACGATTACGCTCTCAGTCGAGAGTAGCGTCCCAGCGCCATCGCTTTCGATACCGCCGCCTTCGAAGACAAGGCTAAGGGCATTGGTATATGCCGTCTCAGGGACAAAGGCACGCGAGAGATAGAGGGCACGCGTAATCAAGTTGTCCTTGTCGGCTGCGAACTTCATTCCCCAGCCGTTGAAGGTGAAGTCCACGATCATGGGGCGCTCGTTGCCCTCTTCGTCCGTGAGTAAGAGTGAGAGGGGAGCATAGTCGCGGCACCAGGTATCATTGCAGTCCATCTCCATGATGAAGAGCTCGTGCTTGTGCTCGCGGTCAGAGAGGAGGCCGCGCACGTGCTCGGGATCCTTGGCGAGGATGAGGAGGTCTTCGTAGGCGAGGATGCTTTCAGCCATCTGCTTGTAGCAAGCTTCTATTTGGGGCAAGCGCGAAGCCCAGTCCATGGTCTCATTGGGCCAAGAGATCAGGACGAGATCTTGCTCCACCCACTCGGGGAGGAAAGTTAGGCGTGGGGTCATAGGGATACTTATTAGGATTGTAGGGATAGAAGCTGTGCTCGGAGCTCTTCCCAGAGCTCGGGGACAGCTGTCTCAGCGCTGCGGTCTTCTCCACTGAGTGCGGCTTCACGTAGCTCGGTCGCAGCCAAGTCCATTTGTGGAGCTTCGGGGTGGAGATGTAGCATCGCTTCGGGGAGGGCTGCAGGGTCAATGTCCTCCAGCGGATAGCCTGGGCGAGGATAGACATGCAGGGGGATAATCCTCAAGAGTCGCTGGTAGTCATACCAGCGGTCTATGAGGCGGAGATTGTCACTCCCGATAAGGAGCGAGAAGTCATATTCGGGATAGAGGAGGCATAGCGCTCTTATGCTCCGCACTGTATAGTGGGGTAGCGGCAGTAGCTCCTCCAGCGTGATCAGTCGTAGGCGTGGCTCACCTTGGATGGCACGGCGTATATAGTCTGCTCGCCAAGCGAAGGGGAGCTGTGTTGCACGGTCCTTGAGGGGATTGAGCGGGCTCAGCACAAGCCATACTTCATCGCACGGCAGGCTGTCCAGTGCAAACTGTGCCAGATGTAGGTGGGCACGATGCAGTGGATTGAAAGAGCCAAAGTAAAGGCAGACGCGTCTCCGTGAGCTAATCACAGGTACTATATCTGTACGGGGAGCCCAAGGGTACGCTGAGCGAGCTCGATCTCCTCGGGCTCACCAGTGTGCTTACCATCGACGTCGCTGAGCTTGACGCAGGGATTCCAGCGCTCCTTCTCTGTCATCTTACACTTCCAGAGCTTCATGACGATGTTCATAGGGCGCACACCATTGCCGACGTCATTGGAGAAGTTCGTGCCGATACCGAAGCTGGCACCGATACGACCCTTACAATAGTTGGCGATCTCGATAGCGCGCTCAGGATCGAGACCATCGGAGAAGATGATGTACTTGATGGTGGGGTCTACGCGCAGCTCACGGTAGCGAGCGATGACTTTCTCCGTGAACTGGAGGGGATCCCCGCTGTCGTGGCGCAGGCTGGTGAAGAGCATGGCGTGCTTCTTACTGAAGTTGCGCATGAAGACATCCGTCGTGTAGGTATCTGTAAGTACCGTACCGAGGTCTCCGTCGTAGACATTGATCCAGTCTTCCATAGCCATGTAGTTAGCCATCTTGTAGCCGAACATAGCGCCGTGGAACTGAATCCACTCGTGGGGATGTGTCCCCGATACACGCAGGCCATGCTTGTAAGCATAGTAGACGTTGCTCGTGCCGAAAAGGTAGCCAGCAGCGTGCTCCTTGAGAAGCTCCGTCACGCGGTCTTCGATAGCAGCACTGAAGCGACGACGCATACCGAACATTGAGAACGTGATGCCGTGCTCAGCGAGCTTACGAGCCTTGCTGATGATCGTGCGCTCGGTGTACTCCATGTCAGGCTGAGCACCGAGTATCTTATAGTAGAGCTCGCTCACGAGAGCAAGGATAGGCGTCTCCCAAAGCGTGACGCGATAGAGCAGGCCTTCGGCGATGATAGACAGGTGCCCCTCAGTATCCTGCTCCACCTTTACTTCCTCGGGGTCGAAGCGGAAGCCTCGTACAAAGTCAATGTACGTCGGGGGGAGGTAGGGGAGTTCGCGATATAGGAAGCTCGCCTCGTCCTTAGTCAGGGCGAGCTTAGACATCTCTTGGATCTCTTTCTTTAGCTCTTCGGCAAAGCCCTGAGGGTAGGTCGTCTTCCCCCGGTCAATGAAGCGGAACTGCCCATAGGCTCGAGGATAGAGCTTGGAGTAGGCGTAGCTCGTGGTGAACTTATAGAGGTCTGTATCTAATACGCTTTGGATGATAGCCATGATGTGGTAGTATTATTTGTGACTATGTTGTGCTCGCAAAGATAAGGATATATAGTGTCACTACCTTATCAGATATAGGCAGATACATAAAAGCCCCACCCCTACGGCTCTGTGCCTTGATGGGGTGGGGCTTATATTATAAGGTATAGGGAGATCGGGCTTACTTGATCTTCTTGAGGCTTTCGAAGCCTTCGCCATAGACGCCCTTTACAGCTCCATTGGAGACGAAGGCCTTGGGGTCAATCTCTTCGATGATGCGCGAGATAGCTACAGACTGCTGCTTGCGCACTACGACGAGGAGGACCTTCTGTGGCTGGCCCGTGTAGCCCCCTGTAGCTTCGAGCAGGGTACAGCCACGACGCAGACGAGAGGTGATCGCATCATTGATCTCTTGATACTTCGAGCTGAAGATCATGAACTGCACCGACTGGCGGTTGCCACTCGTGTACCAGTCCATCGTCATCGCCAGGAGTACGACTTCGATGAAGGACATGACGAGCTTGTCAAAGGCCACCAGCGGGTCGATCTTGATGTCTGCCAGATAGACGTTGGCAAAGTAAGAGAAGAGTACCACTGTACCGTCCACTGCGACGAAGATGCGCCCGAAGGACATATTGCGGTACTTGCTGATGAGTGCGACGATGACATCCGTCCCCCCAGAGCTACCATTCACAGAGAAGATGAGCCCCAGCCCGAGACCACACATCATGGACCCGAGGATGAGAGCAAGCAGAGGCTGATCCTTGAGGACCATCAGATGCCACAGCTCTTCGACACGTGGGTCGGGGATAGCGGTACGCGTAGCGATGGGCACGAGCACAGCAAGGAGACCAATCCCGATGAGGGTCTTGATGAAGAAGTTCTTATCCAGGAAGAGGAAGGCGATGACAAGGAGGCTGATGTTGATGATGTTGTACGGGATGTCGACCTTGATCCCTGTGATGATCGTGATGATGTTACAGATCCCCATGAGCCCCCCCGTGGTGACACGCTGCGGATAGATGAGGAAGCTGAAGCCTACGGTGTAGAGGAGTACACCCATCAGCACGATCAGGAGGTCTTTCCAGAAGTACTTGGAGACCGCTTGATGAGAGAGTTCATGGAAGAGATCCTTGAACTTCTGGCCGAGGAACGTCAGCAGATTGAGATTCTGTGCCATTGCTACTTGTTAGTGAGGTTGGTAGAGGTTAAGCTATTGTGATTACTATAATACGATGTTGATGATGCGGCCGGGGACGATGATGACCTTCTTAGGAGTCTTGCCCTCGAGCCACTTCTGTGCTTCGTCAGCTGAAAGTACGGCCTCGCGGATCTCATCCTGAGACGCTTCACGTGGCAACTCGATGGTGAAGCGTGTCTTCCCATTGAAGCTCACGGGGTACTTGAAGCTATCCTCGACGAGGAGCTTCTCATCGTACTCGGGCCACTGGGCAGCGACGATGGTCGTCTCTTCACCGATGGCATGCCAGAGCTCTTCGGCGATGTGAGGAGCGAAGGGGGCGAGGAGGATGAGGAGAGGCTGGAGTACTTCGCGAGAAGCGGTCTTCAGACCCTGCAGCTCGTTGATACAGATCATGAAGGCAGCTACGGAGGTGTTGAAGGAGAACTGCTCGACGTCCTGCGTCACCTTGCGGATCAGCTTGTGCAGGCTCTTGAGTTCTTCCTTGGTAGCGGGAGTGTCAGTGACACGTAGGCCGTCGGTAGAGTAGTACAGCCCCCACAGCTTGCGGAGGAAGCGGTGTACGCCGTCGATACCATTGGTGTCCCAGGGCTTACTCTGCTCAAGAGGACCAAGGAACATCTCATACAGACGGAGCGTGTCGGCACCATAGCGCTCGACGATCATATCGGGGTTGACGACATTGTACATCGACTTGCTCATCTTCTCGACGGCCCATCCGCAGATGTACTTGCCATCCTCGAGGATGAAGTCAGCCGTAGCGTACTCGGGGCGCCAAGCACGGAAGGCTTCGAGATCGAGCTGGTCGTTGTAGACGATATTCACATCCACGTGGATGGGGGTCGTGTCGTACTGATCCTTGAGGCCGAGGGAGACGAAGGTATTCGTGTCCTTGATGCGGTAGACGAAGTTGGAGCGCCCCTGGATCATCCCCTGATTGACCAGCTTACGGAAGGGCTCGTCTTCGACGACGAGGCCGAGGTCATAGACGAACTTATTCCAGAAGCGGCTATAGATGAGGTGACCGGTAGCATGCTCTGCACCTCCGACGTAGAGGTCTACATGGCGCCAGTAGGCATTCTTGTCACGACCGACAAGTGCCTTGTCATTGTGCGGATCCATGTAGCGGAGGTAATAGGCCGAGCTACCAGCGAAGCCCGGCATTGTGCTTAGCTCGTAGGGGAAGCCTTCGGCGGTGTGCCACCCCTTAGCACGACCAAGAGGGGGCTGACCATCGGAGGTAGGGAGGAACTTATCTACCTCGGGGAGGCAGAGGGGCAGTTCATCTTCGCTGATGGTATGGGCTATCCCCTCGGCATCATAATAGATGGGGAAGGGCTCACCCCAGTAGCGCTGACGGCTGAAGATCGCGTCGCGTAGACGATAGTTCGTCTTGATCTGTCCCAGCCCTTCGCTCGTGACGTGTGCCTTCATCTTGGCGATGGCATCCGTGACGGAGAGACCAGTGATGATACCTGAGTTGATGAGTACACCGCTCTTGCTATCCTTGGATTCCTCCCAAGTCGCAGGATCGGTAGCTTCTTCACCTTCGGGGACGACAACCTGAATGATAGGCAGGCCGAAGTGACGAGCAAAGGCAAAGTCACGGCTGTCGTGAGCGGGGACAGCCATTACGGCTCCCGTCCCATAGCCAGCTAAGACATAGTCACTGATCCAGATGGGGATCGCTTCGCCTGTCAGCGGATTAGTAGCATAGGAGCCAGAGAAGACCCCAGAGACACGACGGTCAGAGAGACGATCGCGCTCAGTGCGGCGGCGAGTGGCTGCCAGGTATTCGTCTACGGCAGCCTGCTGCTCGGCGGTAGTGACTATGGGTACATAGTCACTCTCGGGGGCTAAGACCATAAAGGTAACCCCATAGATCGTATCGACACGCGTAGTGAAGACGGTGAGCTCTGCTCCATCGCCACCCACGAGAGGGAAGCGAACCTCTGCACCTTCGCTCTTACCGATCCAGTTGCGCTGTGATTCCTTGAGGGATTCACTCCATTTGAGGTCGTTGAGGCTGTCGAGTAGGCGGCCAGCATAGGCCGAGACGCGCAGACACCACTGCTGCATCTTCTTCTGCTCTACGGGATGGCCTCCGCGTTCGCTCACTCCATCATGGACTTCGTCGTTGGCCAGTACGGTGCCGAGAGCAGCACACCAGTTGACCATCGTCTCACCGAGGTAGGCCAGACGATAGTTCATCAGGGTCTGCATCTGCTTCTTCTTATCCCAGCTACGCCATTCTTCGGCGGTGAAGGAGAGTGCTTCGCTTTCGGCTACATCGATCCCCTTAGTCCCTTCGGCCTCGAAGTGGGCGATGAGCTCGGAGATAGGTGCAGCCTTGCCTGTAGCATTATTATAATAGGAGTGGAAGAGCTGGATGAAGACCCACTGCGTCCACTTATAGTATTCGGGATCGGAGGTGCGTACCTCGCGCGACCAGTCAAAGCTGAAGCCAATCTGATCCAGCTGTTCGCGATAGCGACGGATGTTCTCCGTAGTCGTTACCTCAGGGTGCTGCCCTGTCTGGATAGCATACTGCTCAGCGGGAAGCCCGAAGGCATCGTAACCCATGGGATGGAGTACATTGAAGCCACGAAGTCGCTTGTAGCGGGCGAAGATATCCGAGGCGATATAGCCTAATGGGTGACCGACATGCAGGCCTGCTCCCGAGGGGTAGGGGAACATGTCCAGGACGTAATAAGGGGGGCGGCTGGGATCTTCCGTGACACGATATACGTCTTCTGCTCGCCAGTACGCTTGCCAGCGTGCTTCGATAGCTCTAAAGTTATATTCCATCTATAGGTAGTTGACTTGTCTTTAATGAACACGCAAAGGTACGTTATTTGCTTCAAAATGTTGCGACTGCACCCCCGTTTTTAATGCCCTCACTCTCTTTTCTTACCGAAGGTTTTCTCACACGAGTGAAGGATGTCTTGTGAATGGTCTATGCCTATGGTTGGGGGGCCTTCTATCATATCGTGATATGGGGGTGCAAAGCTCCATCGGATTGTTGGAATAGAAGAGGTGATGAAATGACTGTTTTATCACTGTACATCTGTGCTTTTCCTCGATGTTGAAGATGAGAGAGTTCGGAGGGGTACTACGTGCCTGTATTGGTCGCTGGGTGAACCTAAGAGACACACAAGCCCCTCGATTTATCGCGCGTATTCATCTTATACAGCGGAGGGAAAAGTGTCCTTCTTGCGAAGAAAAAAGCACCCTCTCGTAGTGCATTTCCTCTGTCTACGCACGTGGTCTTAAAGACCAGGTACATAAATTCAAATATCCACGTACGTAGATATTAGAGCCACGTACGTAGCCCAAACTTATCTGCTACTCGTCCACAATTTTTCTCCCTACACGGAGCAACAACCTAATATAGGTCACTTCACAAAGCTATATAGGAATCGATCCAAAGCTATATAGCTTTCTTCGCTATCCTATATAGGCTCACCCAGCGACCAATATAGGTTCATACGGATCCCCGCGTAATCGGTGAAATAAGCCTCCTACTAACTTGAGACAACCTGCCGCCATCAATGTGCTATTGACCATGAGGGACTTCTATGGTCTTGGAGGGAAAGTCCTAGCTAGTGAGCTAATTCCCCCTTTTCTGTAACTTTGCGTGAAGGATTGTGCCGTAGTGAAAGTCGCTACTGTACGCTTTTATTAAAGGAGACTAACGAATGCAAGCACTGAAGATCGTACTCATCGGCTACGGCAAGATGGGGCACGTCATAGAAGAAATAGCCCGTGCACGAGGGCATGAGATCGTGCTGACTATTGACCGCGACGAGGAGCACCTCTTCGATGATCCCCGCTTCGCTGCGGCTGATGTCGCTATTGAGTTCACTGCTCCCGCAATGGCTTATGACAATTGTCGCCGAGCTATCGACCGCGGGGTACCCGTAGTCTCTGGTACAACGGGGTGGGCGGATAAGTTGCCCGAGCTGCGTGAGCGCTGTGAGGCGGGTGAGGGGACGCTCTTTTGGTCCTCCAACTACAGCATCGGCGTCCAGCTCTTCCTACAGATCAATCGCCGTGTAGCTGAGCTCATGCAGGCTGCTCCTGGTTATCGCCTAAGCCTCGATGAGACGCACCATATCCATAAGCTTGATGCCCCCAGTGGCACGGCGATCACGCTGGCTGAGACTATCCTCGCTGGACGTCCCGAGCTCCATGGATGGGAGCTGACGGATAAGCCCGAGCCAGGTGTCCTGCCTATCATCGCACATCGTGAGGGCGAAGTCCCAGGGATACATACTGTGACCTATACCTCAGAGGTCGATCGTATCGTCCTGACTCATGAGGCATTTGGTCGTCAGGGCTTTGCTCTTGGGGCGGTATTGGCAGCTGAATACGCCTACACGCACCGCGGTTGGCTGACGATGGATGACCTCCTTCAGCTTCGCTAAGTAGTCACTACTCTCCCGATGCATATACACCATAATTATATATAGAGCACCGAATGAAATCGCATCCGATAGCAGGCCTTACTCCGGGACAGCGCACATGGCGCCATATCAAGGGCGGGATTCTGATTCTTCTTCTTATCGCCTTTGCTTGCTGGGCAAGCTGGTGGTGGCTGATTCTCCTGCCCCTCCTCATCGACTTCTACTTTACGCGATGGATCAACTGGCGTTATCTGCGTGAGCACCCCAACCCCACCGTGCGCCTCCTTGGCGGTCTGGTCGAGGATATCATCTTCGTGGTCTTCGCCGTGTCGATTATCTTCACCTACTTCTTCCAGAACTTTGCCATCCCCTCCTCCTCGCTGGAGAAGACGCTTCTCATCGGTGATTATCTCTTCGTCAATAAGCTGAGCTATGGCCCTCGTGTGCCGATGACCCCCGTGGCCTTCCCCTTAGCGCACAATACCATTCTCGGGCATAAGTCCTACCTCGATGAGCCTTCGCTCCCTTATCGCCGCCTCAAGGGCTTCGGGAAGGTCGAGCGTAATGACCTTGTCGTCTTTAACTTCCCCGCAGGGGATACGGTGGCACTCAATATGCCGAACCCTGACTACTACACGCTATGTGCTACTTATGGTCGCGATGCCGTGTGGAGTGATCGAGCTCAGTTCGGTGAGATTGTCTACCGCCCCGTAGATCGTCGTGATCACTATGTCAAGCGCTGTATCGGTCTCCCTGGAGAGCGCTTTGAGATCCGTAATAAGCAGGTCTATATCGATGGTAAGGCTATTGCCAACCCCGAGAAGATGCAGTACAACTACTTCCTCCAGACGGATGGTAGAGCTCTGCCTCAGGAGATCTTAGATGATCTCGAGATCAACGACCGTGATGTGCAGCTGATCTACGACCAGCGTACCTATCAGCCTTCCTCTGAGACGGGGACTATTGAGGGCTACCTGCGCTATGCGGGGCTTTCCTTCCAGCCCACCGATGCGGAGGGGCACTATGGCGCTATCTACTACCTCCCCCTGACGGAGGAGATGAAGACTCGTCTCAAGGCTGAACCTTATGTCCGCGCTATCGCTGTCGACATAGCCCAGCCTCAGAACTCGACGGGTGTATATCCTGTGGACTTCAAGACGCCTTGGACGAAGGACAACTATGGGCCGCTCCTCATTCCACGCCGTGGGCTGAAGATCGTCCTTAACGCTACGGCTGTGGCACTCTACCATCGCTGTATCCGCAACTACGAAGGGCACCGCCTCGAGGTGCAGCCTGACGGGACGGTACTCATTGACGGGAAGCCCAGTACGACCTACACCTTCCAGCAGGACTACTACTTCATGCTCGGAGACAATCGCGATATGTCGGCCGACAGCCGCTACTGGGGCTTCGTTCCCGAAGACCATATCGTAGGTAAGCCTGCCTTCCTCTGGCTCTCGATCAATAGCGAGCGCCCGCTGACGAATGGTGGTATCCGCTGGTCACGGATGATGCGTCTGATTCATGATAAGTAAGGATCAGATCGTCAGCTCATCCTTCGTACGCTACGGAGCACTACCGCTGGGGCTTATTGCCCTGGTGGTAGTGCTCCGTATATTCTTCTTCACACCCTTTCGTGTGATGACGACCGCCCAGGCGCCTGCCTTGCGCCTTGGAGCATGGGCATTGGCTCGTCGCACGCAGAGCCCCGATCGAGGCTCACTCATCCTCTTTCATACGGAGAGAGCGGGCACCTCTACCTCAGCTCAGAGTCTGATGGTGGCCCGTGTGGTCGCCCTGCCTGGAGATAGCCTTGAGGTGCGCTCTGGCCAGCTCTTTGTCAATGGTGTTGCAGTGTCTGACTACCGCCATCCGCGAGATGCTCGAGAGCAGTATGCACTACGCTTACCCCGTGAGGGCGGCGTCTACCCCTTGACCTCCACCAATCTTGTTGCCTATCGTGCCGCCCTCGTCGAGGAGCAGCGACTCTTTGCTCCTGCGCGTGGTGAGGTTGCTCTGCACAGACTGGCTCCTAAGGATTGGCTCACTGCACTCGCTTCCAACCCTTATCATACCTTCCGTCGGGATTACTACTGGGTACTCACCGACGATACGAGCGTAGCGCCTGACTCCCGCCATCTGGGTATCCTCCCTGCGGATGCTATCGAAGGCGTTATCCTCTTTGCCCTATGATGGAGAGCCTACCCACGCTACTCCTCGCTACGGCCTACGCGCCACCTGTCAGCTATTTCGTGAAGCTCTATGAGCATGTAGCTGGCACTATAGCACTCGAGGGGTGCGAGCACTACATCAAGCAGAGCTATCGTAATCGCTGCCGTATCCTTGGTCCGAATGGCGTGCAGTCCCTCACGATACCAGTCGAGCTTCCCGCTGGGACGAAGACTCCGATACGTGAGGTGCGTATCTCGGATCATGGGGAGTGGCGCCACCTGCATGCGCAGGCACTGCGCACGGCTTATGGGGCAAGTCCGTTCTTCGAGTTCTATGCAGATGAGCTGATGCCCTTCTATGAGCGACGCTATACTTATCTGTGGGACTTCAATGCAGAGCTGCTGCAGACGCTCCTCGCTCAGCTACAGCTTGACCTCGACTGGAGTATGACTACGGGCTTCCTTCCCCCTCAGTCGTCTGAGGCTACATCCGAGTGCTGCGACCTTCGCTATACGCTGAGTCCGAAGCTGGTAGCTCCAGTACCTGGAGTTCAGCTACGCCCATATTACCAGCTACATCTGGAGCACATGGGCTTTGTAGAAGATCTGAGTATCCTCGATCTTCTCTTTGAGATGGGGCCCGAAGCCTTACTTGTCCTGCGGGATAGCCTGCAAGCTTAGCTCTTTTATTTACCCAATTTCCTATCACTTATTGCTATCCAACAGATGGATTTGACTCAATCATCCCTGCCTACACTTACCCCCCCATGTGCTGAGGTCCAAGACGAATACTTAACCCATTTGGGGAGCGAACGTATTGATCCCTTCTACTATATGCGGGATAAAGACGATCCGCGTGTGCTTGAGTACCTCCGTGCAGAGAATGCCTATACCTCTGAGGTCATGGCCTCGATGCATGAGACAGAGGAGCAGATATTTAAGGAGATCGTAGGGCGAATTAAGGAGGATGATCAGAGTTATCCGACGCTGCGCCGTGGCTACTATTACTATGCCCGCACTGAGAAGGGGAAGCAATACCCTTCGTATTACCGCGTCTCTGAGGCTGACTTTGTAGAGCGCTATGGGCAGTGTCCTACGGCGATCGAGGGTGGGGAACTACTCTTCGATGTCAATGCCCTTGCCGAAGGACATGATGCATACATCTTTGCGGGCTATGCGGTGAGTCCCGATAATAAGCTTGCTGCCTACTTTGCCAATACGACGGGCTCGTATGCGGAGTTTGATCTCCATATACGTGACCTCGAGCGTGGCGAAGACCTTGCCTTCACGCTCTCGGGCGTTTCGTCACTGGCTTGGGCGGAGGACAGCGAGACGATCTACTATACCTTGATTGATGAGACCCTTCGCTCGACGAAGGCTTTTGCCCAGCGCCTTACGGATGCCGAGCCTACGCTCATCTACGAAGAGCAGGACGTCCGCTTCTCCTGCAGTGTGAGTGAGACGAAGACCCGTGAGTACATCTTCTTGACGGCAGGGAGTAGCACAACGACCGAGGAATACTACCTCACCTCGGACGGATCGGATCGTACGCCAAAGCTCTTCCTTCCCCGTGAGCAAGATGTGCGCTACTCTATACTTAGTCACCGTGAGAAGTTCTTCATCTACTATAAGGATAAGGCATCTCTCAATGGTATGGTCTACGTCACCGATAAGGATAAGGTGCAAGATCGTAGCGCTTGGAAGCTCTTCGTCCCTCACCGCACGGAGGTACGCCTCGATAGTATCGGTGTCTATGCTTCCCACGTCGCACTGGAGGAGCGTCAAGATGGTCTCACTCAGATTCGTATCCTCTCTATCGAAGGGGAGTCGTGCGGATCGATTCACTTCCCTGAGCCTGTCTATACCATCAGCCTCAAGGGGAATTCCACCTACGAGGCTACGACGATACGCTATAGCTACTCATCCCCAAATCGTCCCGCTTCACTCTACGAATATGATATGGAGCAGCGGGAGAGTCGTCTCCTCAAGCAGCAGGAGGTCGGTGGAGGCTTTAGCCCCGAGGACTATACCGTAGAGCGCCTTTGGGCTACAGCCCCCGATGGTGTCCGTGTGCCGATGACGCTGCTCTATCGGAAGGGACTGCGGCGTGATGGCTCGGCCCCCGCCTTGCTCTATGGCTATGGGAGCTATGGAGTGACGCTCGATGCACACTTCAGCGTCTCGGTCTTGAGCCTTGTTGACCGCGGTTTCATCTACGCACAGGCTCAAGTGCGTGGGGGAAGTGACCTCGGGGAACAGTGGTATGAAGACGGGAAGTTCCTCAAGAAGAAGAACACCTTCACCGACTTCATCGCTTGTGCAGAGACCCTCATCGCTGAAGGCTATACCTCTCCTGAGCGCTTGATGGCCGAAGGGGGGAGTGCCGGCGGTCTGCTGATAGGTGCTGTGGCGAATAGTCGTCCCGACCTCTTCCATACGATGATCGCAGCTGTACCTTTCGTTGATGTCGCGACGACGATGCTTGATGAGTCCCTCCCGCTCACTACAGGAGAGTACGAAGAGTGGGGGAATCCCAATGACCCTGAGTACTTCGACTATATGCTCAGCTATTCGCCCTATGACAACATCTCGGCACAGAGCTATCCGCATCTCTTGGTAACAGGCGGGCTCAATGACTCGCAGGTACTCTTCCATGAGCCCACGAAGTATGTAGCGAAGCTCCGCCGTCACAAGATGGATGACCACCTCCTTCTATTGAAGATGAATATGGATTCGGGGCATGGTGGAGCCACGGGGCGCTATGATGGTATCCGAGATACCGCCTTTGAGTACGCCTTCCTCTTATTGACGCTCGGTATGAAGTAATCCTTCATCTTTGGATAGAGCTATACCGTAATATATATAGGGTGGGGGACGTATACGATAGTTATCCTCATCTCCCTCCCAATGTTACCAGCAGTGGATCGTAATGCGCCTCCCTAATCGGATGCTCTTACGACTCACTGCTGGGTGCTTTTAGCCCCCCAGCCAAGAGGCCTATGTAGCAGATTTTCACGAAGGGATACTGCTGCATAGAGTCCTGCCCTCTATTTATTCTGCTAAGGCATCGCACGCCCAGCTCACCGATATGCCTCTCCGAAGTGATACGCAAGCCCTTCGCCTTACCGCGAGTATTCCTCTTATCCAGCGGAGGGAAAATTGTCCTTCTCGTGAAGAAAAAAGTACCCTCCCGTAGTCGTTTTTCTCTGTCTACGCACGTAGTCTTAAAGACCAGGCACGCAAATCCCAATATCCACGTACGGAGATATTAGGACCACATACGTAGTCCAAACTTTTCTGCCACTCGTCCACAACTTTTATCCCTACGCGGAGCAACAACCTAATAATAGGTCACTTCACAAAGCTATATAGCATTCTTCGCCATCCTATATAGCTCTACCCCACGCATCCATATACCTATTGAGACCATTGCGCAAGCCCACCTCTTCATTACTCGTACCTTCTTCCCTCGGAAATCGGAGGCTTTAGGCTGAGAAGTTCGAAGGAGGAAAGTGTAAGATGTGAAGAGATGGCCTTGTGCAATGGTCTTGAAGGGGAATATCGACCAGTACTACTTCGTTTGATGGGGGGACTAATCAGTTGATTGATAGTGCGTCGCAAGAGTAGCTTGGTGCTCGGTGGTTTGATGGGATTTGGGTGGGTTGATATGGGGCTAGAGGAGGGGCTTGTAGGGGATGATCCGCCTTATTTAATGGGCCTAATCTGTGAATATTTAAGAGGTTGCCGTAGAGTTAGGGAATGAAGGCGATTATTGTTACATTTGCAGTACAGAAGTTACGGGGTAGAGGACCGTCCTCCTGCCCTAATCATATCAACTCAAAGCAAGATAGAAAAGCTATGAACCTCTCACACATCGAGCATCTTGGCATCGCCGTAAAGAGTATCGAAGCATCTCTGCCTTATTATGAAGGCATCCTCGGTCTGAAGTGCTACAACATCGAAGAAGTAGCAGACCAGAAGGTTAAGACGGCCTTCTTCAAGGTCGGTCAGACGAAGATCGAACTGCTCGAAGCTACCTCTCCCGAAAGCACCATCGCAAAGTTCATCGAGAAGCGTGGGGAAGGTATCCACCACATCGCTTTCGCTGTGCCTAACGCTGACGAAGCGCTGCAGGAGCTCGCTGATAAGGGCGTCCAGCTGATCGACAAGCAGTCTCGTAAGGGGGCTGAAGGTCTGAACATCGGCTTCCTCCACCCCAAGAGCACAATTGGTGTCCTCACCGAGCTGTGTGACCACAGAGACGTCAAGTAATTGACCGAAGAATGGGATAATAGAAGAGTCCAGAGCGGAAGTCCGCTTACGTGATCTCCTCTATTATCCCATTCTAATAATCTCTCTATCCTAAATAACGACAGTATCTACTAACAGCAATCAATATGAGTGTCCAATTAGAGAAAATCAAGGAGCTTATTGAGCTCCGCGCTAAGGCCCACATCGGTGGCGGTCAGAAGCGTATCGACAGCCAGCACCAGAAGGGTAAGTTCACCGCTCGCGAGCGTATCGCCCTCCTCCTCGACGAAGGTAGCTTCGACGAAATCGACACCTTCGTCCTGCACCGCTCGACGAACTTCGGTATCGACAAGACGAAGTTCCTCGGTGACGGTGTCGTCACCGGGGCCGGTACGATCGACGGTCGTCTGGTCTATGTCTTTGCACAGGACTTCACCGTCTTCGGTGGTGCACTCTCCGAAATGCTGGCTTCGAAGATCTGTAAGGTCATGGAGCTCGCTATGAAGATGGGTGCTCCTGTCATCGGCCTTAACGACTCGGGTGGTGCCCGTATTCAGGAAGGTATCAATGCTCTCAGCGGCTATGGTGACATCTTCCAGAACAACATCCTGGCTTCGGGTGTGATCCCCCAGATCTCTGCTATCTTCGGTCCTTGCGCCGGTGGTGCCGTTTACTCACCTGCTCTTACTGACTTCAACATCATGAGCAAGGGTACGAGCTACATGTTCCTCACGGGCCCCAAGGTCGTCAAGACCGTCACGGGTGAAGACGTTACCCAGGAGCAGCTCGGTGGTGCCAGCGTACACGCCTCCAAGAGTGGTGTCGCTCACTTCGCTGTAGACAATGAAGAGGAAGGTATCCGCCTGATCCGTCACCTGCTCTCCTTCATCCCCCAGAACAATATGGAGGATGCTCCTTGCGTAGAGCCTACGGACGTAGTAGACCGTGTCGACGATGTCCTCAACACGATCATCCCTGACCAGCCTAACAAGGGCTACAACATGTACGATGTCATCGGTACGATCGTCGACAATGGTGAGTTCCTCGAAGTACACCGTGACTGGGCTAAGAACATCATCATCGGCTTCGCTCGCTTCAATGGTCAGAGCGTCGGTATCGTCGCTAACCAGCCTATGGTCATGGCGGGTGCCCTTGACAGCAATGCTTCTCGTAAGGCTGCTCGCTTCGTCCGCTTCTGTGACGCCTTCAACATCCCTCTCGTCACCCTCGTAGACGTCCCAGGCTTCCTCCCAGGTACAGGGCAGGAATACAACGGGGTTATCGTCCATGGTGCTAAGCTCCTCTACGCCTTCGGTGAAGCTACGGTGCCCAAGATCACCATCACGCTGCGTAAGGCTTATGGTGGTGCCTACATCGTGATGAGCTCTAAGCACCTGCGCTCCGACATCAACCTCGCATGGCCTTCAGCTGAAATCGCTGTTATGGGCCCCACGGGTGCTGTCGAAGTAATCTTCGCTAAGGAGGTAGCTGCTGCAGAAGATCCTGCACAGGCTGCTGCTGAGAAGGAAGAAGAATACCGCAAGGCCTTCGCCAACCCATACAACGCCGCTTCTTACGGCTATATGGATGACGTCATCGAGCCTCGCAACACACGCTTCCGTATCATCCGCGCTCTTGAGCAGCTCCGCACCAAGAAGCAGATCAATCCTGCGAAGAAGCACGACAACCTGCCTCTCTAAGCAGGCTTGTCTTGGCCATTCATAGTCCATCAAGCTACACGCTATGAATCTCGCTCGCAAACTATACCAGCTAACCCTCGGGCTGTCGCTTGCGGCAGTACCGATGGTGGCATGGGCTCAAGACCATCCTCAGCTCTCCGAGAAAGTCCAAAGACTCGCCGAGCGCGACCCTGCTGGAGGTATCATGACCTTCACGGCTGTGCTCGTCGTCTTCCTCGCGCTGCTGATGCTGGTGCTTATCTTCCGATGGATCGGGATATTCTTCCAGAGGAGAAATGCTCCGAAGGTAGAGAAACCCGCTACTCAGAAGGCGCCCGCAGCGAGCTCTACAGGTAAGCCCTCCGCTGAAGCTCTGGTAGCCATCTCACTGGCTCTCCAGAGTGCCGCGGGGAAGCCTGATGAAGTCGCCGCCGTTATCGCGATGGCTCTTCGCTCTGAGCTCGAGACGCAGCACGATCACGAAAGCTACGTCCTGACGATACGCCACCGTCCCACGATGTGGAACGCGCATGTCCGACAGACTCCGGCCCTCAAACGATAAACAAGCTATCCTCACAAGAAATATGTCGCAGGAACCCAATCTCAAGGAAGTCTTCGTCGCCATCTCCTATGCGCTGCACGAAGAGCTGGGTAAGCACCTCCACGACCAAGAGTCTCTGGTGCTCACCTACAAGCGTACGGCTCCATCTCCCTGGGCCTCCAAGGCTCTGACGATGCGCCAGCTTCCTATCCTCACGCAACTATAATAAGCAATCACATTCAACTCCCTATCCACAATGAAAGAGTACAAGTATAAGATCAATGGCAACGAGTACAGTGTCGCTATCATCGATCTCGAAGGCGACAAGGCTGCCGTAGAAGTAAATGGTGTCTCCTACCAGGTAGATATCCTCACCGAAGGCTACACCGCACCTGCTCCACGTCCAGCAGCTAAGCCTGCTGTGGCTCCCGCACCTGCTCCTGCCGCAGCACCCGCCGCTCCTGCACCCGCTCCTCAGCCTATCGCCCCCGCTGCTCCTGCTGCCGAACCCGCAGCTCCCGCAGGTAAGGGTACGGCTGTCCAGTCTCCTCTGCCCGGTGTCATCCTCGACATCAAGGTCGCTGTAGGCGATCAGGTAAAGGCTGGTCAGACGGTGGCTATCCTCGAGGCTATGAAGATGGAGAACAACATCAACGCTGAGTGCGATGGTGTCATCACTGCCATCAAGGTCTCTAAGGGGGATAACATCCTCGAAGGCTCTGATATCGTAATCATCGGATAGTCTTATGTCCTCCTTCTGGGGCTTCTTAGCTGAGAATCTGGAGACCTTCTACTCCTTTACGGGGGTAGCTAATGCCACTCCTGGGCACCTGATCATGATCCTGGTCGGTCTGCTCTTCATCTTCTTAGCTATCAGATATGAGTTTGAGCCAATGCTGCTCATCCCTATTGGCTTCGGTATGCTCATCGGGAACATACCTATGCTCAACGGGCTGCAGGTCGGTATCTATGAACAAGGCTCTGTACTGAACATCCTATACCAAGGGGTGCGCCAAGGGTGGTACCCGCCCTTGATCTTCCTCGGGATCGGTGCGATGACAGACTTCACGGCTCTTATCTCTAACCCCAAGCTCATGCTCGTCGGAGCGGCTGCACAGTTCGGTATCTTTGCAGCTTATATGACGGCTCTACAGCTGGGCTTTACGCCAACTGAAGCAGGGGCTATTGGTATCATCGGTGGAGCAGATGGCCCGACGGCTATCTTCCTCTCGAACCGCTTGGCTCCTCATCTCCTCGGTGCTATCGCCGTGTCGGCTTACTCCTACATGGCTCTGGTGCCCGTGATCCAGCCTCCCTTCATGCGTCTTCTGACGACGAAGAAGGAGCGTGTAATGCGCATGAAGCGTCCTCGTCAGGTCTCTCAGACGGAGAAGATCATCTTCCCTATCGCTGGACTTCTCTTGACGACGATGCTCGTACCGCCTGCACTGCCCCTCTTAGGGATGCTCTTCTTTGGTAATCTCCTTCGCGAGAGTGGTGTCACGAAGCGTCTTGCTGACACAGCTAAGGGGCCGCTGATCGATACGATCACGATCCTCCTCGGTGTCACGGTAGGTGCTTCGACCCAGGCCACGGAATTCCTCACGGGTAACTCAGTATTGATCTTCGGACTCGGGGCATTCTCCTTCGTCGTAGCTACGGTGAGCGGGATCCTCTTCGTCAAGTTCTTCAACGTCTTCCTCAAGCCAGAGAACAAGATCAATCCTCTCATCGGGAATGCTGGTGTCTCTGCTGTGCCTGACTCCGCACGTATCTCTCAGACGCTTGGTCTGGAATACGACCCTACGAACTACCTCCTTATGCACGCCATGGGGCCTAACGTCGCCGGGGTTATTGGGTCAGCTGTCGCAGCTGGTATCCTCCTGAGCTTCCTTGGCTAAGGGATCACCGACACACTACACACTGCTATAGGCCTTCGCGCTCCAGATCTCCCTTGGGGGATGTGGGGCGCGAAGCTACTTTATATGTATAATCCGCAAAACGAAGCGTGCGGCACATCGCAAACGAAGCGTACACCCCCACACACCGCTGAGAAGAAACGAAGCGTCACATTTTCGGGGAATATACCAAGGGCGTTCGGCAACCATCCGAACGCCCTTCTTGCATCAGTCAAATAGGGTCGGCTCCTCCTCCTTGACATAGTTGCACACCATCCATTCTTCCTGCTTGCGTCGGGAGGTCTTAGAGGCGGAGATCGTGCGCTCGATACGATGGATGTGCCACCCGTGCACCGTAGCATATCGCTCGATATTATCATCAGGGAACATAGTTAGCATGAACTTACCCTTGACCTCTGTAAGGAGGTCAAGGAGAGCCAGCAGGTGGCTCTCGCCGAACACGCCCTCGTAATGCCCGCAGTCACTCCCCACATAGGGAGGATCGACGAAGTGGAAGGTGTCGGGCGTATCATAGCATCGGATTACCTCGAGGGCATCCCTATTCTCAATCGTGACATTATCCAGACGGCGGGCGAGGTGCTCACCGAACTCCTCCTTGGCGTTGCGGAGCTTTTTGGGCATCCCTCCTCCGAAGTCGTATCCAAAAGTCCCATCGAGCATGCTGGCAAAGCTCATCTTAGAGAGTGCCCAGACGGCCCACGCTCGATCCATACGAGTGAAGAACTGCGGGTACTCCAAGATGTGGGCTGCGTGTGCGTGGATATCCCTCGAGTGCACTGTGACATCAACACGGGCCTTCAGGAGGTCATACTCCGTCTTGAGCATCTCGTAGAAGTTGGTCATCTGCTGGTTGAGGTCGTTGATCACCTCCCCATCAGAAGGGTCTTTAGCGAAGAAGACAGCCGCGCCACCACAGAAGGACTCTGTATAGAGGGTGTGCGAAGGGATTAGAGGCAGGATATGCTTGAGCATCGTCTGCTTACCGCCATAATAGGTAATAGGGGTTCTCATTTAGGATAAATCGTTGTATTTTTGCGGTCTCTCACCCACACTACATAATAGCAATGCGCCGATACGAAAGGAAAGGCATTAAGCCCTCGACCTTTGCGTATCGGCGCATATTTGTAAGTGTGAGGTGAGAGTCCACTTACGAAGGTCGGGGGCTTTCTTATACCCCGACCAGGGAAGAAGTTACTTGTAGTTGAATTGGCTCTTGCCGAAGAGGCGAACAGCCTTGTAGTAGAGGTAGGAGAGGACGATGAACCACGTCTGTGATCCCGCCTTGCGACCCTTGAAATAGTCGATAGACCGCCCTACCATATCCTGAAAGAGGACGAAGTCCGCTTGCTGTCTATCCTGCTCCGTTCCCCCAATGTTATAGCGAACATCGTGCTGAACGCACTCCTTCTGGAAGAACTCGTAGTGCGGAGGCTTAAGCCAGCGAAGAAAGCCTGAGCAGGCTCCGCATCCGTTAACCTTGTTATCTGTGGCCATAGTCTATTAGCTGAACTCCGCGGAGAACGCGGAGGTGAATATGCGTACTGAAAGCGTCGATATTGCGCCCGCGGTAGCAGGCTCCAGGCGATGCGTGAGGGCATATCGCTCCATCGTACGATCGTAGGTCTTTGGCGGAACTGGATACACAGATCCCGCCTTTTGAGGTCCAGTCATCGACACGCCAGCAGATCGAGCCATATCAATGCCCGCCTCCCAGGACCCTTTCGTTGCCACGGCGACATCCCACAGGGTCTGCCCAGGTAGCGTCGTCACATCCATCGTTTACGTATCTTGAGGATGAAGATGATGACAGCGATGATGACAGCGGTGCAGCCGAGTACTCGTAGCGTAGAGTTGATATCGGCGATTGCACTGGTCTTTTTCACCTGCGTCTCCACATACACACTGTCTACCTTTTGTAAATAAATGGTGTCGTGCTGCGTTCGATCGCGGATGCGTGTACGCCACCGCTCCAGGTAGACAGTATCCCCCTTGGAGTGGATGTACACGCTGTCATGCACATAGATGCTATCACGTTGCACGCTGCTTCGTTCGCTCCACTCCACGCGACGCTCACCCTTGACTACGGCAGTCTTTGTCGTTCCGCAAGATGAAAGCGATACGAGGATCAGCGACCAAAAGAGGATGAGCGCGAGGAACAGCAGCAGGCGCTCTTTATCTACTCGTCTCATAGCTCTACAGGTCTGCATACTCAGGAATAGCATCGAAGCAGGGGCACTCTTTAATGCGCTCCCACGGGTCTACGATACCGTTACCATTGGTGTCAGGAGAGAAGTCGCGATGTCCTTGGATCTTAGCCTTGGGGTATCGACTACGAAGCTCGCCGAGGAGCTTGCGGAGTGAGGAGCGCTGGGCATCAGTGCGATTGTCGACACCCTTCCCCGACTTGTCGATGCCACCTACGTAGGCGACATTGATAGTCTCCGAGTTGTATCCCTTGACCCCATTGCTGATAAGCTCCTCGGGCTGCATCGCATGCACGACCCCGTCAGCCGTGATTACATAGTGATAGCCAGGTCGCTGGAAGCCACGCTGCTGGAAGACCTGCTGGAGCTCCTTCACTCCCCACCCTTGGGGGGAAGCCGTGCAGTGCACGGCGATGTAGTTAATCGTTCTCTTGCTCATCGTCTTGTTGATTAGTGCCTTGTTTAGGCGGCTGATACATGTACTTGTTGAGCCGATATTTGTAGTCGACCCCGAAGAGCGCCCCAGCGAAGGTCGACATCTCACCAAATGCAAGGAGCACGGAGTTGTGGATCTCCCCTCGAGGGACGACAAGGAACGCCGTCCAGACGAGTGCTATGCCCGAGAGAGTGAGGAGGACGGCTATCCAAAGTTGGACAGTAAGGCGCTTGCGCATAATAGAGTTAGTAGTGGGCGTCGATGTGGATGCCCGAGGTTGTTATTTTGATGGAGTTGACAGTTTGCCCGTCCATCTCAAGTTGCTCGCGAATGCGAGCTCGCCAGTACAGTGGCTGGTTGTCAAGGAGCATATCTGAGACACCGCACCCGACAGCAGGGGCTTCCTTAAGCTCACCCTGATGTAGGGTGAGTATCAGGGCTTGATTCTGCGGCAGCGTCTCACCGAGAGTAAGCCCCTCGATGATGCGCCCTTCCTCGTCGCGCACAAGGCGGATGCGAGGCTCGTAGTCGGCGGTAAGCGTGATGCCTATCATATCAATGTGTCACTTTAGTGTCTTCATAATCCTCACGCCTTGATGGGGTGAGACGTTTACCTGCCCAGGAGGCAACGGCTGCCTTCAGCGACGCTCCGCCATCATTAGGCACGGGAGTCCAGCTTGAGAGTACCTGCTTGATGTCGTTGATCTCCCTCTCTAGTGTGTTGAGCTTCTTCGTCAGCTCCTGGACCTTGATCAGCCCGCCGAGCTCACCACCGTTGATAATGACCTCCTCGGCTCTATCCATTGAAAGCACAACCAGGTGGTCAAGATCACCTGTGAGCGTCCCCATGATGACAACTGCACCTACGGCGGGGCGCATCAATAGTTGCGCACCATCCACCTCGGTAGATGCCCTTAGGCGCACGTCTGGAACATGCAGTCCATCAATGGAGACTTCACAGGTAAGGTCGGAGACCTGTGTGACTACTCCCTGGTAGAGGGTTGCTGGAGCTCCTCCAGCTATACGTCTGAGGTGCTCGTGTAGCTCGCGATATGGGTCCATTATTAGCTAAGTCTAAAGCCCAGCTCGATTTTCCGCTTTCCGCCAGATGAGCTGAACTCCGTCGTAACGGAGCGAACGAAGTAAGTACCCTCTTTATGTGGGTAGTCAGGGTCGTGTATCTCTGCGGTGTCGCCTGCACGACACTCAGGAACAAGCCAGGTGTCGATGCTTCCGTCGTATCCGTCGAAGGTGCGCCGTTTCAGCTCGGTCTCACCGCGCAGCCGCATACTCACCTCGTCAGAGGTAGGACACTTGACGGTGATCTTGTCTCCTCCAGGAGTACCGACCTCTATCTCGCGCACCTTCCCATCGGGTAAGAGTGCCTTGACAGTTATCTGGTACTTCTTATCCTCCGCCTTGCGGTAGGTGAGGTCAGCGGACTCAACATTATAGGCGAAGTCATATAGACGCTCTTGTCCGATGACCTCTCCTGGAGGGTGTAGATGGAGCGCCCCGTCGCGCAGGTAGATGTCGGCTCCGCACTCCTCCTGCACCTTTTTGAGTACATCATAGGCGGTCGCCGACTTGATAATGAACTTATCGTACACCCAGGAGTAGGTGCATTTGACCTTGAGCGACAGTCCCACCTCTTTAATGATGCGTGATAACAGGCTTGATAGCCCGACCTTCTTCAGCACGGCATCCTTGAGAGGTTTGCGAAAGAGGAAGAGGTCGTCTTCGCAGGTCAGCGTCAAGTCACCGTTATCAGTGGCAATGCGCTGCAGGTAGCCAGTGAACTCCTCAACGAGCCCCGTCTCCTCATATCCTAAGCGAATTGTGACGGCATCTCCACGATGGATTGCATCTTCAACGTCGAGCGCCTTGTTGTACTCGGCGGCAGGGAGTGTGATCTTAGCCGTGTCTGCGAGGAGCTCCACCGAGGAGTGTATCTCCACCTTGTCGAGCATCGAGAGCTGGTAGCCACCTATCTTGATGTCAGAAATCATCGTGTACATAGCTGACTACTTGGTGAGGTCTCGACGAGTGAGCAGGAGCTTATAGGTATCGTCACTCACTGCCTGGAGAGAGAAGTTCTGGTTAGCATCACCTGAGGTGTGCGGGAACTCCCATGACTCGAAAACAATGCGCGTGATACCGAAGAGCTCCAGAAGGGGGCAATAGGCGGATACCTTGGCTGCCTCAAGGTACTTGCGCAGGCGCTGCACATCCTCCTTCGGATATCGTCCATCGGGTCCGATAAGCACTCCCTCAAGTCTGATGCTGTAGTCATCGAGCGTCCAGCGCTCCTTGACGGAACCACGGATCTTCCCCTTTGATACCTGCCTCTTCGTGAGGATATGCTGCCCCGTTATGGTGATCATCGGCTCCTGAGGTAGCAGCCACGGCTCCTCACCCTCAAGTGCCAGAGACACGGGGAAGACCATCGGCAGGCCGAGGGCATTCGTCTGCACCTCCTCAAGCTCCTCCTCAGAGAGAGGTATATCTACCTCGGGGAGATCTCCTTCAGGGAGGTACACCCCTGCTCGATTGAAGATGAAGGGTGGAGGTATTGGCAGCCGCCTAATTATAGTGTCAAGCTCGAATGTTGTCATCGGTCAGTGCTTGTTGCTATGGCCAGCGATCGGTTGACCACTGAGATGATGCTACGCTCCAGCTCGGCGGTATCGGTCTTGTCCATCATGGACACCTGAATGCGCTCGACGAGCTTGCCGATATTCATCGTGATTTGCGTGTTGCGCGTACCACCAGTGGCTATTGCGTCGCCTGTCTTTCCACGGCCACCCTTACCCTTACCTTTGCTCCCCTTCTCGCTTCCCGAGCCAAAGATGACGCTCTCACTACTGCTACTCCCGAGTAGGCCAGGGACGGATATCGACGCAGTCTCTTTTCCGTCATTCCGCTTCTTAGCCTCGTCCTTGGCGATCTCTTCTGCGAGGTGCTTGTCGTAGCCAGATCCAACGCCACTGAGGAGGTCCTTAGACGACTGGTAGGCTTGCGTGGCGCTATTGACGCCGACGAAGCCCTTAGCAGCATCGCCTACGGCATTGGCAGCACCAGAGAAATCTCCTTCAAAGAGTAGCTTGATCGCCTTGCCGACGTTGCCCACAGCATCGAGCAGCTCGTTAATTCGGTTGGTCACGTACTCTTTGATGATAGCTCCGAAGCCCTTAATCGTGTCCCACATCGTGAGGATAAAGGCACGAAAACCTGCGAACTTATTCCAACAGGCAACGACTACTGTGATGAGCACTCCGATTGTGAGGACAATCATCCCTAGTGGGCTCATTGCCTGTACGGCGTTGAGGGCAGCTTGTGCGCCCGCGAGTGCCGTCATAGCACCCTTGGCAATAAGCGATGCGGCGGCAAGCCCATACTGCGCGATCCGCTGTAGCTTGACAGCGATGGTGAGTGAGACGATGATCCCTGTGATGATAAGGATTGTCGTCTTCCAACGCTCGAAGAATCGCACCGTACCGACAACAGCATTGATGACTCCGCCAATGACTGCGAAGACCTTCGGCACATACTTCCCAACGACCTCGAAGAGGTCTAAGAGGTAGGGCTTGACCTGCTCGTAGATACTGACAGCTCCACTCTGTATAGCTCCCATCATGGTGTTCCATGCCCCAGCTCCAGATGAACCCAGTGCATCCATCATTCCATGAAATTGCCCGCCTTCACCAGTCGCATGAGCGATTGCCTGTGCTACATTTTTCGCAGTGATCTGACCCTTACTCATCTTCTCCTGGAGGGATTCGAAGCTCTCACCTGTCATCTTAGAGAGCTCCTTAAGCGGGTTGAAACCAGCACCTACGAACTGCATAAGGTCTTGCCCCATGAGCTTGCCTGCTGCATTCACCTGGCCAAAGACAAGCGACAACGTGGAAAACTTTTGGGCATCCCCCCCCGAGATATCCGCCAGCTGACGCATATACCCCGTTACCTTGTCTGCCTCAATCCCAAAAGAGAGCATCTGTTTTGCTCCTTCTGTGAGTTGCATTCGGTCAAAAGGCGTTCGGTCAGCGAACTCAGCGATTTCCCCGAGCATCTGATTTGCCCGCTCTCCATTGCCGACAAGCGTCTGAAACGCGATACTCGTTTGCTCTGCCTGCATCCCAATCTTTGAGACTGCCGCCAGCCCTCCGCCGATGAGGGCGTAAGGGTTGGTTAGCAGCGCAAAGCCAGGGATGCTACTAAGCTGGCTACCCAAGTTAGAAAAGCTGAAAGCCTTGCTGATGGACGCGCCAACACGCTTAGCCTTACTTTCGATATTGTCGAGAGCGCTAATAACTCCTCGAGCCGTTGACCAGACATTCTCCTGCCTGGCTTGGAGGTTGATGAAGAATTTTAGCTGCTTATCCATTGCTTTGGGCTTCGAGCTTTCGGAGCTCGTTGAGATAGTTGATTGTGGCCGCCCATTGATGATCGGGCAGCGTATCGGGGTCTAGGTGTAAGTAGTAGCGGATGTAGGTGTCAAAGAAGAGGAAGCTCTCCCAGGAAACCTGTTGCTCTTCGGAGGAGGAGATAACCTCCGCCTCCCTCAGAGCTTTTTTACTGAGGCCTCCTTCTGCTTGAGGACTTCATCCAGCTTGCCAATAGCAGGCAGGAAGTAGTCGTCATCCTCAAGGATCTCCTTGTCGCCATCCAGCCAGAGTTGCTTAAAGAGCGTTTCCGACAGCTGGATAGGATCCTTAATTCCTGATACGAAGCTGAACTCCTGGCGGGTAGGCTTGCGGATAGCGCAGCTCTTATCCTCTACGACGATGAGGAAGATGGCATCTTTGCCATGCTGCTTCTTCCACGATTCGATTTGTTCGGGTTTGAATTCCATTTTTATACAGATTAAAAAGCGTTCGAAGGACTATGCACTCTGCTTGCGCAGGAAGGTGAAGGGGAGGGCATATTCAGTGAACTTATCCCCCTGCTTCCACTTGTCTTCCTCCTTGCTAAAGGTGCAGCCGACAAGCGTGTCGGTGTGGATGACATCGCCCTGAGAGGGGTCGCCATAGCACACCACGATGGTTGTCGAAGCTCCTAGGATGCTTCCACCACAAGCCTTCTGCAGGAGGTGGAATTCACTCCCCGTAAGGGTGATTGTACCAGAGTACTTGATGTTACCACGCTGGACAGCCATTGGCTGGCTCCCAGCCCCGTAGATGGGCTCCTGCTCCTGCTCGGCGGTGTACTCAATGCCACGGAGACCAGTGACACGACGACCGCCGAGGAGCAGGGTAATGGTCATCCACTCGTACTCGCGTCCGTTGTAGATGTTCATTGGAGTAGGATTACTTAGATGTTACAGCTGCGAAGCCAAGCTCTACGTCGATGTAGCGAGCATAGCCGAATGGGCGTACCGAGAGCTTTGCTCGCACCTCCGACGTCGCAAGGACATTGGTAGGCAGGATCTCAAAGCGACAAGCGCTACCCGTAGAATCATCGGCAGAGAGTTCCCCCTTGGCAGTCATAGCTCGGTCGATAGCCGACGTAATTTCCTGCTCCCAGCTACGCACGGTTGCAGGGTGCAGCGTGCCGTCAGCTTCAAGCTCAAGCTCGTCAAGAAGGAAGGAGAGGAGGCTATCGTAGGCGATGCGGTAGGCCTTGTCGATCGTTCGGCGTGCAGTTACATGAGCATAGTCGTCAGACTCGCTCGTCGCCAGACGATCGTCGCAGAAGTAGAAGCCTGCGCGGCCGACATACTGACGAGGGCAGATATACCCCTTAGTGTAGAGGTCGGCGACAGCACCTGTCTGCTGCTCGATGGGCTGACCGCTCAGATAGATTGCATCGGCGGCGATCTTGCCATCTCGCACGCGACCTACGTTGCGCTGCACTGCACTTGCCGCAATGCGACCAGCCAGGAGACCAACAGCAGCACCCTTGCCATCAGGCTGGGTGTCACCGACGAAGACCCCTACTCTGTTGCAAGCGAGCTCGCCAAGGTCCTTGAGCCCCTGACGCTTGAAGCCACGACCCTCAAGGATGACGAAGAGTGGTGCATAGAGCGCTTCGGTTGCATACACTGCGGTCTCTTGCGCTTTGGGAATAGCGGAGAGGACATCAGCAACGATCCCCTCTGCGGCCTCAGGTTCATCCTGCGCATCCAGGGCGATGGCCACTGCGCGCAGTCGGCCCTTACACAGGGTGATGAGCTTACGGAGCTCACCAGCATCTTCTTCGGTGTCCCCCTTCGTACAGAGCTCGGTCATCGTCTTCGTCTTCTCGACGCCATAGATGATGACCTCCGTACCTTCACCAGCCTCAGCATAGAACTCACGCACGTGCTTATAGAGGACAGCATTGTTCTTCCCTGTGACCTTAAGGCCCTTCAGGTCTCCAACCGATCGAATGGAATAGGTCTTGCCGAGCTCGTAAGTTGAGCCAACGGCCGTAGAGGCGACCATGAGAGCGAGGAGCCCATCGGGAGAGTCGCCCACCTTGCCGAGGTTGCCCTCGGCAAAGGTGATTTTAACTCGTGGTAACTGTGCCATGATCGTTGCTGTTAGACGTTACCCTCCGCAATCAGGAAGAGCCCCTTCTTGTCGTAGCGTCGGTGGCTACCGCCAAGGCGCATCAGGAAGGAGTAGATGTCTCCGTAGTACTGCGGATCCTTTTCACTGGCGAACATCTCGATCTTGCCCATGGCACGAGACACACAACTCTTCTGCCATGCAAAGCCTGCTGCAACCTCGGTTGCATCGCCTCCATCGGGAGTTGTAATAAGCTCTCCATTGGCCTTCATTCGTAGCACCGTACTGCGAGAGAAGATGTCAATGTTGTAGAGGCGACCTACCGTCCCCTTTGATACATCGGCCGAAGCCAGGAAGGCCATTCGGTTCGCTTCCGTAAGGCTATCAAGAAGGTCGGCATACATATCTGAGTCAATGATCAGATAGCGGCCTGTGGCTGGGAGATCTTGCTTGTCCATGCGGATAGCAATCTGGTGGACGACTTTATCGGTCATCTTCAGACGACGACCTGTACCCTGTGTGGTGTGAGCATCGCGCTGTGCGCCATCAGTCAGGATGGTGTGTGCCGAATCAGCCCCCTTCGCCCAGCGCTGCAGGATGAGCTCAGAGGCGACACGACGCATCTCCTCCTTGTCATTGAGGATGATTGAGGAGCGCTTGTTATAGGACAGCTCGACAGTGTCAGCGTGAGAGATGTGCACGGGATCACTAGTGAGTTCATCCAGCTCATAGGTGAGATCCTGGTCCGTTCGCTCTGTAGGCTGAGCGGGCTTGGTGGTGCGGTTTACCTGCACCTTGCTGGGTCTGCCTGCATTGGGCACATGGACAATTTTGTTGTCCACGTACTGGGAGTCATCCTCCGACTTCTGCACAAAGGAGTTGTCTGGGAAGAAGTTCTCTTGCAGGGTTTCGATCCAGACTTCGGTCTGTAAAGGCATAATTGTTTGTTTTGGTTAATAGGTTGGTTTATCGTCGGAAGGTCAGCCCTTATACTCCGTGCCGAAGCGCTCACGGAAGAGCGCCTTGAAGCCTTCAAAGTCGACCTCCTTATACTCACTGAGAAGCTCGGCCTTATCCAGCTCATCCCAAGTCTTGTTTGCGAACTTGCTGGAAGGTGCTCCCCCTTCCCCCGTCTCGATATATCGGCGTGCGAAAGAGGGGTTCTTCTTAGGCGTCGCTTGTGCAGATGGAGGGATCGAATTAATGAGCTGACGGGTAGCGTCTGGATTAGACTGCATGAGGGCAGTGTAGTGCGGCAGGAGCTCCTGGGTGATTTTCCCAGCCTCAACCGCTGCGTGGAGGAAAGTTTCCGTCTCCTGCGCTTGGAGCTGAGAGAGCTGCGCGCGAAGCGTTTGGTTCTCCTCAGCAAGCGCCTGCTTCTGCTGATAGAGGTCCTGTACGCCTCTCGTGACATCAGCCTCAGTGGCGGTGTTGGAGAACGCTGGACAACTCTTACGGATGTCATCGATTAGTGCCATGTTATCTATCATTTGTGCCTGTTTGTTCAGGCGGTTATCAAAGTACTTACGTATTTCCTCTGCGGAGGAAGAGTTGGTAGGACTATCGTCGTCATGGTCCATCGAGTAGACCCCATCGATAAGCCCCATTGAAAGACACTCTTGAGACGTAAGCCAGTGGTCTTGCCCATCATTGAAGTACTTTGCCTCAATATCCTCAGGAGACTGCTGTAGGCGACCTGCGATCATTCGTGCTAAATCCCCTTGCAGTTGTTCCATCTGCTCTGCCATCTGACGCAGATCGTGGCTGTTCCCATATGTGCCACCACTCACATTGTGGAGCATGAGCTTGGCGTATGGCGACATGTAGAGCGGTTTACCGCACAATGCTATGATAGCGGCCATACTTGCAGCAACCCCATCGATATAGATGGTGATATCTGCTTTGCTATCATGCAGCGCCTGGTAGATCGCCAGACCAGTGTACACGTCGCCACCGATACTATTGATGCGCACATCAATCTTGCTATACGTGCGGGAGAGCTCGAGAAGCTCGGCAACGACACGTGCATCGGTGATATCCGAGTACATGCCAATCTCACCATAGAGAAGGATAGCCACCTCGCCAGAGGAGGAGGGCAGGACATTGAAAATGGAGGTTCTACGTGCCATGAGTGCTGTTCTTTTGGGAGCAAATTTATGGGCACATACCATCTTTTCGCAAATCGCATTTTACACACATAACACTCTGATTATATGACATAAACAGAAGGTTAGATGATGAAAATTCGATTTGCGAAAAGCCCCTATTGCGTGCGAACTTTGCCTCAGGAAAGAACGAAACAACAGGTCACATGGCAAAGACTCAAGATACCCCCAACAGCAACAAGCGCGAGATGGCACAGCGCCTCTACGTAGACAGCGGATACACTCAAGATGAAGTAGCCAACATCATAGGTGTATCGCGCCAGACCATCGTGAGGTGGGCAAAGACGTACCATTGGCAAGAGCTTAAAGCAGCGACCTCGGTTTCACCAGCCGAGCAGATTCGTCAGCTTCGCCAGCAGATAGCCAACATTAACGAGTCTATTCTCAAACGTCCACTTGCAGAGCGCTGGGCCACCCCAGCCGAAGCAGACTCTCTCAATAAGCTTGCTGCAGCCATCCAGAAGCTCGAGAAAGAGGTTGGCATTGAAGATCTCGTGAACGTGGCCATGGGTATGACAGCATGGGTCAGAGAGAGTGACACCGACAAAGCAAAAGCACTCGGTGCACTCTTTAACGCATACATCCAACACATCAGCGGGGGAGGGCGCAAGGTATGAATCAATCGGAAAAACAAGCCCTTGCAAGGTGGGAAGAGTTCCACCGCTCAATGCAGAGCAACATATTTGTTGACACCTCCCTCGCAGCGCATGAGGTGGAGGCTCTACGCCTACAACTAGAAGCCGATCCTATACGCTGGATACAGCATATCTTCCCAGCCTATGCAAAATACCCCTCTGCGGACTTTCAGAAAAAGGCCATCCTCCGCATCATAGAGCACGAGGAGTGGTATGAAGTACTCTCGTGGGCACGTAGTCTAGCGAAGAGCACGGTGGCGATGTTTGCCCTCCTCTACCTCGCTCTCACAGGTCGCAAGAAGTTCATCATTTGCGCCTCTGCAACGGAGGATGCTGCCATACGACTTCTCACCCCCTATCGCGTAGCCCTCACAAGCAACCCCCGATTACGTCAACTCTATGGTGAGCAGAAGACCCTTGGTGCCTGGACGGAAAGTGAGTTCACAGCTAGATGTGGCTGTATGTTCCTCGCCATGGGCGCGGGGTCTGCTCCTCGTGGTGCTCGAAATGAGTACGCCAGACCTGACGTGCTCTACCTCGACGACTACGATACCGACGAGGACTGCCGAAATCAGGAGACCCTAAAAAAGAAATGGGAATGGTGGGAGCAAGCGCTCTATGGTACGCGAGACATCTCGGAGCCCCTCCTTGTGCTGTGGTGTGGCAACATAATAGCTAGAGACTGTTGTGTTGCTCGAGCTGGCAAGCAGGCTAACCACTGGGACATTGTGAACATCCGAGATAAGCAGGGGCGTAGTACCTGGCCTGAGAAGAACAGCGAAGAGAAGATCGACCGAGTACTATCGAAGATCAGCAAGCGGTCACAGCAAGCCGAATACTTCAACAATCCAATAGCTGAAGGGAAGATCCTCAAATTACTCCCCGTTGGCAAGGTCCCCGACCTATCAAAGTTCCGCTTCCTGGTCGCCTATGGAGACCCTGCTTACTCCGACAGTAAAAGCCGAAAGAGCTCAACCAAGTCACTATGGCTGATGGGTAAGCACAAGGAGCGCTATTACATCATTCGTGGATATCTCGGGCACGCTACCAATGCTACATTCATCAGTTGGTACTTTGAGCTTGAGAAGTTCGTCGGTGGGGCTTGCCCAGTGTATCATTTCATCGAAAACAACAAGCTGCAAGACCCATTTTTCCAGCAGGTTTTTCGCCCTCTCTTGCACGAAGAGAATAAACGGCGGAAGATGAACCTCTACATACGACCTGACGAGAAGAAAAAGACGGATAAAGCCACACGTATCGAAACCCGCCTAGAGCCGATAGACCGCGAAGCGCGATGGGTCTTTAATGTCGAGGAGCAGGATAACCCAATGATGAAAGAACTCATTGATCAGTGCAAGCTCTTTGAAATGCACCTGCCCTACCCTGCCGACGGACCAGACTCACTCGAGGGGGGGATACACATCCTTGACGAAAAGCTCCTAGAGTTGGAGCCTCCTACCACCATTGGCTTCGGCGAATTCCGACGCAACAACCCTCACAGACTATAGCACTATGCCTACAGGTAATTTCATCGATCCATCCGACTACAATAGCTCCATCCATAGAGAGATACTTGACTCACTCGTTCGGCGCGAGCGGAGCGCAGGTGTTCCCAACCCCGACTACGACCCCGAAATCGTCGAGGTCTGTGAAGACCGAGCCGTAGGGGAGATGCAAGGCTACCTCATGAAGAGTTATGATACGGAAGCAATCTTCAATGCTCGTGGATCAGAACGACACGCTCTCATACTGATGTACGCCATTGACATTGCCATTTATCACCTCTTCTCGCTTCACAACCCTTACAAGATATCTGAACTGAGAAAGGCTCGCTATGATCGCGCCATCGAGTGGCTCAAGATGGTAGCTAAAGGGACCATTACAATAGGAGGTGCTCCACGCCTATCTGAGAGTGACCAAACCCAAAACTCCCCATGGCAGATAGAAAGCGAGCCTTCTCGACCACACCGACTATAGACATGGCAAGAACCGTAGACGAAATTAAGCGAGAGATGACCGATGCATTCATGGCTGATCCAGTCATCCGCGAGAAGTACCAGCTCAAGGAGGGGGACACCTTCCGCTCAGCCTTTTCGCTGGTCAGCCTGGAGAATATCCTCTTTTTCATCGTAGCAGCTGCGCACCATGTTGTGGAGCGCATCTTCGATGGGCACCGTGATGACGTTGAGCGCACGCTTGAGCGTGCTATCGTGGCCACAGTGCCTTGGTACTATCACAAGGCGCTGGCTTATCAACATGGCGACAAGCTCTCCCTTGATGAGGCGACGATGCAGTATCGCTATGACAAGATAGACGAGGGGCGTAGGGTGGTCAAGTACGCCGCAGTCCGCGACCGTGGCGGGAGCATACAAATCCTTGTCTCAGGAGAAAAGAGCGGGCGCCCCGAAGCACTATCGAAAGAGGTACTAACGGCGTTCGAAGCATATATCCGTACACTCAAGCCAGCAGGCGTTGTCATCTCTGTGCGCACCTCCCCCGCGGACCACATCCGCATATCAGCGACTATCTATGCCGACCCGATGATCCTCTCCCCTCAGGGTGTGCGCTATCGAGATGGTGCGCGACCTGTAGAAGAAGCTATCAACGCCTACCTCGGCGGCATCACATTCGGTGGCACATTCAACAAGACGAAGCTCGTCGACGCTATCCAAGCCGTCGAAGGTGTCACAGATGTCATCCTCGGTGACTGCTCTGCACGCCCAGACGCCGGCACATACAAGAGCATTGACGGCAATAACTACACCGCATTCAGCGGTTCAATAATCTCTGACGACCTCAACTCAACGCTTCGCTATGTGGTATAAATTCGACCCGCTCAAGTTCGCGGCGGATATGCTCCCTCCAGTTCTCCGATCAAAGGTACTCCTCGCTATCCTACGAGCACTACTAACTCCACTCAGGAGACTCCTTGACAGATTCGGTCAATTCCGTGGAGACGTGCACCGACGGCTCAACACTACGGGGCAGACCTTCTCCCTCGTCGCTGCGCTTAACGAGAAGTATAGACTCTCTCCAGGAGCGATCTATATAACCGACACGGACGATAAGCAGCTCTACCTCTACTTCTCATCGGAGGGGAATGCACCGCTTCACCTACACCTAATCTCCGAGCGGCAAGACCCCTTCTACCTCAGCTTCGCGCATGAGGGGAAGCACGAGCCTGACTTCATCGTCCACATCCCCTCCTTCCTTCGTAGCGAGGAAGCTGAAATCATCAGATTCATCAACATCTATAAGCCTGCTGGCAGAACATACAAGATAGAATACTACGACTATGAATGAGATTAAATTCACTGAGGGCGGGCAGCCTATCTCCCTCGACGACCTCAAGCAACTCAGCGACAACATCACTAGTAGTGTCGCACTACTAGCAAGCCTCTGCGGCGACGGCATCCTTGACGGATGCTACATCTCAGGTGATCAAACGAGTGGAGGCGCACGCATTTTCATATCCCCAGGACACGCCATTATTGGGGGGGCTATCTATGATGTTGACGAGACTGAAATGCTCTTTAATGGCCTCGGCCTGGGCAACCTCCCATCAGAGATCTACCTTGTCCCCTCGGCCGATGAGAGTCGCTCGATGGATTTTGCCGACGGAAGCACGCATCCAACCCGCGTGCGAAAGACCGCGATAGCTGTTCGTGAGCGTCCATCCGACAGGGCCTACATTGCGTACAAGCTATCAGCTAACAACAGCAGCAACCCACGCCCATTCATCCCGAGGAGCGAGGAGGCGAAGGTTGACAGCTACCGTATCCTTCGCGATGGCAAGCAGGTCGGCAACATGAATCTCCATGTTATCAACGGACTCCATAGATTTAGGGCTTGCGAGCTGCATATTCCCATCGATAACAATGTCATCAGATCAACAGATGCTGTGAATACGATGTACACCATCGATGGACCCAACTCCAACAAGCTCTACTTCTCCCTTCGCAACGTAGTAGATATCTGGCAAAGGACGACCTACGACATCATCATCGCAGGGGGCAACATCTCGCTGCAGAAGGAGGGCCAGCGCATCAACGAATTTGACGGTCATGGGCTTAATGCCTTTGCTCTCATTAAGACAGACTACTCTCTCGTATGAACAACTCTCAGATAGACCTCATCAAACGTGCCGAGGCCCTCGCGTCCAAGACTGAATCGGGCTCAATCACCCCCGAAGAGCTCGGCTACCTCATCCGCGATGTCGCCGCCTATGTCGCCGAGGTAGAGCGCGAAGGTGGAGCACTCGGCGTACGTAAGGTGTACACCTCCATCTCGGCGATGAAGTCGGATACGACTCCCACTGGCGACGACGACAAGCCCCTACGCCGTGGCAACCTCGTTGCCGTTTATGACGATGCTCACCCTACGGCAGCGGACAACGGGCGTATCTACGTGTACACAGGGGCAGGCTACACGGAAGTTGCACATCTGCAGGTGCACCTTAGTAACCCCTACTCGGACGAAGATAAGACAAAGGTAGACCTCATCAAGACTGATGCTGGCGAGGATCACTACCTTGCAGGCGACGGTAGCTATAAGCCTATCCGTGTGCCTCAAGCCCCCGTGCAGAGCATCTCCGTGGGCGGTACGAACCTCCCTCCCGACTCTCGTGGTAACGTTGACCTCACCATCCCCAAAGCACCAGTGCAGGGTGTGGCAGTCAACGGCAGCACTGTCGCTCCTGACGAATCGGGCATCGTCAACATCGAGACCAAGAGTGGCACGGTACAGAGCGTCACGCTCAATGGGGTCAAGTCGCTCCCTGACGAGTCGGGCAACGTGGCTATCTCCATCGATGAGGTGGCTGTCGATGACACCCTCAGCGCGGAGAGTACCAACGCCGTATCTAACGCTGCAGTCACGGCCAAGCTCAACGAGGTAGAGCGTGCCACCATTGCAGGGATGGATGCTCAGCTCTCAGAGGACGAGCAGACCGTCACGCTCAAGCTCACCAACAAGCAGGGGGGCGAGGTAGCCTCTGTTGACCTCCCCGCAGGTGGGAAGGGAGGCGGAGGCGGTGATCAGCAGACCACCCGCATCATCCTCACCTCCTCGGTGTCGCAGTCGGCCGTCAAGGCTGGCGACACCGCACAGCTGACCTACACCTACCGACATGTGTCGGCAGACAACGACGAGGCTCCTACGGGTGTGCAGGCGACTATCCGCCTGACCATTCGTCGAGGGGCGACCCAGCTCCTGGAGCAGATCATCCCCGACGTATCGGCAGGGATGTACACCCTTGACCTTACGCCCTACCTCACCACGGCAGGAACAGTAGACGTGCAGATACTCGCCACGGCTACCAACGCCGAGGGGAAGACGCAGAAGCGCACGATCGCCACCTCTGTAGCCGTCTACGCTCTTGCGCTTAACTCAAGCTACTCCCTCTCCTCTGGACTACCAGGCTACGCTACAACGGACATCCTGGCTATCCCTTATGCTGTCACTGGGGTTGGCAACAAGACCATCACCCTCTACATCGATGGGGTGAGCTACAGCGTGCAGAGCGTCACACGTGCGGGTACGACTAACGGCACCTTCCAGGTACCCCTCCAGGGGGCACACGAGGGCCGTCACACAGCTCAGCTCATCGCCGAGCTCACTATTGGAGCTAAGGAGATCCGTAGTGAGAGCATCTACTTTGACTACTACATCGGCAAAACAGAGGACCTTCCTCGCATCGGCGTCATGCTACGTCGACACGATGGCCACATCCTCCCAGCCGAGGAGCACCTCTCACCGCGCCTAGACGCAGAGCAGTTTGCGAGCTACAGCTTTAGCTACGCCCTCTACGACCCTCAGCGCCAACCTGCCGACCTATCACTCCAGGTAGGCGACTCCGAGGCGCTGTCGCTCTCTATGGGCCGAGGCGCGGAGGTCTACACCTCACGCAGCGTCGTTGCAGGGGATATCCCTGCACGCCTATCCACGCGTCTTGACGTGAGCTACGACCTCACCATCTCCGTGCGTGAAGGCCACGTTAACATCGGGGAGGTCACCGACGGCGTGACCCTCGCTCTCTCAGCACTCGGACGCAGCAACTCCGAGGCTAATCCAGCCACGTGGAAGAGCAGCGGGATCTCCACCTCCTTCCGTCAGTTCGACTGGGCTGCTGGTGGCTGGGACGGCTCGTCGCTCCAGCTTGTCAACGGCTCATCCATCACTATTCCTGCGACCTTCTTTGCCACCGACCCGATGGGGCTTGGCGGTACGATCGAGCTGGAGCTTCGCACCGACAACGTCCTCTCATCGACGGGCGCGGTCGTCTCCTGTCTTGACGACAAGGGTGTCGGCTTTATCGTCACGGGTAAGCAAGCCGAGCTGCGCACCGCGTCAGGTGCGGTTGTAGTCACCAAGTTTGCCACAGGTGAGTTCTACCGCATCGCCTTTGTCGTGCAGCCAAAGTCGGGGAGTCGACTCCTGGAGATTTACGTCAACGGCATCCGCTCAGGGGCGGTCAGCTACGGGCAGGCGGATACCCTCCTGCAGGTTGCCTCCAAGCCTATCGACGTGACCAGCCAGCATGCCGACGTACGTCTTCGTGCCGTACGACTCTATGGCCGCGCACTCTCCGACGATGAGGTGCTCAGCAATTACATAGCTTCACGCCCTGATGCTGCTGAGGTCGTGACGCTCTACGAGCGCAACGATGTCCTCGGCGACGACGGAGCTGTCTCCCTCGACAAGCTCCGCAGTCAGGGTAAGAGCGTGCTGCGCATCGTGGGCAATGTCCCCCTGGTCAACGAGACCAACACCAAAAAGTTCGAGGTATCGGTAGACATCTACTTCTACTCGGGATTCGGCAAGCAGTATGACTTCGTCTGCAAGGGCGCTGGGCTGCGCATCCAGGGGACATCTTCCACGACCTATCCCCGAAAGAACTACCGTATCTACCTCGACCGCAAGAAGAAGTACAATACCACCCTCACGGTGGGAGGTGTAGAGCAGCAGGAGCTTAAGTATGCCTTTACGCCTGGAGCCGTACCCGTTTCGATCTTCACGATTAAGGCGGACTTCGCTGAGTCGAGTTCGACACACAACACGGGGCTGGCAAAGCTCATCGACGAAACCTTCCGCAGAGCAGGCATTCTAACACCTCCCCAGAAGGCTTCGCAGGGCGTTCGAATAGCTATCGACGGCTTCCCGATGGATGCCTTCTTTGACATCGATGGGGCTGGCCACAACACCTACCTGGGCAAGTACAACTTCAACAACGACAAGAGTGGCAGTGAGGAGGTCTTCGGCTTCATCAAGGACGACAAGTGTATGTGTCTGGAGTTCCTCAACAACTCCGAGCCACTCGCTCTGTTCACGACCGACAACATGGCGAGCTTTAAGACGGCGCTCGAGTTCCGCCATCCTGACGGGGTCGAGTGGGACACCGCCAGCGAGGCACAGAAGACTGCCGTACGTCGCCTGTGGAAGTGGATCATCAACTGCAAGGGCAACCCCACCAAGTTTAAGCGTGAGGTGGCCGACTACTTCGACGTGGATAGCCTCACGGGGTGGTACGTCCTCACCGAGTACTTTATGATGGTGGACCAGCGTGCAAAGAACATGATGCTCGCCACGTGGGACGGGCTGCACTGGCACTTCCTCCCCTACGACAATGACACCGTCCTCGGGGTGCGAAATGATGGTAAGGTCGTCTACGACTACACCATCGATGAGAATACCTTCGACGAGACGATCGGCTCCTACGCCTATGCTGGGCACGACTCCCTCCTTTGGCAACTCGTCAGAGAAGCTCTTCCCGACAAGCTCCACGAGACGGCGCAGAAGATCCGCGCTACTATGAGTAAGGAGCGCGTACTGGAGATGCTCAACGGCAAGTTCATGAGGAACTGGTCTGAGCGCGCGTACAACAAGGACGGTGAGTACAAGTACCTCCAGCCCTATACGGCAAGCGGCATCGACTACCTCTACTGTCTGCAGGGCTCACGCTATGCTCACCGCACGGCGATGATTAACGATCGCTTTGCACTGCTCGACGCCCAGCACCTGGCGGGTACGTATCGAGCCGATGCGCTGCGCCTCTACTTTGCCCATCAGTTTAGCTCCGACCGCAAGCGCATCAGCATCACGGCCAGCGAGCGCTACTACTTTGGCTATGGCTACACCTCTAAGGCTCCCCATGTCTCAGGGGTGAGAGCGGACGCAGCAGGCTCTAAGGTGTCACTTGAGCTGGACATCGACCTCATCGTCAACGACCCGCAGAACATCTACGGGGCGAGTCGTATGGCGGAGCTTGACCTCTCCGACGTGAGTGCCTACATCGTCGGTACGGCGAACTTCGACAAGTGCTACCGCTTATCGAAGCTCAACGTCTCATGCGCCACAGGTCAAACAACCCTCACGGCCGTCACCGTAGGTGCGTGTCGTGTGCTTGAAGAGCTGAGTGTGGCGGGGCTTCGCTCACCCTCCTTCCGCTCGCTTGACCTGACGGGAAATCCCCGTCTGAAGAAGCTCGATGCGTCGAATACTGTCCTTACGGATATTGTGCTGGCAAATGGCTCCCCTATCACAGAGCTTCGTCTACCCGAATCGCTCACGACGCTTCGACTTCGCTACCTCCCCAAGCTCACTACCGAAGGGATCGTAGGACTGAACTCTGAGACTGTCACCCGCCTCTGGTATGAGGGATGCCCACAGATCGACTGGGAGGTACTCCTGGAGCAGCTCACCGCTGTGACGCACCTGCGTATCGTCGGCATCGACCGAACGGGGGATGTCGCTTGGCTCAACCGCTTCCTCTCCAAGGGTGGGATTTCCGCGTCAGGCTCACTCACCACGACCTGCGCGCTCGTAGGCACGTACCGCCTAACGCAATTCATCTCAGATGTCGAGTACGACAAGCTCGCTGCTCACTTCCCCGAGCTCAGCATCCGACAGCCCGAGTACACCATCGTAGGGTACGTCAACCGCACGGTGGATAAGCAGGGGTTCACCCAGGAGGTGCTAGCTACCGACCGCTGGTTCAACCACGACAACCAGACGGGGTTCGGCTTTAATAAGCCCTACGCGCCGTCTGGACACCTCCTGCGTATCTTCAAAGCTCGCCACCGATGGCGCGGTAGAGAAGAGAAGCGCGGGGAGATGGTGGTCTATCCTCTCAGAGATGATCACTTCGGCTACTACGCTGATGGGCTCACACGCGACCTATCCACGCCGACCAACCTCGCTGACGCAGAAGAGGGTGGCATTTGGGTGAACGAGCCACACTACTGGTACAAAGGCATCCACGACGGGGACACTTGCACCGACTACCAGGTGTATAGTTCGCTCCTCGATGAGCCACGCCGTCCAGAAGGGAAGCTCTATGACATGAAAGCGATTGAGAGCAAGCTGAAGCCCGTGCTACAGCACTATATCCGCTGTCCTAAGGGGTCGGAAGGCAAGAACATCTCTGAGTGCATCTACAAGTACCGCGCGGGCTACACCAACGAGAATGCCTGCAACCTCTACTCTTACATCAAGGTGCCTGTCAAGGGGTATAAGAGGGTGAAATTCCCCCTGTGCAACAACGGCTACAGCAACTCCGACGATCCAAAAGACGAAGTCAAGCATCAAGGCTACTTCCAGCCAGAACCCTACGCCGATCGATTTAGGTGGGAGAGAGGATGCATGATCTCAGCGGTTTTCACGGATGCCGATGGTAAGATCCTTAAGGTCATCCGACTCTCCAACAACGAGTACCCGCTCTTTGTGTTGGACTACGTCGCCAGCATCCCTCACGGCGCAGCCTACCTCTACACCTCTGTCCTCACCGAATTCATTGATTCGGAGATGGAAATATGGCTGACCAACTCATCCAACCCTGCCGACTGGGAGCCCCACTGGCAAGAGCACAAGGAGACCTGGACATCAGCTGTGCCGATGCACTGGCAAGAGGGCGAAAGCCTCCCCGAAATGACTATTGGGGAGAGCAAGAGGCTCGGGAAGCAAGGTGAGATGCAGTATAAGTTCATGCTACTTCATGGCATGTACGACCAGCTCTCATACGAGGAGTACAAAGACCTCCGCAACCTCCTCTGGGCGCATAATGGCAACTTCAAGCTCCGAGACATCTATGGATGGGGGGAAGGAACCACGGAGACTGAGCGGCACTTCAGGGGATTCTTCTCGCTACCCGAGGCGGGGATGGCAGGAACCACGGCACGAAACCCCCAAGGGAAGATTTCCGAACGTCCTGGCGTCATCGTGCAGGATGGCAATCGCAACCCCATCTACAAAGAGTGCCCTTATCCCACCGCCTTCGGCTATATCTGGCTGCCCAGCTCGTTCATCCTCTCTCTGTCGACATACACGAAAGACGGTGCTTACTGCGCGCACTCCAAGCACGATGCTGTGCGCGGCGCTGCCACCACGCGAAGAGATCACGCAGACATCGGTGACCACTACAATAAACTTGTATGGATGCGCGAGTGGAGGCACTTTGGAGGCGTTGAGCGTCGCATTCACCCGCTCGGCAAATACGAGCGCAAGGAGTATGCACAGGAGACGTCTGTACTCCAGGTTGTGGGTGGGCGATATCTCGACATTGTCACGCGAAAGAATGGGGGGAGTCAAAATGTAGGATGCGCCATGCGCAACCTCTTTGGCGAGCTCCTCAACGACAACGAGGTGTATTCAACAAACCACGAGGCATGGGGTAGGTATGCCGACGGTGGGGTTTACACCAAATGGGACTGGACCCGCCAATTTCTCGTCCCCATCTTCCGCGGCAAGGTGATCAAAGCCTCCTCTCCCGAAGAGCTCCGCAAGCTCAAGCATTACAAGTTCCTCCTCGAAGAAAGACCAGACCTCAGCAAATGGTAACGACAGATCGCCAAAGCGGCAACCCCTATATGAGCGGTAAGCTCCTCTACTGCATTGATCCGCTCAATGAGCGCTACCTCATCGCCTACGACCTCCAGGAGATCGACAGCGAAGAGGGAGCCCCGAAGCAGTACACCTATCTCACCGAAGTATTTGACCACCGCCCCTCTCTGCATGAGGTGGCGGAGGTCATCTACCGCCCATACAACGATCTCTGCGACGATCGGGTGCTTCGTGGATTTAGCTACACCACGCTGGAGGAGACGCCCGTCACACGCCACGTATGGCTCGACGAGACCAACCAGCGCAACTTCCTCGGAGAGTTCACCTTCGCCAAGCTCTTTGACGGAGTGAATCTGCCGACCATCATCAAGATGGGGCTTTCCGAGGATGAGGCCTACTATTATCAGGTCTCCACGCTCAACCAATATAAGCATTTCATCCTCTCGGCGCTTGGCCACATCAAGCAGTGTCTCTCCGAGTGCTGGACAGCCAAGCAAGCAGTAGACCTCACCCCTTACACCCTTGACAGCAATGGCACGCAAGTCAACAACTAAAGCCTCGCGCCGCATTATAGCGGGGGGAGACTCTGTACAAGAGGCAGACATTATTCTCTCTGCCCCTGAGCTGTTCTATTTCGACATCAACAAGTATATCCGTAGCATTAAAGCGGCGTCAAGCATCAACTTCAGCTATCGTACGCAGCTCTACGACATGTATGAGTCAGCCTTCCTGGACCTTCACCTTAGTGGAGTTGTCGCCAAGCGGCTCAGAGGGGTTACAAAACTGCCTATTGAGTTCCAGCGAGACGGGGTTCCTGATGACGAGCTGAACAGACAGCTCGCCTCGCCCTGGATGAAAGAGCTGCGAAAGGATATCATCATGGCTGATTTCTGGGGTTACTCGCTCTTCCAGTTCTACCTGGACGAAGAAGGGCGTCTACGCTATGACCTGATCCCTCGCAAGCACTACGATCCGATCAATCAGCGCTTACTTCGCTCCCAGAATGATACCGAAGGGCGGAGCATTGAGGAGTTCGAAAACATGCTTTTCGTTGGTAAGGAGCGCTCTCTAGGCATTCTTGCTGAGTTGATGCCCGCCATACTCTACAAGCGCAACAATATCGGTGACTGGGCGAAGTTTTGTGAGCTATTTGGCATCCCGATCCGAAAGTACACCTATGACGCAGGAGACGAGGAGACCCGCCGTCGCGTGCTCAAGGATGCCATGGGACAGGGGGTAGGCGCTGTCTACATCATGCCGAAGGAAAGCAACATGGAGATTATCGAGGCTGGCAACAAATCGGGGTCATCTGAGCTTTACAAGAGCTTTACAGACTATTGGGACCGCGCCATCTCTATCCGTGTACTCGGGAATACGCTGACTACAGATGCCAGTAGCACAGGAACACAGGCTCTTGGCACCGTACACAAGGAGGTTGAGGAGGAGGTTAACGAGGATGACTGCTTCGCAATCCTCGACGTGCTCAACTACTACCTCCTGCCGATCTTCGAAAACCTCGGTTTTAACGTTTCGGGGGGAGAGTTCGTCTACGCCAAGCGAGAGCGGCACGATCCATCGCAACGCGCAGACCTCTACCTCAAGGCTCAACAGCTCGGATTACCTCTTGACCCTGACGAGATGTACGAAACGATGGGGATCAAGAAGCCCGATGACTACGAAGAGCAGATGGCTATTAAGGAAGAACATCGCAGGGCGATTGCCGAAGCGCTTGAAGAGCCTTCGAAGGGAGACAAAACGTCCTCAGAAGAACCTTCGAGGGAGGACGCAAAGGGGAAAAAGTCCATCAAAGACAGCCTTGCTCGTTTTTTCAGATTAGCCCCAGGGGAAAATCCCCTCGGGGCGGACAGCGACTTCTAATAAACGCTCTTTACTATGGTTGTCCCTGCGCCTCATGCTCGCCGATAAGCAACTCCACACCTCCCGAGGCGGTATTCTCCCCTGAGGTGATGGAGGGCTTCCTCCGAAAGATATACGATGGATTTGATGTCTCTAACGACATCGAGCCAACAGCGTGGAGGGAGGTGCTGCGCATCATGAATTCTGGGGCTGTGCAAGGGCTCTCCGAGAGCATGAGCCCACCTACTCACGAGGAAGGCTTCTTGCGCAGCATACGGCACTCCAACGAGGTATTCTCCGTCTTCAAGACCCACGCAATGGGAACAAAGATGGCGGAGCGTCTTATCGGTGAGGACGGGAAGCTCCGCTCCTTCGAGGAGTGGCGCAAGGCTGTTGCACCCATCGCTCGCCATCAGGTAGGCTCGTGGCTTCGCACCGAGTACGACACCGCTGTCATACGTGCTCATCAGGCGGCCGACTGGATCGAATTCGAGGCCAATAAGGACATCTTCCCCAACCTACAGTGGATGCCTACCACATCGGTATCTCCCGAGTCAAGCCATCAGGTATTCTGGTCGAAGCCCGTCATCCTCCCCGTGGATGACCCCTTCTGGCAAGAGCATCGGCCAGGTGACAGGTGGAACTGCAAGTGCTCCCTGGATGCCACCGATGCTGATGTGCAGCGTCTCGATCCACAAGAGCGCAAGGAGGCTGCAAAGCCAGAGCATCAGGCACAGCGCGGGCTTGAGGGAAACCCCGCCTATAAGGGGCTCATCACGAATAAGCACCCTTACTATCCCGAGAGCTGCGCCAAGTGCCCGTTCTACTCCTCTAAGGGTATTAAGGGGTGGGTGCGTAAGCACCTCTCTAATCGTGTCAAGGACTGCCATAATTGCCCGCATGTCGATCTTAAGATCTTCCAGGCCAAGCTCAGCGAGCAGTACCCCCTTGACCGATGGGAGCACACCTTTATTTCGGATTCAGGAGGGTACGTCGTGACGGAGCGCTTAAGGATCAAGGAAGGCAAGGTAAACTCTACCGAGCGAAAGAAATTCATCAAGGAGCTGGAGACGGCTAAGGTCATGGCCAAGCATGGGTTCGCAATAGTCTACCTTGGGGAGAGCGGTCGAACACAGGGAAAAACCTACGATATCTTACTAAATGGGATCAGCTGTGAGATCAAGTGTTTTTCAGGCAAGCAGGGAGGCGCTATCGAGGAGCAGCTCAAGTATGCATTCAGCTCCCAGGGAGCTAAGACGGTTGTTGTGCGCTTAGAGGAGCGAGGCGGACGTGCATACGATAAACTTACGACCTGCCTCAAAACGCAGAAGCTACTTAAGGATAAGCCGATCTACTTCTTCTGGATGGATACCCCCGAAGAACTGGAGATATTCCCCAGCCGCGAGATTATCAAAATAAAATAAGGGGCTGAAGCAACAAGCTCCAGCCCCCTGTGGATATCGGAGTGGAATCTTACGACCCCTCTCCTCCCCCTTTCGGGATACCACAAATATAATCAATATATATGTAAATGCAATCCGCTAAACTCGTTAAGGTCATTGCCCGCCTCACCGCAGAGTACGAGAAGGAGATCAATGTAGTCTTACCTCGCAGGGTTGCGGTCCTGGCGAAGCAACACTACAAGGCTAACTTCCGACAGTCTGGGTTCGTTGATGGAGGCTTGCGTCCGTGGCAGCGTGCCCAGCGAGAGGGAGGGTCAAGCACCTCAGCTCAGTACCGCACGCTCACCTCTGCACGCAACCACTTGATGAGTAGCATTGAGGCTGTGCCGAGTAGGGCATCTGTACTGGTTTACAACCCCGTCCCTTATGCCCGCATCCACAATGAAGGCGGTATGCTCATATCTAATCCTACGGTCACACCAAAGATGCGTAAGTATTTCTGGGCACAGTACTACCACGCAGGAGGAGACAAGGGGGGAGAGGCTGCCGAGAAGTGGAAGCGCATAGCGTTAGGCGCACGTGACAAGCTGATGATCAAGGTGCGTATGCCCAAGCGTCAATTCATCGGCGAGAGTAAGGAGCTACGCGAGCGTATAAACGAAGAGATCATCAAGAGTATTAACAAGGTTAGCGACAACGCGCTTAAAGAATAGCTATGGAGTATCTTATTTTACCTATAATACAGCATGTAGCAGGGGGATTACCCGAGCTCAGCTTGGTTGACGAGGACTACGGTCAACTGGAGGTTATCGATGACGACGGGCGAGAGATGTACCCGATCACTTATCCAGCCGTCTTGATAGACCTTGAGCAGGTCGATTGGAGCGAACTATCTGGTAAGAGCCAGATGGGCGAAGCTCGCCTCAAAATCCGCCTCATCATTGACTGCTACGATGACACTCACAGCGGGAGTGGCACTGAAGGACGCATCATTGAGCGAGAGGACTTGCGTAAAAGGCTACATGGGCTACTAGAGGGATTTCGTCCGACCACAGAGTCATCGGGGCTTACACGCGTCGAGAGCAAATTCTACACTTGGAATCATGGCATCAAAGTCTACCAAGAGGTGTACACCTGCCGTATCTCGGAGGTTATCACCCCTCAAATAGGGTGGGCTGGAGCTCCTCCGTCGATTCACATACAGCTCTCTTCCTCGGCCCACGAAACCCCGTAAACTCCCTCTTCGGAGCCTCTGAAGGAGTATCTTTGCCGTTAATAATGGAGCGCAGTATATGTAAGATTGTACCCTCGGCAATAAAGAATTCCTGCTCCAGGATCTCGAATACCGCAGAGTAGCGCATACGACGAACATCCAATAGGTAGCGATACCTCTGGTACAGCTTTTGGTTGCGTTGCTCTATGAGCTCTTTACTTCGACCCTTGGGCATATTACTGATGTGGTGGGGATTATCTACCACAAAGATACCTCCAATATACCTCTCACAGCAAATACTTGAGGGGGCGTGTAGCTGTTGCCACACGCCCCCTCAATCGTTGTAGGTCTGCTTAGTAGTCGGGATGCGATCTTAGCAGGCGCATCGTCTCATACCAGCCAGGGAAGCCTCCGAGGTTCTTGTCGTCGATGTAGACATTGGCGTAGACCTTTTTGCCCCCATCGCCATAGATCGCAAGGTTCTCAGGCTCGTGGTCGTTCACTCGGTCAAATGGGATGCCCTCCTCCAGGAGCCAGTTGATCGCGTTGACAAGCAGCTCTCCTGTTCTGCAAGTCCAGATGATGATGTAGTGACCCTTCTCGCGGAGCTCTTCGAGGCTCTTTTTCGCGCCTGGCATCGTATTTCCGATACTGGGGTAGGCACTCTCACAGAGTGTGCCGTCGAAGTCAACAGCTATAATCATACGTCCGTCTCTTTAGGTGCAACATACTGATACACACCGAGGATGCCGAGGTCTGCAATGCCGACGATCTCATACGAGGAGAGGCTCTCGCTGAGGTGAGACTCCAGCAGTGTCGCTGCCGAGAGCAAAGAGTCCTCTCTGACCACCATTGCCACGGAGGTCTTACGCTCCTGCCCCGAGCTCGCATCCAGCGTGATCAAGTTGACCTTCCCGCGGTAGTAGTTGCTACCGTTGTTGCTGATCAGCATATCTGCCAATCTCATCGGGCGGATGTTCACCACTTCGAGCACCCCGCACGAAACGAAGGGTGTTACCTCCTTGATGATACGCTCCTCAGCCTCCGTGAAGGAGAGGGCATCCACTAGATAACTTTCAGAGACCTTTCTAAGTCCCATCTCGTCGCCCTGACGTTCATAGGCGACGGTACACAAATACCATTTATTCATACTTTTCTTATACTAGGTTAAGAGCCTTCAGCAACTCGTACTGGAAGGCTGAAGTGATCTCATCTTCCCACACATGGTAGTCAGTGTTTTTCCCCAACTCACTACCTCTTAGGCTAAGGACATAGACATCTCGTGTCTGAATCTCTTCGGTCGGCTCTTGGTCACGGGGTAAATCCACAAGTTCCACGCCTTTACGAATCATATATCCCCCCGCATATACGGAGCCGTGTTCATCAATCTTCTCGAGATTAACTTTAAGACCCTCAATATATGCTTTTACGACTGCTCTCTCTGTTCGGCGGTAGCACTCTGTAGCTATATATATCGCTTTCTCTTCGCTGGATGCGGAGAACTTCCGAAATGACCAGCCAACCTCTATTATCCACGTTCGCTCTTCGCCCATGGTTCGGAGCGAAGCCAGACCCATTGGGGTTAAGGCGAGCAAATGGCATCCGTTTTCATCTTCGGTGCGGGTGGGATCCCAGCTCTCCCACAATTCGCCGTGGGAGAGCTGCTGTGTGAGAGTGTACGTCATACTTCGACCATCGATAGGGGGATGTTCACCCACTTGCCCTTCTCGTCCTTCTCTTCAGCACGGATGAAGACACGCGTCCACTCGGATAAGAAGGCTTCCTTAATGATGGTCACGCCTCGTGCAAAGCGTGGGTCTGCCACCATTTCGACATACTTATCAAGCTGGATGACGTTCTCCGCCTGAAGCTGACCGCGGCCATCACGCGAGAGTAGGTCGAGGATGATGCGCACGAGCTTCTGCGACTTCTCTCCATCAGCCATCGACGCGAGTGACTCTTCGATGAGGGAGATACCAGCGTCTGCCGTTGCGTCATAGGAGACCTTTTTATATTTCCCAATCGTGATGCGCTGATTAGCCTCCTCATTTCGTAAGGTGTGCTGCCCCTGCTCTTTCCCCCCGATGAGGGAGATTTTAAGTTCCAGAAGCGAGCTGAATGTGGAGAGGACACGCATCTTCGCACACTTGAGAGCTTCACTCGCCGCCTTCAGATCTCCGAATGTCTCGGATACTGCCTGCGCGGAGAGACGACGGAAGTCCTCGCGTTCACTCTTGGCGCGCTGCTCTTCTGCGCGTGCCTGCTCTTGCTCTTTGAGACGCTGGTACTCGGCCAGCTGCTCTTCGGTGATAGCCACCGTCTTGTTTTCTTGTTGTTCCATCTTACTTATTGCATGATTTTAATGGGTGATTCTACTCCATCGCGGTAGCGCTTGTCCATGCGCTGTCGCACCGCTTCGATCTTCCAGCCGAGCGCGTTATATCGACTTCGCTCAGCTGGCGTCGCCGTGTCGGCTCGTATTCGCTGGAGGAGCTCGTCACGCTCCTGCTCGTACATCTCGATATCCTGCTGGTAGGACTGCTCAAGATGACGCTTGGCAGCCTTGTCTATTCGTCCCATGTGTCATTAGTTAGGTAGTTGTCCTTTGGTGATCTCGGCACCTAACGCCGCCCTGCGCTGCTCATAGCCCTTCAGCTCTGCCTTATTGCGTATTGACAGCATCTTCACTCGGAGCGCCTTCAGTTCGGGGATAGTGAGGTATCGGAAGGGCTTCCCTGCTATACGGGGGATACAACAGAAGCGGTCAACAGCATCCCAGTCGGTGGTGTCGATGCCATAGAGCTGGAATTGCCTCAGTACTGCTGAGCGAGCCTTTCGCTTGTCATCAAGGCACTCTACCTGTCGCCTCAGATCCCTGATCATCGCATTGTACTCATCATCGGTCATCTCCCGTAGTGACCTGGTGCGTCCTCCCGTCCACTGTAAGACCAGTTCTTCTTTAGATGCACCAGGCATCGTCCCTAGGAGGGCATAGAAGGAGGCATAAGAATTACGCTTCGACATCACTATCTCCCGTCTGATTATTGCCTTGCTCCAGGAGCGCCTTTTGGAGTTCCTCTTTCTGTTGTAGAAGCACTTTGATTTCGTTGCTTTTATTTGCATTAGTTATCAAGGCTCTTTCAAACAGTGCTATCGTAAAAGAATGAGATTCCTCGAGCTCACTCAGTTCCTTCTTCAGTCGAGCATTCTCCTCTCGAAGGCTTTGACAATCTGATTCGTCCTCATCACTCTGTGCATGTGATTTTTCTTCATCCTTATGAGTAGAGATGCCGGCAAAGAGCAGTAGAAGCATTGCCCCGAGAGTAGCTCCGATTAAGTAGTCCATCGGTTCCTTTTAATTCACGTTAATATTGAGATTCATTTTCATTTGTTTCAAGCCCCCAGTACTTAGCCTCTGCTGATGCCCAGATGCTGTAGTGCTTACCTGATTCGGGCATGAAGCGTCCCTTGCATATTGCTCGGTATCCCTGTACTAGGATCTTCATGTCGGCATCGTACTGTACACTGACAGCGGTTGACCCTTTGGGCTTCTCCCCATCGGCGTGCGATACGAAGATGAAGAGCTTGTTAGGGAATTGCTCCTTGAGCTTCTTGTACTCCTTATAGTTCATCCCTGTGTACTGCAAGGAGTCGATGATTATGAAGTCTGGGGAGCGTTGGCGCTTGAGGCGCTCGGTGAGGGCTTCTATCGGCTCTCTATCGAGGATCAAGAAGCGCCCCCGAGCCTCCTCCATTCGGCATCGGCGCATATTGTTTTGGAAGGAGAGGGAGAGGGACTCTTCCAACGAGTTGTAGGCTACCTTACCGTGCTTAGTCAGTTCTCTTGCCAGTTGCATCGCAAAGGAGCTCTTCCCATTGGCGCTCTCTCCCCAGATAAGCCAGACACCTGTACGTCCTGGCTCCCCGAAGGCATCCCGCCACACCCCCTCGAAGGGGATGCTGGGGATCTTCTTGCGGAGTATCTCGGAGGGTGAGTAGGCTCTTTCCATCGCTATGCCCCCGCTTGTAGTTTGAGCTTCTCAATCTCGGTGTAAGCCCTGCGCAGGCTTCCTGACTTGCGTGCCAGACTTACAGCATCCACCCCTTGGGGGACGTTGAGCTTTGCCACCTCGACCACCTGGCGCAGGAGGAAGTTCTTGCGCTCCTCCCCATCGAGTGGAGTCACCTGGCGGTAAGCATCGCCGAAGCGGGAGAAGAGCTCGGTATAGCCGACCTTTCTACAGTCGATGCTTCGCTCAATCTTTGCTCGCAAGCCATCTGCGCCCATCATATACCATCCGCAAGCGTTCTCCAAGGCATTCCACAAGGCTTTAAGCTCGAGGAAGGCTTCATACTGCAGGTCTCCCGCCTCATCAAGGATGATCAGGGGCTGGTGGAGGCTCTTGACGTAGTAGATGAGGTTAGCGTAGATCTCCTCATACCTCCCCTTGGCTTCCAAGCCAAAGCCAAGGGCAATCTGTCGCACCAGACGAACCTTCGTCTTGACCTGAGAGCAGTCCACGTAGACGACGTTCTTATGCGTCCGAGCGTATTGCCGAGCCGAGAAGGTCTTACCGATGTTCGGCAGGTCGCAGAGGAGGGCAGAGAGGCTTCGCTCCTGGCAGGCTTCGAGCTGTCCCGTGACGTAGTCGAAGGTGGCGGTTGGTGCAACCTTCCATTCGATTTCGCCACGCAGGGGCACGTTGAGTCGTCGGGCGATGCTCAGCCAAGCAGTCTCACTCAGCTGTTTCTCGACTTTCCCCTTCTTCAAGACATTGTACACGCTGGGCGAGATGCCGAGGGCGGTAGCGTGCTTGCTATCGCTGGGGTAGTTAGCACGGTCGGCGAGTATTGCCTCGAGCGTGCGCCCCTTGAGTTCTTTCGTTAGTTCCATAATTCCTTGATTAGTTTCTTTGCCCAGCGGGTGAAGTGCTTTTCTTCGAAGTAGATCTCCCCGCTGTCACTCTTATAAGCCTTACCAAAGGAGCCTCTCTTTCGTAGTCGCTTGGCTCGTTCTTCGCCAAAGACCCTCTTGAGGTCATCCCACATATAGCAGGGCTCAAATACCACCGTCATCTTCATGGCTAGTCGGGACAGAAGGATTGCATCGTCAGTGCCGACTTAACTTTTGAGCTGAATCTCTCAAAGTCGTAGACTATTCCATCGTAGATCTCGGGGATGCATAGGGCGATACCAAAGGCACCTTCCTTGTCCAGTTCATTGAACCCTCCTCCATCGAACGTCTCGATAAGCTCCTCTCGAGTCCAGTAGTCTTTTCCGTTGTACTCCATTTCTAATCTGATTTAATTAGTGTTCGATTACTATTCTTACAGGTCTGCTAGCGCTCTCGCTCGGATGTCATCGACCTCGGAGGAGGTCACCAGCCAGTCCTCTGTTTCGTTTTCGTCGTGGAGCTCACCATCCTCGCCACGTCGTAACGTGACCACCTCCTGAGGCTCGAGGTCAGTAAGCATTCGGTGTGTCTCTTCCTTCAGCAGGCGTGCCTTGCTCGGCAGGCGCTCCGTGATGTAGTTGTCGAAGGACTTTACACGCTGTAGCTGTCCGTGTAGCTTCTTGCGATCCTCCGCCGTCTGCTCGATCGATGCCTCGTTGAAGCGTTCGACCTCGACAGCAGTCTCGATGTACCGCCCGCCTTCATAGACGTAGACTTCATCCATCTGCCCTTCCTCCTGCTCCCACCAGTAAGCATCTACCTTACCGTTGCGGTCTTTAAGCTTCCCGATAGCTTGGGGCGAAAGGGAGAAGGAGCGGTAGTTCGCCTTGATAGCCCCTCGACGCACCGAGGTTGCTCGATGCTCTCCGAGCAAGACGGCTAAACGGTGCTTGTCGATGCTTGCTAGTTCGGGGTTGACCGACTCCTGGAGGACTTCCCAGCGGGTGCGACCACCCCAGTATGCCTCATTCGTATGCGGTGAGTTGTTGTACTCTCGTATCAACCCCTCATAGAAGGCGACGGCATCCTCGTAAGCCCACACCTTCGACTTGAAGCGGTCATTATGCTCGTCGAAGCTTTTCTCCTCGCTGGTCTGATTAGCCTCCAAGCGTGCGTAGTGTCGCCCCGTGTTCGGAATAAATTCCTTCTCTACTTCATACTTAAAGAGCCTGTTGAAGTGCTCAGCGCCCTTTGCCTGCGAGTTCCCTGGTGCCAAGAAGAGCGCCTTAGGGAACAGTGCCCCGTCCGCCATCAGAGAGGTGCGGAAGTCCGATACCAGATGCTGTTCCACCTCTGCTTCATGTGGGCAAGGTAGCCCAAGCGAGAGGAGCGTGCGGAAGGTCGAACGCAGACAGCCGATGAAGATGTCGTGGCGCTTCTTCCCCGAGAAGGCATACCCGATGATTGCTTGGCTTGCCAAGTCGTAAGCCACGTAGATCTTCAGGCTGACGGTCTCGCTGATACCCTGCTCTCTCCAGTTGACCTTAATCTTGAGGTCTCGGTCGTCCAGGGAGATCTTTGAGAGGGACATCGTTGGGCGCTTACGCATCACGTAGGGCTGGTGCTTGCCTCGCCATGTCTGATAATCATCGTGCACCTTACCTCGCAGTGCCTTTGCCTCAGGGGTATTGAGGTAGAAGGCAACCGTAGAGGCGGAGAGGGGCTTGTACTGGCGATTGTCGTACAGCTCACCTGTCTCGGGATTGTAGATAGCTACCAAGCCTTCGACGAAGTCATTGTAGCGGTCTGCCACCGTGCTATTGTATGGTCGGGTGTCATCGTTGTCGATGGCAAGGAGGAGGCGGAGCGTGTCGTGATCGACCTTGCGAGTCTGTTGGTTGCCGAACTTCTTACTTATGAGACTTTCGTAGCCCTTCTGCTCAAACTCTCGCAGTGCCTTCCTAAAGCGGGGGGCACTCTGTGGGAGCGTATGCCCAACTTCTTGACGATAGTAGCCGATAGCACTCGCCAGTTGTTCCCAGCGTACCTTCTTGTTACCTCCCATCACTCGCTTCAAGAGGCGTATGTCCGCTTGCAAGCTCCGTACGCTCTGTAGTACCGACGCATTCACGATGTATTCCTCTGTCAGCTGGGCTATGCGCTCAAGAGAGAGGGTGAGGTTAAGCTCCCGCAGGCGCTTGGGATAGTACTCCTGAGCTTGGCGATCCCGCTGGTAGTGGTCGCTGAACCACTTGCGGAGTACCGCTACATGGACGGCATCGCTCCCAATTCGCTGATCTACCTTATCTCGGAGGTCTCGGGGCAAGCTGTCGTAGTCGATGAGCGCTGAGTTGCCTTTGCCTTTACCCTGACGCACAACCTTAATTTTGCCTCTGCGAACCATTGCTTGGTAGTTTGCATAGACAATGACGGGAGCTAAGCACTCGGACTGGTTATCGGAAGTTCGTCGATCCTCAATGAGGTCGGCAAGGTCTATCACCATGGATTTTCCGTAGTGCTGAAGCATAGTCTTAGAGATTGGAGGCTAGTGTCTGGAGCCCATCAAGCATATTGATGGTCACGTGGTAGCAGAGACTGACTACTCGCCCATTATGCTCAATGCGTCCTTCGCTGTTACCCTTGTCAATGATGAGCCGTGCGCCATTGCTGAAGACCTGGATCATCTGCCCGTCAGCGTCGTGTATCGTCTCGCACTCTGGTATGGTGCAGTAGACCTCACCGCCTAGCTCGAGAGCCAGAGCACGTGCCCTCTTTGCATCCTCTCCGTCTCGCTTGTAGTTGAGGGCGAGTGATAGCCCACCCTCAGAGATGTCCAGCTCCTGCATGATGCGCTTGCGGACATCGGCACCCACTTCAATGTGTCGTTGCATAGTTGTTGCCATGTGATTATTGTCTCTAATCGGTTTCTGTCTATCTTTACACGTTGTTAAGTCTTAACAACACTGCAAAGTAACGAGTAAATTTCTACGGATGCAAGAGGAAACGAATAAATTTATCGCACCAATCAAGGGTAGGGTTCGTAAGTATCTAGATGATAAAGGGATAAGATTGTCATCTTTTTTTTCTGAAACGGGGGTTTCAGAGTCATCCTTCCGAGGAAAATCTGCTCATAGTGAATTTGGAGGAGAAATTTTGTCCGTCATAGTCCGTACCTACCCCGATATATCTGCACACTGGCTACTTACGGGAGAGGAGGATGTTGCTAGAGCACAAGCCTCCATCATTGGCGGTAAAGCCAATGTCATGGCTAAAGATGGAGCTAAGGTGACCTATACTCATTCCTGCCTAGATAACTGTGGATCCTTCTCCGAGGGAAATACGAGCGTAACCACCCTTCTAGAGACCCTCAGAGAACAGCTGGGGGAAAAGGATAGACAGATGGCTGAGAAGGATAAGCAAATCGAGATGCTCCATAAGATGCTGTCAAAACACATGGATCTCAACCTGTAGACAGCTTGTATTCGCTTGAATATAAAGAGTTTGCACTTGGTTCCGTATAGTAATACCCCCATCAACTCACAACAAAAAGAGCATTTTATAACTCTTCTAACTGCAACGCCATAGCAGACTGAACGTGTAAATTTACACGATTTGACCACCTAAGTGACCACCTAAATTTATCGGTATTGACTACCTAAGTGGACTACCTAAGTGACCACCTAAGTGCATTTGTTAGAGGAATAGTGAAAGACATAAGATTGCTGAAAGGAGGGCTAGAAGAGCTCATAATCAACATAGGCGGTTATAGAGGATAAGTCCTGCTATAACCGCCTATTTCAAGCGTTTGCGCCCTCTGTAGGCGTTCTATGGGGCTATCTCAGCCCTTCAGTGTTCGGATGTAACACATACCGCCTTATAATGCCATCCGAAGCCCGTCAATGTAACACCAATGTAACCCAAATGTAACGCTTCGTTTTGCAGGAACACTTGCCTATCGTCTCCACGAACGTCCCGACAATCAGCGATTTAAGGGGTATTGATCGGAGGTATCATTATGTACGCTTCGTTCTACCCCCCTTACTTTATAGCTCACGCCTCCCTATACCTTATATACAGCAGCGCCCCATGATGCCATCTGCATCATGGGGCGCTGCTGTATATGCTTGGGGGGGAGCTTATAGCTTACGGATGAGGCTTAGCCCGTCACGTAGGGGGAGGATGAGGTTCTCGACACGGGGGTCGCGCTGCACATAGTCATTGAAGGCGAGGATCGCCTGCGTCTGCTGGTCGGTGGGAGTCGGCTCCTCGATGACCTTACCGTCCCAGAGGGTATTGTCCGCTAAGATGAGGGCGCCCGAGGGGAGGTGGGGGAGGATGAGCTCATAGTAATCGATGTACTCGCGCTTATTGGCGTCGATATACACGAGGTCGAAGCTGTGCTTCTCTAAGAGCTCGGGGAGGATCGTGAGCGCATCTCCGAGGTAGAGGTGGACGCGGTGGGCGTAGGGCGTGCCGTCGAGGAACTCGTGGATGAAGTCCTCCATCTCATCATCTGACTCGATGGTATGGACCTCACCCCCTTCGCCGAGGGCTTCGGCCAAGCAGTGCGCAGCATAGCCTGTGAAGGTGCCAAGCTCAAGGACTTTTTGGGCTCCCGAGATACGGCAGAGCATCTGAAGGAGGTTGCCCTGCAGGTGTCCAGAGAGCATACGAGCACGCAGGAGGCGCACATGAGCCTCTCTCCAGAGTCGCTGGCGGTAGGGACTCTCAGGGGTCGTGTGACTTAGGATGTACTCCTCGAGTCGCTCGCTGTCGATGCTCATTCGCTGATGGCTGTTTCTGGCTCAGGCATCCCGAGTATCTCGCGGATACGGCTGGCTACCTGCTCCATCTGCCACATAGGCGTGGAGGTCGCCCCACAGATACCGATGCTCTGTGGTAGGGGCTGGAGCATCTCGGGCTGGATCTCATCGGGAGAGGAGACGAAGATACTTCGCTCGTTGCCCTTCTGGCAGTAGCTGAAGAGCACCTTGCCGTTGGAGCTCTTGCCCCCTGCCACAAAGACCGTCAGCTCGTGCTGGGAGGAGAACTCCTGGATGTGGGGCATACGGTTGGATACCTGACGGCAGATCGAGTCCTGGAAGTCAAAGCGGGCATCACCGATCATACGGCTACGGAGCGTGTCGATAAGCTCGTGGAAGCCCGTCAGCGACTGGGTCGTCTGTGAGAAGAGTGCGATGGGGCGGGTGAAGTCAATCTGCTCGATATCCTCGGGGCTCTGCACGATGATGGCCTTCCCATCGGTCTGGCCGACGAGACCATTGACCTCGGCATGGCCCTTCTTCCCATAGATCACGATCTGACCACCCACGGGATCCAGCTCGGCGAACTTACGACGAACCTTCTTCTGCAGGGCAAGCACGACGGGGCAAGTAGCATCGACGAGCTCGATGTTGCGCTCACGAGCGAGCTGATAGATGGCTGGTGCTTCCCCGTGGGCACGGAAGAGCACGCGCTTCCCCTCGAGCTTCTTGAAGGCCTCGTAGTCGATCGTCTGCATGCCCTTGGCCTGCAGGCGGTCTACCTCCTGGTTGTTGTGTACGATGTCGCCGAGGCAGTAGAGCTCTTTGTCATCTTTCTTCAGCTCTTCTTCGGCGTGCTTGACTGCATTGATGACGCCGAAGCAGAAGCCCGACTGTTGGTCTATTTCGATCTTGGGATACATGCGTGGGGATAAGGAGTGGGAGAGGAAGACTGGACTACGCCTTGGCGAGAGCCTCCTCGAAGTAGGAGCGCAGGAGGGCATCCTGCTCGTCGTGGGTCAGGTGGGAGTTGTCGAGGACGCGTGCATCCTCAGCTTGGCGCAGGGGAGCTACCTCGCGGTGCGTGTCGATGTAGTCACGCTGACGAAGGTTCTCCAGCACCTCCTCAAGGGTAATCTTGCTGTCGCCCTTGCCGCGAAGCTCGGCAAGGCGGCGCTCTGCACGGATGACGGGGTCAGCCGTGACGAAGACCTTGAGCTCTGCCTGGGGGAAGACAGCGGTGCCGATGTCTCGGCCATCCATGACGATACCGCCCTCAGCGCCGAAGGCCTGCTGCTGGGCAGTGAGGAACTCACGTACGAAGCCCAGTGCGGCGATGGGGCTGACGAAGGAGGCGACCTCCATCGTGCGGATTTCCTTCTCGACGTTCTCGCCGTTGAGGTAGAGCTCGGGTGTGGCGCCTTCGTGGCTCTGACGGAAGCTCAGGGATACCTCGTTCAGGGCTTCGCGAAGCTCTGCCTCCTGGATCACGCCCTCGCGGATGAAGCCGCGTCTGAGGGCGAAGAGGGTGACGCCTCGGTACATCGCGCCTGTGTCGACGTAGATATAGTCGATTGCACGCGCGAGTGTACGTGCCATAGAGCTCTTGCCACATGAGCTGTAGCCGTCGATGGCCACGATGATCTTCTTTGTCATGGGTGTTGTCTTACCGTTCGTTTATCGTTTGTGGGGTATACACCCCCTTATCCCAACACGGGGTAGGGGATGAAGGTTTTTGTCTGCTATAGGGGATAGCTTGGGGAAAGTCCTTCCGGCGGTCGCACCGCTATATATAATATGGTATAGGGTGCGCAGCCTATCTACCTCACTATGGAGGCGGTCGCAAAGATATGGAATTGCCTGCACTTATGGCATATCCGCACAAGCTTTGTCGATATATAAGTGGCTGATGTTCAGTATAGAATTGCACTTGAGCTTCCCCTTTTGAGAGCTTATGGAAGGGTGATGGCTTCGTAATCGGGGCGTGAAGCTGTTGGGGTAAGGCTCGGTGCAATAGTCGTTCGCACTCAAACCAATAGTGGTTCGATGTACGAACGAATAGTGGTTTGCATACGAAACGAATAGTGGTTTGACCCCCATACCAATAGTCATCCGCATGCAGACCAGTAGTCGTTTGCAAATCGACTTCTTCAGCTTCGTCCACGAACTACTATCATAATGGAGCCGAATAGCCCAAGGGCAGAGCGAGCGGTGAATACGCCCTATAATATCAGCTTTGCCGAGGGGGGCAAAACGAACCAGTACTGGTCGGCGAGGTGACCAGTACTGGTCACTAATCGCTACTCGTACTGGTCACACATCGAAGCAGTACTGGTCGGAGCAGTGACCAGTACTGGTCGATTTTTTGCCTTCGTAAAGCCTTGATTATGACACACTCCAGAGAGGTGCTAAGTACCCCTATCCCTCCGCCCTCCTTCCTCTACCCAAAAGCCTTACTTACAAGCAAAAAGAGAGAATACTTATACTTAGAAAATTCTATAATAGGAATGAATAAGTATTTTTTATAAGTTTGAATCGAAATACATCGTCCGAATACCACGATGCACCTCGAGCGAGAGGTGCATCACTCGCTCCCACCATGAAGACGCTTTCGGGAGCGAACACCGTGCCACCGCAGCCGAGTGGCATGTCGACATACCACTAATCAAATTCACAAATCCCAAGTGTATGAAACAAACATTCATCCTTAGGTCTCTCTGGGTCGGTTGGCTACTGATCCTGGCGATCTACCTGGCCCCACAGCTTATGGCACAGGGGCTGACCATCCGCGGCACCGTAGTGGATACCAAAGATGAGCCCATCGTTGGAGCCACAGTAGTCGTGAAGAAGAATCCCAAGCAAGGGGCTATGACGGACGCCAAGGGCGCCTTCACCCTATCGGGAGTACAGCGTGATGCCATCCTCCGTGTGAGCTATCTGGGCTACGAAGCTCGTGAGGTAGCCGTAGCAGGGCAGACGCAGATCAAGATCACGCTCAAGGAAGAAGCACAGCAGCTCAGTGACGTCGTCGTCGTGGGCTATGGCACGCAGAAGAAAGTTAACCTATCTGGTTCCGTGACTGCTCTTGACCTGAAGCAGGTACAAGCTCGCCCCATTCAGAACCTCAGTAATGGTCTGCAAGGTCTCGTCCCAGGTCTGACCGTCACCGCTACCAACGGTGCTCCAGGTCTCGACGGTGGTAAGATCCGCATCCGTGGTACGGGTACCCTGAACAACGCAAATCCCTACATCCTCATCGACGGTCTCGAGTCTGGGACGCTCAATATGCTTGACCCAAGCGATATCGAGAGCATCTCAGTCCTGAAGGACGCTGCCTCCGCAGCTATCTACGGCTCGAAGGCTGCTAACGGGGTCATCCTCATCACCACCAAGCGCGGTAAGTCTGGTAAGGCTCGCGTCAGCTACTCGGGTAGCGTGGGTATGCAGAGCGCTACGCGCCTGATGGACCGTATGGGCTCCTTCGAGTACGCTACCCTCTACAACAAGGCGATGGTAGCTGCTGGTAAGGTAGCTCGCTTCTCTGACGAGGACCTCAAGAAGTTCCAGGACGGCAGTGACCCCGAGGGGCACCCCGATACCCACTGGTATGATCTGGCCTTCCGTACGGCTCTTATGCAGCACCACAATGTGAGTGTCAATGGTGGCTCGGAGCAGGTCCGCTATATGGCTTCGCTGGGTTACCTCGGACAGTCCGGTATTCTCCCCAACGCTAAGCGTAATCAGTTCAATGCTCGTACGAATCTTGACCTCACCCTCAGCCGCCTCATCTCGGCTCGCCTCGGCCTCTCCTACATCAAGAATAAGTACGCTGACCCCAATAACTCCTACGTCTCTGGTGGCTCTGATCAGATCATCCGCCAGCTGAATATCGTCGCACCTTGGATCCTCGGCCGTAGTAAGGACGGTAAGAGCTGGGGTACGACGGGTGACGGTAACCCTCTGGCTTGGCTTGACTCAGGTCAGACCATCGACCGCGACAACCACAACATCTCTGCTACTGGGGGTATCGACTTCCATCTCTTCGATGGCTTTACCCTCACGGCTAACGTAGCTTATGTAGCCAGTCTGCAGCACTACAAGGCCTTCGTCCCCTTCATCAAGTACAACGACCACAAGGTGAGTGCGCCCAACAATCTGGACGAACGCTATTACCTCTGGACGCGTGCAAACTTCGATGCACTGGCTAACTACAGCAAGAGCCTTGGCAAGAACAACTTCAAGGCCCTCCTCGGGTGGCACGCTGAAGACTTCTTCACGCAGTATATGCAGGGCAAGCGTAAGGACTATCCCTCGAACGACCTCACCGACCTGAGCGCTGGCTCCTCCTCTACGCAGGAGAACAATGGTACGACAGCTCAGCTGCGTATGCTCTCTTGGTTCGGTCGTCTGAACTATGACTTCGACGGCAAGTACCTCCTCGAAGCGAACTTCCGTGCTGACGCCTCTTCGCGCTTCGCTCAGGGCTATCGCTGGGGTTACTTCCCCTCCTTCTCTGGTGCATGGCGCCTCTCGAAGGAAGAGTTCATGAAGCCTCTCTATCCTGTACTGAGCGACCTGAAGGTCCGTGCTTCGTGGGGTCTCCTCGGTAATCAGGAAGCTCTCAATGACTACTATCCTGCACTCAATACCTACAATATCGGCGCGACCTATCCCTTCGGTGGTGCGCTTACCTCTGGCTATGCACAGACCGACCTCAAGCTGAACAATATCAGCTGGGAGAAGAGCCGCAACGTCGGTGTAGGTCTGGACTTCGGCTTCTTCGCTGGACAGCTGACTGGGTCAGTTGACTTCTACGCTCGTAAGACGACCGATATCCTGATGAAGGTTGACGTCCCCTCTGAGTTCCCTCTCAAGCCCTACCACGCTAATGTAGGTGCGATGGAGAATAAGGGTGTCGAAATCGCACTGAACTACAAGACGAACTTCGGTGACTGGACGCTCGGCGTAGGCGGTAACTTCACCTACAACAAGAATAAGATCCTCAACCTCGGTGCTAACGAGTACATGGACAATGGTGCTATCCGTAATGCCATCGGTCACTCCTACGACACCTATTACATCTACAAGGCTGATGGGCTCTTCCAGTCCAAGGAAGAAGCAGATGCCTTCGTAGCTAAGTATGGCACGCCCTTCGGCTCTCGCCCTCAGGCTGGTGATATCCGCTATGTGGACGTCAATGGTGACGGCAAGATCAATGGTAAGGACCGTATCTTCTCTAATCCTGTAGATCCCGCCTATACGTTCGCTATGAACTTCAACCTGGGCTGGCGTGCCTTCGACCTCTCTGCCATGTTCAGCGGTGTCGCAGCTGCCTCTCGCCTCTACAGCTCTGAGGTCTTCGGTGCCTTCGGTGGGGATACGGGTCACCCCTCTACTGAGTGGCGTGATGCCTGGAGCGCAGACAAGCCCTCGGGCAAGATGCCTCGCATCTACCTCGCTGGTCAGGCTAACCACAACGAAGCAAGCTCGACCTTCTGGCTGCAGGACACGCATTACGTGCGTCTGAAGAACCTCCAGCTGGGTTACACCCTGCCTAAGAGTCTCCTGAAGAACCTCGGTGTCTCTTCCCTGCGTGTCTACTACTCTGGTGAGAACCTCTTCACGCTGGACAATATGCGCGGTAACATCGACCCTGAGGCCACGAGCCACCGTCTCTCCTCTTACCCTCTGCTGCGTACGCACTCTTTCGGGCTGAACGTATCCTTCTAATGTGACTACGATAATGAACAACCTATATAAGTACCTGCTGGCTGGCCTCTTGACGGCTGGTAGTGTCTCCTGCTCGGGCTTCCTCGATACAGCCCCCCGCAACCAGCTCTCTCAGAAGACCGCTTGGAAGACTCCCGAAGACGCTGAGAAGTTCCTCGTCGGCTGCTATGATGGCTGGGAGAGTGGTGGTACGATCCTCTACATGGACTGCCTCTCGGACTTTGGCTTTAGCTTCCACGCTCACGAAGGCTTCCGCTCTATCGGCAACGGGACGATGAGCCCCACCAGCCCAGGTGTCTCCTTCTATGGCTATGGTACCATCGGCCGCTGTAACCTCCTCCTCAAGCAGATCGAAGAGATCCCCAACATGCCTGAGGCGCAGAAGAAGCGCATCATCGCTGAGGCTAAGGTGATCCGTGCCTATAAGTACTTTATGATGAACTTCCTCTATGGTGGTGTACCCATCATCGAGCTCCCTCAGAATGCTGACGAAGCTCGTCTGCCCCGTAAGACCGAGGCTGAGGTACGTGCCTACATCGCTAAGGATCTGGATGAAGCTATCCCCGACCTCGAGGCTAATGTCACGCGAGGTCGCTTAGGTAAGGGTGCTGCTCTGGCTATCCGTATGCGCGAAGCGCTCTACTATGGTGACTGGGAGGTCGCTAAGGCGAAGGCTAAGGAGATCATCGATCTCAACGTCTACAGCCTCGAGCCCAGCTACCAGAAGCTCTTCACCATCGCAGGTCAAGGCTCTGCTGAGATCATCGCTGCTGTGCAGTACCTCGAGACGGTGAAGCCTCACTACACCTCTATCGGCTCGATGCTCAATAACTCTGTCGGGGGCTGGTCTTCGATGGTGCCAACAGCCAACCTCATCAACCTCTATGAGATGAAGACGGGGCTGACGACGGATGAGTCGGGCTCAGGCTACGATGCCACGCATCCCTTCAAGGATCGTGACCCTCGTATGGCTATGACCGTCTGCTACCCAGGTGCGAACTACATCACGCCCGAGGGGAAGACCGCGATCTACAATACCCTCGACCAGACCCTGCCTGGTGGGAAGAAGAACGAGGACTATCCCGAAAGCGCGAACAACAGCTCTAAGACGGGGCTCACTTGGAATAAGTACACCGCTCCTGCTAATCAGTATGCAGACGTGTGGTCTACGAATGCCAGCCCTATCGTCTTCCGCTATGCTGAGGTCCTCCTCTCATATGCTGAAGCTGAGAACGAGCTGAATGGTCCTTCGGCTGATGTGTACGCTAAGATCAACCTCGTGCGCCAGCGTGCAGGTATGCCTGCTGTCGACCAGACGAAGTACAGTACGAAGGATAAGCTCCGTGAGCTGATCCGTCGCGAGCGCTCCGTAGAGTTCGCTGGCGAAGGTCTCCGTCGTGCTGACATCCTTCGCTGGAAGGGTACGGACGGCAAGATGATCGCTGAGACGGTCCTCAATGGTCCGCTGCAGCGTATGGTAGGTACTGTCGATATGACGGGTACGAATCCTGAGACGCGTGCTACGATCAATCCCTCTGCTCCTGCTGAAGCTAAGCTCGTGGAGAACCGCATCTTCAAGCCTCACTTCCGCTACCTCCCCATCCCTCAGTGGGTCATCGACCGTAACCCCAACTTCGGTAAGAATAACCCCGACTACTAAGCGCACAGCTTAGCTCTATACAGGATAGGCCCCCCAGCTCTCAGTGAGCTGGGGGGCTTGTCTTTATCTGTGTGTGATGACGGCTCTGTAGGGGAGGGTGGTGCGAACCTATATTGGTCGGCGGGCTGACCTATATAGGTTGCTTTCTCGACCAATATAGGTCACGTCTGCGACCAATATAGGTCAGCCCGCCGACCAATATAGGTCTGTATCACATAGGATCCATCTGCACTCAAGCTGTGGTATAGAGCTTCGTCTGTATAGGCGTAGACTCAGGGCTCTACCGCTATTAATCACTACATTTGTACGATACAAACCTCACTTATAGATATACAGTGCCTTATGAATGTACTTAAGACGCTTTCTCTCGTAGCGCTGGCAGGCCTCTCGGGGCTTGGCTACGCTACTGCACAAGAGCCCCAGCGAGTCATCGCTCATCCTGGGGTCAATAACGCTCACCCTGCCGATGCGCGTAGCCTCAAGTGGAAGGTCGCCGTCGGGCGCTTCTCCAACGAGACGCAGTATGGCAAGGGCATCTTCTACGAGCGCGACAATGATCCTATGGCGAAGCAGGCCCTCGATATCCTTATGACGAAGCTCAACGCTTCGGGGAAGTTCATCCTCCTCGAGCGTAGTGACTCGGAGAAGCTGGAGGCAGAGCTCAAGGCTGGGCAGGGTCAGCGTATCGGTGCTGACTACCTTATCCTTGGCTCGATCACCGAGTTCGGCCGCAAGACGACTGGTCGGGATGGCCTCTTCACCTCGGAGAAGAGTCAGACGGTAGAGGCGGGTGTGAGCATTCGTATCGTCGACGTCGCGACGGGGCAAGTCATCTATTCGGAGGAAGGTAAGGGGCAGGCTCAGACGACGAGTAAGAGTACTCTGGGTCTTGGCGGTAAGGCTGGCTATGACGCCACCCTCAGCGATAAGGCCATCTCGGGGGCTATCGATCAGCTCGTCGAGAACATCATCAATAAGTGCACCGACAAGCCTTGGCGCACCTACCTCATCAATGCTGATGCCGATGGTATCATCATCGCAGGCGGGGCCGCTCAGGGCATTCGTCCTGGAGATACCTTCACGCTCTACAAGCGTGGCAAGCAAGTGAAGAACCCTCAGACGGGTGTCTCCTTCTATCTGGCGGGTAAGCCCGTAGCACAGCTGCGCGTAGAGTCCGTCGATGGCGATACGCCCGATACGCAGTACGCTATCGTCAGTGTCGTCTCGGGGAGCTTCGATAAGGGCGCCTTAGACAACTATTATGTACAGCAGTAAGACCGCAGCGATTATGAAGAAGCAACCATTCTACAAGCAGTGGGCCGTCGGTCTGCTCTCCCTCCTTGCCCTCCTCTTCGCTGGGACAGCCTGCGGGACGACCTCGTCGATCTCGGGCGGGCTCAATGATGAGTCTTATATCGTCGTAGCCTCCTCGAGTGCCTACGTCGGCAAGAAGGTCTTTGTCTTAGTCGACGATGTCTCTGCTGTGGGGATCGTGGCCGTTCGCCCCGACGCTGTCACGCGCCACGCAAAGCGTATCACCATCACCCCAGGGCGCCATACGGTCATCGTCCGAGATGCCGAGGGGCGCACGCTCTTCTCCAAGGAGATCTTCGTCTCCAGCCGAGCCGCGAAGACCATCACCGTGCAGTAAATCGTAGATCCTCTTTTGCAACTGATGAAGTTCACTTATACCGCCGCCGCACTCCTACTTTTTACGGGACTCCTCTCGAGCTGTGGCTCCTCACCAGCATTATATTCGTGGGGCGACTATGAGCAGACGGCCTATGCCGTCGCACAGAATCCCACCCCCGAGCGCCTTAGGGCTCTCGGTATGGTCTACGAGAAGCTCATCACTCAGCCCGAAGGCCTGCGCAAGATGCCTCCTCCAGGGCTCTGCGCGGAGTACGGCTACCTCTTAGCTAAGCAAGGCGATACCGAGCGAGGCGTAAAGCTCCTCGAGAAGGAAGCTGAGCTGTACCCCGAGAGTGCCGTCTTCGTCCGTCGTCTCATCAAGCAGCTGAAGAAATGAAGATCCGACTACACCGAGCCTTTATGGCCGTAGGGGCATTCGCCTCGCTGGTACTCCTCTCCTCCTGTGGACTTCTGGGTGAGCAGACGCAGCGCCGTGAGGACGCCTATGCCACGCTCTACAGGGAGAATCCCCGCTCCATCGTCATTATGCCCACGATCAACGAGACCAATCAGGTCGAGCTGAAGGATAACTTCTACGCTACGCTGCTCAAGCCGCTGGCTGAGCGTGGCTACTACGTCTTCTCACCCTTCCTCGCGAAGGAGCTGATGGAGCAGGAGAGTGCCGCCAATGCCGAGGACTTCATCCAGGGGAACGTCGCGCCCTTCTACCGCGTCTTCGGTGCAGACGCCGTCCTCTTCACCATCATCCATCGCTGGGAGAAGGTCGCCCTGCGCTCGAAGATCGAGATCGATGTCGAGTACCTCCTGCGCTCTACGAAGACGGGTGAGATGCTCTTCTCCCGTCGCTTCGAGGGCGCTGTGGATCTGAGTAGTGACCAAGGAGGACGGGGCATCTTGAGTACCCTCATGGATATCGTCGTGGGGGCGATCTCTACCTCGATGACGGACAAGGTCGTGGCTGCACGTCTGGCTAACCGCGATGCGCTGGAGAGCCTCCCTGCAGGTGCTTACCACCCCCGATATCTCCAGGATAAGCGCGAACAAGTCGGCCCCACGCACGTCACGGGGCGTAATCTCAAGTAGCGTGTACCATGGGCTCCACGGTACACCTCTTAGTCATTGACAACCGCGACTCCTTCGTCTATAATGTCGTGGAGCTCCTGCGCTCACTCCCCGAGCTCACCTTCGAGGTTATCCCCGAGGGTGAGCTCGAGCTCTCTTCGCTTCCCGAGCACGATGGGCTCATTCTCTCCCCAGGGCCAGGCGTGCCGAGTGAGTTCCCCCGTATGCAGGCTCTCATCCGTGCCGAGGTGGGAGTAAAGCCGATCTTGGGTATCTGCCTCGGGCATCAGGCTCTTGCCGAGCACTACGGCGCTGAGCTGGTGCAGCTCCCTACGCCTCGCCACGGGCATGCCTCCGCACTTGTTGTAGCAGATCCTGCAGATCACCTCGTCGGTGCTATCCCCACGGGAAGCCTCGTCGGGCGCTACCACAGCTGGGCGGTCGACGAGGCGAGCCTCCCGACTTGCCTTGTCCCGACGGCTTATTGCGCTGATGTGGGTGAAGGCCGTGTGCTGATGGCGATGCGCCACCGCACGGAGCCCGTGTGGTCGGTGCAGTTCCATCCCGAGAGCATGATCAGTGAGTATGGACGTGCCTACCTCTCGGCCTTCGCCACTGCCGTCCGTGCTTGGCACTGATAGCCCTTCCCATCCATCTACATCCTTTAGCCTATGTACTTCAGAGATATTGTCGGTCACGATAGCCTCAAGGCACAGCTCCTCACGACGGCTCGCCAGGGGCTCGTCCCTCACGCCCAGCTCTTCACGGGGCGCGATGGCGAGGGCGCTCTGGGCTTGGCTTACGCCTATGCCCGATACCTCAACTGCACCGATCGCGGGGAATGGGACGCCTGTGGACATTGCCCCTCCTGCCGTCGCTATGACGAAGTGGGGGATCCTGACCTCTCCTTCCTCTATCCCATCGTCAACGCTTCGGGGAAGAACCTCTGCGAAGACCATATCGAGGACTGGCGACGCTTCATACAGCAGGGCCCCTATACCTATTACGATGAATGGCTGGGACTCCTCGGTGGCGATGGGAAGAAGGCCTCGATCTTTGCCCGCGAAGGCGAGCCCCTGCAGCGCATGATGGGCTATCAGACCTCGGGGCGCGGCTACCGCATCCTCATCATCTGGCTACCTGAGCGCATGCAAGAGGCGCTGGGCAACAAGCTCCTCAAGCTCGTCGAAGAGCCCCCCGAGCGCACCATCATCCTTATGGTCACGATGGACGAGCCGTCCGTCCTTCAGACGCTGCGCAGTCGTATGCAGACCCTTCGCCTTCGCCCCCTCACTGAGCCCGAGATCGAGACGGCACTACGGGCGACCCAGACGGACTATGCCGAGGCGGATGCCCTCTACGCAGCCCACCTCTCGGAGGGCAACTACCGCAAGGCACTCGATCTCTACGAAGGTCGTGCCGCTGAGCTGGGCGAGGAATACGCCCTTCTGCAGCGCATCCTCCGCGCGACGGTCAATGCGCAGCCCCGCGAGATGAAGCTCCTTGTCGAAGACCTCGCGGCACTGTCAAAGGAAGAGCAAGCGAGCCTCTTGGAGTACTTGGCGCGTATGTTCAGAGAGTTCTACCTCTACAATCTCTCCCTCCCCGACATCAATTACCTCACGAGTCGGGAGGAAGGCATCGCCCGCTACCTGCGCTCCTGCATCACGGGGCGCAACGTCCGTCAGGTCGAGGCCGAGATCGATGAAGCCGCCCGTCACTTAGCGCAAAATGTGCAGGCGAAGATGGTCTTCTTTGACCTCATCCTGCGCCTCACTTCGACCCTCGCTCCAAGCTACAAGCAGGCGGGGGTAAGGTAGTTTTTGTGCCTTCTCCCTAATCGCTTCTTGTGTAGTGGATTAAGCCTCCTTCCGCAGAGGACGAAATTTCCTTGCGGAAGGAAATAAATTTTCGTGCGCACGAAAATATTTTTTTGTGCGCACAGAAATTTCCCTGCGTGCGCACGGAAATTTTGCGCCCTGCGGAAGAAAAAAGACATTCTTCCGCAGGGCGATCTTTTTTTTGGGATGGAGCCATTTCATTTGCTCGCAGAAGCTGTTTGTGAAGTGCGGGCAAAAAGAGGAAGAGGTCGGGGTCAGTTCGGCTTGGAGTGTACGCGCTCTTTCCTTAGAGCGTAGTAGGTGGGACAACGCTGGAGTTCCAAAAGCAGGTATATAAGGGGACGATTGAGCGGATAAAATCCCCTTTTTTAGGTATTTCAAAGGGAAGGGAGATACTATATCTTTGCGGGCGAGATTGCCTAGGTTGCTGGAGGAATATACTCATCTCCACGAGACACGTAATATTATGTATAGCCTTTTATCTGAACTGGAGAAGGCTAGGGAGTGCGTGCGCCTAGAGAACACATAAGGATAACACCTATCATTAAAGATGTATCATATAGCTAGACGACTAGCCATTACACTAAGCCTTAGCTCGGCGATCCTGGGAGCGAAGGCACAGGTAGCCCCGACAGATAGCCTCGGCGAAACGAGGAGAGACTCCGTCCGTCGACTTGACGAGGTCGTGGTCTATGCTCGGCAGATGCTGGGAAGCAAGTTCGAAGCTCGCAACCGTACGGGTTCAGCTTATTACCTTTCGCCAAAGGAACTGAAGAAGTTCGGCTACACAGATATCAGCCGTATGCTACGTGCCGTGCCAGGCGTGAACATCTACGAAGAAGATGGCTACGGCCTGCGCCCGAACATCAGCCTGCGAGGGACAAAGGCCGAGCGCAGCGAACGTATCTCGCTCATGGAAGACGGGATCCTTGCAGCCCCCGCCCCTTATGCAGCCCCCGCCGCCTACTACTTCCCCAATGTCGCCCGCATGTACGCCATTGAGGTACTCAAGGGAAGTAGCCAAGTGCAGTACGGTCCCTTCACCACGGGGGGCGCTGTGAATATGGTATCGACTCCCATCCCCAAGAGCTTCCAAGCAGGCCTCCGTACTTCCTATGGGAGCTTCGGTACCTTCAATACCTACGCTCATCTGGGTAGCGACCACAAGCATGTCGGTTACCTGGTCGAATACCTTCGCTACCAATCAAAGGGATTTAAGAAGGATGAGCCCAACGAACGTACAGGCTTCTACCGCAATGATGTCGTCGGGAAGCTCCGACTACATAGCGACGAGGATGCAGAGATCCGTCAGGCACTCGAGCTGAAGCTCGGCTTCTCGAACGAACATTCCGATGAGAGCTACGTCGGGCTGAGTGAGCAGGACTTCGCCTCCCGCCCCTATTACCGCTACCGTGGTGCCCAGATGGACCAGCTGCAGACTCGCCACACGCAGACAGCCTTGACCCACCTCGTTGACTTCACGGGCGGGCTGAAGGTGACGACGAGTGCCTATTACAATTACTTCTGGCGCAACTGGTATAAGCTCAACGACGTGTGTATCGGAGATCAGAAAGGCGAAAAGCGAAGCATCGAAGAGATCCTCGCTGACCCCGAGACCAATGCCCGCTACATAGACATCCTCACTGGTGCCACCGACCGCCTTGGAGAAGCGCTTATGCTTCGAGCCAACCAGCGCTCCTACCATTCGCGTGGGATACAGACGAAGGTGGAGTATCGCCTACCTTTCCTCTCGAGCTACCTCCAGTTGGAGGCTGGTGCCCGCTATCATACCGACTTAGAAGACCGCTTCCAGCACGATGATAGCTACTCCATCGAGGGCGGGAAGATGAGCCTCTTCCGTGCGGGCCAACCTGGCTCGCAGAGTAACCGCATCACGACAGCCCATGCCTTCGCATCCTATCTCCTTGGGAAGTGGTCACGGGCGGGATGGACCATCACCGCTGGGCTTCGCCTCGAGGACGTAGAGCTGTATAAGCGAGACTATACGACCAAAGACCCAAGACGCACGGGCCACCTACGCATCGAGGGAAGCAACCACGCTACAGCACTCCTTCCTAGCCTCGGGATCAACTATCGCATCCTTCGTCCCCTCTCCATATTCGCTGGTATCCATCAGGGCTTCGCTCCCCCAAGCGTGATGACCTACTACCAGCAGAAGCCCGAGAAGAGTATCAACCTTGAGGCAGGGATACGCCTCACTACAGAGGATCTGAAGGTAGAAGCGATCGGCTACTACAACGACTACTCCAATATGCTTGGCAGTGACCTCGCTGCTGCGGGCGGGCAGGGTACGCTGGATCAGTTCTCCGTAGGAGCAGCACGTGTCCAGGGGCTTGAGTTCTTAGCCTCTTGGCAACCCCTGCCTAAGAGCTGGGAGGTACGTCTTCCCCTTCAGGTCAGCTACACCCTGACCGATACCCAGATGAAGAACGAGTTCTATTCCTCCGCTTGGGGGGAAGTCTTCGCAGGGGATGAACTGCCCTATATCTTCCGACATGCAGCGAATGCGCAGCTCGGGTTAGAGTACAAGTGGCTCGAGGCGAACCTCAGCGTCCGCTACAACTCGGACATGCGTACTGCTCCAGGGCAGGGACGTATCGCCAAGGCACATCTTATCCCCAGCCATACGATCATAGACGCATCACTCAAGGCACGCCTCAACCGCCACCTCACCCTAAGCCTCAACGCTGTGAACTTAGCGAACAAGGTCTATCTCGTCTCCCGTCATCCCTCTGGCCTCAGACCCGGTCATCCCTTCGGCATCTATGGCGGAGTACGTATCAACCTCTAATGCCTCTTAGCAAGACATGAAGCAATCACTTAGATACATCATACGCCTTGGTCTCCTGCTCCTCCTTGCCCTTCCCTTTAGTGCTCTGGCACAGCAAGCGAACCAGATCACGGGCAGTGTACGCAGTAGCCGTGGCGAAGCCTTAATAGGAGCCAGCGTACGGCTTGTGGGGACAACGCAAGGCACGCTGACGGACAGCGTAGGGAAGTTCTCCCTTACCGCCCGCATAGGAGATACTCTACTCGTGACTAGTGTGGGTATGCAAGCTAAGACAGTGAAGATCCATAGCACACGCCTCACCATTATCCTCGAGGAGGACAACAAGCTCATCGAGGATGTCGTCGTGACGGGCTATCAGAAGATTCGCAACCGAGTCTATACAGGTGCCGCCTCATCTGTGAAGATGAAGGACATCCACCTTGAAGGGACGCAGGACATCTCTCGTATGCTCGAAGGTCGTGTCCCAGGCTTATCCATCCAGAGCATTTCTGGTACATTCGGTGCTGCACCTCGTATCAATATCCGAGGTGGGGCATCTATACTAGGTAATGTACAACCTCTGTGGGTAATCGACGGAGCGGTCTATGAAGACCTCGTGCACCTTAGCCTCGATCAGCTAGCATCGGGAGACGCAGCGACGCTCATCAGTTCGGCTGTCTCAGGGCTCAACGCCTCAGATATACAAGATATACAGGTGCTTAAGGATGCTTCTGCTACCTCTATATATGGAGCACGCGCACTCAACGGCGTGATCGTCGTGACGACTAAGTCAGGACGTAGAGACACACCTCTGAGGGTAAGCTATGCCACGGAGAATACTATGCGCCTCAGACCCAGCTATAGCCAGTACGACCTATTGAACTCACAAGAGACGATGGGTATCTATGAGGAGATGCGGGAAAAGGGCTACTTCAGTCTGGCTAGCTCACTCTACGGCCGTCGTGGTGGGGTATACCATCTACTCAATAGGGCGCTCTCCGAGTACGATCCCGAGACGGGGACCTATAAGCTGGAGAACACACCGGGGGCACGTAGATCCTTCCTCGAGCAGCACGAGCGAGCCAATACCGATTGGTTCAAGGAGCTCTTCCGTCTGACACCTACGACGAGCCATACCGTGAGCTTCAGTGCAGGTGGACGGAGTAGTGCCACCTATGCTTCGCTGGGCTTCTTCTATGACGGAGGCTGGACAGTAGCAGATCGGGTACAGCGCATCACGGCCAACCTCAAGAATACTTTCTACCTCGGAGATCGCCTGCAGGTCACACTATCCGCTCAGGGGAACATCCGCTCTCAGAACGCGCCAGGCACCCTGCCTCAGCGCAAGAATACTACGCTGGGGCTCTTCGAGAGAGACTTCGACATCAACCCCTTTAGCTATGCTCTGGGTACGAGTCGTACGCTCCTACCGTCGGAGCGATACCGCAACAACTGGGCACCTTTCAACATCCATCAGGAATACCGCTCCAACCACATGGACATCGGGGTGCTCGACTTCAAGGCTCAAGCTGAAGCCAGCTACAAGGTCCTACCACATCTTGAGGCCCGTGCCCTCGTCTCCACCCGACAGGCATATACCTCTATGGCTCACGAGATCACGGAGCGATCTAACCAAGTCCTTGCCTACAGAGCTATGGAGACTCCTGAGGTCGGCGCTGCGAACATCTACCTGCTACGTGACCCCGAGCATCCCGAGCGCCGTCCCGAGGTTGCACTGCCTCATGGGGGGATACTCAAGAAGGATGAGACGAGCCTGAAGAGCTACCTCATGCGTCTGGCTTTGGACTATGACCGCCGTATAGGCCCCCATGATATCAAGGCCTTTGGCTTCACTGAGATCCGCTATGCCGATCGCTCGCATACTCCCTTCACGGGCTACGGTGTGCAGTACGATCGTGGTGGGCAGATCAATACGGATCCTCGCATATTTAGTAAGCTCCTTCGTGAGGGGGAGGATTACTTCGCTTACTCTAGACGCTATGACCGAGGTGTGACGTTCTCTGCGAGCACCACCTACGGCTACGACGGGCGATATATCCTCAATGCCCTGATCAATATGGAAGGCTCAAATGCTTCGGGGCGCAACGCTCGTACCCAATGGCTTCCCACGTGGAATGTCGGGGGGAAGTGGAACGTCGACCGAGAAGCCTTCTTCCATCCCTCTTCTCTACTCTCCCGCCTAGCTGTGCGCATGAGCTACGGACTCACCGCCAAGATGAACGAGGAAGCTGTCAATGCGAACTCAGTCTACCAAGGTGGGACTACCTTGCCTCGTCGCTATCAGGACCGAGAGAATGCCCTGCGCATTCGCCACCTAGAGAACCGTGACCTCACTTGGGAAAAGATGTACGAGCTCAACCTGGGCCTCGAGACAGTTTGGGCAGGTGATCGTGTACGGGCTACGGTGGATCTCTACCAGCGTAATGCCTTTGACCTCATTGACCTTGTCCGTACCTCTGGTATCGGGGGCCAGTACTACAAGTATGCCAACTTTGGGGATATGCGCACCCAAGGGATCGAGCTCTCACTCAGCACGACGAACATAGAGACAAAGGAGCTCTCGTGGAGCAGCAGCCTTACCCTCAGCCTCATGAACCAGAAGATCACAAGACTGCGTAATACCCCCAATGCCCTAGACATGGTCGCTGGACGTGGTCGAGGTAATCTCGTAGGCTACCCCAAGGGTTCGCTCTTCTCCTACAACTTCCAAGGGCTGAATAGTCACGGGCTTCCCACCTTTGACTTTGGACTCTATCCCACCAATCATGGTGAGGATGCCAACGTCTACAGTGCAGACTTCAGTGACACGCAGTACACCAAGAGCTACCTCACCTATCATGGGCCTATCGAGCCTCAGGTCATCGGTGGGCTATCGAACACCCTGCGCTACGGTCTCTGGGATCTCACCCTCTTCATCACGGCGCAGGCGGGCAATAAGATCCGACTCAACCCCACCTTTGACCCCACCTTTGCTGACCTCAATGTCTTCTCAGGAGAGTACCGCAATCGTTGGATGAATCCTGGGGACGAACAGCATACCGATGTCCCTACCATCCCTTCGCAGGATCTAATCAATGCTGTGGGTAGGGAGAATATTGAGCGTGCCTATAGCACCTACAACTATTCCCAGCTACGAGTCGCCGATGGTAGCTTCGTACGTCTGAAGCATGTCTCGCTGGGCTATCGGGTCTCCGAAGCCTTCGCCAAGAAGCTTCGCCTGCAGTCAGCTAAGCTACAGCTTAGTCTGACGAACCCCTTCCTCATCTACTCCGACAAGCGTCTACGTGGACAGGACCCAGAGTATTATCGTGCAGGGGGGGTATCTCTACCCACTCCTAGACAGTACACGCTCTCGCTACAGATAGGATTTTAAGACAGGGGCATTGACCCAGACGTAGGTACACCTCGGGACTTCCAATAGAAACTCCTTAGAGGCAACAATAGATACTCTCCTGAGGCAACAAACGAACCTCAAGCAGGGTCTACCTTCTACTTCAAAGTACGTATAGATAACGATGATAAAGCGATCACTACTACTCGTCTCCTTAGCCCTCCTGCTCGGTGGCTGTCAGGGATACCTAGATAAGAACCCCGATGCCGCTCTAGACATCAGTATAGACACCGAGGACAAGCTACAAGAGCTTCTCACGGGAGCCTATCCCACGGCCAGCTACATCCCCTTCCTAGAGCCCCGTACAGACAATGTCGAGGAGCGCGTCAATGGTATTCAGTCCCGCCTAGGGGAGTCCATGTACCTCTGGGAGGATTACGACCAAGAGGATCTAGATACACCGCTGAGCTACTGGCGGGAATGCTACCGAGGGATTGCCCAAGCGAATAAGGTGCTGGAGCTTCTCTCGACCTTCCCCAAGAATGAGCGCACACGTGCTCTCTATGGCGAGGCTTTCCTCCTAAGGGCTTACCTGCATTTCATGCTCGTGAATATATGGGCAGAGCCCTACGGACGCTCTGCATCCAGCCCCGGCATACCCTATCTAACCAAGCCCGAGAAGCACGCCTTCGTGGACTACAAGAGAGGGACAGTCGAGGAGGTGTACACCTTGATCGAGCAAGACCTCAAGAGGGGGATCTCCCTCGTCTCTGACCGCTACTATCAGCAGCCGAAGTACCACTTCTCTAAGCGAGCGGCCTATGCCTTCGCCTCCCGCTTCTACCTTATGAAGGGGGACTGGAATCAGTGCATCGCCTACGCCGACTACGTGCTGGGCAATTCTCCAGGAGTGACTCTACGTCCGTGGATCAGCTATCAGGAACAGCTAGAGGGACGCAGGGAGCGACTGCACGAGATCTACTGTTCTCCTCAGACCGCGGCTAACCTGATGCTTGCCTCTACGGAGTCCCGTCTCTCCCGCTCGATCGCCACCGATCGCTATGGGGCGACTGTGGGAATCGTAGATAAGATCTTCAAGCGAAAGACCATCAAGGATGACGACCAATCAGGAGATGCGACCCTTATCTACCCCTTCGTTTATGCCCCTGAGCCCTATCGCACGACACGCTATCTAGCTAAGTTCGACGAACGGGCTACCCAGCAGGAGACCTCGGAGGTACACCCCCGAGGATTAGCAGTGACCAATGTCCTCTTCACCACGGACGAAGTCCTACTCAATCGTATGGAAGCCTACACCATGCTAGGCGAGTATGATCGTGCCATCCTAGACCTCAAGGCCTACACCCTGAGTAAGCTCGGCTACGAGCCAGCTGTCCCGAATGATAGCTACACGCAGGGCTCTACCTCCAACTATGCGCTCTATGCTCCCTTCTATGGACTTACGGTTCGTCAGCTGCCGATGATACGTACCATCCTGCATCTACGCCAGATGGAGTTCTTCGAGGAGGGGCTACGTTGGTTTGACATTAGACGCTTCAACATCGAGGTCACACGATCCTCTAAGAGCAGCTTCTATCGTCCCCTCAAGAAGGACGACCCTCGCCAGTGCCTCCAGCTCCCCACCGAAGCCATCACCGCTGGCTTAGAGCCCAATCCAAGGGAGGGCAACAACCATCGTATACGTCACTAAGCATACCCCAACGATGATGAAACAATCCATATACCTCACCCTCACACTTGTCCTCGGCTTGGCCCTAGCCTCTTGCTCGAAGGATCAGCTCAGTGAACGGAGCGTCTTGCCTCCACTGAGCGAGCAGCAGAGCGAGCTAGACCGCTGGTGTCAGGAGCATATTACTCGCCCCTACCAAGCCGAGGTTATCTATAGATGGGATCGCAACCATGCGGAGCGATCTACCCACACCTATCCCCCGCGTCTGGAGCAGGTACGCCCCGTACTCGAAGCTCTGGAGGCAACGGTACTCAGCCTCTACCGAGACAAGCAGTTCTTCATCAGCAGTGACTTCATCCCTGCCCATCCTCTACTGCGCATTTACCTCTACGGTGGTGCCAATAGAGACGGACAAGGCGTAGATCTGCTCTTCAATCGCAAGGCCCCCTCCATCGAGCTATACATATATAATGTAGACACCTTCTCTCCCACTAATCCCGTGGAGGTGTACCGCCTCGTCCGTAGTGCTCAGCATCAGATCGGCCGGCATCTCATGACCATTCATCCCTACGACCATGACCGCTTCCTATCGTTGGGGTCTAACCGCTACAGCTCGACCACAGAGCCCTTCGCCGATGCCTATCGTAGCTATGAGAAGTCGGGGAGACTTAGAGAAGGGCTTGGGCTGAATAGGTACGCCTACAGCAGAGGCTTTTACTCCATCCTCGGGATGCTGGGTGCACGCGAAGACCTAGCAGAGATGTACAGCGTCACACTCACCGAGACCCCAGCGGCCATCACTCGAGCAGAGCAGGATGCTGCTATCCCTGATGACGCAGACGGCGATGAGGAGGCCAAGCGTCGCTATGCCGAGGAAGCCAAGATCGCTCATGAGACCTTCGTCCAGAAACGTGCCTTCCTCTCCAAGTACATCGAGGAGGCTTGGCGCATACCTCTTCAACGCCTCCAGCTACAGAGCCTCCAGCTCATGAACCAGTATCTTGACAAGCATCATGCGACACAGCCTTAGCCTCACCTTCGCCCTAGCGGCAAGCATACTACTAGGGGCATGCTCTAGGGATAATCAGGTCTTCCCCAACACACCTACCGAGCGAAGCCTTGTACGACAAGACTCGCTAAGAGAGGTATTAGTCTCCGCTCCCCAGGGGTGGGAAGTCCTTTATTTCCCGAAGACAGACTCCCTACTCTTCACGAACCCGAAGGAGGAGATCAACCAGCATAAGTTCCCCAACCAACTCGGTTACGGAGGCTTCTACTATCAGATGACCTTTCACAGGGATGGTACTCTTGACCTACGAGGAGACTACACCGATGGCTCTGCCAAGGCCGTCCAAAAGTCTACCTATGAACTTGGTCAGGCTGCCTATACTCGCCTAAGCTTCACGACTGGTAGCTACCTCACCGAGCTGATCGGAGAGCGCTACGAGGGGGAGCTAGACTTCCTCTTCCGAGGGACAGACGCTGATGGGCAACTGGTCTTCGAGAGCCCTCGTACGACGAAGCCTGCATACTCCTACTTCATCCTTCGTAGGATCGCTAAGGATGCAGACCGCTCAGCTCGCCTTGAGAGAGCCGAGGGACACCGCATCGCCTTTGAGCAAATGCGCAACCCTCAGATACGTATCCATCAGGGAGGACGCACGCTCTTCCTGAGCAACTATATAATGAAGTACAGCACGAGGAATGAGCTCACCTCCTATGGACGCAACCTCGTCGCCCAGCGGTATGCACTCTTCACGGCTGTGAGCCGCAAAGCCTTGATTCCCGATGGACCTCCCCAAGGGATCGTGGGGCTGGGATCAGGCTATGTCGGTACCCCCGAGGGGCTCACCTTCCTCACAGGTATCCGTTATAGTTCGAAGTACATCTTCTCGGACTTTGAGCGCAAGGGAGACCGCTTCTTCGCCGAACTTGTCGAGGTGTACGATGCTCCCTACCGCACGAGACGTTTAGTGAGCCGTCACCTTCACCCCGAGGGGGTAGAGACGGGCATCATCGCCGAGCTCTACGATGATCCCGATGCCACTCATGATTACTACTAATGTGATCACCACGATGAATAGACTTCTAAAGAGCCTCGTAGGGCTCACAGCTCTTGCCCTCGTAGGATGCAAGCATACCCCAATCGACTATCCCGTGGAGGACTATGATAAGCTCTTCCCCTTCCGTGGGGTAGAGCGTCCAGACGGTCGCTATGAAGATATGACGATCCTCTCGGGCAACCCCGAGACGACTCCCAGCACCTTCGTCTATCCAGGGGTGACGCTTCCTGGCACACCTCGCACCTACCGAGTCACCTTGACCTATTCCTTCAGCGAACCTGCGGATCTCCATCAAGGAGGCTTGCGCAAGCAGAGCGAAGTGCGCTCACGCTGTGTCGTTCGCTATGTCGGGGCGGACAAGCTGCTGCATGAGCTGGGTACGGAGAAGACCTTTCAGGGCGCCAGCTTGATCCTCAACGATGGGAACCAGCATACCCAGACGCTGACGCTTAGCTCTGGTCAGCCCCTTTTCCTCCTCGTCAATGGCACTGCTGCCCGTGGCTCCACGATCCACGTCTCCCTACAAGCGGTCTCCACTGATGGCATCTTCGCCACACCGGTATTAGAGACACGCCAGACACAGAACTACGATGAGGGTGAGGCACGTCTGCCCGCTCCCTTCTGCAAGTACATTATACTTCCTTAGTGCAAATGAAGCCTTATACCTCAAGCCGCTCTTGGGCACTCCTCTTGGCACTCACCACGCTTACCTCAGCCTGCTCGCGCTGGGAGGGTGAGGTGGTTGAGAGCCAGTACCAGGCTCCACTCGTCCCCGATCCTACCTACAGGTTTCAGCGTCAGGGTACGAGCAGTGTAGACCTACTCCTACCTCAGCAAGCCGCCTCTGCCTCTGAGACGCTTTACTCACGATTCCTTCGCACAGCCTATATCCTCAATGGCGCACGTTGGCAGGAGCTCAAGCAGCTCTTTGCCCAAGGGGGGAACAATGAGATCGCCCTAGAGCCCCTCATTGCTTCCTCCGCTCAGCAGAGTAAGTATCGCTCGGCGATCCTGTCGGACTTCGCCGAGACCCTTGACGATGTACGCAGGGCGGCTGGCTACGATGGAGATACGTATGCTACCGAGCGGTACAACCGAAGAGCCAGTGCTGGGCAGACGGGATTCATCGGCTATAACCAAGGGGACAACGATCGCTTCTTCGTCACTGCCGATGGCTTCGCTCCCTCGGAGGTTTACCGAGGGATGACCTTAGGTGCCGTGTACCTGGACAAGGCTCTTGGGGAATACCTTGACGAGAAGTTCCTCACCGACAAGACGCTTATCCAGGCACACGAAGCCCCACAGCTGGTCCCAGGGCACAGCTATACGGCGCTGGAGCATACGTGGGATCTGGCCTACGGCTACTACCTACAAGCCCAGAAGCTCCTCCAGTCCAACAGCCTCACGGGACTAAAGGGATCGGAGACGAAGCTCTTCAATGCCTTTGCCCTTGGTCGCCTCGCTATCACTGAGTATCGCTACGAGGAGGCTCTGTCGCACCTGCGCAGCATCCGTACGCTACTAGCGCAAGCTGTCGCTGCCCGAGCCCTAGAGGAGCTCGTGGGACGGAACACCCTAGCCAACCTCAACGAGCGCCCCGAAGATGCCTTCCGCTTCGTCTCACGTGGTGTCGGCTACCTCTACGCCCTGCAGTTCACTCGTCGCCCCAGTGGTGAGCCCTACCTTTCGCTCGAAGAGGTCAAGCGTCTCATCGCTTCCCTCCGAGCAGGCGAAGGGCTGTGGAAGAGCTCGCTCAGGGAGCGCCTAGACCAAGTCGCTCGCAGTATCTCCTCGACCTTTGCCCTTAGCCTTCCCTCCAAGGGCTAAGCTCTCCTATATACCCTAAGATGATTCCTATAACCAGACAATGATACAGATTAGATTCAGATATGCCACCCTGGCACTTGCACTCCTCTTAGGGAGTGTGAGCCTATGGGGGCAGGTGAACCGCAATAGACCTACGACTCGTCCCGAGACGGTAGGGGCAAGTATTCTGCCCAATGGAGGGCTCGAGGATCCTGCTCCTTCCACACTCCCTCCCGTGCCTTCCCGCCCAAGTGACTACCCCGAGGAATGTATCCCGAGGACACCCGACGATGTCTTCTATGAGGACGAAGAAGAGAAGGAGGGCGGTATCTATGAGAAGATCATAGAGTACGGCGAAGAGCACGGGATCGAATACTCTGACGAGCAGATCGCCCGCTTCAAAGCCTACGTTGATGCGTACGTGGCCTACCTCAAGGCCCTACAGTCCTTTGAGAAGGCTCGACCCACTGGCTGGTGGCTCTACCCCTCGCACAGCTCTACATCCAGCAACCAGTTTGCCCGCACCTTCACCGAGGCACATGGCGGGAAGGCGGCGATGAGGATCTTGGGCTACTTCAGCGTCGATCACCAGATATACACCTACCCCGATCCCCTTCCCGTCCGACAGAAGGCTAAGTACCTCGTCTCTTACTGGTACCGAGGCAACCTCCCCAAGTCCGACGGAGGAGCCAATCGCCTAGCTGCCAAGCTCGCTGTCGTCCGGATCACGTGGATCCCCAAGGCGGGTAAGGTACTCATGCTCGAAGGCAAGGAACTTGCTCCCGCAGGGAAGTCTTGGGTAGACGCTCGGGAGGCACAGAAGGAGCACGCCAAGGACGGCTTCTTCAATCAGCTCATCGGCATGGACCTTAGAGGGAGCGAGATGAAGACGTGGAGAGAGAAGTACATGGTCGTCGAAGCCCCCGAGAACGCAGAGAAGATGACCTTCGAGCTGGTGTTCCCACGCAACGAGAGCGACATCGCTAACTACCTCCTCGAATTTGACGATATCTCCATGACCGTGATCAAGGGTGCCGAAGGAGAGGACGAGCCTCAGAAGCCCAAGCCCAACGTCCTTGCTCCTCCGACGCGACTTCCCCAGCCTTATCTCCAGCGGGAGTGCAACCTCACCTGGACCGCTAGCGAACTGCAGGGCGCTACCTACGAACTCGAGCTGGTACAGAAGCGAGGGAAGAACGTCCTCAGCACGAAGACGCTCTCCACGGACAAGACCTCCTTCTTCCTCGAAGGGCTCGAGCCAGGCTACACCTACACGGTGCGCCTAAGAGCGCTAGCCGATGGGGAGTACTCCGATTACTCGCTCCCGCTCACCCTCGAGACGCAGGGGCTTGGGGAATTCCCAGGTGGGGAAATCCCCTTCCTCTACTGGATCGCAGAAGATGGCTCTTGTCCGCAGCGCCTGCCTCTGCACTACATGGAGCTACGGAATCCCGAGGCGAAGTGCCTCTATTATATTGACGATGTGCTGACCGAGCCCGAGGGGCGCATCCTCGTCTTCCCCTCCACGGGCGAACATTCGCTCCGTGTCCAGATCGTAGAGGCTCCCGAGCGCACTTGGGAGCTGGAGTACCTCGTCACCGTCAAGTAAAGCCTCCGATGAAAAAGATTCTATTCCTACTTAGCCTCGTGCTCCTCGTCGCCTCTTGTCGCAAGGAGAGCGACCGCCCGATCCTCCCGCTACGTCTTGGTGAGGAGGATGCCAAGGAACTCCAGCTTACCCAGTCCGAGACACGGATGCTCCTACTAAAGGGCGGCGACGGGAAGTACACCGCCACCATCGAAGATGCCCGCATCGCCTCCTCAAGCATTAGCCGAGACACGCTTCGGGTCTCGGGGCTACTCTACGGTGAGACCTCACTTACCCTGCGTTCTCACGACGAAGTCCGTCGGGTGCGGGTGCTGGTCGTCCCTCCTCCCTTCGCTTCGAATGAAGATGCCGTGACGCTCCGTCCAGGCGACGACGTGCAGACGCTTAGCCTCTCGGGGGGAGGAGCACGTGCGAGCCTCAAGGTCGAAGACCCCGAGAAGGCGGCGGACATCGTCTGGCAAGCCGAGACGGGTCTGGTCAAGATCAAGGCCAAGTACGAAGGGGACATCAAGCTAATCGCCACCAGCGAGGACCGCAAGACGACTAAGGAGATCCTCGTCAAGGTCCGCTGTGCCGGATCGGCCGACCGCTTCGGGGTCTACATGACCAATTCGCGCCAACTGAGCCAGCTCTTCCCCTGCAGGATCATGGCTCGGCTCAAGGGAAAGTCGGTACGTTTCAGCGAGAGCGCTATCCCAGTGCTGCGCACGAAGAAGGGCTTGACCCCCGAGTCGCGAGTCAACCGAGTGCTCACGCTCACCCCCGAGATCGTCGCCCCCGTAGTTGGCGAGGCCCGCAAGGTGAAGATCGACTGGCTTGACGCAAGCATCTTCTACAAGGAACATCCGCTCAAGCGTGAGGGAGAATACACCGTCTACGTCGAGGAAGTACGGGATCGCCAAGTCGTACTCCGAGGGCGAGGCTTCAAGATCGTCGCTCCTTACCGCAAGGACTAGCCCCTTCGCATCCAGCCTCACCGCTGGGTATTTCCCTACGAACAAGCTCCCCGCCTAATGCAGATACTGTTAGGCGAGGGGCTCTGTTTTTCTCTCCACCTCAGCTCAAAAGCAGGCGTTCTCGGAGGGGCAAGGGACGTTTCTTTTGCTCGAAGTGGGAGCTCTTCCCGCAAGGAAAGGAATCGCTCTACGGAAGAAAATTTGCTTCCTTCCGCAGAGCGAAAAAATTGCGTGCGCACGCAGGGAAATTTCTATGCGCACAAAAATAAATTTTCGTGCGCACGAAAATATTTTTTTGTGCGCACGGAATTTTGAGCGCTTTACCCAAGCGCTCCTTTCCCTATGTCCTTTACCTTCTTTTTCCCTTGTGAATTGCCCTCCGATCCCAGGGGGGGCTACCTCGGGGTACTCGCCCTCCAGCGGAAAGCCCTTCAGCCCATCGGGGGATATTGCCCTATAAGCCGTATCTTTGCATTCCACAAGGGCTTGGTGGGTCGCATCCCACTCTCAAGGGGCGAGCCTTCCAACGAATCAACGACGACGATGCTAAAATTCGATATCCATAAGACTTGTACTAAGACTGCCGCGCGCGCTGGGCGTATAGAGACTGACCACGGGGAGATCCTTACCCCGATCTTCATGCCCGTCGGGACGGTCGGCTCGGTGAAGGCTGTCCACATGCCCGAGCTGAGTGACGACATCCACGCACAGATCATCCTCGGCAATACGTACCACCTCTACCTGCGCCCAGGGCTCGATACCCTGTACAAGGCAGGCGGGCTGCATAAGTTCAATAGCTGGTCGGGCTCGATCCTCACCGACAGCGGGGGCTATCAGGTCTTCAGCTTGGCGCATCGCCGTAAGATCACGGAGGAAGGGGTGACCTTCCGCTCGCACATCGACGGCTCGAAGCACCTCTTCACCCCCGAGCGTGTGATGGATATCGAGCGTATCATCGGTGCGGATATCATCATGGCTTTCGACGAATGTTGCCCTGGCGATGCGGACTTCCACTATGCGAAGAAGTCTCTGGCGCTCACCGAAGACTGGCTGCGTCGCTGTGTGAAGCGCGTCAATGAGACCGACCCGCACTACGGCTATCATCAGAGTCTCTTCCCCATCGTGCAGGGCTGTGTCTATCCCGAGCTGCGTACGCGAGCTGCCGAATTCGTGGCTTCGCTCGGCGCTGAAGGGAACGCCATCGGTGGCCTTGCCGTCGGGGAGCCAACGGAGAAGATGTACGAGATGGTCGAGCTGACCAATAGCATCCTCCCCAAAGACAAGCCCCGCTACCTGATGGGTGTCGGTACACCGATCAACCTGCTGGAGAACATTGCCCGCGGTGTCGACATGTTCGACTGCATCATGCCTACCCGCAACGGGCGCAACGGTCAGCTCTTCACGAGCTACGGCACGATCAATATCCGCAACGCGAAGTGGGCGCAGGAGTTCAGCCCCATCGATCCCGAGGGTACGTCCTTCGTCGACAAGCAGTACAGCCTGGCTTACCTGCACCACCTCATCCGCGCTGACGAGATCCTTGGGCTGCAGATCGCCTCGATACACAACCTCGCCTTCTACCTGCGTTTGGTACGTGAGGCCCGTGAGCATATCCTCGCAGGAGACTTCTCCGAGTGGAAGGATAAGATGGTGCGTCAGCTCAACAATCGCCTCTAAGCCCACCCGAGTACGTCATGAGTACCACTCCCCACGAAGCTGAAGAGCTCCAGCAGGAGCCGATCACCGATCAGGTCGAGCAGACCGAAGCGCCCGAGCGTAGGACGCCTCCGCCCGTGATGAAGAAGCCGTACCGCCCTTGGCTGGGGCGGGTGGACTGGTACATCATACGTACCTTCATCTCCACGTTCCTCTTCTCCATCGGCTTGATCCTCGCGGTTGCAGTGGTCTTCGACGTCAATGATAAGATCACGGACTTCCTCAAGCCAGAGGTGCCGCTCTCGGGGATCCTCTTCCGCTACTACCTCAACTTCATCCCCTACTACGCGAACCTCTTCAGTCCGCTCTTCGTCTTCATCTCGGTGATCTTCTTCACCTCGAAGCTGGCAGCAAACTCCGAGATCATCGCGATGCTTGCCAGTGGGATGAGCTTCCGCCGTCTGCTCCGCCCGTATATGGTCTCTGCGACGCTCATCGCACTCTCGACCTACGTGCTCAATGGCTTCATCATCCCTTCGGGCAACCGTGTACGAATTGACTTCGAGCAGACCTACCTCAAGTCGCGCCACGAGGTCTACACGAACAATATCCAGATCGCCATCGCGAAGGATACCTACCTCTATATCCGCGACTACGAGAGCCTGTCGAAGCGTGCCACGTCGCTCGCCGTGGATCAGTTCAAGGGGCAGAACCTCATCTCCCGCCTGACGGCTGACGAAGCGTACTACGATACGCTCGACCACTGGAAGCTAACGGACTTCCACATCCGCCGCTTCAAGGGCCTTGAGGCGACCGACACGATTGGCTATGGCTTGGATACGAATCTGCGTATCAGCCCCGCTGACTTCCTCGTCAATGAGAAGGACGCTGTGAAGATGCGCAACGACCAGCTCTCACGCTACATCGACCGTCAGAAGGAGCGTGGCGCAAGCAACACGCGCCTCTTCCAGACGGAGCTACACAATAGATATGCCGCGATCTTCTCCGCCTTCATCCTCACCTTCATCGGTGCGGTGCTCTCGGCGAAGAAGATGAAGAACGGTCTGGGGATCAACCTCGTCATTGGCTTCGCACTCTGTCTGGCATACATCCTCGCCACCTCGCTCACTTCGCAGATCGCGAACGTCGGGCTGATGGCTCCATGGATAGCGGCGTGGATACCGAACGTGGCCTTCATCATCGCAGCCCTCTTGCTGTGGCGTAAGGCCCCCCAATAACTACGACTCAGTATATGAAAGAAAAGATACAGCGCGCCGTCTCGATACAGAATCGCCGCGCACGCTTCGACTACGAGCTCCTCGATACCTATACCGCTGGGATGGTGCTCGTGGGTACGGAGATCAAGTCCCTTCGCCTGGGGAAGGCGAGCTTGGTCGATGCCTTTTGCTACTTCCACAACGGAGAGCTGTGGCTCAAGGGCGCCAACATCAGCGAGTACTTCTACGGCTCGTACAACAATCACGCGGCACGACGTGACCGCAAGCTCCTCCTCAATCGCAAGGAGCTTCGCAAGCTCGAGGCTTATGTACAAAGCCCTGGTGTGACGATTGTCCCCGTGAAGATCTTCATCAATGACCGTGGGCTGGCGAAGGTCGTCATCGCCCCCGCTCGAGGGAAGAAGGTCTACGACAAGCGCGCCACGATGCGTGAGCGTGATGATCGCCGTGAGATGGACCGCGCTATGAAGCGCTAAGAATAGCCCTGACGTATGCAGAAGATATATGACTTCATCGCCCAGCGCCCCTCGGGTGAACTGGTGCGTCTCTCACAGTTCGCAGGTAAGGTCCTCTTGATCGTCAATACGGCGAGCAAGTGCGGATTCACACCTCAGTTCGCAGGCCTCGAAGAGCTCTATCAGCGCTATCGTGATCGTGGGCTGGTGATCCTCGGATTCCCCTGCGGGCAATTCCTCGGTCAAGAGCTTAGCACGGGCGAAGATGCAGCTTCCTTCTGCTCGCTCAACTATGGGGCCTCCTTCCCGATGATGAAGAAGGTACGCGTCAATGGCCGCTACGAAGACCCTATCTTCACCTACCTCAAGCGCGCTGCACGCGGTACACTCACCTCGTGCATTAAGTGGAACTTCACCAAGTTCCTCATCTCACGCGACGGTAGTCGGGTCCTGCGCTTCTCTCCGATGACTAAGCCAGAGAAGCTCGCTCCGCTCATTGAGCAGCTTCTGGCAGAGCAGCCCATAGACCTCGAGGACTAAGCCTCACCTATCCTATAAGGCAGCCGCCCCCGCCACCCGTGCAATGCTTGCACTTCGGGTGGCGGGGGCGGCTGTTTTTCCTTGTGACATAAGGTGCTTCTCTTGATGTGTGTGCGAAAAGGAACTGAGATGGGGGGAAGGAGGTATATAGCTTCGTGAGCTTTCTTCCTTAGGTACGTGCAGTATTATACGCTTGAAGATGGATATTTATACGATTAAATTATGGAATTAATACGTATAAATTGGGCAATTAATACGTATTAATTGGTAGATTTATACGTATTAATTTTCGCTCTCACTCGTATAAGTCGTGGGTATCATACGTATTATCTTTCACAATACTCCTTAGGAGATGCGGGCATCCAGCTGTGGAGCAAACGCAAAGGGCGAATGAAAGGATGAGTAAGTCCTTTCATTCGCCCTTCGTAATCCTACACGCAGTTTGCAAGGAAAATACTCTATGAGGCTTCAGACATGGAAAGAAGGCTGGAGAAGAATTACAAGAGTAATAGAATAAGATAAAGGCAATAAGCGCATATTGCTGACTGGATAACGGCACTTGAGCAGAGATATATCTGTTTCAAGTGCCGTTCGTTTATTGCTAAGTTATTGTGCTTGGTCATTTTTTGATTCTGCGGCAAACTGTCCTCCTTTATATTCTTCTTTAAACTCTGTAACTGTCTGTCCCGTTTGTTTTTTGAAGAAACGCATTAGATGTCCTGGCTCCGAGAAATTGAATTCGTATGCCAATTCACTGGTGGTTTTGTTAGTGAAGAGTATTTCATTCTTGATTTCTGCAAGCAGACGTTGTTTCAGCAGATGTGCGGACGTTTGTCCATATTGAGCCTGTACAGAGGCATTCAATGTGATGCGGCTGATGTTCAGCATGGCTGCATAGTCAGCCACTCGCTGGTATTGGTGAATATGTTTTTCTAAGAGTTGTTTGAACTCAAAGGCATGGTAGTTCTTGGGGGTATCAAAAGGCAGATGGTACTGAGTGGAATACCTACGATTAAGAGTCATGAGCAGATAATGAAGTAAGGATACGATGATGTGATAGCTGTCGGCAAGAGGATGGCTGAGTTCTTCTTTTATCCGTACAAGCAAACGCTCGTATTCTTGTTGTTCCATAGCAGTAGCCGACAGATGGGGTGGGAAATCTGTTTGGTAGCAATAAAGCAAACGATAAGTAAAGAAAGGATCGGCAAGATAGGTTGAAAGAAAATCATCACGGAAAACAAGGAAACGATAATCCATTTGGCTTTCATCAATATGCCACTCCTGATGGATGTGCGGCGAAAGTATCAGCACCGTATTGTCTTTCAACGCGATATGTTGAAAGCCATAACGCACCCATCCGGATGCTTTCCTGAAGAAAAACAACTCGAAGAAGTTGGTTTTGAAAGACGGATACTCCATCAATACGCCCCGCAAACGCTCGTGTGTATCGGTATTGATGTTGAAGTCTACACCACATTCTGTTTTGCTGAAAGGGACTTGAGTAAGTTCTTGGGGATGAATCTCTGATTTCATGTGACAAATGTGCTAATAAATGATGGTTTATCAAAATGGTAGAACATATATTGTTAATGGTAGAATGTGCCTTTGTTCTGTGCGCTACCTTTGCACTCGTAATCAAAGCAAATAGCATTATGAGAGAAATTCAAATCACAGAAAAGGGCGAGAACTTCACCACGGTGAACGTAGGTAAGTTGAATGAAATTAAGGAATATGAGTTGGCTATGGGCAATTTCTCTATTCCGGGAAAGATGTTTGCCGGACATGCACTACGAGCAACAGGTGCAGAATTGTCTTTCCAAAGTCTTGCGGCAGGTCAAGATTATGGCACACGCCATGCCCATAAAACCCACGAAGAGCTTTATTTCATTCTTAAAGGTGAAGGCGTTTTCGATGTAGACGGCAAGCGATTTCCCGTTTCAGAGGGAAGCATCGTGAGAATTGCCCCCAATGGCAAACGTGCATTCAAGAACACAGGTAGCAGCGAAATGCTCGTGCTTTGTGTACAATATAAGGCAAATTCGTTCTCAGATGATGATGAGCCACTGAGGGATGGTATTATGCTGGAAGCCAATGTTAAACTTTAGTTGTAATAAGCAATGAATATCCAACAAGTAAGAAACGCAACGATAATCGTTGAGTATGGGGGAAAGAAAATTCTGATTGATCCCATGTTGGGAAAGAAAGGCTGCATGCCTCCTTTCCCCTTTAGTAGAAATCAACACCTGCGCAACCCACTTCATGAACTACCTTTTCCCGTAGAAGAGGTGTTAAAAGGTGTAGATGCGGTGTTGCTTACCCATCTACACGATGACCATATTGATGAGGCGGCCTATGAAGCGATGCCTAAAGATATGCGACTTTTGGTGCAGGACGAAAACGATCGGCAGGTGGTGATGTCGCATGGATTTAATCATGTGGAAGTTGTCGGCGACAATACAAGGATTGGGGAAGTGAGCATACAAAAGGCCGAAAGCCAGCATGGTAATTTCATCATGAAGTATCCTGCCGGACATACAGCGGGTTATGTATTCACTCATCCACAAGAAAAGACGCTCTATCACGCCGGAGATACCATCTGGTATGCTGGTGTCAAACGAAATTTGAAGCGTTTTCGCCCCGAGGTTATCACCCTTAATGCAGGTGGCAATGGTTTTCGCTTGGGTGGACGCGTTATTATGAACGATGAAGATGTGGTAAAAGTTGCTGCAGCTGCACCTGATGCAAAGCTGTTTGTGACGCATCTTGAAGGCGTGAACCATAATAGCGTGACGCGTGAAATGGTGAGAAAGCGTGCGGAAGTGGCAGGAATTTTAGACCGTGTCTTTATTCCAGAAGACGGTGAAACGGTAGAGGATTTATAAAGAATAAAGGAAGAAATATGGCAGAAACTCTCATTGAGACGAAAGAGGTGCATGGCATCATGACCAAGTCCAACCTCCCTGTTGGTGGCTATTCGGTAAATCCATACGTGGGGTGCACCCATGCTTGCAAGTATTGTTACGCCTCATTCATGAAGCGCTTCACAGGACATAAAGAAGAATGGGGTACTTTCTTAGACGTGAAGCATTGGCCTGCAATCAGGAATCCGAAGAAATATGCCGGACAACGCGTGGTTATTGGATCAGTGACCGATGGATATAATCCCGAAGAAGCAACGTTCCGCAGGACCCGTAAACTACTTGAAGAGCTCAAAGACAGCGATGCAGAAATACTCATTTGTACAAAGAGCGACCTCGTGTTGCGCGACCTTGACTTGCTCCAGCAAATGAAGAAAGTCACCGTATCGTGGTCAGTCAACACGCTTGATGAGACATTTCGTGCCGACATGGACAAGGCCGTGAGCATAGAGCGGCGCCTCGTAGCTATGCGAAAGGTCTACGAGGCGGGCATCCGAACCATTTGTTTTGTGTCACCCATCTTCCCCGGTATCACTGATTTCAAGGCTATTTTTCATGAAGTGAAAGACATTTGCGACCTCTTTTGGCTTGAGAACCTCAATCTACGGGGTAGTTTTAAGGCCAGCATTATGGGGTATATCAAATCACACTATCCCCATTTGTTCCCACTTTATGAACAAATCTATTTGCATAAAGACCGAACATACTGGAAGCAATTGGAGCAAGAGGCCGCGAAAATGGCGCAGGAGGCTCAATGTAAGTATGTGGATAATGAATTGCCTTACGAGCGAAGTCCCAAAGGACATCCCTCGATAGTGAATTATCTTTATCACGAAGAAATCAGAGGGTCGGGAAATACGGGTATAAGGAATGTTATACAATAAAATAGGTACGTATCTCTACTGTTGACAGACTACTTGGAGAATAACTACTTATAGGGCTTTCCGTATACTAGAAGGCCTCAAGAACATAGTTGTGCGTAGTTAGACGGTAGTAATAACCATTCCTATTTTCTGACTACAATACCATCCCTTTTCTCTTTCACTGTATTCTCTTTCTTTGTAGTTATGTAGTAAGATGATATCGGTGAAAGAGAAAAGCATATCCATTGATACCACCACTTCCATATAGGAGCATCTGCTCCATCACAGAAGCAGGACGTTGTAACTTTTGGCAGAGGTATTTCCTGAAGAACTATGCTTCCGTGCTGTCCAATTGATAAGACAAAACGATGATGATCGAAAGCGGATAAAGCGGAGCATAACCTCGTAGCCGTCCGTTCACATAGACTTCCAGATCTCTAGTGTCTCTTTCTTCAGGATATAGGGAAGATGTTTTGAGGAGTAGTTGCAATCAATAATTGAGTTTCCTCTATGTTTACACCGAAGAAATCTACCAATTGGCTCTCTGTCATGGATATATCACCTTTCCCTTTGTGAGAGATTTGCGTATTGTCATCCTGCTTGAAATAAATGCGGTCTCCTTTTGTTTGATGGTGATCGACATTCATACGACTTCCTCCTTTGCTTCTTCGTTTTGATATTTCCATATCAGCTTGTCCATATCCTACCAAATCTTATTGATTATCACCTGTACATAGATCTGGGGGGCTTGATATGGAGGTGTGTCCCATTATTTTGACAATGCTTTCTATGGATATTCCTGCACTTAAACTCATCGTACCGAATGTGTGCCTTGCCATATGTCTATGTGGCTGGTATCTACTTAGAGGAAGAGGTCGGCGATGATGCCGTCGGAGACGAAGATACCTTCGGGAGTGAGGCGAAGGGTATCATCGCTGTGGGTGAGTTGACCTCGGCGGAGGTATTCGCTTGCAGCTTGTAGAAGTTCCCGCTTGGCGCGCTCACCGAAGCGCGCCGCATAGTCTCCGAGCGGGATGCCCCACTGCGTGCGAAGGCGCGTGAGGATGTACTCGTGCTGGAGCTCTTCGTCGCCGAGGAACTCGGTCTCGTAGTCGCGCCTTTCCTCGAGGAGTGCACGGGTGTAGTGAGTGAGAGAGGCGATATTGTGCGAGCGGGTACGTGCCCCGTCGAAGCTATGTGCCGACGGCCCCAAGCCCAGATAGGGGACGCCCTGCCAATAGCCCGTGTTGTGCCGTGCGTAGCGGTCGGGGAGGGCGAAGTTCGATATCTCGTAGTGCTCGTAGCCCGCAGCCTTGAGCTCGGAGATGAGGAGCTCGAAGAAGCGTAGGCTCGCCTCCTCCGTCACGGGCTGTACCTTGCCCCGCTCGACAAGGCGTGTGAGCGCGGTGCCTTCCTCATAGATGAGGTGGTAGGCGGAGAGATGGGGGACGCCGAGTGAGAGGAAGGTGCGGATGTTCGTGAGCCATCGCTCCTCCGTCTGACCAGGCAAGCCGTAGATGAGATCCAGGCTGAGATTGTCGATGCCATGACGGCGTAGAGCTTCGACAGCGGTGAAGACCTGCTCAGCGCTATGACGGCGGTTGAGGAACGTTAGGTCGTCGGCGTGGAAGCTCTGCACGCCCATACTGACGCGGTTGATAGGGAGCGCGCCGAGAGCCTGGGCGTACTCCTCCGTGACGTCATCGGGATTGCATTCGATGGTTACCTCACCCGTGCCCGTCAGCGGGTAGAGCTCGGTGATGGAGTCGAAGATGCGGGTCAGCTCCTCAGGAGTGAGGAGCGAAGGAGTGCCGCCGCCGAAGTAGATGTGGTCTATCAATGCGCCATCAGGGAGCTCCACCCGCCGAAGGTGAAGCTCCCTGATGAGGGCGTCGAGGAAGTCTCGACGGAGACGGCTCCCCGTCTGGGTGTAGAAGTCGCAGTACGAGCAGCGACTTGCACAGAAGGGAATATGGAGGTAGAGGTTCATGCTACTTCCCACCAGCCAGAGCCTTGAGGTCGGGAAGGCTGATAGTGAGTGCCGATGTGCAGGGGGTCGCTACGCCGAAGGTATTGACCGCTTCGACGCCGAACTCGATGGAGCTACTGCCGTTGAAGTCCGATGCTACGAGCTTGCACTGTGGGGAGGTGAGGCGAGGAGCGAGGAGCGTCGCATGCTTTGCTCCGCTCTCATCGGTCGTGATGACCCAGAGGCGCCACGTCAGCGGAAGGTGCTTCGGTGCATCGGGTTGCTGCCATGAGAGGATGACTTCGCCACGCCCAGCAGGCTTGAGGGCCAGCTCGGTAGGTGCAGCGGCTTGGAATGCCTTCCCACGAGCGAAGGCAAGGGGGAGAGCTGTCGGACGGAAGGCTTCGGCGATGATACGGCGCGTCGCTGGGAAGCGTGCTCCTGTATGTGCTTCGCGGAAGAAGCATACGCCAGAGAGACCGACTTCGCGCTCCTCTGCGATCTGCTCCTCGATGACCGTCTCAGGCCAGCCCGTCTCCTCCACGCGGTAGGGAGCGAGCCCTGCCACGACGGGGATATAGCGTGCGACCTGCTCCTTCCATTCGCGGAGGAAGGGGCTATAGAGGTCATCGCGGTAGTACATCATCGGGACGATGAAGTCGACGAGCCCTTCACGACCCCACGTCTCGGGATCTTGATGCACGGACTCGTAGGCCGTCCAGCCATGGGCACGACCGAGGTCAGCGATCTTACGTAGCTTGCCCAGTGGCGCTACACTTACCAGTGCATGCGATCCGATGCTCTGGAGCGAGTCTCGTACTTCGCGGAGCTGCAGGGTGAGATTGTTGCGTCGCCAAGCTGACTTGCTTTCGTACTCTGAGCCATAGCGCATATAGGTACTGCCATCTGCGAACTGCTCCGCTCCCTCAGGATAGCGGAAGTAGTCGAAGTGCACGCCATCGACGGGATAGCGTCGCACAAGGTCAGCTGTCAGATGCGCGATGTATGAGCGTACCTCGGGGCGCCCTGGATCGAGGTGATAGGAGCCCTTGTGAGGGATAGCCCAGCCTGGGTGATCCGTGAGGATGGGGTGGGGAGCTCGCTTGGAGGACGAGAGTGGATAGGTGACGAGCCAAGCATGGAGGCTCAAGCCACGTGCGTGGCAAGCCTCGATAGCGAAGCGCACGGGATCGTAGTCTCCGAAGAAGCCTTCGCCAGCGAAGCGCGTGGAGAGGGGCTCGTAGTCGGAGGGATAGATGACCGTACCGCTGTGGCGGAGCTGGAGGAAGACCGTGTTGTAGCCATCGGCTTGCAGACGGTCAAGGATACGCAGGAGCGACTCCTTCTGGCGGCGCACGCCGTCGGGTGTATCCGCCTTATCACGGGGCCAGTCGAGACCGTAGACGGTAGTGAGCCATACGGCACGCATCTCCTCACGGATGGAGTCGCCTGTGGGGCGAGTCCAGTGCGAGGTAGTGTCTTCTACGGGAGCTGGCGTGGGAACGGGTATTTGCTCTACGGGCTGCTCTACAGCCTTGGGCTTGCGGGTACCGCAACCAGCAAGGCTAAGGGTAAGCACAGTACCGCCGAGGAGCAGGAGTTTCTTTGCTGAGGTCATCCCTTAGTGGTAAGCGATATTGTCGATCAGGCGCACCTCTCCGCAGTAGACGGTGATGCAGCCATGAGGGGCAGGGCTATCGCTCCAGGATGCGATGGGCTGTAGGCTGTCGGTATCGACGATCTCGAAGTACTCGACACGTAGGGTAGGGATGGCATTGATCTCGTGGGTCACACGCTCGATGAGCTCGGCAGGCGTCAACTCGCGTACCCAGCTACGGCTCTCGGAGAGGATGCGGTAGATGGCGGGAGCGGCTGCGCGACCCTCAGGAGTGAGGCGCACATTGCGACTGCTGAGTGCCAGACCATCGGCTTCGCGCACGATGGGGCAAGCGATGATCTCTACGGGGCTACCGATGAGACGGACCATAGCGCGGATGACGGAGATCTGCTGGAAGTCCTTCTCCCCGAAGTAAGCACAGTCGGGGCGGACGATGTCGAAGAGGCGGGAGACGACCTGCATGACGCCATTGAAGTGGCCAGGACGGAAGCGGCCTTCCATGACTTCGGCTACGGCGCCGACGTCGAAGGTACGCTTATCCTCCTCGGGATAGATGGTGCTGACCTCAGGAGCGAAGAGCGCGCTGGTGCCGACCGAGGAGAGGAGTTCGCAGTCGGCTTCGAGTGTGCGGGGGTAGGTCTCGAGGTCTCGAGGATCGTTGAACTGTGTGGGATTCACGAAGACGCTGACGATGCAGCGATCACATTCGCTGAGAGCTCGCTTGACGAGGCTCAGGTGTCCAGCGTGAAGTGCCCCCATGGTGGGGACGAAGGCGATGCGATGCCCTTGTGCACGCTCCGCCGCTACGAAGACCTGGAGGTCTTCGATGCTCTTATATAAGTTCATTGTTATGAGTAGTAAGGTCTCGGTTTACTTCTTGCCGATGCTGCCCTGTGCAGCGAGGTATTCGGCGATCTGTACGGCATTCAGAGCTGCGCCCTTCTTGATCTGGTCGCCGACGCACCAGAAGGTGAGGCCATTGGGCGTCGCCAGGTCCTTACGCAGACGACCTACGTAGACGGGGTCCTTCTCTGCGATGAAGAGTGGCATGGGATATACTTGATCCGAAGGGTCGTCCTGCAGGACTACGCCAGGCGCCTTGCGGAAGGCTTCACGGACATCGTCCAGTGAGAGAGGCTTCTCCGTCTCTACCCAAATCGCCTCGGAGTGGGCACGGGTCACGGGGACACGGACGCAGGTAGCGCTGACCTGCACATCGCTGTGCATGATCTTGCGTGTCTCGTGGTACATCTTCAGTTCCTCCTTCGTGTAGTCATCGTCGCCGAAGACGTCGATCTGAGGGATGAGGTTGTAGGCGAGTTGGTAGGCGAACTTCTTCACCTCGGGCTCTTCGCCTCGGGCGATGGCCTTGATCTGGTCATCCAACTCGGCCATACCACGGGCTCCAGCTCCGCTGGCTGCCTGATAGGTGGCTACGTGGACACGGCGGATGTGGCTGAGACGCTCGATGGCGTTCAGGGCGACGACCATCTGGATGGTCGTGCAGTTGGGGTTGGCGATGATGCCACGGGGACGCACGAGGGCATCGGTAGCATTGACCTCAGGTACGACGAGAGGGACATCATCCTGCATGCGGAAGGCACTGGAGTTGTCGATCATCACGGCGCCGTGCTTGGTGATCGTCTCTGCGTACTCGAGGGATACACTCCCACCGGCCGAGACGAAGGCTACGTCAATATCCTTGAAGTCATCGCCGTGCTGGAGCAGGCGTATCGTATATTCCTTCCCACGGAAGGTGATCTTCTTCCCCGCGCTACGCTCGGAGGCGAACAGTTCTAATCGGTCAATTTTGAGGGAGCGCTCGCTGAGGACACGGAGGAACTCCTGTCCGACGGCTCCACTGACACCGACTATAGCTACATTCATTGGCTGAAGTTCGGTTTGTCTCTTAGTAAATACAATGGCCAGCAGCTATCCTGAGCACTCTGCTCGGGTAGCTCCTGTCCGCTTATCGCTTGCAAAGATACGAAGAAGCAACCGACCCTAAGACCCCGCACCGAAGGTGACACCGACGACTCCCGCAAGGAGTGCTCTCATAGAAGGGAAATTCGGTGGGGATAAAAAGGCTATCAAGGTATCCACCTGAGGAGGTGCTGTGATGCTATATAGGATGGCGAAGAAAGCTATATAGCTTTGGACTGATTCCTATATAGCTTTCGGTGCGAAGCTATATAGCTTTGAGAAGTGACCTCTATTAGTTTGTTGCTCCGCGTAGGGATAAAAGTTGTGGACGAGTGACAGATAAGTTTGGGCTACGTACGTGGCTCTAATATCTACGTACGTGGATATTTGGATTTACGTACCTGGTCTTTAAGACTACGTACATAGACAGAGGAAACCCACTACGTGAAGGTGCTTTTTCCTTCACAAGAATGACACTTTTCCTTCCGCTGAATAAGAGGAATACTCGCAATAAGGCGAAGGGAAAAGTGTATCACTTCGGAGAGCTATATCGGGGTGCTGGGCGCGTGATGCCTTAGCACTCTAAATAGAGGACAGGACTCTGCCGCAACAGTCTCCTATATAGGTCGGACGAGCAACCAATATAGGTCAGCTCGGTGACCAATATAGGATGGTGCGCCCGCTACGTGATGGCTTCTTCTGAAGGGGGCTGATAAGGGGACTTCTCTTAGCTTAGAGAAGTGTGGGGAAGAGGTGTTTGGCGGAGGTATAGAGCTGCTCGCGAAGGGTGGATTCGTCCAGAGTAAGAGCTTCGGATGCCGCCTGATAGACGGCTTGAATAGAAAGCTCAGGGGCGTCGTCTGTCTCTAAGAAGGCTTGCCCAGCCGCATGAGCTTCTCGCAGACTCTCGGAGCAGAAGTACTCGCCGAAGCTAAGGTAGAGTCCAGCGCGTAGGAGCTGACGTGCTTGGTCAAGTCCACCACGGAAGCCATGGATTATCCAGGGTTGCTTAGGCTGGAGCTCACGGCGAAGGCGAAGAAGCTCGTCTTGAGCGCGTACCAAGTGAAGGATGAGGGGAAGCTCCAGCTCTTCGCTAAGGAGGATCTGTGCGCGAAGGATCGCGAGCTGCTCGGCGAGAGTGGTGTGCTTCGTGGCTTTGTCTAAGCCCGCTTCACCTAAGGCGATGACGTGGGGAAGCTGGAGGGCTTTGCGGAGTAAGGGGAGAGATTCCTCTCGTAGCTCCTCCGCTCGCCATGGGTGGAGACCTACGCTGTAGTAGAGGGTGTCGTGGGAGGGGCGTGTGTCCACCTCAGAGAGGTAGCAACTCAATAGCTCTACGGTGTCGGGCGTGGAGCGTACGTGGTGAGTGTGCAGGTCGATATAGGGGGCGAGCTGCTCGGTCATGGTGGAGATAGATGTCGCTAAGGTACGGGGTCGTAGCCACTACCACCCCAGGGGTGACAGCGCAGGATACGACGCACAGCGAGGTAGAGCCCCTTGAATGGCCCGTGCTTGCGAAGTGCCTCGATGGCATAGGTTGAGCAAGAGGGTGTGAAGCGGCACGAGGGGGGCGTCAGGGGCGAGATCGCTCCCTTGTAGAAGTAGATGGGGAGAAGAAGAAGCTTCGTCAGTAGGGCTTTGACGAAGTCGAGTACACGCTTCATGCTTCTTCGTTAGTTGGCTCTTTCGCCTTGGGCATCAGCTCCTCACAGATACGGGAGAGCGCCTTGTCCATACCGCGATTGACGTCGGCCTGTGTGGGGAGCTCCTTCGCCACAGAGAGGAGACCGAGGTGGATGTGCAGGCCCTGAGCCTTGGCCAGATCAAGGAGGCGATGCTTACGTAGGCGGTAGCTCTCGCGGATGAGGCGCTTGACGCGGTTGCGCTTATTGGCTCGACGGAAGTACTTCTTCGCCGCTACGGCGAGGATGGCACAGCTGGGCTCTTCGCCCTCCCCAATAGGAGTCGCGTTCACTACGACCCGAAGTGGGTAGGCGATGAAGGCGTGACCCGAAGCAAAAAGGGCGTCTACATCTCGCTTGAGATGCAGACGCTCTTCTTTGCTAAGCGTATAGCGTAGGGGAGTGGTAGTGAGATCTTCCACGATCAGCGAATGCTTCGCTCTCTGGAGAGCAGCCTACTTGTTCTTCTCCTTGAGGTACTGCTCGAGGGCCATAGCCATCGAGGGGGCACCATCGGTAGGAGCGGAGAGATCCAGGCGCAGACCAGCCTGCTCGATAGCCTGGCACGTGGCGGGACCAAAGCCCCCGATGAGGACCTTGCCCTGCTTGTAGTCGCTGTGGTTCGCAAGCAGTGATGCCACACCTGCGGGGCTGAAGAAGATGATCATATCATACTTCTCCTTCTTCTCGGCAGCGGTGAACTTCTTGCTGACGGTGCGGTACATGATCGCCTTAGCGAACTGGAGCTTCTTGGATGTCAAGAGGTCGATGAGATCGTTCTTATGATCCTCAGCCATGGGGAGGAAGTAGAGCTCCTTGCTGTGCTTCTGCATAATCGCTACCAGCTCAGCCTGCCCCCCTGCTTCGGGATAGAAGACCTTGCGCTTGCGGTAGACGATGAACTTCTGGAGGTAGTTGGCTACCTGCTCGTTGATGCAGAAGTATTTCATATCCTCGGGGATGGTGACACGGAGCTCTTCGCTGAGCTGGAAGAAGTGCTCCATAGCCTTGCGCGAGGTGAAGACTATCGCCGTATGATCAAGGATGTTCACCTTCTGATTGCGGAACTCACGTGGAGTCACCGACTCGACTTCGATGAATGCACGGAACGTAGCTTCGGCTCCGTAGCGCGCAGCGATATCATAGTAAGGGGACTTCCCCGACTCGGGTCGAGGCTGAGAGATTAGGATCGTCTTAATACTCATTGAAACGTAGTGGGAAGGAGGAGATCACCCCTCGAAAAGGAGATGCAGAGCCCTATAACGTAAAGGAAGGGAGCAATTTCGTGGGCGCAAAGGTACAAAAAAAGGAAGAGGGAGCCTGTAGAACTCTGTGTCAGACGGCGTATGACTTGTACTATACCGAGGAGCTGAACCAGGAGTAAGACCCCTGCCGCAATGGCCCAAAGAGTGATCGTGGAGAGGGGAGCAAAGGTCAAGAGTGAGACCAGTGCCATCAGTAGAGCTCGCAGCCAATCTTGGAAGAAATAGTCTTGTGCCAAGAGGCCTCCAGAGAGATTGTCAAGCAGGATATAGCGCCAGAGCTTGAAGGAGAGCGAGCGGATATATAGGAAGAGGTACATCCCCACAAAGAGTGCTGTCAGCGTGGTGAGGAGACCTATATAGTCCCCCTGCAGGATCAGCCCTTCGCAGCTCAGAAGCCTCAGGACCGTCAGCCCCGTCGAGAGGCTGCCTAAGACATAGACGAGGAAGCGGAAGAGTCCGTAGGAGACGAAGCGCGAGATATATACCGCCCCCGAGTCGGGGTTGGCTTGCCGACCTGCCTCCAGCGCCACACCGATGAGGCCTGGGGTGTAGACCCAGACAAGAAGGGTGAGTAGCCAGATGACAAGCTCGGTGATATAGCTGACGTTCGCCAGGGGCTCGAGGCGCACAAAGTCCATGCCTATCGTAGGGGGTAACCGTGGCCTACCCATCGCTCCCACACGCTACCGAAGGAGCATGTGGAGACGATGGGGAGATCTATCGGTATCTAATTTATAGTAGGAGTGTTGCCTTAGAAGAGCTTCTCGGGATAGGCGCCCGTAGAGGCCAGAGCTGCGAGCTTGGCGACGACATCAGGGCGGTCTTCGGCGTAGGTGACACCGAACCAAGAGTCAGGCGTGTCGAGGACTTCTACCGTAGAGGTGCCTTCTGCGACGAGGTGGTTGACTACGAGAGGGATGTAGTACTCGAACTTAGGATTAGCCTTCTGCTCGTTGAGGAAGTGGCAGAAGAGCTTCTCCGAGTGCTGGAAGTAGTCAGGCGTGAAGCCCCACATATTCATCGATACAGGCGTATTCTCTTCGAGGAGCTGCTCCTGGCCGTTCTCGTCCGTGAAGGCGATCTTACCATCAGGGCGACGAGCGATAGAGGTACGCTCGACGACACCCGTGAGGAAGCCCTTGTCATCTACCTCGCAGACACCGCGTGCTACTGTACCGCTTTCGCTGAGCGTATTGCCTACGCGGTAGCCGACCATGCAGTACTTGTCGTGGCTGTCGGAGAAGCTGCGGAGCTTATCAGCCAGAGCTGCGAAGCCGTGGCGGCCATAGAAGTCGTCAGCGTTGATCACGGCGAAGGGCTCGTTGATCACCTCTGCTGCCATCATGACGGCGTGGTTCGTACCCCAAGGCTTCTCGCGACCCTCGGGGACAGTGAAGCCTTCGGGGAGCTTGTCCAGATCCTGGAAGACGACCTCCACGGGGATCTTGTGCTCGTACTTAGAGATGATCTTCTCACGGAACTCTTGCTCGAAGGTGCGGCGGATGACGAAGACGACCTTGCCGAAGCCAGCGCGGATGGCATCGAAGATCGAGTAGTCCATGATGGTCTCCCCTGAGGGACCGACTCCGTCGAGCTGCTTGAGGCCACCGTAGCGGCTACCCATACCTGCAGCGAGGACGACTAGTGTTGGCTGTTTCATTGCTTTGATTGTTATGAAGCTATTGCTTGTTGTATTGTATCTCTTGTTAGCGTCTGCCACGGCGGCTCTTCTTAGAGCTGTGGCTCTTGTGGTGGCTATGGCCCTTGGTACTCTTGGAGGCATTTGTCGCAGACGTCGTCTTAGTTACCTTGGTGATGTGGAGCGTCTGCCCAGGGCGGAGCTTATCGGAGGTAATGTTATTGCTCTTCTTGAGCTCCTCTACACTAATGCCATTCTTCTGGGCGATGGAGTAGAGCGTCTCACCTGTGGTGACGACGTGAGCTGTGGTCGTCGTCTGCTGCTTGGCTTCTGCCTTCTGACCTCGGGTGCGACGGGTGGGCTGCTCTTCTTCGGTGACAGGCCCTTCCTCTTCGCTGGAGGACTGGCTTCTCGTCGCAGAGCGAGTCGATGCAGTGTTGCTTGGCCCTTCGAGGTTCACACGCAGCTCGGGCGAATTCACTTCACTCCCTGCGCTGTCAAGCTTGAGGATGGCGGAGAGGGGGAGGCGTACGGGGTAGGGTGTGTCATTCCCTGGGATGATGCCACGGCGGAACTGTGGGTTGAACGTCGAGATCAGCTCCGTCGATACCCCCGTGATCTCGGAGATGCGATCGAAGGTAACGCGATGATTCGCCGTGTAATAGTCCGTAGCCAGCGGGCGACCCAGCTGACGAGGGTAGATGCCGTACTCGCGGTGGTAGTGCATCGCGAAGTAAGCTCCGATGAAGAGGGGGATATAGCGGCGCGTCTCGTTCGGCAGGTAGCGGTAGATGTCCCAGAAGTTGGGGTGATCAGTGTTCACACGACGAAGGGCACGGTTCACATTGCCAGGGCCACAGTTGTATGCAGCGAGGACGAGCCACCAGTCGCCGTAGATGCGGTAGAGATCCTTGAGGAAGCGGCAGGCCGCCTCGGTGCTCTTGACGGGGTCCATGCGCTCGTCGACAAGGCTATTGACCGTGAGGCCGTAGATCTTACCCGTCGGGAGCATGAGCTGCCAGAGGCCAGCGGCGCCAGCAGGTGAGATGGCTTTAGGATTGAGTGCCGACTCGACGATGACGAGGTAGCGGAGCTCCATAGGGAGGCCATTCTTGTCGAGAGCCATCTCGATCTCGGGGAAGTAGAGATCTCCGAGGGAGAGCATGGAGCTCAGGAGACCACGGCGCTTGAAGAGGTACAGCTCGATCGCCTCACGTACGAGGGGATTGTAGCTGAATCGCATCGCGGAGGGCATCTTGTTGAGCATGCGTACATAGACGCTGTCAGGCGTGTAGGGGACGGACACGGAGCCGTAGCGGGAGCCTGTGCTCTTACCCGTCGCATTGCCATAGCCGGTGTACCACTGCTCCAGCATCTTCTCCACGTCCTTATCAAGCGAGGTGGGGAGGGTGATGGGATCAAGAAGGGCAGAGGCCAGGGTGAAGGGCGAAGCGATGCGGTCAGCGCGTCGCGTGCTATCAACCTGTGCGGAGAGGCTGGATGCCGAGAGGAAGAGGAGGAAGGCTACCGAGAGGAGCTTGATGTGAAGCTTCATCGGGGAGGGGTTTAGAAGGTGAGGCTACAGTTCACTCCCATCTGATAGGAGGGAAGACCGAGCTTAGGAAGTCCCACTTCGGGGACGACCCGTAGAGAGAGGTCGGGGCTTATGTCGAAGGTGTAGAGTTCGGCATCGACATAGGCATCGAGGATGGAGAGGCCGTAGACGAGGACCGTAGCGACGATGCTGAGGTCTCGATAGCGGCGGTAGAAGTCATTGCCTCGCTTGAGTGTGGAGCGCAGTGAAGACTGGTACTGCTGGTAGTCGGATGCCTGCGCTCCCGCTGGGGCAAAGACGAGCCAAGAGGTGTTGTGCTCGGGATCGGGCCCCGAGAGGTCGCGGTAGGCTGCGTGGTACTCCTGATACTGGCGGTTATTCCACGTGATGGAGTAGTAGCAGGCCATGAAGGCGCCCCACACGATGGGGAGCTTCCAGTACTTGCGGTTGTAGATCTGCCCGCCACCAGGGAGGAAGGCCCAGAGGATGGCTTTGGTGGAGTTGGGCTGCCAAAGCGCCTGCTGCTGGATCTTCAGAGCTTGCTTCTCGAAGCTGGGAAGCGGCTCCTGCGTGCTGGGGGCGACGCTGTCGCTCGCAGAGAGGAGCGAAGGCATATCATAGGTCGTCGGCACGGGGGACTCCTGGCTCCAGGCCGTGGCATGGGGCAGGATCAGTAGGGAGAAGAGGGCGATCAGGAGTCGGATGCACATAGGGCGATGAGACTTGCTGTAGAGCTACTGCTGGATACGCTCGAGGAGCTGCATGATGCGCTCGAGGTCTTCGTCACCAGAGAAGGGGATGGTGAGCTTACCCTTACCCGAAGCGGAGCAGCGGAGGGTAACCTTTGACGAGAAGACTTGAGCCAAGTGGCGCTCAAGGAGCTTGAAGTCCTTGCGCTCAGCCTTCGCAGGCTGCTGTGACTGTGGTGTGGGGAGGGGCGTAGCCTCTGGCTCCTCAGCGATAGCGCGGGCAAGCTCTTCTACAGCACGGACGCTGAGGTGCTCGGTGATGATGAGGTTGTAGAGCTCGATCTGGCGCTCCGTATCCTCTACCTGCAGGAGGGCTCGGGCATGGCCCATATCGATGAGGCGCTGCGTCAGCCCAAGCTGGATCTCAGCGGGGAGCTGGAGCAGGCGGATGTAGTTGCTGATGGTGACGCGCTTCTTCCCGATGCGCTCAGCGAGCTTCGCCTGCGTCAGACCATGCTGCTCGATGAGCTGCTGGTAGGCCAAGGCTATTTCGATGGCGTTGAGGTCTTCGCGCTGGATGTTCTCGATGAGAGCAAGCTCCAGCAGTTCGCCTTCCTGTGTCGAGCGGATGTATGTGGGGAGTGTCTTCAGGCCAGCCAGCTGAGCAGCGCGCCAGCGGCGCTCACCCGAGATGATCTGGTAAGAGCCAGAGGGGAGGGCTTGTACGGTGATAGGCTGTACAAGACCGAGAGCACGCAGGGAGGCTGCGAGCTCCTCGAGGCCTTCTTGCTCGAAGTGCTTACGGGGCTGATCGGGGTTGGGAGCGATCTTCTCCAGCGGAAGCTCTTGGATTGAGACGGTGGCTTGGAGGGCTGCTGATGCAGTCTCTCCTCCGAGGAGGTTCCCCAGGCCACGGCCCAGGACATTCTTATTCTTTGCTGCGGACATCTACTTATTCTTGTTGATCAGCTCGGCTGCCAGCTGTAGGTGGTTGATGGCTCCACGGCTATCGGCATCGTAGAGTAGGGCGGGGAGGCCGTGGCTCGGAGCTTCGCCGAGCTTCACATTGCGCTGGATGACGGTCTCGAAGACGAGGCCCTTGAAGTGGGACTTGACCTCCTCATAGATCTGGTTGTTTAGGCGCGTACGGCTGTCGTACATCGTCATGAGGAAGCCCTCGATATCGAGCTGTGCATTGAGGCGCTGGCGTACAATACGGATGGTGTTGAGGAGCTTAGAGATCCCTTCGAGTGCGAAGTACTCGCACTGCACTGGGATGAGCACAGAGTCTGCTGCTACGAGAGCATTGACAGTGATCAAGCCGAGCGAGGGGGAGCAGTCGATGAGGATATAGTCGTAGCGGTCGAGGACGGGTGCGAGGACAGAGCGGAGGATATACTCACGCTCCGAGCGTTCCAGTAGCTCGAGATCTGCCCCCGCCAGATCAATGTGCGAAGGCAAGAGATCAAGACCGTCGACGACCGTCTTCGTGATGGCCTCCGTAGCAGGCAGGCCAGAGCAGAGGCATTCGTAGATCGTCTTGCCTATCTGAGAGGCATCGATGCCGATCCCCGAAGTGGCGTTGGCCTGCGGGTCCGTATCGACCAGGAGGACGCGCTTCTCAAGGGAGGCTAAGGAAGCTGCCAGATTGATAGCGGTCGTGGTCTTACCCACTCCGCCCTTCTGATTGGCTAATGCGATGACTTTGCCCATGTGCTCTATATCTCTATATATAACGTATGCTGTAGGTATTCATTTACCTCTCGAACTCCTTTCCTATGGATAAGGGTAGACTTACCTAATTAGCCCACAAAATTACTACTTCTTAACGATATGTTTTCCTTGTCGTGGCTGAAAGGTGGGGCTCCGAGAGTAAAAGTCAGAGTAGTCCCTTGAGGCTGAGGAAGTCGCCCCCTCACTCCCAACTATCATCTTCCCTCCCTCAGAAAGCTCTCAGCAGGGAGAGCGTGAGAAGAGCAAGCTAAGTACTTGTCTTGGGGCCTTCGTGATGGGGACAGGTGAACCTATAGTGGTCGCTGGGTGAACCTATATAGCTCCACGTCGAGACCAATATAGATTGTGAAGCGAACCAATATAGGTTCACCCAGCGACCAATATAGGTTTCTACTAACCCCTTAGAGGCCTACGATGCGGAAGAGGAGCGAGCGCTCTAGGCGAGTGCCATCGGGGCGGGTCAATTTGATGTGCAGGAGTAGAGGCCCTTCGGCGGAGACTCCGATGATTCGAAGGGCGTCGGCAGGCATCGTGCGGAGGCTTTGGATCCAAGAGTCACGTGCGAGAGAGGTGCCTCGAGCGAGAAGCTCACCTGTCAGTCGATAAAGAGTAAAGTGACATTCCCCATCGGGAGAGCTATCCAGTAGGGTAAAGAGCTCTTCGTCTGATAGACGCTTTTGCGGAGTGTCATCTTGGTTGCCACCGCCCTCCTCTGCGGAAGAATTCTTTTGCCCTGGAGTCGCAAAGCCAGCCGAACGGGCTGCAGCATGCCAGTTGCCTGCCTCTTCGATGACTTTATAGTCCTTTCGCTCAAGGGCAATGCCCGCCTTGCTTTTCATACCCTTGGGGAGAAGGCTGCTGTCGTAGTGAAGGAGGTCGACTACCAGCCCGTCATCGCCGAGGAGCAGGCCAATTAGTCCACTCTGATTAAGAAGGCGGGGGAAGCTAGCCTTTACAAAGACCTCGCGAGGAGCATTAGGGTAAGCTTTCGCTAAGGCATCGGGATCTTTGGTTATTACGATGTAGCTGCCAGCAGGGATAGAGCGTAGTGGGAGGGGAGTGATCTTGTAGGATGAGCCGTCGCGCCCTGCTGCCAGTGCATAGTCGCCCAGCTCACAGGGAGCATCGCTAGCATTATATAGCTCGATGTATTCGGGGCAGTCCGTCTTGGGATGCGGCATGATTTCGGAGAGAAGCAAGCCGCTCTTAGGCTGTGGAATAGGCGTCGGGACGGGATCTGGTCGAGGTGACGTGCCTTCGTCGCCTATAGGGTCAGTCTCGCTCGTAGGATAGATACGGAGCTGTCGGAAGTGCCAACCCGTATGGTGCGTGCTGGTGAAGGTACAGCTGATGCCAAAGGTGTTCTTCTCTGGAAGGGTGGGGCGGAAGTCTTCCTCCTCGCCGATGAGCTCCCATTCTTGCTCGCTGCCGGCTTCTCTCAGGTAGAGTTGCCAGCCACCTTCGGCGCTATAGCGGACGTCATAGTCCCAACTTCCTGAAGCATTAAGTGTGGTGGAGCTGGAGATGAGTGGGCGACCCAGAGGGCTGAGGGTCAGGTAAGCGGGATTGCCACCACTTCGCTCGACCTTTACCCGTCGTAGACTGATGTGTTGTTGGCCACCTTGCCCGAAGTCTAATGCCACATATTCGTAGCTCTGAGTATCCAATGCCTTAATGGCACAGAGGAGGATCGTCGCATGGTTGTAAGCTGTGGGGATGAGGTCCATCTTGACCTGTCCCCGCCATACGGGGGCAGTGGGGAGGGTGACGTTCGTGACGATAGAGGCTGACCCTCGTACAGGCTCCTTGGGTACAGCGAGGTGTAGGGCTCCCCCAGAGATGTGGTAGAGCCCACGGTCATAGCGCCAGTGCTTCTCCGTAGGCGTGCCCTCGGTGGAGAAGTCTGCTTGCCATACTTGGGCAGAAGCGCAGATAGGGAAGAAGGTGAGGAGAAGGAGATAAAGAAAAGGGTAACGGTAGCTATACATCGGCAGCTGTGTGTGCTCCGAGCAAGCAGGGCAATGGTGGTCAATCGCCGTCAGAGCGGTCATCACGGGGGGTACGTGCTGCCCGTGGATGTGCCGCGTAGAGCTTCTTCAGTTGCTCGAAGGAGGTATGTGTGTATCGTACGGTAGTGGAGACGGAGCTGTGGCCCATGAGCTCGCGTAGGAGCATGAGATCCGCTCCGGAGTTAAGCATGTCGGTAGCGAAGGTGTGACGCAGGACGTGCGCACCTCGGCGGGAGAGATTGGGGACGGAGGCGAGTGCCGCATGTGCGACTTGATATACGGCACGGGGGAGCATGGGCGTCCCCTTGCTGCTGACGAAGAAGGATTCCGTCGTGCCGAAGATAGAGGTGCGCAGGTGACGCCACGCTTCGATCTCTTCGGCAAGACCTTTGCCGAAGGGGACAATGCGCTCTTTGCGTCCCTTACCTAAGACCTTGAGCTGACGCTCGGTGGTGTCGACAGCTTGGTCACGTAGACCAGCGATCTCCGAGCGACGTAGACCACACTCGTAGAGCATGGAGAGGATGAGGTGGTCGCGTACCGCCCGCCAGTCCGTCGGATCAACATCCTCCGAGAGCATCTGCTCCATATCTTCGGTAGGTACATAGACGGGGAGCGGACGTGCAGCTTTCGGCGGGCGAAGAGCTTGGATGGGGTTGCGCTTGATCTGCCCCGTCTTCAGTAGGTGTCGGTAGAAGCTTCTGACCGAGGTGAGGCATCGCCCCACCGTCGAGGCCTTCAGCCCCTCGTCAAGCTTGACGGATAGCCAGCCACGCACCAAGTCGAGATCGCCCTCAGAGGCCACGAATGGCTCTCCTAGACGCTCCTCAGCATAGGCCGTGAAGCTCCTAAGATCAGACTGGTAGGTCTCGATGGTCAGGGGCGAGGCGGCTGCTTCGTGGCTGAGGTAGTCGAGGAAGGCGCGGATCGAATCGGTGGTAGGAGGCATCATAGAGAGTCGGCTAAGGCGCTAAGCGCTCAAGGCTCCATGTGCTGTCCTCCTGTAGCTCGTAGAGGAAGCGGTCATGCAGGCGACTATCACGCCCTTGCCAGAGCTCGATACGTGAGGGGGTCACGGCGAAGCCTCCCCAGTTCTCTGGGCGGGGCACTTCGCGCCCGACGAAGCGGAGGCTCTCCGCAGCAAAGCGCATCATAATGTACTCGCGTGAGGGGATGGGCTGGCTCTGCGGGGAGATGCGTGCTCCGACACGGCTCTTGTAGGGGCGCATAGCGAAGTAGGCATCACTCTCTGCGGCAGGTAGACGCTCGATAGTCCCCTCGACGTGGATCTGTCGCTCAAGCTCGTGCCAGAGGAAGGTAAGGGCGACGTGGGGATTGGCCGCTATTTGCTTGCCCTTGCGGCTGTCGTAGTTCGAGTAGAAGACGAAGCGTCCCTCGAGGATCTCCTTCAGCAGTACGGTGCGCATGCTGGGACGTCCTTCGGGGGTCGATGTCCCTACGATGACGGCAGTGGGTTCGTTGACCTTGGCCTCTATCGCCTGATCGATCCATGTGCTGACGATCTCAAGGGGATCGGCAGGGAGATCCTTACGGCTAAGGCTGAGCGAGGTGTACTCGCGGCGGATATTCTCTAAGTGTAGGTCCTTAGACATAGTTGTGGTGAATGACTGTAGGCTTTAGGCCTTGCCCTTAGCTTCCTTGAGCTGACGGATCTCAGCTTCGAGGGCGGCGATACGCTCGTCCTGTGCGTGGATCGTCTGCTGGTAGGAGTTTAGCTCTTCGGTCTCGATGCTGCTCGGTGCCTGCTCCTCGACGCGGAGAAGGAGGTCGCTGAGTACGTTCATATAGTTGTTGAACGCATCGTAAGGCGAGTTATAAGGGCTGAAGGGATGGCCTCCCCAGTTGATGGTATTCATATAGTAGAAGTGGTCGGCGCTCTGCAGATAGAGCCAGTCCTGTAGGAGGCTACGATCTTCGAGAGCATGGACACGCTCACCCCATTGACGGAGCTTCTCGAGGGCGCCGTGCTGGAGGATGTTGCCATTCCACTCGTTGGTACTCTTCTCTTCGCCTGCCCAGCTGATGGGAGAGGCTACGGTAAGCGGTGCGATGGACTTATGCTCGTCAAGAAGCTCCGATGGGGTCGCGAAGCCTACAGCATAGTCGGGAGCCAAGAGAGGTAGTGCCTTGAAGAACTCAAAGATACCCGACTCACGGCGGTGCATCGCTCCGAGTACCTCGTAGTTCATATAGAGGAGCGTGAAGTCCTCTCCTTCGGGAAGCCACTTGACTCGTCCGAGGAGCTTGTCGGCAGTGACGGGATACTCGGGAGAGCCGTAGTTAGTGAAGTGGTTTGTCACCAGCTCCGAAAGAGGAGCATTGCGTAGCAGGAGCTTGGTACTAGGCTCGGTGACTGCATCGTAGAGATAGTTCGGGCTCTTCCAGCCGAGGATGTGCTTAGCTCCCTCGGTGATAATCCCTTCGTAGCCCATTGCTGCCACCTCACTGGCGATCTCATCGGAGTAGATGAGCTCTGAATTGCAGAAGACACGAGAGCGCTCGGTACCGAAGAGCTCGCGTAGCTTCGTCTGCTGCATGCGTACCTGATTCCTGAACTCTACGGGGTCATAGAGTGAGGCGACGGAGTGCGCATAGGTCTCAGCGACGAACTCCACGCGTCCCGTGGCAGCGAGCTCCTTGAAGCTATCGATCAGTGCAGGCTTGTAGTACTCCATCTGCTCAAGAGCCAGACCCGAGATCGAGAAGCTTACACGGAAGTCGGGGTAGGCCTTCAGTAGCTCGAGGAGCATGTGGTTAGCAGGGATGTAGCACGAGTCAGCTATGCGCTCGAAGACCTCTTCGTTGAGGTAGTCATCGGTATAGTAGTGGGAGTTGCCGATGTCGAAGAAGCGATAGCGACGCAGTCTATAGGGCTGATGTATCTGGAAGCAGAGGCATATCTTTTTCATAACGGATAGCGGGTATGTCGGTGTAGTGATTAGTGGACGTAGCGATCATAGATGGCGCGGACCTTACGTCCAGCTGCCTCCCAAGTAATGCTGTTGACTTCCCGAAGCCCCTCTTCCTTGAGAAAGCGGTGCATCTCGGGATAGGTGATAAGTGCGTAGATGGCATCAGCCATAGCGTCGATATCCCAGTAGTCGACCTTGACGGCGTAGTTGAGGATCTCGGCGCATCCCGACTGGTAGGAGATGATCGAGGGGACTCCACACTGCATCGCCTCCAAGGGCGATATACCGAAGGGCTCTGAGACGGAGGGCATGACGTAGACGTCGCTGGCCTTGAAGACCTCATAGACCTGCTGGCCCTTCATAAAGCCCGTGAAGTGGAAGCGGTCGGAGATGTTGCGCTCTGCGGCAAGGCGGATCATCGCGTCCATCATGTCGCCGCTACCAGCCATGATGAAGCGGACGTCTTGTGTGCGCTCCAGGACCTTCGCTGCGGCTTCGACGAAGTACTCACAGCCCTTCTGCATAGTGATACGCCCGAGGAAGGTGACGACCTTGTCGCGGACACCACGGCGGTCGGGGAGTGCGAGGATCGAGGGTGCCAGTGGCGTGACCGCATTGTGCACGGTCGTGACCTTGGCTGGATCCTGGTGATACTTCTCGATGACGGTACGGCGGGTGAGATCGCTGACGGTGATGATGTGGTCAGCGTGGTTCATCCCGTCCATCTCGATGCCGAAGACCGTAGGGTTCACATTGCCGCGACTGCGGTCGAAGTCTGTGGCATGGACGTGTACGATGAGGGGCTTGCCGGTGAGCTGCTTGGCATGGATCCCTGCTGGATAAGTCAGCCAGTCGTGCGAGTGGATGATATCGAAGGGCTCACTGCGGGCGATGACACCTGCTACGATGGAGTAGTTATTGATCTCCTCGAGGAGGTTGTCTTGGTACTTCCCCGAGAACTCAAAGCAGCCCAAGTCATTAGTCGGTAGGTAGGAGAAGTCCGCATAGATATGATCCCGTAGGCGGTAGTAGAGCTCGGGATCCATCTTCCCCTCGAGGCGATCACGGACGTAGTCATAGTTGACGTCTCGGTAGACGACTGGGGTATCTCCTGCTCCGATGATTCTGAGGAAGCTCTTGTCTTCATCGCCGTAGGGGCGGGGGATGACGAAGGTCGTCTCCATATCTCCCTGGGCTGCCATACCCTGGGTCAAGCCATAGCTGGCTGTACCGAGACCACCGAGGATGTGTGGTGGGAACTCCCACCCGAACATGAGCGCTTTCATTCGTATCTAATTATGGGGAGGATCTGTGTGTCGTACTTACTCTTAGCCTCTTCGAGTAGGGCAAGTGAGCGAAGCAGTTCCCCGACGCTCATCGCGAAGGAGATGGCACCACGGCCCTTGAAGGGAGGATTGCCGTCGAAGAGTTCGCTCACGGTGCCTACGCCATGCTGCTGGAGCTCTTCCTCCATACCGATGAGCGTGTTTTCGATGAAGGAGATAGCACTGCGCCCGTAGAGCTTGATGCAGGCCTCGAAGTAGGGGCCGAGGAGCCAAGGCCATACGGAGCCGTTGTAGTAGGACTGCTCACGCTGCCACTGTGTGCCGTGGCACTGAGGCTGGTAGCCGTCGCTCTTTGGGCTCAGGGTGCGGAGTCCCTTCGGCGTGCGTAGCTCACGAGTGATGATCTCGAGGACGGAGCGACGGGTAGCCTTAGGTAGGGGCGAGTAGGGGAGTGAGGTGGCGAAGACCATGTTCGGACGCACGCTCCAGTCACGCCATGAGGTGTGAGGATGTACGTGGTCAAAGAGGTAGCCATGCTGATTGATAAAGGTGTCGCAGAAGCTCTGCTGTACGCGCCCTAGCAGCTCCTCGAGCTCAGGTGTCCATTTCTGGGGAAGGGCTTCGCGGTAGAAGCACAGGGCATTATACCACAGGGCATTGACCTCGACGAGGTAGCCTTCACGGCGGACGACCGCTTGACCATTGACCTTCGCATCCATCCATGAGAGAGGACGCCCGTCTCCCGTCATCACGCACAGCCCGTTATCATCGATGCGGAGGTTGGGGTGTACGTTGCGTAGATAATAGTGTATCAGCTCATCGAGGAAGTCTCCATAGCGGCTGACCATGTCGGGGAGGCTGGACCAGCGAGCATACTCTTGTAGCGTCCAGATGGCCCAGAGCCCGATGTCCCCCTCGTTGATGTTGCGTATCTCCTTGGAGATACCCTCCTGGCGCATGAAAGCTCGCATATCTGGGAGCACTGTGTCCATGATGCGGTAGAAGCGCTCAGGAGCATCGGCATAGATGGTACAGCCTGGGAGGGCGATGAAGAGGTCGCGAGCTCGCACCCCAAACCAAGGATAGCCTGCCAGCAGGTAGCCGTGTGTAGCGTCGGGGCGGTAGTAGAATTGCAGAGCGGCATTCAGCAGACAGCTACGGAAGTCCTCACGAGGGGTGCGGATCTTTCGTTCCTCAGCGAAGAGCTGTGCTAAGGTATCGGGATCGGCTTCCTCGACGCCAGCTGAGAAGTAGATCGACTCCCCGACCTCAATGTCGACCTCGAAGTAGCCGGGGACGTAGAGGTCCTCAGTGTATTCGTAGCCACGCTCGCGCTCCTTGATATATTCGATACGCTCATTCCAGTGTGGGTCAGAGACGAAGTTATGAGCCTTTGATAGCTGGAGGTAGAGCGTAGGATAGCCTGGATAGAGGCAGAAGGTGACCCCCGACTTAGCCTGACCATAGTCTCCGTGGTACTGATCATTGCGATGCGTGAGCATCTTCACGTCACGGAAGGCGAGGAAGGGAGAGAGTCTTAAGGTCGTGCGGCTGTGAGCCTCAAGGAGCGTGTAGCGCTGCAGCATCCTATTGGTGTAGTGGCAGAAGAGAAACTCCTTCTGCAGTACCACGCCTCCGACACGATAGGTCGTCGAGGAGGCGATATCGACATTGTACTCTCGGATGTACTTGTGCCCCTTGGGGCTGAAGATATCGCCCTCATACTCGTGGATACCGACGTTGAACGGCACACCATGCTGCACGATCGTCAGATCGAGGCTGGAGAGCAGTACGTGGTTGTTCTCACTGAGTTCGGGGACGGGGATGACGAGGACGCCGTGGTACTTGCGTGTGTTACAGCCTACGATGCTGGAGCAGCAGTAGGCGCCCTTGCGGTTGGTACGTATGTACTCCCGCTGGGTGGACTCATCGAGGTTGGCCATGAGTCGGCGGTCGAACTTGAGGTAACTCATGCTAAGTGTCGCTTCATTGTGGTCAGGCTCCGCACTGTCAAGGGACCCATAGAGAAAGCCTATTCTTGCGAAGTCGTGTATAATTCTCCTGCTAAGTTACGAATTAGCGACTGCTTTGCCAAGTCTTCATCCTCCCGTAGATAGAGCATAGTGGGAGGCTACTCCGAGAGTACTCAGATACAGGGAATAAGCCCACTCCGATGAGGGGAGATGAACCCGTGCTGGTCAGATCGCTGACCAGTACTGCTTCGTTTTTCCTCCTTCGCTCCTCTCAACCTAAAGACTCCGCTTTTCGAGAGAAGAAAGTACGAGTAATGAAGAGGTGACCTTGCACAATGGTCCCATACATTGGTATATGGGTACGTGGGTGGAGCTATATAGGATGGCGAAGAAAGCTATATAGCTCTGCTTGGATTCCTATACAGCTTTCGGTGCGAAGCTATATAGCTTTGTGAAGTGACCTCTATTAGTTTGTTGCTCTGCGTAGGGATAAAAGTTGTGGACGAGTGGCAGATAAGTTTGGACTACGTACGTGGATTTAATATCTACGTACGCGGATATTTGGATTTACGTACCTGGTCTTTAAGACTACGTGCATAGACTGAGAAAAACCACTACGTGAAGGTGCTTTTTTCTTCACGCGAAGGACACTTTTCCCTCCGCTGAATAAGAAGAATACTTGCGATAAGGCGAAGGGCTTGCGTACCACTTCGGAGAGGCATATCGGGGAGTTGGGCGTGCTATGCTTTAGCACTCTAAACTCTAAATAGAGGGTAGGACTCTAAGGCAACAGCCTCTGCTTAGAGGCGGGAATGTGAGGCATGCCTTAGGTGCGAATCGAACAAGTCTGCGCTTTTGTGTATTTTAGCACTATATTATTGTGTCGTATTGCGACCCTCTGCCAACAGACAATGACCGAGCTTAAGCCCACTTTCATGGAGCGCCTGCAGCGCTTCCTCACCTCGATAGCGACATGTAATAAGCGCTACCCAGCCCTCCGATATATCTTGGCTGGGGTGGCTGTCTTCATCTTCACCTTCCTTCTGGGGAACAATAGTTTATTCCACTATGTGAAGAATCAGCGCCGCAAAGCGTTTATCCAAGAGGAGTACAATCGCTATCTCCCGCAGTATGAAGCAGACAGCGCTCGCCTCAGCGATATCCGTGACAACCGCGAGCATATTGAGCGAATCGCCCGTGAGCAGTACTACATGCATCTGCCTGGTGAGGAGGTCTTCGTCCTCGCTCCCGACACGACTACCGCAGCTCAGCAATAAGCACTAAGGCCCTATGCAAGTAAAGTATAAGTACCTCTATATCGTCAGTGTCCTGCTCATCATCTCGGGCGCTGCACTGGCACTCACGGAGCACCGCCTCTTTGATGTCCTCTACGGCCTTGGGGCTATAGGGTATGGCCTGTACTACGTGTTAGCTCCTGAGCGAGACGCTTCGCGCCTCTTGAGGCGTGTGGCTCGTATGGGCGTCTTCTCGGGCCTGCTCTTCCTGCTCTCAGCGGTAGCACGCTTCGGGGTCTTTGACTCCTTCGGCCGAGGTGCTTGGCTTGTATTCCTGGCCTTGGGTCTGGTCTATATGATCTATGGCAACGTCCTACTCTATATGGACGAAAAGAAAAAGAACTAAAAACATGACCTCTATATCCACCCCTAAGCAGCCCGTTCGTACGGAGCGCATCGCGGTGCCAGGTGGGCGAAAGCCCCTGCTGCGCCTTCATGTCGATGCTGGCCATCCGACGACGCTCTTAGCCTTCCTCATCGAGGCGCTGCCCGATAAGAGCCGCACGACAGTCAAGCAGCTCCTGCACGACCGCTTCATAGCCATCGGTACGGAGCCGACGACGCAGTTCGATGCGCCTCTCCAGCCCGGTGATACCGTCAACATCCATCCTGCTCCCCTTCCGAAGGCACTTACGCATAAGCAGATCGAGATCCTCTACCAAGATGAGTACCTGCTGGTCATTCACAAGGAGGCTGGCCTACCTACGGTAGCAAGTGGCGAGGAGAAGGACAAGACCGCTCTGCGCCTGCTGTCGGAGCACCTCAAGAGCTTCAATCCGCTGGCGAAGGTCTACCACATCAACCGACTCGATAAGGATTGTGCAGGCTTTGTCGTCTTCGCTAAGAGCGCTGAGCTCCAGCGTGAGCTTAGTGATCACTGGCAGAACTACGTCCGTCAGCAGCTCTTCGCCGCAGTCCTCGAGGGCGCACCTCGGGAGTCTGAGGGTATCCTGATGCCTCCCGCTCCCGAAGAGAAGAAGGGCAAAGGCAAGGATTCGGGTGCGAAGAAGTCACGTGCGACCCGCTCCACCCCTCGCTCGGAGGAGGATCAGGCTGCAGGCCGTGCTGAATGGCATGTCATCAGCGAAGGCAATGGCCGCACGCTGCTCTCAATATCCCTGCTCGCAGGGCGCAACAACCGCCTGCGCCGTCAGCTCTCAGCCCTGCGCCTCCCCATCGTCGGGGACTGGCGTAATGGTTCGCCCGAGAAGGACCTCGGTCGAGTGGCACTTGAGGGGACGCGTCTGAGCTTCGTTCACCCCGTGACGAAGAAGCTCCTTGACTTCCGTCAGCCCATCCCTCCACTCTTCCGCAAGCTTCTCAAGAGCACGGCACCTCGCCCTCGCGCAACGAAGAGTCCCGCAGCAAGGTCAAAGAAGAACTAACCGTTAATCACATAAAATCAATCTCCACAATGAACCAACAGACACGGAGCTTTGCTCCCCTACGCCCCTCCCTCTCGGCGGTGCGTCGCTTCGTCTTGAGCCTATCTATCCTCCTTCTGGGGATGGGGCTCAACGCTCAGGTCATCCGCGATGCTGTCACTTGGTCGCGCTCAGTAGAGGATAAGTCTCCTACGGAGAAGGTCCTCGTCTTCACAGCTACGGTCAAGGATCCTTGGCATCTCTACGGCACGGAGCTCCCTAAGGGTGGCCCAACGCCTACGCACCTTCTCGTCGATAAAATCGAGGGGGCTGAACTCGTCGGTGGCCTGACCTCCATGCAGAAGCCCATAGAGAAGTATGACCCCAACTTCGAGATGACCCTGCGCTTCTTCAGCGGTAAGGTCACCTTCCGTCAGAAGATCCGTATCACAGACCCCAAGAAGTTCGCCTTCGTCGGAGCTATCCGATATATGGCCTGCAACGATGAGCAGTGCCTCCCTCCCGCTAACTGGGAGTTCACTGTCCAGCCTAAGGAGCTGGGCAAGCTCGGTGACGCCGCAGCTACGAAGCTCACCGAAGAAACACCTGCCACCACCGAAGCCACCGCTACCAGCCTGGGGGAGCCCTCAGCCGATAGTGTAGCCTCGGTAGATACGCTATCGGTAGCCCCTCAGGACACTGCCGCTCTCGCCTCCTCCGACCTATGGGCCCCCGTCATCCCTGAGCTGAAGGCTTATGGTGATAAGGCTCTGAATCAGGCCGAAGGCTCACTGTGGATGCTCCTCGTCGGGGGCTTCCTCGGTGGTCTCGTGGCGCTGGTCACTCCCTGCGTATGGCCTATGATCCCCATGACGGTGAGCTTCTTCCTCAAGAGAAGCTCTGACCGTAAGAAGGGGATCCGTGACGCACTCCTCTATGGTATCGGGATCATCGTGATCTACGTGTCACTGGGGCTCATCGTCTCGGCGGTCTTCGGCTCGGATGCCCTGAATAATCTGGCTACGAACGCTATCTTCAACGTCGCCTTCTTCATCCTCCTCGTCATCTTTGCGATCTCGTTCTTCGGGGCGTTTGAGCTCGTCTTGCCCGCCTCTTGGACCGCGAAGATGGACGCTAAGGCAGACTCGGCTTCGGGATTCATCAGCATCTTCTTTATGGCCTTCACGCTCGCGCTGGTTTCCTTCTCGTGCACTGGGCCTATCATCGGTACGCTCCTCGTACAGGCTGCTACCTCTTCCTCGGGGATGCTCGCTCCTGCTGTCGGGATGCTCGGCTTCGCACTTGCGCTGGCCCTGCCCTTCACGCTCTTCGCTATCTTCCCCAACCTCCTGCAGTCGATGCCTAAGAGTGGTGGGTGGATGAACTCCGTGAAGGTCGTCCTCGCTTTCATCGAGCTGGCTCTGGCGCTGAAGTTCCTCTCCATCGCTGACCTGGCATACGGCTGGCGTATCCTTGACCGTGAGGTCTTCCTCTCGCTCTGGATCGTGATCGCTATCCTCCTCGGGCTGTATCTCCTCGGGAAGATTCGCTTCCCTCACGATGCACCACAGGAAAAGACGCCTATCCCTGCACTCTTCCTCGCGATCATCTCTTTCTCCTTCGCCGTCTATATGATGCCTGGGCTCGTCGGTGCACCTCTGCGTGCTATCAGTGCCTTCGCACCACCCCTCCGCACGCAGGATCTGAACCTATATAATGGTGAGGTGCATGCGAAGTTCGATGACTACGATGCCGGTATGGCTTATGCCCGTCAGGTAGGGAAGCCCGTGATGATCGACTTCTCTGGCTACGGCTGCGTGAACTGCCGTAAGATGGAGGCGTCGGTATGGATCGACCCCAACGTCAAGCACATGCTCGAGGAAGACTATGTCCTCATCACGCTTATGGTCGACGAGAAGGCACCGCTCAAGGAGCCTATCGAGATCATGGAGAATGGGGAGAAGGTCAAGCTCCGCACCGTCGGTGATAAGTGGAGCTACTTCCAGCGTATGAAGTTCGGTGCCAACGCACAGCCCTTCTACGTCCTGTTGGATCATCAGGGCAAGCCCCTGGCTCCCTCGTACGCCTTCAACGAAGACGTCTCTGCGTACCTGAACTTCCTCAAGTCGGGTCTCAGCGAGTTCGACAAGCGTAAGTAACCCCTCCCTCTCACCTCAAACGAATATGCTACATAGTAGAGAAGAGAAGCTGGCGGCTATGAACCGTCTCCTCGATGTCATGGAGCGCCTGCGTAAGGACTGCCCTTGGGATCGTGAGCAGACGACCGAGAGCCTCCGTACCAATACCCTCGAAGAGGTCTATGAGCTCTCCGATGCGATCCTCTCGGGGCGCCCCGAGGAGATCAAGAAAGAGCTGGGCGATGTGCTCCTGCACATTGTCTTCTATAGCACCATCGGCGAGGAGCAGGGTACCTTTGACCTCTGCGATGTGGCCAATGCCCTTTGCGATAAGCTCATCTACCGCCACCCGCATGTCTATGGCGAGGCGGTAGCAGCTTCTGCTGGGGCTGTCGTGGAGCGCTGGGAGGAACTGAAGCAGCAAGAGAAAGGCGGGAATAAGACCGTCCTCTCGGGTGTCCCTGCCTCCCTGCCCACCCTCATCAAGGCCTACCGTATACAGGACAAGGCACGCGGAGTGGGCTTCGACTGGGAGCAGCCCGAGGATGTCTGGACGAAGGTCGACGAGGAGCTTCGTGAGCTTCGCGAGGCGATCACCTCTGGCTCTGCGGAAGACTCCGAAGCTGAGCTGGGTGACTTCCTCTTCAGCGTCATCAACGTCGCACGCAAGTACGGCATCAATCCTGACAATGCGCTTGAGCGAACGAATGCCAAGTTCATCCGTCGCTTCCGCTATGTCGAGGCGAAGGCGAAGGAGGCTGGCCGCTCCCTGCGAGATATGACCCTCGCTGAGATGGATGCCCTCTGGGACGAGGCCAAGCGCCTGGAGTCTCAGCCTTAGTTCGCCGCTTACTCCGACTCTCTTGCCTCTCCGGCAATATATGTTAGGCCTACCTGCCCTCAGCCCGCCTCTCCGAAGTGCGAGTAGGGTAGGTAGGCCTAATCCCTTATAGATACGTCCACTACATGACACAGATCGTGCGTGGATCGAGTCGACACCCGTGGGCGCTGATGTGGCCTTCGTCGGGGAAACGCCCGAGGCAATGTCTTATATTTCGGGGACGGATGTGTATGTCTTGCCAAGCTGGCGTGACGCTTCGCCCCGTGTGGTGCGCAAAGCTATGTCGCTCTCGCTCCCGACTATCGTGAGCGATATCCCTGGGAGCCGTGATCTCATTCTCCCTGGGCAAACGGGTCTCTTAGCTCCTGCACAAGATGCAAAGGCGCTCTACGAAGCCATCCGTTGGATGCTCACGCATCTCGAGGAGCGACGAGCCATGGGGCGACAGGGGCGTGAGCGCATCGCTCGTGACTTCAGTCCTGCCGCTTATACGGGGCTTTTCGCTCGTCTTTTCCGTTCGCTCGCCTCGTCATAGACTCTCCGTCCGCATGGCGTCAAATTTTCGTGCGCACGGAAATTTATTTCTGTGCGCACAAAAAAATATTTTCATGCGCACGAAAATTTCCCGCCTTCCGCACAGCGCTCTGATGCCCTACCCATAGGGTATAATTTTCCTCGTCTCACAGCCGAATTTTCGTGCTGAGGGGCGAGGATTTTTGTAGGCAAAAAATCAGTCTTGGAGGGCTTTGGGGGGAAGGCGGAGGGCTTCCTCGAGAGGAAGGAGCGCGTTGATGAGGAGGATGGCCTTCGCCTTGGAGCGGAGCGTGCTGAGGGTAAGGTCGTCGGCTTCGGCGATAAGCCCTGTTCGCAGCAGGGCTTCGCGCTGAGTACCCTTGAGGAGCGGGTGAGTGGGGGTGAGGTAACCTGCTTCGGTCTCGATGAGAACGTTGGTGTAGCTGGTATCGGTGATGGTGCCGTCGGGGCGCACGAATAGCGGCTCTTCGTTGTCGGCAAGCTCGGCCTTCATCCGGTCGAAGAAACTTCGGTCAGCGTACTTATAGCTGTACTCGAAGCCTTCGGGGAGGAGGATGGGGCGCAGTGCACGTATTGTTCGCTTGCAGTAGGGGACGAGGCGGATGGCAGAGATCCCTGCGAGGCTGTACTCGAGCGTGAGGCGGTAGGTCGCAGCGGGGAGGATTTGTTGCCCCGTGAGGTAAGTCTCGACTTCTCGCCAAGGGTAGGTGCTAAGGAGACTTTGTAGAAAGGTACTTCCGGTATCCGCCCCCTGCTCTCGGAGGGTGCGAAGCATGCGTTCCCGATGGAGCTCACCAGCGATGAGCTCTCCACCACGGAGCATAAAGGTCTCGATGAAGCTCAGTGAGGCGGTGTCCGCTACTGGGGGATGTAGATCTTCTGCAGGCATTCGCGGTATTCGTCTTCTGTGACGCTATTGATAGTGATGCCACCGCCCGAGCGGTAGAAGTGTGCTCCCGAAGCATCCTCCTCGACAAAGCGGATGAGGACGGCAGAGTCCAGGCTTGCGCCATCGAAGTAACCGCAGACACCTGTGTAGAAGCCACGAGGATAGCCTTCTGCCTCTTGGATGAGCGCGACAGTTCGCTCCTTTGGCGCCCCGCTGATGGAGCCTGCGGGGAGGAGCTGGAGGATGAGGTCGCCTAATCGGAGCCCTTTGCTGCGGTCGACGCTTCCGACGACTTCGGAGCTCATCTGCAGCAGCGATCCAGAGGAGGTGTGGAGCTCGGTGAGGTACTTGAAGCGGCGGACGTGCACGCCCTCGGATACGCGGCTCAGGTCGTTGCGCATCAGGTCGACGATGGTATGGTGCTCGCAGCCCTCTTTGTAGTCCGCTCGGAGCTTCTCGGCTGCATCGGGGATGCGGGCGTCGATGGTGCCCTTCATCGGGTGTGTGGCGAGTTTCTCCCCTTGGAGCTTCACGAAGCATTCGGGGGAGAAGGACACGAAGCGCCCAGGGAGGAGGACGCGGTAGGTCGCCTCGGAGGAGAGGTAGATATCCGCTAAGCTCGCTTCGGTCTCGATGGGCGTGCGAATCGTGAGATTCGTGAGGAAGCTATCTCCCCGCATCAGCCCTCGGTGGATGATGTCGAAGCGCTCAGCATAGCGCTCGGGGGCTTCGGGCAAAGGGGTGAGCGTGAGCTTACCCTTCGAGCCGATGGGATCGGGTGTCTTCGCCGTGGGGAAATCGAAGAAAAGCGAGCCGTCGTGGTGCTGCAGTGGCTCGAGGACGAAGATGCCCTCCTGCAGCTCGAAGTCTAAGATAAAGAAGAAGGGCTGCCCTCTGTGCGATGCTTCGTTCATCGCCTCGAGGGTAGCCCATACTTGCTCAGTGGGTTGGAAGGGAGTGTACATTACGTGGGGAGGGAAGGGCGCTACTTCTTGCGAACTTCTGTCGGTGCGAGCGTGACGAGCCCCGCCTTATAGAGTGAGCCAAGGACCATCTTGAAGGTCTTCTTGCTCATACCCGTGAGGCGCATGACGTCCTCTGCAGGGCTCTTGTCGCCAATGGGTAGACGCCCGTGGTGCTTCTCGAGGATCATGAGGAGGCGTGCCTGCTCGCCGTCGACCTTCTGATAGCCCACGGGGACGAAGGAGAGGTCAACCTTATTATCCTCTTCGCGGAGGCGGATGATGTAGGCTTCGATGCGCTCACCGCGCTGAAGCATACGTGGTGCCGTGTCGCTGTAGAGTAGTCCCCAGTGCTTGTCCTCGATGACGCAGCGGTAGCCGAGCTCGTGCTGCTCGGTGACGATGCAGCTGACCTTCGACCCTGGAGCGTAGTCGGCTGGCATTGTGTCGAGGTGCTTGGAGAGGCGTGCTGAGCCGACGATCTTTCCGCTTAGGGCATCGATGTAGAGGTAGACGATATAGCTATATCCCTCCTGCATCTTCGTTGACTGCTCGCGGAAGGGGACGAAGAGGTCCTTATGGATGCCCCACTCGAGGAAGGCTCCCGCATCGGTCACAGAGGAGCAGCGGAGATAGGCTACTTCCCCGACCTGAGCTAAGGGCGTGAGGGTCGTCGCTATGAGGCGCCCTTCGTTGTCGTGATAGACGAAGACAGAGACCATATCGCCCTCCTTAGCTCCCTCGGGGAGGTAGCGTAGGGGAAGGAGGATGTCTTGGATGCCTCCGTCGAGGTAGGCGCCTATCGATACGAGGCGCAGGATGGGGAGTGACTGGATGCGACCGAGCTGATAGGTCGAGAGTGGTGCGGGCTGCATAGGGCGTTATTGGGGGATGAAGACCGTTTCGTCGCGGAGGACGGGTGCGAGGTTGAGCGTGTAGGTCTCGCCGTGACGTTCGATCTCGAAGATGAGCTCGGTCTGCTCGGTCTCATCGATGTAGGGGCGGAAGAAGAATAGGTAGCTGAAGACGCTGGCGTACTTATCCTTCTCCAGTGCCTTGCGGATGCTCCCGTAGTCGCTGCTCTTCCATGGAGCTTGCTCGGGGCGCACAGCCTCAGCCGAACGGTAACGGTAGGTCTCGTCAAGGAAGTTGCGGTAGCGTGACGAGAGTTCTCTGACAGTCGTGGGGCTGAGGGGCTTGCCGTTGATGCGAAGTACCTTATCACCGACACGTAGACCTGCAGTGAAGGCAGGCGACCCTTCCTCTACATCGACGATGCGGCTGAGGTCACGGCTGTCATAGAGGATACCCGTATAGAGGTAGCGGCTCGTCTCCTCAGTATAGTTTGCCTGAGATGCTGCGAGGTAGGGGAAGCTTTGGAGCATTACAGGGATGGCCTGACGAGCATAGAGGTGTGCTTCCTTCGTGCCCTTAGGTAGGCTGCTTGTGCCGCTCCAGAGCGTCTGATTGGGCTTGCTGGGTGAAGTGACCTGTAGGGTGAGGAGTGCTCCTCCCCCAGCTTCACTACGCGAGCACTCAAGGATGAGATCGGGGCTGTTGGCTTGCTGCGTCAGCCCGCGTGCCTCTAAGAGTCCCGCGATCTGTCCGTAGACGATATCATAGAGGTCGCGATGCTCTCCTTCAGAAGGAGCGAAGGCAAAGGTCTTGGCCTGTGACCAGTCGAAGGGTGCGCTGGACTCGAAAGAGAATGAGAGGGTGTGCTGCTGCTTCGCTTGGTCCATAGGGCTGTAGCCGCTGAAGGCTGTAGCCAGTTCACGCTCGGTGAGGGCATAGGGTGCCTTGCAGCTGGGACGAAGAATGCGAGCCGTAGTGCCAGAGCCAATGCGCACGATCGTCAGGAGATGCTCTTCTACGGGGCGAGCAAGGAGCTCGCTGATCTGCTGCTTCGTGAGGCCTGTGGTGGGTACCCCGTCGATTTGGGTAATGAGGTCTCCAGGGAAGAAGCCTCCGACAGCTGCAGGGCCAAAGGGCTGGACTGCTGTAAGCACGGGGATACTCTTGCTCTTAGTTCCCTCGCCGAGCACCTTATAGTGCAGGCCGATACGGCATACATTCTCGCTGGACTGCGCCAGTAGAGGAGATGATGAGAGCGAAGGAAGCAGAAGTAGGGTGAGTGCTGTCCCCAGCGAACGAAGGCAGTGGTAGGGCTTACGCATCATGAGAGCGGTCTATATGTGGCGAGATATATCGTTAGGGATGAGCTTCGAGGAGCTGTAGAGTGAGGTGCAGGGCCTCTTGGATCGCTTGGGAGATGTTCTCCTCACGGCTCCCTGATAGGTGTAGGGTGGTCGAATTGACGACGGGTCCTCTTGGCCCTTCGAAGACGACGGCGATGCAGATCGTACCTACAGGATGTGCAGCATCACCACCCGTAGGGCCAGCGACCCCCGTCGTGGCGATAGCTACCTCGGCTTGGAGTTGCTCCATAGCTCCAAGAGCCATAGCGCAGGCGACCTCTTCACTGACGACGTGATAGGTCTCAATGAGCTCGGGTGGCACGCCGAGGAGGGAGGTCTTGAGGTCGGACTGATAGGTGATGATACCCCCTTGGAGATAAGCCGATGAGCCCGAGTGACTACCCAAGGTGGAGGCAACGCCTCCGAGGGTGCAGCTCTCAGCCGTGGCGATATGGAGCCCTCGCTGTAGGAGGAGCTCAGTGAGTGAAGTGAGATGACTCTGATCCATAGATGTTGTCTCGGGCTACATGGTGACGCGGGCGAAGGGTACGGCGTCGAGCTCGGTACGCTTGCCGTCGATGAAGCTGAAGTAGCCGTTCATCGCGACCATCGCAGCATTGTCGGTGGTGTAGGCGAACTTCGGGATGAAGACCTTCCAGCCATAGCGACGAGCGTGATCGTGGAAGGCATCACGCAGACCCGTATTGGCCGACACGCCACCAGCGACAGCGACCTGACGGATGCCTAAGTCCTTGGCTGCTTGGCGGAGCTTCTTCATCAGGATGTCGATGACGGTAGCTTGGAGGGAGGCACAGAGGTCGGCCTTACGCTCCTCGATGAAGTTGGGATTCTTCTCCAGTTCATCACGGAGGGTATAGAGAAAGGAGGTCTTGAGCCCGCTGAAGCTATAGTCGTAGCCTGGGACGTTGGGCTTGCTAAAGGCAAAAGCCTTCGGATTGCCCTCATTGGCAAGGCGGTTGACGACAGGGCCACCAGGGTAACCCAGCCCCATGACTTTCGCACACTTGTCGAAGGCTTCGCCCGCTGCATCGTCGATGGTCTGCCCGATGATCTCCATATCGGAGGCCGAGCGCACGAGGATGATCTGAGAGTTGCCGCCTGAGACGAGGAGGCAGAGGAAGGGGAACTCAGGGCTCTGATGCTCCTCGCCCTCCTCCTCGATGAAGTGCGCCAGCACGTGCGCATGGAGATGGTTGACCTCTACCATGGGGATACCGAGCGAGAGGGAGAGCCCCTTGGCAAAGTTCGTCCCGACAAGCAGAGAGCCTAAGAGCCCAGGGCCTCGTGTGAAGGCGATGGCGTCGAGGTCTTGTGCTGTGATGCCAGCGCGGCGGATGGCTTCGCTGACGACGGGGACGATGTTCTGTTCGTGGGCACGTGAGGCCAGCTCAGGTACGACACCGCCGTATGCGGTGTGGACGGCTTGTGAGGCGATGACATTGCTCAGGAGCTTCTGCCCTACGAGGACGGCTGCTGAGGTGTCGTCGCACGAACTCTCGATCCCTAATATGATGGGTTCATGATCCATGATGATCTATCGGATAGTCTGTCTATTTATACCTTATTAATGCGGCACAAAAGTACGAAAACTATAGTCCCAGTCGGTAGAGCTTCGCTGAGTGGAGCTGGGTAGCGCCACCATTGCTATAGAGGCGAAGGGTCGAGTAGGGCTTGCGGGGGAAGATGAGGTTCGTCATCGCGATGCGTCCGCCTTGGACAAAGAGCTCGGCCATACTGCGGTCTACAAAGAGGCGGAGCTTATAGGTCTTCCCTGTGCAAAGACTGAGGGGAGCCCATGTGGCGATAGCGAAGTCGTTCTGATAGTTCACCCCATCACGGTCGCGCCAGTCATTGCTCTCGCGGTCGTGAGGCGTCGCCTTCGTGCCGAAGTCTATGAGTCCGCTCTTGGTGCGGTCCATAGTGATGCGCTCCTTCTCTAAGTCAAGGTAGATGGGGAGCTCATCGCCAAGCTCATTGCTGAGGACGAGGCCTACACGAGTCGTCTTCGCTGCTGGGGTCAGCTCGAGCTCGAGCTCAAAGCTATCCTCAAGTCCCTTGAGCGCATCGAGGAGGCGTACCTCTTCGCCGATACTCTGGGGAAGGCTGAGACTGACCTGCTCCTTGCGCAGGGCTTCGACCTCCTTTGAAGGGCGGGCCCCTACATAGCTTGTGCCGTCCTTCGTGAAGAGGAAGAGATCACGAGGTAGGCCGTTCATGCCTCGTGTCTGCTTGAAGGGGGTGACGTTGGCGTACTGCCAGTTGCTCACCCAGGGGATGCCGATGGTGCGGGCGCCTGTGTTGTGGAAGGTAACCAGCGCATAGTGGTCCTTCCCGAAGTCCAGCCAGTGGGCGATCTCGGGCGCCGTCTCGGGGACGAACTCCTTGCCATCGAAGGTGCCGACGAAGTACTCGGTAGCACTGCCACCGAAGGCACAGCCCGGATTGATGTTGACGATCATCACCCACTTCTCCTTACCCGTCGTCTCATCGGTGAGCTGGAAGAAGTCGGGGCACTCAAACTGGTTGGGGCGTGCTCCGTAGCCTTCGCCGAAGGCACTCACGTAGTCCCACTTCTTCAGATCCTGAGAGCGGTAGAAGCGCATCTCCTTGTCAGCTGAGACGATCATGTACCAGCTCTTCTCGGGAGTGTACCAGAAGACCTTGGGGTCACGGAAGTCCGAGACGCCATCGAAGGGCGTGAGAATGGGGTTGCCAGCGTACTTCGTGAAGGTCTTCCCATTGTCGAGGCTGTAGGCCAAGCACTGGGCTTGCCACTGCTTCCCCGCATGCGTATTGTGAGCCGTGTAGTAGGCGAGGATGGCATCCTTGCCGAAGCCCGCTGTCCCTTGCTTGTCGAGGATGGCGTTCCCCGAGAAGATGTGCCCGAGGGTGTCGCGTGCTAAGGCGAGATCGTGGTGCTCCCAGTGAATGAGGTCGCGTGAGGAGCTGTGCCCCCAGTACATATTGCCCCACTTCAAGCCATAGGGATTGTACTGATAGTAGAGATGGTAGACGCCGTCCTTGTAGATCATGCCGTTGGGGTCGTTCATCCAGCCATAGGTAGGGCTGTGATGATAGGCAGGGCGATAATAGTCCTTGGCGGAGGTGTCGAAGGTATCGGCGAGCTGAATCTTCTCATAGCTAATCGCCGTCCTATCAAGACCGATGATCTCTACCGTCGCAGGACTCTTGCCTTCGGGCAAGGCGAGGGGGACGTAGTAGTCGATGCTATCGACGGCCAGACGGATGTCGAGCCACGTATCCTCGGGGCGGTCGCCTACGAGGCGTACCTGCACCTCGGGCTGACTCTCTTCGATGGGGAGAAGGAGGTAGCGCTGTGGGCTATTGATCTCAATGCGGGTCAGCGTGTCGTTGGGGTGGAGTATCTCCATAGTGGGTGAGTTGGATTTCTTTGAGCAGCTGATGCTGAGGGCAAGCAGCCGCGAGTAGAGCGGTAAGCTTACGTTATATAATAATGTATAGAGGCAAGGGTGGGGAGACTACGCGACGCGATTGAGGTCAGTACGTCCAGCGAGGAAGCGCACGACATTCTCCAGCATCTCCGCATTCATATCTCGTCGGGCGTCAGCCGTTTGGGTCCCTGTGTGTGGGGTCATACACACGTTGTCGAGGGTGCAGAGCGTGGGGTGGGGGTTGTCCTGGTTCTCGAAGACGTCCAGCCCTGCCGCTGCGATGTAGCCCGTCTGAAGTGCCTTCACGAGGGCCTCTTCGTCGACGACGGCACCACGGGCGGTATTGATGAAGATAGCGGTAGGCTTCATCAGTGCCAGCTCCCGCTCTCCGATGAAGTGGTGCGTCTCTGAGCTGTAGGGCGTGTGAATCGAGATGAAGTCGGAGTTGAAGAGTAGCTCATCCAGCGGGGCATAGGTAATACCTTGGCGAGCCTCCTCGTCTGCACTCAGTGGGGTGCGCTTGTAGTAGAGGATCTTCATACCGAAGGCGCGAGCGCGCTCAGCGACGGCTGAAGCGATACGTCCGTAGCCGATGAGCCCCAGCGTCTTGCTTGCAAGGTGCATGCCGAGGTAGCCCATGCGGCCGATGGTCGGACGCTTGCCAGGTGTCTGGCGGATGAGGCGGTCAAGTTCGCTGACACGGCGAGCACAGTCGAGCATGAGTGCCAGAGTAAGCTCCGTCGTCGGGATGATCACCGCCTGAGGCGTATTGGTCACGACGATACGGTGGGCGCGAGCGTAGTCGATATCGATGTTGTTGAAGCCGACGCCGAAGTTGGCTATGAGGCGGAGCTTCGACCCATGCTGCAGGAGTTCGGCTCGTGCTGGGTAGTCGAAGGAGGTACAGAGGACGTCAGCCTCGGGAAGGAGCTGACATAGCTCTTCGTGGGTGAAGTCCCGTCCATGTGGGGGGCGGATGACTTCGTGCTCAGCGCCGATCTTCTCAAAGCCTTCGTCGACCGTGTCGAAGGCCACCAATATCTTAGCCATAATCTTAGTGCGATGTAGGGAGGTAAATACTCCCACTAAGGTACGGAATAAGCAGGATATAAGAGCCTTTTGCGCAAGGGGTGCTTTATCGTGCGTATTCCTCTTATCCAGCGGAGGGAAAAGTGTCCTTCTCGTGAAGAATAAAGCGCCTTCACGTAGTGGTTTTCCTGCATCTACGCACGTAGTCTTAAAGACCAGGCACGTAAATCCAAATATCCACGTACGTAGATTTATCGTCCACGTACGTAGCCCGAACTTATCTGCCACTCGTCCACAACTTTTATCCATACGCGGAGCAACAACCTGATATAGGTCGGCGTGATGACCTATATAGGTTCACCCAGTGATCAATATAGGCTGCCGTTACCTTCCCATAGAGAAGGCAACTCGGATGTTGTGGAGGTATGGCGCCTGCTCTTATATTGAGGTGCTTGTGGGGCTCCGCCTCTTGATCCTCCTTCAGCGCCTGTGAGCGTGTCGGCTCTTGAGGAAAGAGGTGGCGTGTCTAACTGACAGTATATCAGCTGTGGTGTGTTGATCAGGGGGGACTTGATACCTTCCCTTTAGCAGGAGATTTGGCTGTGTGGAAGGGTAAGGATGGGGTATGATGCAGCCCTCTTTTGCTCCCTTCCCCGTACGATACTACGGCGGGGAAACGTAACGTGAAGGTGCTAAGTGGCGGATATTACGGAAAAATCGGCTATTTTTGTGGGCATATTGTGCCCTATAACAAAGGAAATAAGATACAATCAATTAAGTAATACAACACGATGCAAAACAAAGGATTTGTGACTTTCGTCACAGTGAGCTTGGCTTTGATCTGTGCGTTTTACCTGTCCTTCTCGCTCATTACTAACCACTACGATGGTAAGGCGGAGAAGATGGGCGAAGTCGCAGGGAAGGCTTATCTCGACTCCATGGCTAACGAGAAGGTGTTCCTCGGATACACCCTCAAGGAAGCTCGCAAGCAACAGATCGGCCTGGGGCTCGACCTCAAGGGCGGGATGAACGTTATCCTCAAGCTTAATGCTGGTGACCTCGTCAAGAGCCTCGCAGGCAACACCGATGACCCCAATTTCCAGAAGGCCATCCAGGCTGCTTCGAAGAGCACTTCACAGGGCAACTACATCGATCAGTTCGTAGCCGAGTATAAGAAGCTCTCCCCAGGGGTAAACCTTGCGGTCGTCTTCGGCTCGGGAGACCTACGTGACCAGATCAATCCCTCTACCACGGAGGATAAGGTCATCGAGCTCCTGAAGGAGAAGTACAACAGCGCTGTCGAAGCCTCATTCAATGTCCTGAGTACGCGTATCGACCGCTTCGGTGTCGTCGCTCCTAACCTCCAGCGTCTCGAGGGTCAGGGCCGTATCCTCGTCGAGCTCCCTGGTGTCAAGGATCCTGAGCGTGTACGCGAACTTTTGCAGCGTAGTGCTAACCTCCAGTTCTGGCGCACCTATACCTTTGATGAAGTAGCTAACGATCTGGCTGGCCTCAGCGATCGTCTGCTCGCTCTCGGTGCTCCAGCTGCTCGCCCCATCCCCGTAGCTGCTGACTCGGTAGCCGCTAATGACAGCACGGCTCACGATAGCGCTGCTCTCGTAGCTCCTGCTCCTGCCGCAGCTCCTTCGCAGCTCGCTTCTATTGATACCCTCGCTAAGTACCTCCAGCTCGGAGGCCGTGGCGGTGCTACCGTCGGTCTCGCTCAGGACCGCGATCGCAACAAGATCGACTCGCTCCTGGCGCTGGCTACTGAATATCACCTCCTGCCTGAGGACCTCACCCTGCTCTGGGGTGCTAAGCCCATCCAGGATCCCAAGACGCGTAAGCTCACCAATATCTATGAGCTGTACGCTATCCGCACGAACCGCTCGATGAAGCCCGACCTCTCGGGGGACGTCGTCACTTCGGCTAAGGCTGACGTTGACCACAACCGCCTTGGTAGCGCTGAGCCTCAGGTCTCTATGTCTATGAATCAGGAAGGTGCTCAGATCTGGGCTCGCCTGACGAAGGAAAGCATCGGCCGCTCTATCGCTATCGTCCTCGACGGTGTCGTCTACTCTGCGCCTAACGTCAACAACGAGATCACTGGTGGTAACTCCTCTATCATGGGGAACTTCACCATCGAAGAAGCGAATGACCTGGCAAACGTACTGAACTCTGGTAAGATGGAGACGAGCGTCGTCATCGAGCAGGAGAACGTCGTCGGTCCTACCCTCGGTAAGGCTTCTATCCAGGCTGGTATCATCTCCTTCGCCATTGCACTTGTCCTCCTGATGGTCTACATGTGCCTGGCTTATGGCTTCATCCCTGGTATGATCGCCAACCTCGCACTCATCGTCAACAGCTTCTTCACGCTCGGTATCCTCGCTTCGTTCAACGCCGTCCTCACCCTCTCGGGTATTGCCGGTCTTGTCCTCACGCTCGGTATGGCGGTCGACGCGAACGTGCTTATCAATGAGCGTATCAAGGAAGAGCTGCGCAACGGCAAGGGTATGACCCGCGCTATCGCCGACGGTTATGGCAATGCCTTCAGCGCTATCTTCGACTCGAACCTCACGACGATCATCACCGGTGTCGTCCTCTTCTACTTCGGTGCAGGACCTATCCGTGGCTTCGCTACGACCCTGATCATCGGTCTTATCTCCTCCTTCATCACGGCGGTCTTCCTCACCCGTATGGTCTTCGAAGCTCTGGACAAGCGCCACAAGCTCGACAACGTGACCTACACGACGGCGATGACGAAGAACCTCCTCGTGAACCCCACGTACAACTTCCTCGGGGCTCGCATGAAGGGTTACCTCCTGCCCATCGTCCTCATCATCGCTGGTCTTGTCGGCTTCTTCACGGTCGGTCTGAACAACGGTATCGAGTTCTCGGGTGGTCGTAACTACATCATCAAGTTCGACCAGAAGGTCGACAACCAGCAGGTCCGCGAGAAGCTCGCTCCTCAGCTCGATCAGAAGCTCGTCCTCACCGCTATCGGTACCGAGGGTGACCAGATCCGCGTGTCTACGAACTACCTCATCGAAGACTCCGGCGAGGCTGTCGAAGATCAGATCAAGGATAAGCTCTATCAGGGTCTGAATAGCTTCTACAAGACGAAGCCCTCAAAGGCTGACTTCGATAGCTACATCGTCAGCTCGCAGAAGGTAAGCGCCAGCATGTCTAACGACATCAAGACGCAGGCCCTCATCGCAGTCGGCCTCTCGCTCCTCTTCATGGCGATCTACATCCTCATCCGCTTCCGCAATGTCGCCTTCTCTATCGGTGCCTTTGCTTCGGTCACGGTGACGACGCTGATGATCATCGCCATCTACGTCCTTCTCTGGAAGGTCATGCCCTTCACCATGGAGGTCGACCAGAACTTCATCGCGGCGCTTCTGGCGATCATCGGTTACGCCATCAATGACGTCGTGATCGTCTTCGACCGTATCCGCGAAGAAGTGGGCAACCATCCTCAGGCTGACCGCTTCCAGGTCATCAACGGCGCTCTGAACTCTACGCTCTCTCGTACGCTGAATACGTCCTTCACGACGCTGCTCGTGATGCTGATCGTCTTCGCCTTCGGCGGTGCTACGATGCGTAGCTTCACCTTCGCCATCCTCCTGGGTGTCGTCTTCGGTACGTACTGCACGCTCTTCGTCGCTACGCCTATCGCTTACGAAGTCGCTAAGCGTCGTAGCCTCAAGGCAGCTGCCAAGTAATCGCCACTCCCATTCATAGGCAAGGGCCCCGGCTGGTATCCAGTCGGGGCCCTTCTTTTGTCCGAAGGCGGAGCATCCTGCCTCGGCAGGGAGAAGCATTTTCCTGCGGAGGAAAAATATCTTCCCTGCGGAGGGAAATTTATCGCCGTGCGCACGGCGGTAAATTTCTATGCGCACAAAAAAATATTTTCGTGCGCACGAAAATCTGACTACCTTCGCATGGCGTTATAATGCTTTGTATAACAGTTGATTAATCTCTCGCGCTGGACGTCCCATTTTGAGGGCGAAAAGTAGGCTACTTTGGGGCGCACAAAAGCCCCTTTTTACCATCGTATGGATCACGCTAAGACCGCCCTCATCACGGGGGCTTCCAGTGGGCTCGGAGAAGCTTATGCCCGCCTGCATGCTTCCTTGGGGGGCAACCTTATCCTTGTCGCTCGCCGTGAGGAGCGCCTGCTCGCTCTCAAGGCCGAGCTGGAGCAAGCCCATCACGTCACTGTCCACGTCCTCGCGAAGGACCTTGCTGAGCCCGACGCACCTGCCTCACTCTTCGCCGAAGTGGAGCGCCTTGGCCTCTCTGTTGACTACCTCATCAATAATGCAGGGCTGGGCGGACAAGGGAGCCTTGCCGAGCGCTCTCTTGAGGATGATGCTAACCTGCTGGCCGTAGATATCGCCGCGCTGACGGCGCTGACAAAGCTCTTCCTGCCGAGCTTCATCACGCGAGGAAGTGGGCGCATCCTCAATGTCTCTTCGATTGCCTCGCTCGTCCCAGGGCCATGGCAAGCCACGTACTTCGCAGCGAAGGCCTACGTCACATCGCTGACCTTGGCCCTTAGTGAAGAGCTGCGGGGAACGGGCGTCACGGCGACGGTCGTCCTGCCTGGCGGGATGCGCACGGGCTTCGAAGCCGCCGCGAAGCTCGAAGGTACGGGCCTTGCAGCCCAGCTTACCCAAAGCCCCGACGATGTGGCACGCCGTAGCTACGAGGCGATGCTCCGAGGCCGAAGGAAGCTCATCGCAGGCACGCCACTTCTGCAGCGGCTCCTGCTCCGTCTGGTGCCCTTTGCCCCGACGGCCTTCGTCCTCCGTGTTGTCGCCCGTCTCCACAAGCGCTGAAGCGCCTATAACCGACATAACGCACCTCGCCCCGCTACGGAAGCCTGACGGCTCGGTAGCGGGGCGAGGTGCGTTGATATGGTTGGGGCGAGGGCTAAGCTCTCAGAAGGAGCATGGCACCGATGAGGAGGGCGAGGAAGAAGACGTTGCGTGCCGTGGCGCAGAGCGTCTTGTTGAGCTCGCTACCTTCGGACTCCTGCAGCTGGCGGTGCGTCATCGAGAAGACGACGACGTAGGGCAGCATGAGGAGCATCCCCCAGAAGCTATAGATGGGGTAGAGGAAGCCCATCGAGAGCAGCCCGCAGGTGAGGTAGAAGCGTGGCGCGAAGTCACGGCCCATACGCACGATGAGCGTGCGCTTGCCAGCCTTACGGTCTTCGTCGATGTCGCGGTAGTTATTCACGATGAGGATATTCACGCTCGCTAGACCGATCGCCGTAGCTAAGTGCCACAGCACGGGATCAGCGATCGTCCCACGTAGGATGAAGAAGCTCGTCACCACAGGCACCCAGCCGAAGAAGATCAGCACCGCCAAATCGCCCAGACCGTGATAGGAGAGCGGATAAGGCCCGCCCGAGTAGGCGAAGATGCCTAGCCCGACAGCCAACCCCACGAGTAGCAGCCACCACGAGGTGAGCGCCACGAGTGTGATACCGCTGGCGAGGAAGACAAAGAGGCTGACGTATAGCGCACGGCGTACCTCGCCTTCGGTGAGAAGTCCCTTAGAGAGGGGGCGGAGTGGCCCTGTGCGCTCCTCGGTGTCGGCGCCCTTCTTGAAGTCAATGAGGTCGTTGGCTATGTTACTCCCGATCTGAGCACTGATGGCGACGACGAGAAGCAGTGCCGTGCGTAGCGGATCGATAGGCCCGATGAAGGCCGCGTAGAAGATCGCCACGAGGACGGCGCTAAGCCCCGAGAGTAGGGTGCGTGGGCGAGTAAGCCCCAGCCAGAGCTGTGTGCGGGTAGGCTGCGAGGAAGCCATACTACTTATCTGCTCCTTTCTTGGCGTCCTTAGAGCCGAAGAGGTGGTCGCTCAGGGCGAGGAGCGTGCGGCGCTTGTCCGCAGCCTCGACGAGTACGGTGAGGTTGTAGTCGCTACCACCGTAGGAGATCATGTGCACGGGGATCTCGCTGAGGGCGTTCAGGATCTGCGCCTCGAAGCCCACGTTGTCCCACTCCATATCGCCGACGACACAGACGATGGTCATGTCATGCTCGACGTCGATGCTACCCAAGCTCTGGAGGCTGTGGCGCAGGTCATCGGGGAGCGTGCTGCGCTCGATGGTGAGGGAGATAGAGGCTTCGGTCGAAGCGATCATATCGATGGGGATGCAGTGGTGCTCGAAGAGTGCAAAGACCTTTCCCATGAAGCTCCAGTGGGAGAGCTGATGATTGCTGCGGATGCGGATCATCGTGATGTTGTCCTTCGCTGCCACGGCCTTGATCATATCCTTGTCGGTATCGAGGGAGATGAGCGTACCTGGGGCATCGGGCGCCATCGTATTCAGTAGACGCACGGGGATGTGGCGGCGCTTGGCGGGCTGGATGCAAGTGGGGTGAAGGATCTTCGCTCCGAAGTATGCCAGCTCAGAGGCTTCCTCGAAGTGGAGGCGACGTACGGGAGACGTAGCATCGACGATACGGGGGTCGTTGTTGTGCATGCCATCGATATCCGTCCAGATCTGGATCTCGTCGACCTCGAGGGCGGCGCCGATGAGCGTGGCGGTATAGTCGCTACCCCCGCGCTGCAGGTTGTCGATATCGCCGAAGGCATTGCGGCAGATGTAGCCCTCCGTGATGAAGAGCTGCGTACCCTCGGGTGCTCGCTTGATGAGCTCCGAGAGATGGGCTTGGATATAGTCTTCGTCGGGCTCAGCCTGCTTATTGGTACGCATGTACTCCAGTGCAGGGAGGCCGACTGCACGCACGCCTCGATCCTCGAGGTGACGCAGCATCATCGCTGTGCTAAGGAGCTCACCACGTGCCAGGATTTTCTTCTCGTCAAAGAGCGTGAAGGTATCCGAGTAGCAGAGCTGCTCGAGGAAGAAGAACGTCTCATTGACCAAGGTCCAGGCACGGTCGTAGCTGTGCTTGTCGGGGAAGAGCAGCTGCGTCTCTTGCTCGTACTTGTGCTTGAGCTTCGTGAGGATGGTGAGGGCCTCGTGGCGGTGATGCGCCATGAGCTGGTGCCCGATCTCTACGAGGGCGTTTGTCGTACCGGCCATAGCCGAGAGGACAACAATCTTAGGCTCATCGGTAGCTGTGATGAGGTCAGCTACATGGGCTATGCGCTGGGCAGAGGCAACAGAGGTGCCTCCGAACTTCATTACTTTCAACGGCTTCGTGTCTTAGGGGATACGTGTCGAGGGAATGGGGCTGTACGCTTGCTCGGGGCTTAGAGCGCATCGAGGGCAATACAGCGAGCGGGGTAGTACTCGAGGACCTGACGGTTGTGCGTGGCCATGATGACGGCTGTACCACGCTCCTTGGTGAGGCGGTGCAGGAGCTCGGCGATAGCCAAGCCATTCTCTGCATCGAGGTTCCCCGTAGGCTCGTCGGCGAGGATGAGCTCGGGACGACCGATGAGGGCACGGGCGATGGCGACACGCTGCTGCTCACCACCAGAGAGTTCGTGGGGATACTTATAGCTCTTTGTCTCAAGGCCGACATCCTGGAGCGCCTCGTTGATGAGGCTCTCGCGTTCGCTACTTCGGCTGACACCGAAGGCACGCAGCACGATATCGAGGTTGTCATGCACGGTCTGGTCGGGCAGGAGCTGGAAGTTCTGGAAGACGATGCCAAGGCGACGGCGTAGCTTCGGTAGCTCCTTGCTCTTGATGCGAGAGAGGTCGAAGCCCATGACGTTGGCCTTCCCCTTGGTGAGGGGGACTTCGGCGGAGATCGTCTTCAGTAGGGTACTCTTCCCCGAGCCTACAGGGCCGGTGAGGTAGACGAATTCGCCTGCGGCAACCTGCAGATCCAGCTGCTCGAAGAGGATATGTTCGTGGCGGGCGATCTGGACGCCTTGGAAGTCCAGTAGCCACTTCTTTTCAGCCATAGGTCTTATCTGTATAACTATTTACCTGCAAAGATACGCAAACGTGCCCATGCTGGGGCTATGGGGAGGAGCTATGTCGGTGATCTGGTCAAAATCCCTTCGGGTATCGTGGCGTCGCGTATGCGGGGACTTCTTCCCCTTAGGCTCTCGTCTACGGTCTCCCTTGTGAAGGCTGGGCTTCGTACTGCTATACGTTCGCTTCCCTCTCTGTATCGGTCCGAGCTGTAGAGGGGCGTATAAATTCTTCTGAGAATCAGGTGGAATACTTCTATTCTCCTGCTGCTTTTCTTCTTCGGCAATATAGCTTTCTTCGTGTCTACGTACGTGGATATAAAATCCAGGTACGTAGTCGCTATGATCCACGTAGGTGGACTTTAAGACTACGTACATAGATAGCGATATAGCACTATAGCTTAGCCCCTTTATTTCCACTGGGATGTAAGTATTCTTCAGAGGAATGCTACCTTTTTCTCAATAGCGATGCTGCTCTGTCTTATAGGAGCAGGAAGGCGCACGCGAGGAAGTCGATGCGACTTCTTGCATATATAAAAGCTTTGTGCTACCTTTGCAGTGCTTTTACAAGAGGCGGCGAGATAGCTCAGCTGGTTAGAGCGTCGGATTCATAATCCGAAGGTCGGGGGTTCAAGTCCCCCTCTCGCTACGAAACACAGACGATATACCTACGAGGTGTGTCGTCTTTTTCTTTTATACAAAACACGGGAGCGCTCCAGCAATATCGCTGGGGTGCTCCCGTGTTTTGCGTCAAGACATCCGAGTCGTGGCGGCTTAGTCGCGGCTGGCTTCAAGGGTGAAGGCTGCGGACTGTACCTCGCCAGGGAAGGGCGGATTGCACTTGCTGAGAGTGAGTGTGAGGCGCTGCATGCGGGGGAAGGTCGCGAAGAGGCGCTCGCTGATACGCCCGACGACATGCTCCAAGAGGCGTGAGGGGATAGCCATCTCGGCCTTGACGACCTCGTAGACGTCGGCATAGCTGATGGTCTCCTCCAGCTCGTCACTGCGGACACTCCCAGCTACATCAGCCCAGAAGGTGAGCTCGACGACGAACTGATTGCCGACACGCTGCTCCTGTGGGAAGACGCCGTGGTAGGCGTAGAAGCGCATCTCGTGCAGGGTGATCTTCATTGCTTCGATCTTCATTGGCTTATCGCGGGGTAAGGGAGGTTAGTAATGTTTGTGGGAGCTGGGCTCTATATGAATAGCGATGTGGGTCGTCGTCCCATAGCGGGCACGTAGCTCGCGCTCGATGATTAGGGTGATGTCGTGCCCCTCGGCTACACTCATGCGCCCATCGACAAGGAGGTCGATCTCGATAGCGTAGCTCCCGCCGATGCTACGGGTACGCATGCGGTGAATGCCCTCGACACGGTGCGTAGAGAGGACGATCTCCATAATTTCCCCCTCGACCTCGGGGCTCAGGCATTCCTCGGTCAGCTCATTGAAGGCGGGGCGAAGGACGCTCCAGCCTATGTGGATGATGAAGAGACTCACGACGCCTGCAGCCAGTGGCTCGAGGAAGAGCCAGCGCTCGCCGAGGAAGATAGCCCCAGCGATACCGATGAGTACGGCGATGAGTGCCAGCGTATCACTGCGGTGGTCGAGGGCCTTGGCCTTGAGTGCCGAGCTCTTGAGCAGCCCTGCCCACTGGTAGGTATAGCGGTAGAGGAAGAGCTTGATCAGAAGGGAGACGAAGGCGACGATAAGCGTCAGACGGCTGGGACGGGGTAGCTGGAGCGTACCCATCCAAAGGCCGATGATCGAGATGATGCTATTGTAGAGGAGGAGGACGCCGACGCTGATCATGACGACCGCCATGACGACTGAGGCGAGCGTCTCGAACTTCCCATGCCCGTAGTGATGATCCTTATCCTGAGGCTTGCCCGAGATCCGGATGAAGATGAGGGCAATGATGTCGGTGAGGAAGTCGGAGATCGAGTTGATCGCCTCTGCTATCATCGCGCTACTATGGCCTACGATCCCGACGAAGAGCTTCAGGAGCACGAGGAGGGCGTTGGAAGCACTGCCGAGGAGCGTCACACGCAGGATCTTCTTCGTGCGCTCGGGGTAGGTGCTTTTATTAGGCACCATACTGCTTGCTGATGAGACGGGCCAAGGCTTCACCCTGCTTGATGCGGTCGGGGATGCCGATGCCGTCACGGATCGCCCCAGCTAAGTGAAGACCTGGATAGCGCTCTTCAAGCTGCGCGATTCGCTCAAAGCGTGCTCCTGAGGAGGCTTCATATTGGGGGATAGCCAAGCGGTGGCGGAAGATGTGCAGTAGGTCGGGCTCGTTCGTAATCCCGAGAAGGCGCTGCAGACGCTCACGGACGAGGGCCTCGATGGCTTCGTCTGAGTACTCGATGACCTCTGGGGCTCGCATCCCTCCGAGGAAGATAGAGAGGAGTGTGCCACCCTTAGGTGCGCGCTCTTCGAAGCATGCTGACGGATGAAGGATACCTAAGAGTTCGCCATCTTCGTGCGAGGGGACCAGACCACCGAAGGCATGGAAGTGGGGGAGCTTCGTCGCACGCATACCCCACGCTACTTGCACGATGGGCGCATAGCGAAGGGCCGTAATAGGCGCAAGGTCTTCAGTGGAGAGGAAGGGAAGTAGGCAGGGGAGGGCGGGTGCAGGTGCCGTCGTGATGACGTGGCGAGCTCGGAGCATGCGTGTAGTGCCGTCCGTCGTGAACTGAACTTCATAGAGCCCCTCTGCGGTGCGTGTGATATGACAGCCTTCGGCAGAGTAGGAGAAGTGCTCCCTCCCGATATGATTTGCAAGGGCGTGTGTGAGCTGGGATAGCCCGCCCGAGGTGGAGAAGATCTGCTTCGTCACACTCTGAGCCTCTGCATCCTTCGGCGCTCGTGCCTTGGCGATAGCCCCACGGATGAAGCTTCCATGCTGCTCCTCGAGGGCGTAGAGCTTGGGAAGGGCGTAGCGCGTCACGAGACGATGCGGGTCGCCAGCGTAGATGCCCCCGATGAAGGGATCGACAGCATAGTCGAGGAAGCTCTTCCCCAGTCGGCGCACGACCAGCTCTGCGATCGACTCGTTCTCCTTCCGACCACGGGCACGGAAGGGCTCAAGGAGGATGCCCAGCTTATCACGCATCGAGAAGAGTGGTGTCTTCAGCCCAGAGAGCGGTGAGGAGGGGAGGGGGAGGAAGGTCTGTCCTTCGCCTGCGCGCTTCCCCATACTCTTGAGGATGAGGCGGCGATTGGCCTCAGGTGAAGCGGTGCACATGAGATCTGGGAAGGCAGCGAAGAGGCGAGGGACGGCAGCATGACTGATGATGCCCGTCGTAGGTCCCGACTCAAAGATGAAGCCCCCTTCGCTGTGGCTCTCGATGACGCCCCCAGGTCGATCACGTTGCTCGACGAGGTGTAAGCTGAGTCCAGCCTCCTTCAGATGGAAGGCTGCGGTGAGGCCCGTCAGGCCAGCACCTATGATGACTACGTCAATCGGAGTATCGGGGAGGTTATTCGTCATGTGGCTTGATCCTGCTTCACTTGTGCGAAGCATTGGCAAAGATAACGAACATGCTCAAGATAGGGCCGAAGGGTACATGGTGGGAGCTCGTTTCTGTGGTAGCCTATTGTCCCATTATCGCTCTGTCGTCGGGTAGCTATGGAGGATATAGGATCAAAGGCAAGCCCCTCACCCATAGCAGATACTACGGGCGAGGGGCTGATGCTTAGTGGATTCGTCCGAAGGACGGAGGAGGGTTACTTGGCCTCGAGCTTAGGCTGGATGAAGAACTTCTCGATGCCGATGAACGTACCTTGGGTGATCTGGCGTGAGCTTGAGCGGACGAAGCCATAGGAAGCCCAGTACTGCTCCGAGGAGATCTTGCTCTTCTCCTTGAAGATGAGCTTGCCGTCATGGTTGACGGAGATCAAGACGGGTTCACGTGTCCCGATGATGTAGGTCTTGTGCTCAGCAGTGAAGTCATCGGCAGCGAGGACGCTCATGATGTAGATGTTCTTGCCGCTGGCTGGGTCTGTCGCCGTCTTCACCACCTTCCCGTTGAGGAGCTCCAGGCCTTGACCAGGCGTGAATGCAGCCTCCCATGTGTAGGTGCCGTCGATGATGAACTGTGCCTGCGTGTCGCTGACCTTCTTGATCTCCACGTCGGAGCTTAGGGGTACCATCGTCCCCGTAGCAGCATCCAGCGTCATAGAGTGCTGAGTGTACTGCCCTACGATGTCAGCGAGATCAACCTGCGTGACCTGAAGTGAGTCAACGAGACCAACCCCCTTGGCGATGATCCAGCCCGTGCGGGGGCGGCCCGTGGTGTTCTCTGCGACGATGACGCGAAGCTGCTGATCCTTGGGCTCCAGCTGGATCCAGTCGGCTGAGGTAGTGTAGGTGACGGTGATATTTGAGGGTGCCTTGATCGTCTTGTCGATGGCAGCATCCCCCCCGATCATCGCTTGCTCCTTCGGCAGACCGAAGATGATGCCGGCCTGCATGATGTTGATCGCGATGGAGTCTCCCTTGCTGTCCTTGAGGACCAGCGAGGCGTTGCGTGACTGGGGATTGATATTGTCGGTCGAGGTAAGACGGATCGTCGCACCTTCCTGAGCTACCTGAAGCCAAGAGGCGGAGCTGTAGGCCTTCGCAGGAGCCTTGTCAAGACGTACGGTCGCCGTAGAGGACTCTACGGGGAGGTAGGTCTTAGCCTCCAGGACGGAGAAGTCCACCTGGCTCAGTCGAGGTACATCCTGCTGCTTCTTGCACGAGCTACCAAGGCTCAGCAGTCCGAGAGCAGCGAGGAGGATTAAGCTTATTCTCTTCATGAGTATTGTAATCATCTGAATTGAGAGAGGTACATACGAGGCTGGCACTAAGGCTGCTTCTTGATGTACTGGATATTCTCGATAGCGATCGGCATGACGAGGTTGCCCTTACTATCGACGAGCGGAGTATTGAGGTCTTCACCGTAGGCGATACCATAGAAGGAGTCGACCTTACCATCGGCGAGCTCGGTACCCTTAGCGACGGCTTGCTGGAGATCTTCATCCCAAGTGAAGGTGATGCTATGGAGCTCAGCGGCGAGGAGCTTGCGCCCATCAGCCAGTGATGCTGGTACGAGGATGATACCACCAGCATATCTATTCGTCGGGTCGTGCAGAGCCTGTCCCTGGAAGCTGATCGTACCCGTGGTAGCATCGTAGGGGAGCACCATCTTGTAGCTGACTCCGTAGAAGGTGAGGACAGCCGAGAGGGTATTGGCTCGCTCACCAGCTGAGAGGGTGAGGGTCGTAGGCTTACGCCAGCCACGGACGGGGTTGTGTCGGAGCGTCCATGTGCCGTACCAGAAGTCGATAGGCTTATAGCTCTTGGGGAGGAAGAGCTTCGCGACGAGGTCGCCCGAGGTGAACTGCTGGGCTTCGCCATCCCAAGTGAAGGTGCGGTAGCTCTTGCCTTCGACTACGATGGGGCTCTGTAGCGTGATGCCCGTAGCGGTGAAGTTGAACGGCGTGTCGAAGCTGCGCTCACCGATCTTGACCGAGAGGCGACGGGCGTCTCCACGGATCTCACCCTGAGCCAGCTCCTTGCTCCCGAGAGAGAAGTCGAAGGTGCTTGCTGTCATCCCTTCGCGGACATTGAGGATACCGAGGATCTGCTCCTCGATACTGCTGTCGTCGGGGATGCGTACGAGGCGCATCTCATTGCCCCATTTCTTACCGAGGAGGCGTACCGTATCAGCGGTAGCTGAGAGGATGGCGAACTCATAGTCCCCTTGGATCCCCTCGGGATAACCGAGTGATGCGGAGGCCAGTGAGTGAATCACCTCATTGTAGGTGGGGAAGGTCAGCACAGGGCCTTGGTCGCGGACGATCGAGTACTCGCTGGTAGCCTGTAGCTCGGGATCTACGTTGTCACCAGCCATCGTCACGTGACCGTTCTCGAACTTCATCAGGAGCGTGAAGCCAGGACCCGAGTAGTCTCGGCCAGCGTAGTACTCCATCCGCCAGCCCTTGGGCGCAGCTTCGAGAAGGGCTTTCTCCTCAGCGATGAGGGCGTCGATGCGAGCTGCTGCAGGCTTGTCGAAGATCTCCTTATTGTCCTTGAGGCAGGAGGGGAGCATGAAGCTCAGTAGCCCCAGGAGGATATATATATAGGTAGGACGCATGATTAGTAGAGCTTAGTTAGGTCTAATGTAGCGATCTGGCCACCACGGCGTAGGACGACGTCACGCAGGTCATCGAGGTCAAGCTTCCACGAGTCGCGGGTATAGTCCTTGACGCGCTGGAGCTTGCGCTGGATGAGTGCGGCACCAGCAGAGCCTGCATTATTGAGGATCTGCTGCCACTGCTGGGGCGTGTAGGTGACGTAGTAGGAGAGCATCTCTGCGAAGTCCTCTGCATCATTCTGCATCGCGTAGGGCGATACGAAGCCAGCACGATTGGCTGCACGCTCGGACTGGTTGAACCAGTCTCCACTGACGTAGCCCGACTTCGTGATGAGAGCAAAGTCCGTGCTGTAAGGCTTCTTCTGATTGAGAATGTGGGTGAACTCGTGATGCATCGTGTGGAAGTAGTAGGTCGTCATCGTCTCGTAGTCGGCCAGAGCTTGGTCGGTGAGCGAATTGACCTTCCCTAAGATGACCTTGTAGCCACCATCGGCACTACCGACGACCTCAGTGCGCTGACGCGTGTAGCCAGGAGTACCGATAGCTACGAGGATACGTGGGGCATTGAGCTTCATGAACTCAGGCCCGAGGACCTCGGCATAGGCATCGAACCAGAGGTACTTCGTGATGATCGCGAGCTTGGCTGTCTTAGCCGAGTCGGCGGGGATAAAGTGATAGCTGAGGTCCGTCTCGGAGTCCTCGAGCTTGTATTTGAAGCGGATATTGTATGGACTGCGGTAGTTCACGTCCAGCCACTGCTCGAAGTCATTGAGCTTCTCCGAGGTCGTGGGGAAGATCGTGGGATCCTTCGGCTGGTCATCGGAGCAGGAGATGATGCCTACGGTGAGGAGTAGCCCGATGAGTCCTTGATATATGTAGTTCATAGGTCCTTCGTCGCTATGTTAATGTTGGGAAGCTCGGGGATTAGCTTCGAGCTGTGCAGAGATGACGTCCTGAGGGAGCTGGACGGCCAGACGTGGGTCGCGTGCCTCCATCTTGTCGGTCACAGCCTCGACGACATTGCTGACGTTCACACGACGGCGGTAGATCGTGATGCCGTAGCGCTTGACGTCCTGCATGCGGAGACCTTCGTGGATGGTGATGAGGCGGCGGAGCTGAAGGATAGCCTGCAGAAGAGGCTCCTGAGTCTCCATATTGAGGGCGGGCGTTGTGTGAAGCTCCTTCTTAGGAGTAGGCTTCTCAGGCGTATAGTACTTGATGCCTTGGTAGAAGTCTTTGATCTGCTGAAGGGTCAGCTGTACACTGCGCTTCGTGAAGGCGCTGAGCTCGATGTTGAGGTCAGCGAGGGCCTCGTCATAGCGCTGCAGAAGGGCCTTCGCCTCGGCACGTACCATGAGCGTCTCATCAGTGGTGAAGGTAGCATAGGTCGAGTAGGGGATACCGATGCCTGCTACACGGTCGATGTACTTCGGCGTGTAGGGGAGCTTGTGGAGGGCGTACTTAGATACCCCGTTGTTGTTCACCACGACGTAGTTCATCACATCGCCACTGGCACCCCATGGGCCATCGGCCTGGAGGGTCTCGGTGGTGGAGATAAGTGCACCATGGGCGTACTTACTACCACGCAGGATGGGGATGCTGACGCCACCCCATTCGGTAGCTACCGTCTGCAGGAGGATATTTGCCTTGACAGAAGACTGGATATAGGCGTTAGGCTGTACATTGCCCGAGAGTCCCTGCTTGCTCCACGAGGCCCAGTCACGTAGGTCGGCACGTGGGTTCGAGCCCAGAGCGGCATCAGCGTGCTCAATAGCCTTGGCATACTGACGGGCATAGAGGTAGAAGCGCGCAGCAAAGGCATGAGCAGCCTGAGCGGTGAAGTGGTACTTCGGCTTACCATAGTTCGCTGAATTGATATCCTGCAGGCCCTCGGTGAGGTCTTGCTCGATGTGCTTGTAGAGCGCTTCGAGCGTGCCTCGATGATGGAGGGTACGCCCAGGATGCTCCTCAGGCTCGGTAGGATAAGGCAGGCCATAGTCGGAGGCTGCCGTCTCGGGAGCATAGGCTTGGCAGAAGACATTCGCCAGCTGGAACATCGAGTAGGCGCGGCATAGCTTGGCTTCGGCGACCTGACTGGCGTAGGCATCCTTATTGCTTACGCCAGCGACGTGCTTGAGCACCTCATTGCAGACAGTGATCGCAGTATAGTGTGCGTCCCAGAGCTGCTGAGGGGTCTCCTGCTCGCGGATCTCGGAGATATCGCTCCAGCGATAGGCCTGCTCCTGGAAGGGGCTGATAGCGCTCCACGAGGTGTAGTCGTGCTCGTCGCTATTGTCGGAGTACATCTCCAGCAGGTAGGCTGCATGGGCATCGGGATAAGCCGATACGAGGAACTTCGCCGCATCCTCAGGGGTGTGTAGCTCCATGCGGTTGTCGGGGTACTTGTCGAGGTACTTACCGCAGCTCGAGAAGAGCAGTGCCAGCGAGAGGACTGAGGTGATGATATGTTTCTTCTTCATTGGTGTCGATGCGTTAGAGTCCAAGCTTCAGGGTGAGAGTGAACTGTCGGGGCGTAGGCGAAGCTACCCCACCGATGTTGAAGAACTCTGGGTCTTGGCCATTGAGCTTCTTGTCTGCATACAGGAGGAAGAGGTTCGTAGCCTGTACCTTGACCGAAGCGCTACGCAGAGGCGTACGCTTGATCAGTCTTGTGGGCAGGTCGTAGGCGAGGGAGATCTCCTTGAGGCGGATGAAGTCGCCCTTGGCGATACGCGCCGTAGAGTAGTTGTAGCCGTTGTAGGCGTAGCGCAGATTATTGTTGGTAGCATACTGACGACGGCTCAGGATGGTGGGGATGTCCGTACGAGCCTCCTCGCCAGCAGCCTGCCAGCGGTTGATGAAGGCATGCGTCATCGAGGCCATATCCCCGTAGTAAGCCTTGAACTTAGGATCAAGTCGGACGACATTGCCGAAGGCATAGGTGAGGAATACGTTGAGATGGAGACCCTTGTAGGAGAGCGTATTGCCGAGTGAGCCCGTGTGGGTGGGGTCGGTAGGACCTTCGTACTTGAGGTACTCGGTGTGGTTACGCTCCTGGAAGTTGATGTTGTCGGTCGTCACCTCACCCTTCTCGTTGATGAGCTGGGGGAGACCTTGGTTATTGAGGCCGACGAAGGGGATAGAGAAGAGCGCACGTGCAGGGTAGCCCTTCTTAGCGAAGCCGTTCCCACTGACAAGGTCGATCATACGCCCTTGGTTGTAGAGCTTCGTGATCTCCGAGTGCGTGTAGGAGTAGATGAAGCTTGTCGTCCAGTTGAAGTCCTTTGTCTTGATGTTCTGCGAGGTGATGCTGAGCTCAAGACCACTGGACATCATCTCTGCGACGTTGGCAGGACGGATGATCGTACCACCGATACCCTGCGTGATCATAGGCCCCATTTCATCGAAGTTACGACGGGTGTAGGCATCGAAGGAGAGGCTGAGGCGATCATCGAAGAGCCCTGCGTCGAAGCCAGCGTTGAGCTCGTTCTTCTTTTCGTAGGTCAGGTCAGCATTCCCCAGCTGCTCAATACCGATCCCAGGCTCTTGGTCTTCGGCGAAGAGGCGGAAGGGGATGTACGACTTGAGGATCGTCGTCGAGCTGCTATAGGAGGGGTCAGGAGGTGTCCCCGTGAGGCTATAGGAGAGACGGAGCGTGAGGTGGCTCAGAGGCTTGAGCTTCTGGAAGAAGTCTTCCTCGTGCATGTTCCATGCGCCAGAGACGTTCCACGTAGACATCCAGCGAGCATTGCTGCTACGCCCGAGCTGATTCGAGCCTTCGTAGCGGTAGGTGCCGTTGATGACATAGCGCCCCTTATAGGAGTAGGTCGCATTGCTGTAGAAGGCTACCGTACGATAGTTCGTGTTGTTGAGGTTGTAGTAGCTATTGCCGTCCTCTACCTGCTTCTTGAAGTACTGGTAGGGGTAGAAGGGCGTCTCTCCAGCGGCGTACTGAAGCCCCCAGCCCGTGAAGGCGGTGCGGTTGCGCTGGATATTGGTCGTCTCAAGACCGCCGAAGAGGTTGAGCGTGTGGACTCCGAAGGTACGGTTATAGTTCGCCGTAGCGCGGAAGTCGTAGTTGCTCATGCGGTTCTCACCCTTGTGCATGAAGCCGCCATTAGGCAGGACAGTGCTGGGGAGATCGTAGGGACGATCAGGGTCACGGTAGAGGTACTTGTTGGACTCTCTGATGACGCTGTTTGGCATGGCGCGGTAGGCCAGTGCTTGGTTTGAGTTGTCACGCACATTGTGCTGCTGTGAGGCAGCCGTATGCTTGAAGGCCCCGAGGAGGGTCAGCTCCAGACCTCGGATAGGCTTGAAGCGCAGCTCAGCTTGGAACTTTGCATCGAGTACATCCAGGTCGATGTAGTTATTCTCCAGCTCGTTGAAGATATTGAACGGGGCGTAGTTCGCCGTGTAGTACTCTCGTGGGTCGAGGACACGCGAGGTATTCGTAGCGTAGGAGTAGGGGTTGATGTCGAAGTCGCGCTTGACCTCACCACCTACGACGTCTACATCCTGACCGAGCGTACCAGGCGCACGCTGATTACGATAGGAAGCACCCCCGATGACATTCAGCGAGAGGCTCTTCAGAAGGTGGTGCGTGACGTTGAGGTTAGCGGTATATCGCTTGACCTGACTCTGCTTGTACCATCCTGGATCGATGAGGGCGGAGGCAGAGGCATAGTAGTTCGACTTGCTCGTACCACCGCTCATGCTCACTGAGTGGGTCTGCATGATGGAGGGAGAGAAGAGCTCCTTGAACCAGTTTGTATTGCGTCGCTCAGCCTGCTGGAGATACGCGTTCTCGGCCTTCGTCGTATTGTCGAGCAGGAAGGTGCGGGTCTTGGGATTGTACGTGTTGATCAGCTCATACATCTTACCATAGATCCCGTAGTCACTGCCATTGAGGACCTCGGCGAAGTTCAGCCATCCCTTATCGCGTAGCTCGCGGTAGATACTCATCTGCTGCTGCGAGTTGAGGATGTCGAAGTCGCGGTAGGATGGAATGAGGCGGCTGGTGAACTCACCCGTATAGTTGAAGTTGGCCTGACCTTGCTTCCCCTTCTTCGTCGTCACGACGATGACGCCCGCCATAGCGCGTGCACCATAGATAGAGGTGGCCGAGCCGTCCTTCAGCACCTGGAAGCTCTCGATGTCGTCGGCATTGAGACCCGCGATAGCAGAGCTGATGAGCGTCTCAGGATTCCCCGAAGCGAGGTCGTCAGCACCTACATTAGATACATCTTCTATGATGACACCGTCGACGACCCAGAGGGGCTTGGAGCTCCCGTAGATAGAGGTCGCCCCACGCACGCGGATCTTAGGAGCTGTACCGAAGGTCCCTGAGACATTCTGTACCGAGACCCCTGCGGCGCGACCTTCGAGGGCGCGGGCTGCATCGGGTACCCCGTCGAGCTTGGCTTTGTCGCCGCCGAGCTTAGCGGAGGCTCCCGTGAAGAGGCGCTTGTCTACCTTGGTGAGTCCCGTGACGACGACCTTATCTAGCGTCTTCTCTGAGGGCTCGAGTGTGATCTTCATCTTGTCCTTGATAGGCACCTCTTGGGTGAGGTAACCAATGTAGGAGATGCGCAGGGTCTTAGAGCCTGCGGGTACCGTGATCTTGAAGCTGCCATCCAGCCCCACGGTTGTCCCCACCTTGCTATGTTCCTTGACGATGATCGAGGCTCCGATGGCGGCCTCGTTGTCGGGGGCGGTGACGACGGTGCCCGTCACCACCTGCTGCGCGAGCGCAGGCAGGAACCCCAGGAGCAGGGTGAGGAGGAGTAATGTACTTTTCCTCATTCGTTCAATCAATTGTATAGGTGTTTGAATAATTTATGCTTGTCTGTATCCCATGGTAAAAAGAGACGAGCGACCACCTCACTGCCTACGGCTGGGGGGGATCGCTCATTGCTTGCTGTCCCCGAGGTGGGGAACAGTGACGCTATATTATATAATGTAGAGCCATGACAAAGGGAGCTATCGTCCGCAACCAAAGGCGGGGAGATAGCTATCGCATTCGCTTGTCAAAGCCGAGGGTGTGTCGGTGTTCTTCCAGATACCTCATGAATTCACTTTTGTATCACAAGGAAATAATATGATCTACTATCAGCCACAAAGCTACATAATTATTAGATACAAAGTAGTGTGTGCCGAATTTTTAGGTAGCGTATTCTCGTCCAAGCTCACAAAGGTTCTCATAAATGACAGCCCTTATAGAAGGGAAGCTCCAAGCTATTCATAGTGGGGGTAAAATGAACCAGTACTGGTCGCTGAGTTGACCAGTACTGCTTGGTGGTGTGTACCAGTACTGGTCCGAAGCCCGACCAGTACTGCTCGATTGAGTGACCAGTACTGGTTCAAAATCGAGGGTACTATTGAAGCCTGCTATCTGCTTGCATAGACGCATGTAGATAGCGGGCTAAGTCGCTCTGTCCCTTTGTGGTGCTTGCTGCCTTTCAGATCGATAGGTAGCTTAGCGGCGGATGAGCTGGAAGGAGAGCAGAAGGCTATCTATGAGGAGAAGGCCTTCGGTGAGGGGAGAGGGAAGGCCCAGCAGGAACTTGAGAGCTTCGGTGGCGGCGATAGAGCCGATGACGGCGGGAGTGGTCGCCATCACGGGGAAGGGGGCTTGCGTGGGGCTTGGGGCGTCTCCCTTATCTCCCTCGGGGAAGAGGTCTCGGTAGCGTGAGGGTGAGTCGGGGAGGAAGAGTGCCAGCTGTCCGCACCACCCCTCGAGCGAGGCATAGAGCCACGGGATATGGTGCTCTGAGGCATAGTGATCGAGGAGGAGGCGTGTCGCTTCGTTGTCGGTAGCGTCAATGAGAAGCTCGACCTCCCCGATGAGGCGGGTGGCATTCGCCTCGGTGAGGCGCTCACTGTAGGCCGTGATGTCGCAGTGGGGATTGGCTGCGCGGAGTCGCTCGGCAGCGCACTGCGCCTTGCTCCTACCTACCTCGTGCGTGGTGTAGAGCGTCTGACGGGGGAGGTTGCTCACTGAGATACTATCGTCATCGCATAGTGTGAGATGCCCGACCCCCGCTCCCACAAGGAGGGGCAGGAGAGCTGAGCCCAGCCCTCCTGCTCCGATGATGGCTACCCGCTTCTCAATAAGGCGCATCTGCCCCTCTTCCCCGACTTCGGGGAGGCTCATCTGTCGGGCGTAGCGGGTCTTGAGGTTGTCTATCTCAGTCGTGTCCATTGCTTGGGGTCGTGCTTTTAATGGGCTGGGAGGTCAGAGCCAACTATCCCAGTCCTTCCATACCGGCTCATAGCCTGCACTACGCAGGTGGGCGGCGAACTCCGCGGGAGTACGGCTGTCGTTAATGACGAACTGCTCCAGATCTTCGCTGCTCTCCGCATAGCCCCCGGGCTCGGTGTGGCTCCCAGCACTCATACTCGTGATACCCAAGGGAAGAACGTGATCACGGAAGGAGGCTGACTCACGCGTCGAGAGGGAGATCTCCACATGCGGATCAAGGAGACGGAAGGCCAAGATGAGCTGCGTGATGCCGAGGTCGTCAATGGGTGAGGAGGGCTCATAAGCCCCCACTGCGGGGCGAAGACGAGGTAGGGAGATAGAGTAGCGGGTCTGGCGGTAGCGCTGACGGAGGTAGCAGAGATGCAGGGCGGTGAAGGTGCTATCGGTGCGCCAGTCCTCGAGCCCTAAGAGGGCACCGAGCCCAATCTTCTCGATACCTGCTTGGGCGATGCGGTCGGGGGTCTCAAGACGGTAGCGGTAGTCGGCCTTCTTCCCTCGGGGGTGGTAGCTGGGGTAGTGTGCCTCGTGGTAGGTCTCCTGATAGACGCAGACATAGTCTACCCCCGCCTCGTGGAGGGCGGTATATTGCTCGGTCGTGAGGGGCTGGACCTCGAGGCTGAGCTGGGCGAAGTGCGGGCGGATATGCTCGACGACCTGCAGGTAGTACTTCCATGAGCTGGCACGAAGGTCTTCGCCACTGACGAGCAGGAGGTGGCGGAAGCCCAAGGCCTTGATGGCCTCTACCTCACGGTCGATCTCGGAGAGCGTCAGCTGGCGTCGTCGGATCTTGTTCTCCACGCTGAATCCGCAGTAGACGCAGCTATTGGAGCATACATTAGATAGGTAGAGCGGGATATAGAGCTGGATCGTATGACCGAAGCGCTCTACGGTGAGGCGGTGCGCCTCGTGTGCCATTTCCTCGAGGAGGGGAACGGCAGCAGGTGAGACGAGTGCCATAAAGTCCGCTATCGTGCGGTGCGGTGCAGCGAGGGCGCGCTGGACGTCCGCTATCGTCTTGCTGTAAATCTCCCTCTGAAGGGTGTCGAAGTCATAGGCCCGTAGCACATCATAGGCCGTCGTGTCGGTGGTCATGGCTCGGGAGTGAAGAGGAAGGCGGTGAGGGGTGAGGAGGCTACCGCTTCGTGACTCTGTGGGGCGAGCTTAGCGTCATAGGCCATACGACCTGCTTCGACCCCGAGACGGAAGGCACGTGCCATAGCTACGGGATCTTGTGCTGTGGCGATAGCCGTATTGACAAGTACAGCATCAGCACCCATCTCCATACATTCGGCGGCGTGGCTCGGGCTACCTATGCCCGCATCGATGACGACGGGGATGGTGCTCTCAGCGATGATGATACGTAGGAGGGCACGGGTGTCCAGCCCGCGATTCGTGCCGATAGGTGCTGCCAGGGGCATAACGGTGGCGCAGCCTACCTCCTCGAGACGCTTGCAGAGTACGGGGTCTGCCTGCACATAGGGTAGGACGATGAAGCCTCGCTTCACCAGCTCCTCGGCGGCGCGTAGCGTCTCGATGGGGTCGGGCATCAGGTAGCGAGGGTCGGGGTGCACCTCGAGCTTGAGCCAGTTCGTCTCAAGGGCTTCGCGTCCCAGCTCTGCGGCGAGGATGGCTTCTTCGGCGGTCTTCGCCCCGCTGGTATTGGGGAGGAGCTGGATGTGAGGGCTGTCGAGGGGAGCTACGAGGTCATCGCTGTCGGCATGCTGGAGCTCGACACGCTTGAGAGCGAGGGTGACGAGTTCGGTCCCCGAGGCTTCGACAGCACGAGCCATGAGGGCGGGGGAGGCGAACTTCCCCGTACCGAGGAAGAGTCGCGAATGGAAGGTCTTGTCTGCTATGGTAAGCATAGTTGTCAGGTGTATTAAGGTCGGTCGTCCGCAGCGAGGCGGGCGGTATGGATGAGGCTGCTACTCATGGCGACGCCGTAGAGTCCGAGGGCGTAGAGGGCGGGGATATCCTCGGGGGATACGCTGCCGATGGCATAAGCAGGGAGGGGGAAGGCGTGGAGCTGGAGAGCACGATAGCCCTCAAGTCCCAAGATGGGGGCGAGCTTCTTCTTTGTCGAGGTGAAGCGGAAGGGGCCGATGCCCACGTAGTCGATGGGGAGCGTGCGTGCCGTGGCGAGGTCTTCGGCGCTGTTGCACGTCAGACCAATGAGGGCGTGCTCACCTAAGAGACGTCGGGCCTCCGTTGGGGGCATATCTCTCTGTCCGAGATGTACGCCATCGGCACCCGTGAGGAGCGCGATGTCTACTCGGTCATTGATGAGTAGGGGGACGCCGTAGGCATGACAGAGCGCTAAGGCTTCGCGTGCGGTATCGAGGAAGGTCTCCCACGGGGTGTCCTTCATGCGTAGCTCCACGATATCCGCTAAGCCCTGACGAAGGATGAGGTCGGTCTGCTCGAGGGTCTCCGCTGTGGTGGTAGCGTGCGTGACGAACATCCGTCGGCCTAGTGGCAGTCGTCTTACGGGTACTTCCAGCCCTCGCCCAAGGCGGTAGTGCATCGTCGCACGCTGGGCTGCGTGGAGTGCCTCTTGGTAGTCTTCGCCCCGAGCTAAGGCAGCGCACAGCGTCGTAGCATAGAGGCAGCCCGTGCCATGGCGGTCTTCTCCGAGGCGGGGTGCGGTGCTCTCGATGAGCCGACCATCAGGAAGGTAGGCCCTGTCGGTGACATCCTCCTCCGTGCAAAAAGCAGACTTCGCGATGACAGCGGTCGCAGTACGCTCTGCCCATTTGCCTGGTATGCTCTCCCCGAAGAGCTGGCGGGACTCGTAGTGATTGGGGAGGATGACGTCTACCAGCTCTGCCACCTCAAGGAGGCTTTCACGCCTGGCATCGGGGAGGAGGTCTGCGCCCGAGCTGGTGCGTAGTATCGGATCCCAGACGATGCGACAAGCTGGGAAGAGCGTGCGTATCTCACGGACGAGGAGGCGTAGCTGGTGGAGCGAAGCGATGAGCCCGATCTTAGCTACCTGCGGGGGCGACTGCCTACGAAGAGCACGTACTGCCTCGATGAGGTCTGTGTCAGCGACTGCTGTGAGGCGGGTGAAGGTCACGGCATCCTGGCAGGTGAGTGCCGTCACGATACTATAGGCGCGTACTCCTAAGCGTGCGGCATGCTGCATATCCGCTGTGAGCCCTGCCTCTGCCGTCGGGTCGATGCCCCCGCAGAGGAGGAGTGTCGGGGTGCATAACTTCTGCACCCGCTCGGTGAGCTTATGGAGCTGCTGACTTGCGAAGTACCCTAAGAGCGCGACACCAGCGAAGCCCTCTTTGATAAAGCCTTGGGCATTCGCCTCTCCGACACCGCCCAGAGCAATGAGAGAGAAGGGGAAGCGTGCCGTGACGGCTCGCCTCAGCTCGGGCGTCCAAGGGCTATCATTCCCATAGTCAGGCTTACTGATGCTCGCTGCGACGGGGCTCACATAGGCGTAGTCAGGACGGAAGGGTAGGCGCTCCAGTTCCTCTACACTGTGGCAACTGACACCGACGATCTGCTCGGGGCGAAGGGCCTCCGTCGGGCGCTCACGGAGTGCACTCCAGTCGGCTACGGAGAGGTGCACACCGCCGAGCCCCCAGTGTCTCACCAGCTCGATGTGGTGTGAGAGGACGCAGCGACTGCGTAGCTCACGAGGGATGGAGCGGATGAGTGCCTCAAGCTCCTCTACCATGGCGTCGGGCTTGCGTATATGTACGCGCCCGACGCCGAGACGGAGGAGGTGAGCGATGCGCAGGGCTTCGCCTGTATCACCGAGCGAGGGCGGTGTGATGGCGATGATCTGCTGGGGTAGCATAAGGGCTATCTATGGTGACTACATGGGGCTTCGGTGCTGAGTGCAAGCCCTTCGGAGGGGACAGCAGAGCGTGACTGCAGTGCCTGACGGAAGGAGCGGTTCGCACGCATCGAGCAGAAGTGCTCACCACACATTGAGCAGAAGTGCTTCTCCTTGTGCTCCTCATCGGGGAGGGTCTCATCGTGGAACTCCTGAGCACGCTCGGGGTCGAGTGCCAGATGGAACTGGTCTCTCCAGCGGAATTCAAATCGCGCTTTACTCATCGCATAGTCACGCAGGTAAGCCGTCGGGTGTCCCTTCGCCAGGTCTGCGGCATGGGCAGCGAGCTTATAGGTCACGACTCCCTCACGGACGTCATTGCGCTCGGGGAGGCCGAGGTGCTCCTTCTGCGTGACGTAGCAGAGCATGGCGGTACCCTGATGCCCGATGATCGAGGCACCGATAGCCCCCGTGATGTGGTCGTAGCCAGCACCGATATCGGAGACCAGCGGGCCGAGGGTGTAGAAGGGGGCTTCATCGCAGTCGAGGAGTTCGCGCGTCATATTCTCGGGGATGAGGTGCATAGGGATATGCCCAGGGCCCTCGATCATCACCTGCACGTGGTAGCGAGCAGCGATGCGATTGAGTTCGCCGAGAGTCTTCAGCTCTGCCATCTGTGCCGCATCGTTGGCGTCATGGATGCAGCCTGGACGCAGGCCATCGCCGAGGGAGAGGGAGACATCGTAGCGGGCAGCTATCTGACAGATCTCTTCAAAGTGGGTGTAGAGGAAGCTCTCCTCATCGTGCTCGGTGCACCAGCCCGCCATGATCGCACCGCCACGGCTGACGATACCCGTAAGGCGCTTGAGGGTCAGCGGGATGTGCTCCTTACGTAGCCCTGCATGGATGGTGAAGTAGTCGACACCCTGCTCCGCCTGCTCGATGAGGGTATCGCGATAGATCTCCCAGCTGAGGTCGTAGGTCTTGCCGTGGACCTTCTCCAGTGCTTGGTAGAGGGGGACGGTACCGATGGGTACGGGGCTATTGCGGATGATCCACTCGCGCGTCTCGTGGATGTGACGCCCGGTGGAGAGATCCATCACGGTGTCGGCGCCCCAGCGGGTAGCCCATACGGCCTTCTCCACCTCCTCAGCGATACTGCTGGTGACGGCGGAGTTGCCGATATTGGCATTGACCTTACAGAGGAAGTTGCGCCCGATGATCATGGGTTCGAGCTCAGGGTGATTGATGTTGGCTGGGATGATGGCGCGCCCTCGGGCGATCTCTTCACGGACAAATTCTGGGGTCACGTATGGGGGGATCTCTGCGCCCAGCGGGTCACCCGCCATGGCGTGACGCTCCTTGGCCTCGTCGATGAGCTGGTTCTCACGTATCGCCACGTACTCCATCTCCTCGGTGATGATGCCTTGGCTGGCATAGTAGCGCTGGGTGATACAGTGCTCCTTCGCTACTCGTGGGTGGAGGGAGATATGACGGTAGCGCAGGCCGTCAAGGGCGCGCTGCTGGAGTCGTGAGCGGGTGTATTCACTGCCGAGCTCTTCGCTACGGGTCGTATCGTCTCGGCGGTCGATCCACGGCTCGCGTAGGCGTGGTAAGCCCGCCTCGAGGTCTACCCGATAGGCGCTGTCGGTGTACGGGCCGCCTGTATCGTAGACGACGACAGGGGCATTGGGGGTACGGCTCCCATCCTCATTGTAGGTGTCGGAGAGGGCGATGCGGCGCATGCCGACGCGCAGCTCGGGGAAGAGCTGGCCAGGTACATAGATCTTCTCCGAGCCGATGAGTGGGCCGTGAGTAAGGACATCTTTGATCTTCATAATAGTAGGGGAATGTGTGTGTCGTGGAAAGGGTAGGGCTTAGCCTCCGAAGGTCGGTCGGATGAGGAGGAGGGTGTCGCCCTCCTCGAGCTGGTAGGTGGCTAAGGCTGTGCGGGGTACCAAGCGCTCATTGACGGCAATAGCCGAGCGAGGTGGTAGGTCGATCGCTGCGAAGGCAAGGGCTTCGGGGATCGTGCATACATGGGGGAGCGTGGTGGGAGCTCCGTTGATCAGGATCTTCATCGTAAGTAACTCTATCGTCATGGTGTGATGAGGAAGTGCGAAGTGACGACACACCTCCAGCGAGCCTACTACCACAAAGGGGCAGACACTCTCTGGGGAACTATGACGAGCCGACGGGCTCAATCACAGCGCGAGTAACGGAAGATCTTAGAGGATGAGCGGCGGGATATCGCCTCCACTCTCTGCCTACGCCAGCATTATCTGGATCAGGTCTTCGGGTATAATCTCAGCACAGCGTGGACTTGTGTCCTACGCCAGCACCCCTTTGAGTTGCTCTACGGACAAAGGTAGGCCTTTTCTTGATACCGCCAAGAGCGGGCTTTGACAAGCCCTTTAATAGTGGGCTTTTCTACGATATCATAGAGGGGGTGGTGTCGACCTATATTGGTCGGTGGGTGAACCAATATTGGTCTGCGAGCGAACCTATATTGGTCGATAGTATGAACCTATATTGGTCCGCGCACGAACCAATATAGGACTGCTTACAAACCAATATGAGACAGTTGAGCAGTTATTCAGCTAAGGCATCGTACGCCCAGCTCCCCGATATGCCCCTCCCAAGAGATACGCAAGCCCTTCGCCTCATCGCGGGTATTCCTCTTATCCAGCGGAGGGAAAAGTGCTATTCTCATGGAGAAAAAGTGCCTTTCCGCAGTGGTATTCTTCTATCTATGCACGTAGTCTTAAAGACCAGGCACGCAAATCCAAATATCCACGTACGTAGATATTAGAGCCACGCACGTAGCCCAAACTTATCTGCCACTCGTCCACAACTTTTATCCCTACGCAGAGCAACAACCTAATATAGGATTGCTCACAAACCAATAGTGCTTGCTACGCCTCCTGCACCAAGCTACACGTTCCCCTTCGTATAAAAAGCAACACCCGCCGACCGCAGTGCAGTCGGCGGGTGCCGGTAGGGAATGGGGCTAATGGCTTGCCTTAGAGTCCAGGCCAGTAGCTGAGCGTAGCAGGCGTAGCGGGGGATTCTGCCTCGAACTGCTGCTCGATGTCATCGGGGAAGTTGTGGAAGAGATCCATCCCGAGCTTGGTCTCCAGCTCGTCGATAGAGAGCGCGACGCTACGAATGGCGGTCTTCGCTGCATAGAAGCGGTGCTCGACCAAGAAGCCGATGCCGTGGTAGGTAGAGCCCTTCTTCAGTACGAGGGCCATCCAGTAGTACTTAGGCACGACGATGACGCCACGGACCTTCTTGCTCTCGACCTGATCATCACGGATCGTCCCGCCCTTGGCGACGTAGAGGACGTCACGGAGCTGGGAGTTACGACCCCATGCCTGTACCTTCTGCTCGAGGTCTGACCAGAACTTCTGGTTGAGGTCACCGAGCTGAGGACTCATATTCGTGTAGTAGAAGGTCTGTCTATTCGCCTCGGCACTGAACAGGCGGTCAGAGGAAGCTACCATATGACCACGGTCGTATCCACTCCCTCGGAAGAGGTTCTCTGTGGAGAACTGCTTGGGGACATAGGGATCCCATTGCCAGGCATCGCTACGCTTGACCGCTTGGGCTGAGTTCGTGTTGTCGAAGGTGAAGCAGACGAAGCGTGGGTGACGCTTGTCGGTGTCGTACTCGAGGGAGTAGTTCACGATACCACCAGCGCGGTGCGTGACGAAGTAGTTCTGACTACCACCATGGAGTGCGGGTACCTCGAGCATCGTCGCATCACCGAGTATGTACTCACCCGTAGGGGAGGGTGTGGGCGAAGGTGTCGGAGTCTCCTCACCCGTACCCTGCTGGCTGATGATGAGGGTGTCACGAACGCCCGCCGAGGTGGCGATGATCTGTGCTGAGCGAGAGGCGCCGAGATTCTGACTTACCGAGACGGAGATAGAGGTGCTGGACGTGCCATCCCCCTTGCTACGCTCGAGCTCGATCCATGAGGACGCATCCTCGGGCGTGACGGTGAGCTTCCAGTCGGAGGCCGCACGGAGCTTGATGTAGAAGTTCGAGCCTTCCTTGGGTACGCTCTTGATCTTGTCGGTCGAAGAGCCTGGGAGGGAGAGCTGGAGGCGGTCGGAGGTGCGGACGGGGTGGTCACCACGCTCGGTGGTACAGCTGGAGAAAGCCATCCCCATGAGGCCGAGCCCCATGAGGATGGTCTTTATCCGAAGAGATTTAATCGTCTTCTGCATAGAGAGGAAGGACTATCGCTTACCGAGGTAAGACTTGATGGTAGCTTCCTGATTCTCCTTCGTGATGGCGACGCGCTCCCACTGGTCCGCGGAGAAGGTCGCAGAAGGAGCCTTGACGGATGCGATACGGTGGAGGACGATGTCGGCACCAGCGAACTTCTTGTCGCTGTCGATCCAAGCCGTCTCCATACCATTACCGATCTGGTCGATGGTCGCCGTGCCCTTCAGCAGAGCCACGGGGTCATTGCCATTGAAGCTGAAGTCTGCGACCGTGCCTTCGGTATAGACTTTCGCCTGCTCGTGGCGCAGGACGAGAGAAGCACCAGCTGCGAGCTTACCCGTGAGAGCGATGCGGCTCTCAGCATACTCTCCAGTTGCAGGCTTATTCTTAGTCCCAAAGTTCTTCACGAGGAGCGTGTAAGCACTGAGGTCAATCTCTTGATCCGTGGGGTTGGAGATCTGGATGTACTTCTCGAAGTCGAAGCCTTCGATGTAGGCGGAGATGATCAGATCGCCAGAGGTAGCTGGAGGGGTAGGTGTGGGCGTAGGAGTGGGCGTAGGAGTAGGAGTAGGAGTAGGAGTAGGAGTGGGATCGGGCGAAGGGGTAGGCGTAGGAGCCGTGCCCTCCGTGCAGCGCTCAGCCGTCAGACCAGCGAGGTCATCAGCCGTACGAGGCCAGAGGTTGTAGTGCTTGGTGCTCTGACCAGAGTTCTTGTTTGTCGTCACCGAGCGCTGGATGATACCGACGATGCGGCCGTTCTTGTCGGATGCGATCGTCGTCTTGAAGGTCGAGTAGTAGGAGATAGCTACCGAGAGATCGGATACACCAGCCGTGACCTGCGTAGCGCAGTCCGTGAGCGCATTGAAGTAGCTCCCTGCAGAGGTCTTGCCCTGAGCAGGCTTGTTGGGGTTGAGCTCCTTGCCAGGAGTCTTGAACTGAGCGCCATCGACAGCTACGAGGATGTTGTCGTACTTGCCAGCATAGATGTCTGCGAAGGTGACGGCCTTAGGAGTAATCGTCGCTACTTCGCCTGTGGGAGTCACCATAGAGGCAGCATCATTCAGACCCGTATAGTCGATCTGCAGTGAGCCATCCTGGTAGCGACCGACCTTCGTGCCCTTAGTCTTGATGGTGAAGACGGCACCGGGACGCCAGTCCTTAGAGGCGTTGGCATTCAGACGAAGCGTGATGCCGACTTCGCCAGCCTGCACGACGATGTTCTTGAGGCTGGTCATATTGTTCGCCGTGATGTCGGAGAGGAGGACGGCCTTGAAGGTCGTCTCTTCGTCTACCGTGACGCTCTGACCCTTGTCGTACTTCGCGATGAAGGCGGCGAGTGCTGCGCCGTCTACTGTAGTGGGGTTCGAGGGCAGGTTAGGAGTAGGCTGATCCTTACCTGGGGTGATGACTGCAGAGCCGTCGCCAGCCTGCGTGATGGTATAGTAGAGGGTCTCGTTGCCAGCCTTGAAGGCGAATTGGCCTTGGCGGGTAGCACCCGAGGCGTTCTTGAGGATCTTGATCGTGACGTCACGTTCGCCAGCGTCCCCTGACTCGGGGCTGATGCTCAGCCAGTCGAGGGCGGTGGTAGCCGTCCAAGAGCGGTTGGTGCGGATGTGCAGCGTGGCGGTGCTCTCGTCCTTGCCGATGAGGGTATTGCCGTTGCTGTCCTTCGTCAGCTGGGTGACCGAGATCGATGGGCGCTCGTAGGCGTCATCGTTGTCCTTACACGAGGCGAGGGACAGGGTAGCACAGGAGGCTAAGAGGAGCGTCCAGCGCGTGATCTTACTTGTTGTCATCAGTCAATCGTATTTGTTGAGATGGTGAGTGCTGTAGGGGAGTGATTAGAAGCGTGCGCCCGTGAGCTGGACATCTTGCTCACGCAGGATGAGGAGCTGAGGGGTGTCACGGAAGTAGGTGAGGATAGCAGTGATCGTACCCGAGCCCGAGGGGACGGTGCGACCAGCGAACTTCGCATAGCTGCTCGTGCGGACGATGAGCTGTGCGCCAGAGCGGTCTACGAGCGTGCGGTTCACATTGCGGTTCTTGTCCTTGCCCTGTGGATCTGCATAGGTCTGACCCAGCTCGGAGGCGAGGAACTGTACATCCTTGAGACTGACAAGCGTACCTGCGTACTTCTTATTCAGCGTCGCGATGGTGAGCTCGTGGGGCTTGATATCGGTGTGACCTTCCTTGAGGAGGACGCGGTGCACGAGGAGCTCTGGGTAGAAGGCTGTCTCATACTTCTCATCCTTGGAGGTATATCCGATATTGATCTGTCCAGCGTAGTCGCCGAGCTGCAGACCCTGGCAGAGAAGGCGTACACGCGTACCCTGGGGGTAGACAGAGCTGAGGTTGCCGAGGGCGAACTTAAGCTCCATACCGCCCGTCTCATCCTCGATGTAGCAGGACTTGTAGAGGTTCCCCTCGCTGTCGTCCGAGGCGATGACCGCAGAGATGACGATGGGCTTGTCGATGAGCGTACCACCACGCTTGTAGAGTGCCTTGAGCTGGCTAATGGTGTGTGTGGGCAGAGGGAGCTCGTCCGTACTCTTCTGGTCGGTACGGGGAGGATCGACTTCGTTGTACTTCGTGCAGCTCGTAGCCCCTATCCCGATGAGCATCGAGAGGGTGAGTGCATATATAGCGTGACGATTCATAGGATCTATGCGTGTAGGGAGTTAGAACTGGAGGGTGGTATTGAAGAAGAACGTCGTCCCGTAGACATAAGAGAGCTTCGTATCGAAGGGGCGATAGAGCTGCTGCGTTCCATCGGTAGCACGGATTGTGCGGATACGGAGCTGTTCGTAGCCGCCATTGGGCAGACTGCGGTTGTTCAGCACGTTGCTTACCGAGAGGTTGAAGCGCAGGTACGTGCCATAGGTGATGCGCCAGGAGTAGCTCGCGAAGAGGTCTACCGTGAAGCCATCACGCAGCTGCTCGGGGAGAATATAGTTGTAGTCAAGCGAGGTGCGCCCGCGGTCGGTGCGGATGACAGGCGACATCGAGACGAAGTTGCGCCCGAAGTAGTTCGCGTTGATCCCGAAGTTTGCGTACCAAGGAGAGTAGTACGTCAGCCCGAGGGTAGCAGCCGTCTGAGGCGTACCGCTCACGTTCAGCCCCTTCCAGTTGATGCGGTCACGGTCGACGATCTCGTTGGAGTTATCGATGCTCTGGATGTAGCTGGGGTTGTTGGCATACTGATACTGGCCGAGGGCAAGTGCAGCGTTGGCCGTCAGCGTGGGGCTGATCTTCACTTCGAAGCCAGCTTCTGCCCCGAGGTGGCGGGTGGCGATGCCGGTGATGATGTAGTTCGAGAACGAAGCTCGGCTATCATCATAGAAGCTCATCGAGCGGGTGTGATCTGCGATGTGCGTGTAGAAGGCCGTCACACGTCCGCGCAGCCAGGGAAGGCGTACGAGGTAGGAGGCTTCTGCCGAGAAGATCTTCTCGCTCTTGGGATCCTCGATATAGCTATCGCGTGTACGAGGCGAGATGAAGAGATTCTGGAAGGTGGGTGCCTGCTCGAGGTATGCTACGTTCGACTGCAGGTAGTGGTGCCCATTGAGCTTGTAGGTAGCCCCAGCCTTCACCCCGAGGTCGTTGAACTTCACGCGGTCCGACAGCCCATAGGAGTTGTCGGGGAAGAGCCCGCGCTTCTGATGACCTTCGCGCTGCATCCCCGTGTGGGTATAGGAGATACCCGTATAGGCATCGAGGCGCGTGAGGTGGTAGGTCGCATTGGCCCACATCTGATAGCGGTAGCTCTGCGCGGTGTAGTCGTAGCTGAAGCGGTCGCCCTTCTGGACGATGCGGTCGGGGTGCAGGAGGTCTACCTGACTCTTCGTCGCGTCGCCACCGAAGTCACGCTCAGCGAACTTATCGATGTCATAGACGAAGTCCGCACCGAGGAGGTCACCTACCTCGGCATAGTTCGCCGTGCGGTTGTGGCGGAAGTTCGCTCCACCCGTGATTTCAAGCCAGCTCTTGGGGAGCCAGTTGGCAGAGGTCGCCCAAGCGAATTCACGCTGGTCAGTGTGGCGGTCTTCGATCATATAGAGTGCCTTACGCCCCGTAGCGAGGGTACGGCCAGAGGCATCCTTCACCGTAGTGAGGTTCCCGCGGTTCACCTCATAGAGGCGGTCCCAATTGATATAGCGGACGTTGGGATCAGACTTCCACAGCTCCTCATAGATCGCTGCAGCATCGCCATCCTGACTGTTGGGGTCAGCCATACGCGTGAAGTAGGAGGGGAGGTAGCGGTAGTAGTCCGCACGTGGGTCGGGAGCGTTGTACCAGTTCAGCGATGAATAGGCATTCTTCCCGAAGCGGTAGCTGAAGGTGGTGTTGATATTGAGCGTCTTCTCCAGATTGCTGAAGTAGTGCGAGAGCTGGACGATAGGCTCGTGGTTGCGGCGCTCACGAGCATTGCGCCACTTACCGCCCTGACGCCCGATGTTGGGATTGTAGAAGTTCGAGCCGACGAGGTCATATACCTCCTGAGTGGTAGCGCTGGCTACACCACGGCGCGTAGGAGCACCGAGGGCGATGAGGCTAAGGCTATTCATCTCGTCGAGCTTCTTCTCTACGCCGAGGAAGTAGCTCCAGGCATCGTAGTACTGCCCACGGACGTAGGAGTACTGCCCATTGCCGATACGGCGGGCGACGCTGGCAGCGAAGCTCCAGCCGTCCTTGCGCTCTCCCGAGGCATAGGTATAGGCGAAGCGGTTGCTATAGGTGCGGTTGCTATTCGAGTAGGTGAGGCGATGCTGCGCGCCAAACATTGAGGGGCGTGTCGTCACGTTGTTAGTCACGCCGACGGCACCAAAGCCCGAGACGATGGGCTCGAAGGACTGCGAGGTCTCCTGCTGGCGGGTGACGTCGTTGAGACCGCCCCAGAGCGACCAAGCTGAGTAGCCGCTGTTGAGGTCGTTCATCCCGATGCCGTTGAGCATCTGCTCATTGTACTGGGAGTCGTAGCCACGGTTGCGGAAGCGAGCCGTGCTGAAGACGTAGCCCGAAGCGCTGAGGAAGGGGTCGCGTGAGGAGGTGAGTAGGGTGACGCGGTCTTGCATGCCGGCGGCTTCGTTGCCGTCCTCTTCGCTGACGATGAGGTCATCGTAGCGACCATTCCCGCCTTCACGGAGTGCGACGAGCTTGAGTTGCTTGAGGCCCGAAGCTTCGTTCTCCTGCTTGACCAGCTCGATCTGCTTGGTCTCGTAGCCTTCAGCGGAGAAGGTCAGTGTATATCGTCCCTTGGGGAGGAGCGCCAGGACACTTCGGGCGTCTTGCCCGAGGAGCATCTTCTTCGCCACGGGGCCGTAGATGCTGACGTGGACCTTAGCGACGGGCTTGCCGCTCTGGCTGTCGATGACCAGAGGTTCGCCCGTAGTCTGTCCGAGGCCTACACTTGCGAATGTCAAGGTGCAGGCGAGTACGGTAATAAGTTTATTCATGCGGTCGCATTATATCGATGACGCTTGCATGCACTCCGCGGATCGTACAGACCTCCCGCTCCGTCTTCGGAACTCCTGTCATTATGAGGTGTAAGCCGTTTATCCGTGCTGGAGCTTCCTCCCTATCTTCGAAGCTGAGATACGAAGTAGCGCGCAAGATTTGTTACATTTGCACGACTAAATTACATAATCTATCTCGGATAGCCTCTTAAACGACAAGCTTATGCTAAGGAAAATCTCCGCTCTCACCCTCGTCCTTCTCCTCGCGCTTTGCTCCCTCCAAGCTCAGAAGCAGGTGCGCCTCACGGTAGCCTTCTACAATCTGGAGAACCTCTTCGACACCATCGACGGGGAGAACAACGATGCCGACTTCCTGCCCGATGGGAAGAACCAGTGGACGCCCGACAAGTACAAGCAGAAGCTTCACAACATGGCCTACGCTATCAGCCAGATCGGCTCGAAGCGAGGACCTGATATCCTCGGGGTCTGTGAGATCGAGAATAGAGGCGTACTCGAAGACCTCCTGAAGGAACCCGAGCTGGCGAACTCCGGCTACGAGATCGTGCACTTTGACTCTCCCGACAAGCGCGGTATCGACTGCGCACTCTTCTATCGTCCCAGCTACTATCAGTTCACCGCTGCACACCCACACCCCGTTATCCTCAAGGGGGAGGAGCATATCAAGACGCGTGACGTCCTCGAGGTCAATGGCCTCTTGCTTGGCGAACCCGTATCGTTCCTCGTGGCTCACTGGCCTTCGCGCGTCGGTGGCGAGCAGGTCTCACTCAAGCGTCGTCTGTACGCAGCCGAAGTCATGCGCTCGGTCACGGACTCCCTCCTCGCGGCAGACCCTAATAATAAGGTCATCCTCATGGGGGACTTCAACGACGACCCCACCTCTCCCAGCGTCGTCAACGGCTTGCGCTCGAAGACTTCGACAGAAGATCTGGCACCTACCGACCTCTTCAACCCCATGGCTGCCCTTTACTCTTCGGGTCGTGGCACGCTCGCTTATCGTGACGTGTGGAATCTCTTTGACAACCTCGTTGTCACGCCCAACCTCATCGGCGGGCCCGCTGATCGCCTGCACCTCCAGCAGGACAAGGCTACGGGGAACTACGGCTATATCTTCAATGCGGACTTCCTCACGCAGAAGACGGGGCACTTCAAGGGCTATCCCTTCCGCACCTTCTCCTCGGGTCGCTTCCAGGGGGGCTATAGTGATCACTATCCCGTCTACCTCTATCTGACGAAGACCATCGCCGAATAGCCCCGCGGCTTACTCCGCAAGCTTAAGCGAAAAGAAGTCCCGCGCCCACCTCTGTATGCTGAGGTGGGCGCGGGACTTTTATACCGTCTGGGGGCTGTCTTTTTAGTGCTGTGGGAAGTGCTTATCTATGAAGGGATATAAGGGGGAGCGCGGGATGGAAAATGAACCAGTACTGCTCACCAGCGCGACCAGTACTGGTTGCCCTATGTGACCAGTACTACTTCGAAGTCGGACCAGTACTGGTTGGATCGGTGAGCAGTACTGGTTCGTTTTTAGCGGGTGGCGACGGCGGCGACGAAGACGTGGACTTCGCTGACGCCACACTGCTCCAAGAGATCGGTGAGCGCAAGGAGTGTGGAGCCCGTCGTCACCAGATCATCGACGAGTAGGATACGCTTGCCCCGTAGCTCCTGAAGGCGCTCCGTCTTGTCAGTGAGATAGAAGGCCGCTTGAGCATTCTCACGGCGTGCGTCTCGGTCCAGCGCCGTCTGTGAGTGACTGCCCCGATGGCGTAGGAGGTAGCCTTCCGAGCAGGGGACGCCGTAGTGCCGTGCGAGGGCTTCGCCGAGGAGGGCGGCTTGATTGTAGCCACGGGCTTCGAGGCGCGTACCTTCGATCGGGACGGGGAGGATGAGGTCGATGTCGCCTGGCTGGGGTACAAGTTGCCCTTCGGTGATGGCGGTGCGCACGACAAAGTCCGCGACCTCACCATAGCCTCGGTACTTGAGGGCGATGATGAGGTCGTAGGTGGGATTGGCATGCTGGTAGATGAAGGGGGCGGAGAGGCTTCGGATCAGGGGCGAGCCAAGAAGACGCTCCTCTGCATGCACGAAGGTGGGGGCATGGCGGGGGAGCTTCGTGGCGCACTCCATGCAGACGCAGTGCTCCCGCTCCCCGAGACGCACCCGACAGATGGCGCAGGTGCGGGGGAAGATGAGGTCGGTAAGGAAAGCGCCGATGCGCTTAGTCGTCGCCCAGCTCATCGGAGAGGAGTTCGCTGATCGCCTCGCGCACATCCTCATAGGGATAGCCCCGATAGAGGGCGAAGCGAGTGAGACGGTCATAGATCTTGCGTGGCTCAAGCCCAGCGGGGAGGGAGCGGTACTTACGCTCCAAGAGGGCGGTGAGTTGGTCTTCGCTCTGCATCTCTTCCTCCTCAAGCTCCTCGATAGCGGCGTCGATGAGGCGCGAAGGGATGCGATGACGGCGGAGCTCGGCCTGCAGGCGAAGCGGCCCCCAGCCGTTAAAGCGGTACTTATCTCGCACGAAGGCTCGGGCAAAGCGCTCCTCGTTCAGGTAGCCCTCTTGCTCCAAGCGCTCGATGAGGGCATCGCATACCTCGTCGGAGATCTCCCAGCCTCGACACTTCTTGCGCACCTCTTGGGCGGAATGCTCAGCGTAGGCGCAGTAGGAGGCGAGGCGTGAGAAGGCTTCTTCGGGAGTAAGCTCCTTTTTCTTCTTCTGGATCATTAGGCGGGGCAATAGGTGAGGTGAAGGAAGCGAACCTTCCCACTCAGGTCGTGGATGAGCTTGGTCTTGGCGTGCTGCCTCCCGATACGCTCGAGCATCGTTTCCTCTGTCGCCGTAGCGTAGAGCGGATTTAGCTCGACCCACAGATTCCCTCCCGAGCGGAGATAGCCTTGAGCTACCAGCTCTGCCAAGGCAATATAGTAGGCGATGGGGGAGGCTTCGGGAGCGAAGAGGGCTAAGTGCGGCTCGTGAAGCAGGACCTGAGGTGTCATCTCTTCGGCTTCCTCGGGGTGGATGTAGGGCGGATTACTTACGATGAGATCGAGTGGAGGCGTCGGGGGTGTCTGTTCCTCAAGGAGCGCAAAGAGGTCGTGCTTCCACAGATAGACTTCGCGACCCGTGGCCTTGCGCAGAGCTTCGAAGTTGGCTTCGGCGATCGGTGCAGCTTCGCTGGATACTTCGAGCGCTACGCTTTGCCTCACCTCGGGAAGGGCGGCTGTGAGGGCATAGGCGATACAGCCACTCCCCGTACCGACGTCGAGCAAGCGCTGCGAAGCTCGGCTCTCGGGGTGCTGTAAGATCAGCTCGACCAGCTCCTCCGTCTCAGGGCGTGGGATGAGTACCCCAAGGGCGACCATGAGGCGATGCCCCGCGAAGTAAGTATAGCCTAATACATATTGTAGGGGAGTACCAGCGGAGAGGTCGTGTAGCATGCGATCCAGACGGGCGCACTCTGCGGGTGATAAAAGCGTATCTTTGCTCAAGAGCAGTAGCTGCGTGCGGGTACAGCCTCGTACCTCCTCGAGGAGTTGGCGGGCTATCTCCCGTGCTTCCGAGGGCTCGTAGAGCGCCGTGAGACACTCCAGAGCCTCCTGCTCGAATGATCGTATCGTATCCATATAAGCAAATATAACGAATACAGATGACAGATGATGAGCGCTATATGTGCCGTGCACTTGATCTGGCGGCCCTTGGAACGGGCTATACTTCTCCCAATCCCGTCGTCGGTGCCGTCGTCGTGCACTCGGGTCGTATCATCGGTGAGGGCTATCACCACCGCAGTGGGCAGCCCCATGCTGAGGTGATGGCTATCCGCTCGGTGAGGGAGCGTAACCTGCTCCCCGAGTCAACGATCTACGTGACGCTGGAGCCCTGCTCGCACTACGGGAAGACACCTCCCTGTGCAGATCTCATCCTACAAGAGCGCATCCCACGCGTTGTCGTCGCCATCCCTGACCCCTTCCCTCGTGTGGCGGGTAGCGGACTGGAGCGCCTCCGTCAGGCGGGAGTAGAGGTCACTGTAGGAGTCCTCGCTGACGAAGCCCTTCGCCTCAATGCCCCCTTCATCACAGCGCATACCCAGCACCGCCCGCTGGTGACGCTGAAGTGGGCGCAGAGCCTCGATGGCTTCATCGATCGATCTCGGGAGAATAGCACAGAGGCTCCCGTCCTCTTCAGTACGCCCCTGCGCCAGCGGGAGATCCATCGCGAGCGTATGCACCACGATGCTATACTCGTCGGCTACCGGACGGCTCTACTTGATGATCCGCAGCTGACGAATCGCCTCTGGTATGGCTCGTCGCCCATCCGTGTGGTCTTAGATCCGCAGCTGTCTTTGCCTCCGAAGCTTCGCCTCTTCACTGACGGCCTCGCCCCGACGTGGGTGATTTACCTCGAGGGGGCGGGTGTGCCTCAGCCTCGTGAGGGTGTGCGCTATCTGCCCCTTAGCGGAGAGCGTATCGAGCCGCAGCAACTGCTTCAGCTCCTATATAGAGAGGGAATTCTCTCGCTTCTCATCGAAGGGGGAGCCGCTACGCTGTCATCCTTCCTTAGCTTAGGCCTCTATGATCGCCTCTTAGTGGAGGTTGCCTCGAAGACCTTAGGTGAAGGAGTCCCAGCGCCTGCTATCCCGACCGCCCTTTAGTCGCTTGCTCTTATAAAGGCCGTCCCCCAAGCAACCGGAGTTGCTTGGGGGACGGCTTCTTTTAGATCGAGTAGCTACCCGAGCAGCGGACTAATAGTTGTGTCCGTCTGGGTCAAGCATTTCCTTGCGCGTGATCTTATGCAGGTCGAGCGCACGCCAAGCGTAGACGATGTACGCTAAGACGAAGGGAATGATTAGCGATACGAAACTCATTGTCTTCAGAGTGAAGGGGCTCGAGGAGCTATTGCGGATATTCAGCGAGTGGTTGATCAGCTCGGGCATATCTGCGCTGTAGGCAGGGTAGTAGGAGGTATTGTTCCACCCAGCGATGAGGAAGAGGGCGAGTGCCGTGAGGACGACACCGATACCTTCGAACCAGATCCCCTTGCGGAAGCCTTCCTTGAGGAGCGTCAGCAGGATACCTGCCAGTACGAGCACCACCCCGATGAAGAAGATCGCAAAGACTGCGGGCATCTCGATGAGGTTCTTCCAGTACTTGTAGTCCACGAGATAGGTGACCTCGGGGTTAGCAGGATCGTAAGCGAAGCCCTGCTTCGTGAGAAGGAAGAAGAGGTAGGCGAGGAAGAGGATGAGGAAGATAGCGGCGTTCCAAGCGAGTGCACCACGTGAGCGCTTGTAGATTGTCTCATCATCGATGTTGTTGATGAAGAAGAGGAGCGCCGTGGTACGTGCGAGGAAGAAGACGGCAAGGCCGAAGACGACATTCCAGATGTTGAGCACTGCTTCGAGGCCGTGGAGCTGGATACCCTTGTAGGGGAGCCACTCGGAGATGACCTGGCTGGCACCGGAGAGATCAGCGATAGCCTCGCGGTTCACCGTGAAGGTAGAGCCCGTGAAGAAGGTCGATACAGCGGCACCGAGGAGGATCGGAGCGAGGAGGCCGTTGATGAAGAGGAACGTCTGGTAGGTGCGGCTACCGAGCACATTACCATTCTTATTCTGATACTCGTAGGAGACTGCCTGGATGATGAAGCAGAAGAGGATGAGCATCCACACCCAGTAGGCACCGCCGAAGCTGGTCGAGTAGAAGAGGGGGAAGGAGGCGAAGAAGCCACCGCCGAAGACGACCAGCGTAGTGAAGGTGAATTCCCACTTACGGCCGATAGAGTTCACGAGGAGCTTGCGGTCGAGCTGCTCCTTGCCAATGCTAAAGAAGAGTGACTGGCCCCCCTGCACGAAGAGCAGGAAGACGAGGAGAGCACCGAGGACGGAGACTAAGAGCCACCAGTATTCTTGGAAGAATGCGTAGTCCATAATAAATCGTTTGCTTAGCTTGATTAGATGACTTCGTGGGGCTTAGTGCTGATCAGGGCCCTGCTTGATAGCCTTGCGCATGATGTTGATCTCAGCCACGAGCATGATCGTGAAGAGCAGGAAGAAGAGTGCGAAGGTGATCATCACCGACGAAGCTTCGATCTTAGAGATAGCTGCATGGACGGGCAGAAGGTTCTGGATAGTCCAGGGCTGACGACCCACTTCGGCCACTACCCAGCCGGCTTCACTGGCTACCCATGCCAGAGGAGTGAGGATGATACTTGCCCAGAGGAGCCAGCGAGTAGAGGCGAGCTTCTCATTACGCTTGTAGGCGTACCACGTCAGGATGAGGAAGAGTAGGAGGAAGGCACCACCGAGCCCGACCATGACACGGAAGGAGTAGTAGGTCAGCGGGATGTTGGGGACCGTCTCATACTTGCTGGTGAAGTAGCCATAGCCGTAGTAGGGGAAGTTCTCCATCAGTACAGTGCGGTGCTGCTCAGCGGAGATGCTATCCCCAGCCTTGCGAGCGGCACGGAAGGCATTGAGAGCATCGATAGCGATACGACCACGACGCATCTTTTCCTCCGTAGAGATGGCGATCTTACCATCGGGCTGACGGTAGCCACCTTCGAGGATGTTGATCACGCCAGGTACGTAGTGCGTGCCCGTGCCAGCGACCATGTAAGAGAGGAGGCGGGGGGCTTCGATGTTGAAGATGTGTGAGGGCTTGCCGTCGTCGGGAAGCTGCTTGTCGGGGTTGAGCAGGCCGATGACGCCGAGGCCGATACCCTTGCCATCCTCTGTGCAGCCTTCGCCGGTGCACTTACCCGTGTCGTAGATAGCTTCCATAGCAGCGAGCTTCATAGGCTGGTTGGTAGCGACGTCGACAGCCGAGCTGTGACCCGTCATAGCCGTCAGCAGTGCTGCTACGAAGCCGAAGGGAGCGATGATCTTGAGGTTGCGGCGAGCGAACTCTACGTTGCGCTTGCGCAGGAGATAGAGAGCACAGATACCGAGTGCGAAGAACGTACCGAGCGTCCAAGACGAGGTGACCGTATGGAGGAACTTGATGATAGCCGTGGGTGAGAGTGCTACAGCCCAGAAGTCGCTCATCTCGTTGCGCATCGTCTCGGGGTTGAAGACCATACCCTGAGGATTCTGCATCCAAGCGTTAGCGACGAGGATCCATACTGCAGAGATCGTAGCTCCGATGATGGTGAGCCAGCTGGAGGCTAAGTGGAAGCCCTTGCTGACCTTCCCCCAACCGAAGAACATCACGGCGATAAACGTCGACTCCATAAAGAAGGCGAGGATCCCTTCGATAGCAAGGGGGGCACCGAAGATGTCACCGACGAACCAGCTGTAGTTCGACCAGTTGGTCCCGAACTGAAACTCGAGGATGATCCCCGTAGCTACGCCGATAGCGAAGTTAATCCCGAAGAGCTTCTGCCAGAACTTCGTGGACTTCTTCCAGAATTCATCACCGCTGCGATAGTACTTCGTCTCAGCCAGTGACATGATGACCCCCAGGCCGAGGGTCAGCGGGACGAAGAGCCAGTGATACATAGCCGTCAGGGCGAATTGCGCCCGCGACCATGAGACTAAAGATTCTAGATCCATTGTAAATAGTTATTAGAGTTTGATATGTTTATCTCGTATGAAGAGGTGGGGCGTCATCGGGCGACGGTATCGCCTGGCGCACGGCGATTGAGGAGCTCGTCACCGACGAACTCAGATCGCTCGATATGCTGCTCCTTGGCCTGCTGCTTGACGTGGTTGGGGAAGAAGAAGGCGCGCAGGATAGCAAACATAATGAAGAGCTTCAGCGCAATGATGAGCCAAAGCTTCTTACTTGTCGGGGTCAATCCTCGGAAGCCATCGCGATAGAGGCGGAAGGCTCGCACGAAGAAATTGGGTTTTGGGGACTCAGTCGGCATAGGGTCGATGAGAGGGTGAGAATGATAATTTCATCGGATGGATCCGGTTCGGACAAAGATAGAGCAAACGAGTGAGTGGACTACTACCCGAGAGGCCCAATAACCCTGATAATGAGCCCTTAGTTTGATAGCCTACATCTATGTGGGTATTTATGAAATTAATATATCGGGGTACTGGAGCGAAATAAACTACCTACTGGACGGTGTCTAAGGGAGGAATAAAGTGCCTGGATTTATTTGTCGGAAGCTACTGGACTTATACGATTTGATAGTATGTGCCTTTGGGATAAATGGCATCTTCTTCGAAGAAAATAGCCCCTACGCAAATCATTGATTTACGCAGGGGCTTCCTGTAAGTGGCTGTACCCAGAGTGGGACTCGAACCCACACAACCTATTGGTCAAGGGATTTTAAGTCCCTCGTGTCTACCATTCCACCATCTGGGCGACCATATAACGCACACCATAGGCGTACGCATTCGGCTGCAAAAGTAACGCAAAATCGGTAGATAAGCAATCGCAGAGCGCATAGCGAGTAGCCTCCGTCGTGAAGCGGATGCTGAGATGAGGGTGCGGAAGGGATGAGGAGTAAGGACTCCATGGTATTCGGATGGGACTACGGGTAGTGATACCTCGCATAGACCTTTAAGTAGTATGCATGACTGCTCTTGCTCTCAGCTCTTTCGGTAGAGTAGACGTACAGGGCAAGCAAGATATTGGGGCCGGCGACGGTCAAAGCTGATGTCACATATCTCCGAGGGGAGTTGTGACGAGCCTTAGACCGAGCCGTGCACCTAACATGGTCGGCGTATGGATCGAGGTGGTGCAGCCAGCGAGGTATCCCTGGCTGGCCCTATGGGGGGCAGGGGCGGTTTTGGATAGGTTGGAGGAACATGAAGAAAGACCCCTGCGAGTACCAGACCCATAGAGATCCCAGACAGAGTAGAGCCTTGTCCTACTTGTCACAAGCGGGCTTGTGTACGACCCGATAGGGGCACACAGCTGCAGGATGTTCAAAAGATTATCGGGGGATATTCTGATGAGGTGACCTTCTCTCCGGCTTCGTCCTTGCGGGCGAAGTGATACGCACGACACATTTCAATATCTGGAAGCCACTGCGCGTCTCGGAGAGCGGGGCAGAAAGACTTCCTTCACTACCAGCGCTGACGGGCGGTCCGTCGGGTGGGGTAGGAGAAGGTGCACACATCGGAGAGAGCTACCATCAGGAGGAGCGTCTCATGGCAATGTCTTCCCAATCTTATTCCCGAGATTGACACATTGGATCTCATGAGCAGGTCTCCTGGCTTATCACCCTAACTTCTCATTCCTACGATCCTTCCCAAGTAGCTTCGTACTCAGTGGCGAAGGTCTGCCAAGACGCTCGGCGAAGAGCTCGTTGGTCCTTCCGTCGTAGGAGGAGCCTATCCATCATCCCCGTGGGGAGTTGCAGATAGGGAGTGACTTACAGTAGCGGGTACTGCGCCGGATTCACACCGGCTTCCCTTACTACCCTGGGTCCAGACTGGTGCGCTTCACCAGCATAATGCCCTCGGGTATACTCGTAAGACACAGCAAAGTTAAGACAAATATTTAAATAACCTAAGGGCTTCAAGGGGAGAGTTTGCGTGGTGAGCTCAGGCGCTTCTTTATGGATGAAGATATGCCTTTGTAGGGGACTTTGAGTGAGATGATTACGAGGGTGAAAAATGAACCAGTACTGGTCGCTGTGTTGACCAGTACTGCTCGCGTGATGGATCAGTACTGGTCAGTATGTGCTACCAGTACTGGTTGCCTTCGTGACCAGTACTGCTTCACTTAGCCATGCTGCTAAGCCTATACCTATTTATTATATATAGAGGACGTCCGTCGCCCTCCCGCTGTAGTGAGCGTGGAGGGCGACGGACGTCGTGGAAAATGCGCCTTGGATAGCGCTATGGCAGGATCGGACAGACAGAGTCGACGATACCGTCGGCAAGTCCCTTCGTGGGGACGATGATCTCCGTCGCTTCGGTGATCGAGGCGACTAAGAGGAAGATGTCTGCCGCAGGGACGATGACCTCAGCACGGTCGGGCTTGAGGCGGAAGAGCTGCATACGCTGCTCGGGGGTGTACTGCCGGAGCTCGTCGGCGACACGCTGGAGGCTCTCGACAGGGAGGCTGTTTACGTTGGCGCGCTCCGAAGGGGCGCCGAGGCGAAGGAGCTTATTGATATTCCCCCCTGTACCGACAAGGCGTAGGGTGCCATAGGTAGAGCGCAGGGTACGCACGTAGTCACCGAAGGAGTTGCGCTCTTCGTCACGCACCTTGCCGCTGAGCTGGCGGATCGTACCGATATCAAAGGAGCGAGACTCGATGAGCTCTGCACCACGTACGAGGTTGAGCTCCGTACTCCCCCCACCGACGTCGACGTAGAGGAAGGTATCATCGGTCTGGGTGGCCAGCGAACGGATGAGGTCGGCAGAGATCAGGCGAGCTTCCTCTCTACCATCGATGATCTCGATACGGATGTCGGTCTTCTCGTAGATCTTCTCCACGAGCTCGGCGCCATTCTCGGCATCACGCATAGCAGAGGTGGCGCAGGCACGGAAGGCAGAGACTTCGTAGATCTCCATCAGCTCGCGGTAGGCCTTCATGAGGCTGACGAGCTGCTTACCCTTCTTCTTCGATATGCGCCCATCGACGAAGGCATCTTCACCGAGGCGTAGGGGGACGCGTACCAGCTGGACCTTGGAGAGTGGCTCGGCACTCCCAGGCTCGTTGAGGCACTTGATGAGTAGGCGGACGGCATTGGAGCCAATGTCGATACCGGCGTAGTGAGACTTACCCATTATTCTCTTTGTTCTTCTTTGCTTCGTAGTACTTGTATAGTGCTTGCTGGGAGTTGAAGGGGGCTTCATCGGGACCCAAGTCATCGCGACGTGGGCGCACGGCTTCCCCTTGGACGTAGTAGCCCTGCTCGGTATCTCTTAGGCCAGCTGAGATGATGAAGTCCAGCTCACGCTGTATGGCAGGGTCGTAGACGGGAGTCATGACTTCGATGCGGCGGTCGAGGTTGCGCGTCATCCAGTCGGTCGAGCCGATGTAGTACTTCGGCTCTCCACCTCCACCGAAGACGTAGATGCGGGAGTGCTCAAGGTAGCGTGAGATGATCGCATTGATGAAGAGCCCTTCGCTATAGCCTGGTACACCAGGTAGGAGGGAGCAGTTGCCTCTTAGGCAGAGCTCGACACGCACACCAGCCGTCACGGCTTCGTAGAGCTTGGCGACCATCTTCTCATCGACGATATGATTGAGCTTGAGGCGTATGTAGGCCTCCTGTCCAGCTCGAGCCAAGCGGATCTCCTTATTAATAAGGTTGTAGAGTGGCTGGCGCATATCGTTGGGTGCGACCAGCAGGTGATGGAAGTGCGGGGCGATGAAGGGGCGCTCGATGAAGTCAAAGACCTGCATCACGTCATGCACGATGCCCTTGTGCGCGGTCATCAGCATGAGGTCGGTATAGAGTCGAGCTGTACCCTCGTGGAGGTTACCCGAGCCGATGCAGGCGATGCCCCCATGCTTGGTGCGGATGTAGACGAGCTTTGAGTGGACCTTCAGCTTTTCATGACCGAGGACAACGTTGATACCGAAGTCCTGCATCTTCTTTCCCCAGTTGATATTCGACTGCTCGTCGAAGCGTGCTAAGAGCTCGACGACGGCGGTGACGCGCTTGCCGTTCTGCGCTGCTGTGGTCAGCGCCTTGACGACCTTGGAGTTCTGCGCCACGCGATAGAGGGAGATACGTATCTCGGTGACCTCTTCGCTGATCGCAGCTTCTTGTAGAAGGCGGAGGAAGTGATCGAAGCTGTAATAGGGGAAGTGCAGGCAGCGGTCTTGGTGCATGATCTGGTGGATCATGCTCTGCGTGTAGTGGAACTCATTCATCTGCAGCGGGGGCTGCTTGGGAAAGCGAAGTCCCTTGCGCCCGCAGTCAGGGAGATCCATCAGGTCACGCATGTTGTGGTAGCGTCCTCCGCCGATACGTGTGTCGCGGAAGTTGAGCTCCGCCATAGCGCTGAGCTTACGCAGGATCTCGGGGGAGAGGGCTTGGTCGTAGACGACGCGCACGGTCTCGCCGCGCTTACGGCGCTTGACACCACGGGAGACCTTCTCGATGACACTTGAGCGGAGGTCTTGCTCGATCTCGAACTCGGCGTCCTTGGTGAACTTAAACGTATAGGCCTCGTACTGCACGTACTCCCGCCCGATGAAGATGTAGGGGAGGCAGTAGCGGATGACGTCGTCAAGGAACATCAGGTAGCTCTCACCACCCTCGTCACGCAGACGGAAGAAGCGCCCAAGCTCGCGCACGGGCACCTCCAGTAGCGCCACCTCGTGCCCCGTCTCAGGCTCCTCCTGATCGTGCCATAGGACGACTGCCAGATAGAGCGACTCCTTGAGGTGCTGCTCGGGGTTGAAGGTCGGGCTATTGATGAAGATCGGGTTGGTGAAGCCGTTGATCTTCTCCATGAAGAAGGATAAGACTTCCTCCTCTTGGCTGCTGGTGAGCTCGCGCTCATTGATGATGTGGATGTGAGCAGCCTTGAGCTCGCGTACCAGCTGAGCGAAGGTCTCGTCGAAGAGCTGGGAGTACTCTCTATTGAGTCGGAGGATGGTGCGGAGGGTCTCCTTTGCTTTCTTGCGCTCGGTCGTGGGGAGCTCTTCCGCAGAGTCGATGAGGCGACGCAGTGAGGCGACGCGCACACGGAAGAATTCATCCAGGTTGTTGGAGTAGATACCGAGGTAGTTGAAGCGCTCCAGGAGGGGGAGATCGGGGCGCATGGCCTCTAAGAGGATGCGCTTATTGAAGTACATCCAGCTTGTGTCACGCTCGATATAGGGCATAGGCCCGCGGTGCTGACGTTGCTGCATAGAGTCTGTTAAGGGGGAGGATATATGGGCTAAAGGGCGCTACCGTCGAAGCCGAAGGGCAGTAGGTAGCGGCAGTCCTCGAGGAGGATGGTCTTCTCCTCACCCATCAGAAGTATGGGGAAGGGGTGGAAGCGTGTAGCGGTCTCCATGATCACCTGACGGCAGCTACCGCAGGGGGAGATGAAGGGTACACGACCAGCACTGTTGATAGCGACGATAGCGAGGCGCTCGACAGCGACGTCGGGCCACTGGGCACCAGCCCAGAAGAGTGCTGTACGCTCGGCACAAGTCCCCGAGGGGTAGGCGGCATTCTCTTGGTTGGAGCCCGTGACGATCTCGCCGTTAGCGAGTAGGACGGCAGCGCCGACGTGGAAGCGGCTGTAGGGGGCGTAGGCTTTGCGAGCGACTTCGAGTGCACGCTCCTCCAGCTGGCGGTCTTGTTCGGAGAGCTCGGAGCGGTCGAGCGTCTTATAGGGAATAGTAAATGTTTGCTCCATGTGCGTATGCTATACGGATGTGATGAGGGTGGGGAGACTCCCCAGCACCTCTATAGCGAATGTACGAAAAAGTGAGGAATGCTTGCCGTAGAGGTTGCAGGTGAAGTTCCTCAGATAAAGCCCTTACTTGGGGGAGTCTTGGGGCATAGCCGTAAGCGCCTTGCGGATCTTGGCGGTGAACTCGTGGTTCTTCCAGCCCCAGCGTGGGGCTAAGAGTAGGGCCGGCGGTGACTGCGAGACGAAGCGCTCCAGCACAATGTCGGGGCGGAGGCGATGCACGAAGTCCACGATAAGGTCGATATACTCCTCCTCGGTGAAGAGATGGAAGTCCGATGGATCACGCTGATACTCGCCTGCCATGATCGTCCCGCGGATGATCTGTAGCTGGTGGATCTTGAGCGTAGTGATGGGGAGCTGTGAGAGGCGGTCGGCATGCTGGAGCATCTCTTCGCGACTCTCACCTGGGAGACCGAGGATGAGGTGAGCTCCGACAAGGATGCCTGCAGCGTGGGTACGCTCAATGGTCTCGACGCTGGTCTGATAGCTGTGCCCACGCTGGATACGCTCAAGGCTGCGGTCGCACGTGCTCTCTACACCGTACTCTACGAGGAGGAAGGTGCGCTTCGAGAGCTCCTCGAGGTAGTCGAGGAGGGGCTGGGGCATGCAGTCAGGGCGCGTGCCGATGATGAGCCCGACGACGTCTTCATGACGGAGTGCCTCCTCGTACTTCGCGATGCAGTCCTCTACCTCCCCGTAGGTATTGGTGTAGGACTGGAAGTAAGCGAGGTACTTCATCTCGGGGTACTTCCGGCGGAAGAAGGCGATCCCTTCGTTGATCTGCTCGGTGATGCTCTTGAGCTTCGTAGCGTAGTTCGGGCTGAAGCTCTTATTGTTGCAGTAGGTACAGCCTCCCTTGCCCATAGATCCGTCACGGGTGGGGCAGGAGAAGCCCGCCGTGAGCGTGATCTTCTGCACCTTCTGCCTAGGGAAGTGGCGCTGGAGGAAGGTGGCGAAGTCTACGTAGGGGAGAGTAGGGCTTGCGGATGACGTCATACGGTCGGAGTCTTGGCGCGCCCTATCGGCGAATGGATCCAGTCGGCATGCTCGAAGTGCTCAGCACGCTGCGTGCGGATGTATTCCTCTACCGAGGCGTTGAATGCAAGTGGGAAGAGCCCCGTATGCTCCTCGCGGAGGGCGGCAAGGATGTCCTCCTGCAGGTCGGTGATGCTATAGCCTTCGGGGAGTGCTGGACGGAGGTTCGTGACCTGTGAGCGCACTGAGGCGACACGTGAGCGTGCCTCTACCTCGGGAGAGACTGTCAGGATACGCTCCAGCTCCTCGAGGTTGGCATCGAAGAGCAGGCAGATGTGGTAAAGCATGCGTGAGCGGTTCACCGCCTCAGCTGCTCCACCGACCTTATAGCCATCAAGACGGAGGTCGCCACGGGGCGAGCGCTCCACGACGACACCACGCCCAGCGAGTGCTCGCTGTATGGGTGTAGGGAAGGCCTTCAGGTCGAAGCCTTGACCCGAATGGTCGTTCTTTATCGCCGTGAAGTTGAGATTCCCGAGGTCGTGGTAGACTGTGCCCCCGCCCGATGTGCGGCGCAGGAGGGCGATGTCGTGCTCCTCGAGGTAGTCGAGATCGAGCTCCGCCTCAGCCCACTGATAGCGCCCCATGAATACGGAGGGGCGATTCACCCACAGCATGTAGATGGTGTCCAGCGGGCGAAGCTGGCGGTAGAGGTAGTCCTCGAGAGCAATGTTGTAGTACGGGTCGGTCGAGGGACTGATATAGTAGTAGGCGTTGGAGGTGGCGGGAGTCGTCATCGTCATCATAGTCGAAGGCTATCCCTCCAGCGGCATCCGAGCCGTCGGAGGGATAGCCTTCTCTTATTATAATAGGTATAAGGGGCGCTGGACTAAGCGTCGATGCGAGCGTAGGTCGCATTCGCCTCGATGAACTCGCGGCGGGGGGCTACGTCGTCACCCATGAGCATGGAGAAGATCGCATCAGCCTCAGCGGCATTCTCGATGGTGATCTTGCGCAGGGTGCGGTTCTCGGGATTCATCGTCGTTTCCCAGAGCTGCTCTTCATTCATCTCACCGAGACCCTTGTAGCGCTGTACGCGTACGCGGTTCTCATCGCCACCACCGACGCGGTCGATGAAGGCCTGACGCTGCTGCTCGGTCCAGCAGTACTCACGCTCCTTGCCTCGGGTACAGAGGTAGAGAGGAGGCGTAGCGATGTACACGTAGCCGTTCTCGATGAGCGAGCGCATATTGCGGAAGAAGAAGGTCAGGATGAGCGTGGCGATATGGCTACCGTCCACGTCAGCATCGGTCATGATGATGACCTTGTGATAGCGGAGCTTCGAGAGATTCAGCGCCATGCTGTCCTCTTCGGTGCCGATGGTCACGCCGAGAGCCGTGTAGATGTTGCGGATCTCTTCGCTCTCGAGCACCTTATGCTGCATCGCCTTCTCCACGTTGAGGATCTTACCACGCAGCGGGAGGATCGCCTGGAACTCACGGTCACGGCCCTGCTTAGCCGTACCACCTGCAGAGTCACCCTCGACGAGGAAGAGCTCAGAGAGGATGGGATCCTTAGAGGAGCAGTCGGCGAGCTTACCAGGCAGGCCACCACCCGAGAGGGGCGACTTGCGCTGTACCATCTCACGCGCCTTGCGTGCAGCTTGGCGAGCTGTAGCAGCGAGGATGACCTTGTCTACGATGATCTTCGCTTCCTTGGGGTGCTCTTCGAGATAGATCTCGAGGGCTTCGCTGACGGCGACGTCTACGGCGCCCATGACCTCGTTGTTCCCGAGCTTGGTCTTCGTCTGCCCTTCGAACTGGGGTTCTGCGACCTTGATGCTCACGACGGCTGTGAGACCTTCGCGGAAGTCATCCCCCGTGATCTCTACCTTGACCTTGTCGAGGAGCTTCGAGTCAGTAGCATATTTCTTCAGCGTACGCGTCAGACCACGACGGAAGCCCGCTAGGTGCGTACCCCCTTCGATGGTGTTGATGTTGTTGACGTAGCTGTACACATTCTCGTTGTACGAGGTGTTGTAGGTCATCGCGACCTCGACAGGGATACCCTGCTTCTCGGTGATGATGTGGATGACATCCTCGATGAGGTGCTCCTTGGAGCGGTCGATGTACTTGACAAACTCCTCAAGCCCCTTCTCTGAGTAGTAGGTCTCAGTGAGGGCTACACCAGCTTCGTCACGCTGGCGCTCATCGGTCAGTGTGAGGGTGATACCGGCGTTGAGGAAGGCGAGCTCACGCAGACGCGTAGCCAAGATCTTGAACTGGTACTCTGTGCAGGTGAAGATCGTGTCGTCGGGCTTGAAGAGTACCGTCGTACCCGTCTTGTCTGTCGTGCCGATAGTCTGTAGCTCGGTGGTGGGGACACCACGGCTGAACTCCTGCGTGTAGATCTTTCCGTCGCGGTGGACGGTAGCCTTGAGGAGGGTAGAGAGAGCATTGACACAGGAGACACCGACCCCGTGCAGACCGCCCGAGACCTTATAGGAGCCCTTGTCAAACTTACCCCCTGCGTGCAGGACCGTCAGTACGACCTCCAGAGCGCTCTTGCCTTCCTTCTCGTGGATGTCTACGGGGATACCGCGACCGTTGTCCTGGACTTCGATGGAGTTGTCCTCGTGGATGGTGACCTTGATATCATTGCAGTAGCCTGCCAAGGCCTCGTCGATTGAGTTGTCTACGACTTCATACACCAAGTGGTGAAGACCCTTCTCGCCGATGTCACCGATGTACATCGCAGGGCGCTTACGTACGGCCTCCAGCCCTTCTAAGACTTGAATGCTACTGGCCGAGTATTCTTTCTCGTTGGTATGGTCTTGATCGAACAGCTCTTCGCTCATTGCTTATCTGTGTGATTAGTCCCTGCGGTGAGCACACGGCCTCACGGTAGGGTATTACATATTATATATAGGACAAAGATACGAAAAAATGCGCTCCCTCGGGTGTTATTTCGCCAGTACTTCGGGTGGGCTATTGGGGTATCTTAATGGCTTCTGCATTGGGACGAGGTAATTTCATCTGGATAGCAAACCTCGTCTTCCCTCAAGAAAAGTGGCCCGAAAGTAGTGGTAAACCCACGAAGCAGTAATGCAATCCTTCTATCTACGTGCAAAGTCCTAAAATCTACGTGCATAGACGATAAGATTTTCGTGCCTGGATTTTAAATCTACGTACGTGGATTTAAGAATAGGAATACTACATCGGGAGAATATCTCTTTGGTTTTGAGGTAATACTATCGGTGGTTTGTCACTTTTTGTGTACTACTTCTACTTCCTACTTGGTAGCCTTTGGTGTTGCCTTTTTGAGGGCAGGCGAGGTGATTCTCTCAGTGCGGGCATTGTGCTCTGGGTAGATATGCACCAAAGCAGTATATTTGCCCATAGCATTCCAGCCGCGGCGGAGGACTCCACCTCTGTCGTCGGATATCTCCCCTTGGAACGACAATCTAATGAACAAGATCTACGCCGTGAGTAGCCTCGCAGCTGCTCTAACCCTCGCCTTGCCCAGCCCAGTGACTGGTCAGCGACTCCTCCCCGGCTATCGCTATGATCACTCGACCGCCCCGACGGGTAAGGAGTGGCAAAGCCCAGCCGACTATGCTCTTGGTAAGGAGCAACCCCACGCCTACTTCTTCTCTTTCGCCCCGAAGGACCGTGCTGAGCGCGTACTCCCAGAGTATAGCTCGCTCTACCAGAGCCTTGACGGAACGTGGCGCTTCCACTGGGTACGTACGCCAGAAGAGCGCCCTGTGGACTTCTATCGCGCCGACTACGATGCCTCCTCTTGGGATGAGGCCACCGTACCGATGAACTGGAATGTCTACGGCCTCCAGCGCGACGGGAAGCAGAAGTATGGTACGCCTATCTACGTCAATCAGCCCGTCATCTTCTACCACAAGGTGCGCCCTGATGACTGGCGCGAGGGGGTTATGCGTACCCCGCCGAAGGAATGGACGACCTATCGTGACCGCAATGAGGTCAGCTCCTACCGCCGCACCTTCAAGCTCCCCACCGAGTGGAGCGACAAGGCGGTCTTCCTCAACTTCGATGGGGTCGACTCGTTCTTCTACCTCTGGATCAACGGACGCTATGTGGGCTTCTCTAAGAACTCCCGCAATCTCGCCTCCTTCGATATCTCACCTTACCTCCGCCCCAAGGGAGAGGAGAATGTCATCGCTGTAGAGGTCTACCGCAATAGTGATGGCTCGTTCCTCGAAGCACAGGATATGTTCCGCCTCCCAGGGATCTTCCGTTCGGTCTACCTCACCGCTAAGCCGAAGGTGCACCTGCGTGACCTGCAGGTCATCCCCGATGTGACCTCCGACCTCAAGGAGGGGAGTCTGCGTATCACCTCTGAGCTGAGAAGTCAAGGAACGAAGGCTGTACGTCCTGACCTGCGCCTCAGCTACAAGCTCTATGCGCTGCCTCTCTACTCCGACGAGGTGAGCGGTGCTCCCGTGGCTACCGCCGAAGGGCGTAGCACCTCGATGGGCACGGCAGAGACGACGCTCACGCTCCAGAGCCCTGCGCTCTGGTCTGCAGAAGCTCCTCACCGCTATGTCTTGGTCGCCGAGCTCTATGACAAGGCGGGGAAGACGCTGCTGGATCGTGCGTCCATCTATACGGGCTTCCGTAAGGTCGAGATCCGCGAGACGCCAGCCGACCAAGATGAGTTCGGGCACGCTGGTCGCTATTTCTACGTCAATCATAAGCCCGTGAAGTTCAAGGGGACGAACCGCCACGAGACGGATCCCTCCCGTGGGCATGCCATCACACATGAGCAGATGGAGCGCGAGATCTTCTTGATGAAGCGTGCGAACATCAACCACGTGCGCAACTCCCACTATCCTCCTGCTCCCTACTGGTACTACCTGTGCGATAAGTATGGTATCTACCTCGAGGACGAGGCGAATATCGAGTCGCATCAGTACTACTACGGCAAGGCTTCGCTTTCGCATGTGCCTGAGTTCGAGGCACAGCACGTCTCTCGTATGCTCGAGATGGTGCATGCGAATATCAACCACCCCAGCATCGTCATCTGGTCGCTGGGTAATGAGGCTGGCCCTGGTGTGAACTTCGTCAAGAGCTACGAGGCTACGAAGCGCGTCGATACCTCACGCCCCGTGCAGTATGAGCGCAATAACGACATCGTCGATATGGGCTCCAATCAGTATCCTTCTATCGCTTGGGTCGAGGGGGCTGCTACGGGTAAGTATAAGATCAAGTACCCCTTCCATATCTCCGAATACGCCCACTCTATGGGGAATGCCTGTGGTGGTCTGGCGGACTACTGGACGGCTATTGAGAGCTCGAACTACATCTGCGGTGGTGCTATCTGGGACTGGGTAGACCAGGCGCTGTACAACTACACGCCCGAAGGGCTTCGCTATCTGGCCTATGGGGGTAACTTCGGCGACTTCCCCAATGATGGTATGTTCGTCATGAACGGTATTATGTTCGCCGACCTCCAGCCTAAGCCTCAGTACTATGAGGTGAAGAAGGTCTATCAGCAGATCGGTATTGAAGCTGAGGATCTGATGGCAGGGCGTGTGCGCATCTTCAATAAGCACTACTTCGTCTCCCTCGCAGACTTCGACCTCCGCTGGAGTCTTTATCGTGATGGGGTAGAGGAGCGCTCAGGCGTCCTTGACCTCCCCGCTATCGCTCCTCGTACGGCTGAGACCATCACACTGCCGTTCTCTACTTCAGACCTCCAGCCTAATAGTGAGTACTTCGTCAAGGTCGAGTGCCGTCTGCGCACCGACAAGCCTTGGGCTAAGGCAGGCTATGTGGCCGCTGATGAGCAGCTCGCCCTGCAGTCGCTCCGTGAGCGAGATGCCCTGCAAGGGGGTAAGGGCCTCCGTGCGAAGAGCCTGACGAAGGAGGTCTATGAGGTCGCTGGTAGCGACTTCTCCGTGCAGTATGACCTCCGCGAAGGGACGATCCATCAGCTCGTCTATGCTGGCGATACGGTTATCTTCCCAGGCAATGGCCCCCGTATCACGGCCTTCCGTGCCCCTGCTGACAACGATATCTGGGTGCGCTCGGCTTGGACTACGAATGGTCTGCACAACCTCAAGCACCGTGTCCTGAAGCAGCAGGTCACTAAGCTCCCCGACGGCTCGGTAGAGCTCTTCTTCACCGTCCGCTCACAGGCTCCCTATGGCGCTACGCTCACGATGCACAAGGCTTCGGGTAAGTATGAGCTCACGGAGGATAAGGCACATCCCTTCGGTGAGAATGACTTTGCTATCACATCGCAGGCTATCTGGCGCGTGTATCCCGACGGAAGCATCCAGCTTCGCTCGAACCTGACGACGAATAAGCCCTCGCTGCCTCTCGGTCGTCTGGGTTATGAGTTCGTCCTGCCCCGTGCTTACGACAACTATACCTACTACGGTCGTGGCCCCATCAATAACTATGGTGACCGCAAGGCAAGCCAGTATATCGAGCAGCACAAGAGCAAGGTAGCCGAGCAGTTCGTCTCCTTCCCCAAGCCTCAGACGATGGCTAACCGCGAGGATGTACGCTGGGTGAGCCTGACGAATGCCTCTGGACGTGGTATGCTCTTCCTCACGGATAGCGTGATGACGAGCTCTGCTCTTCCTTACTCTGCGATGCAGCTGATGATGGCTCCTCACCCCCACGAACTGCCTGCTGCTGGTGACACCCATCTGGTACTCTCCCGTAGCACGACGGGTCTTGGTGGTGCCAGCTGTGGTCAGGGTGGCCCTCTGGTATCCGCTCAGAGCCTCGGTACGCCACAGCTCTTCAGCCTGATGATCCGTCCGCTCCGTGCTGGTGACTCAGCCGTCAAGCAGGCTAAGGCGAAGATTGACGGCCCAGTAGCTCCCTCGATCACGCGAGATCCTCATGGTGACCTCGTCATCACGGGTGATCCCGGGGAAGCCCTCTGGTACACCGTCGGTCGTGGCCGTCCTCAGCGCTATACCGAGCCTATCGACTTCTCTCAGGGTGGAGAGGTCTCTGCTTGGGCGGAAGGTCAGCGTCGTCTAATCTCGACTATGTCCTTCGGTCGTATGAAGTACGCTGCCTGCCGCATCGTCTTCTGCAGCAGTGAGGAGTATGGCTATGAGGCACAGGATCTCCTTGATGAGAGCCCCGACACGATATGGCACACCGTATGGACGCTCACCGTACCCAAGCACCCCCACTGGATTGACTTCGATCTGTACAAGGTGAAGACGATCAGTGGCCTCACTTATCTGCCTCGTCAGGATGAGAGCACTACGGGTGATGTCAAGGACTATGCCCTCTCGGTGAGTGATGACGGGAAGCAGTGGACCGAGGTCCTACGTGGTACCTTCGGCAGTGATAAGAAGCTCAAGGAAGCGCTTCTCAAGAAGCCTGTTCGTGCTCGCTATCTGCGCTTTACGGCGCTCTCAGCTCACGACGGGCAGGACTACGCCTCTGGCTCAGAGATCCATATCCTGGCTGAGTAATAGCCCATCTCTTTATAGGACGGTAGGAAACTGCCGCTCCAGATGCGACGGCTTTCGAGGGAGTCACTCCCCTCGAAAGCCGTCCTGCATAAGGCTCCTCGCGAGGGCTAACCGTTTGAATGTCCCCGCTTTTTTATTAGTTTTGCTTTGAATTGTCAGTTCACTCATTCATATACAGACATTACATGTATCGATTAGAGCGCTGGATCGCATTGCTCGGACTCCTACTCTTCGCTGCACCCGAAATCGGGGCTCAGACGAAGGTGCGTCGCTATGACGCTACCAAGGAGACGGACTATGGGGTCGTCTACCGCCTGCCCCGCACAGAGATCGAAGCGGTGGTGACGGTACGTGAGCGTACCTATACCCCAGGTCCATTGTCGGCCTATGCTGATAGGTATCTCAATAAGAAAGCTTCGGATATCCCCCGCCATACCTTTGAGTTGGTTTCGGCTCGCCTCTATACCGTAGGGCGTCCTGATTCGACCCAGCAGTATCTGGTCTCCTTTGACCGCAAGACGCTGGCTCCCTTCGTCAAGCTCACAGATGCAGGTGTCCTCTTCTCCATCAATGGAGGCGGTGAGCTGCCTGCCAGCCTCAGTGAAGAGCGTCACTCTCGTGTCGTCTCAGAGAAGCAGGTCGATACCGCTCAGCCCGCCCTCTCCCGTGAGTATTCGCAGGCTGGCTCCAAGGCTAAGCAGGCCGAGATCGCATCGAGCTACCTCTATGACCTGCGCGAGAATCTGATGAACATCGTCACGGGCTCCGTAGACAATATGCCTAAGGACGGTGAGTCCATGCGTCTGGCTCTCGAGCAGCTGCGCCGTGAGGAGCAGCGCACGCAGCGTCTCTTCCTCGGGGATACGACCGAGCGCGTCAGTGAGTACATCCTTCGCTACACCCCCACGGGGCATGAGGAGGGTGAGCTGACTCTGGCGCGCTTCTCTCCAGTGGCAGGGATGACGGAGGCGGATGATCTCAGTGGTGCACCGCTACGCCTCGTGATCTCCGTGCAGGAGCAAGCTCCAGAGCTCAACGAAAAGGACCAGCGCAAGAAGGATAAGATGCTCGAGCATAGCATCGTCTATGTGCAGCCTGGTCAGGCACGCATCACGCTCCTCTATGAGGGACGCAAGCTTGCCGACGAGCAGGTCAGCCTCGCTCAGCTCGGCACCCTTCAGGCTTTAGCTCCTAAGATGCTCCAGCTGACCCCCAATGCAGCGACGGCTATCTACTTCGACACACGCACGGGAGCTATTCTTGATGTGCGTCAGGAGTAGCGGAGCTCTGCTGTACGAACCTCCAATCAAGACGGAAAATCGCAACTAACAATACTCATCCTAACACCCCAAACTTATGTTCAAAAATCATCCTAAGGGATTGATCGCAGCCTCTCTCGCAAACATGGGAGAGCGCTTCGGCTTCTACATCATGATGGCGATCCTGACGCTCTTTATCTCGGCCAAGTTCGGTCTGAGTGAGCAGACGACAGGGTACGTTTACTCGGCCTTCTACGCCTCGATCTACCTGCTGGCTCTCGTCGGTGGCGTCATCGCTGACCGCTCGAAGAAGTACAAGGCTACGATCGTCGCTGGTCTGATCATCATGGCTCTCGGCTACGTGCTGATCGCTATCCCCACACCTACGCCAGTACCTAACCTCGCCCTCTACCTCACGCTTACTTGCGTCGGTCTGGGTGTCATCGCTTTCGGTAATGGTCTCTTCAAGGGGAACCTGCAGGTGCTCATCGGTCAGATGTACGATGATCCCCGCTATCAGAGCGCTCGTGACGCTGGCTTCCAGATCTTCTACATGTTCATCAACATCGGGGGGATCTTCGCACCCTTCATGGCTGTAGGTATCCGTAACTGGTGGCTGGGTCACAATGGCTTCGACTATAGCGCTGAGCTTCCCGCTCTCTGTCATCAGTACCTGCGTGAAGGTGCTAACATGCCAGCACAGGCTATGGAGAACCTTCAGAGCCTTGCCACCAAGGTATCGCTGGGTAATGAAGTCACCGACCTTCAGGCTTTCGTCGGTCAGTACCTTGATGTCTTCAACCGCGGCTTCCACTACGCCTTCATCGCAGCTGTCGTGATGATCTGCGTATCAATGGTGATCTTCCTCATTAACCAGAAGAAGTTCCCCGATCCAAGCAAGAAGGAAGTTGCAACTAAGGATGGTGCTCCCTCACAGAACGAAGTACAGATGAGTGCCGCTGAAATCAAGCAGCGTATCTACGCGCTCTTCGCAGTATTCGGTGTCGTCATCTTCTTCTGGATGTCCTTCCACCAGAATGGGTACTCGCTCACATACTTCGCTCGTGACTACGTTGACCTGAGTGTTATCAAGATTGACCTCGGCTTCACGGTGATCAAGGGTGCTGAGATCTTCCAGTCGGTGAATCCGCTGATCGTCGTCTGCCTCACGCCTCTCGTGATGTACGTCTTCGGTCGTCTGCGCAATCAGGGTAAGGAACCCTCTGCTCCCCGCAAGATCGCTATCGGGATGGGTATCGCAGCTCTGGCTTACGTCTTCCTGATGGTTTGCTCACTCGGTCTGCCCGATCAGAGCACGCTCGGTAGCATGACGGAGGCTGCAAAGCACGAAATGCTCCTCACGCCTTGGGTCATGGTCGGGATGTACTTCATCCTCACGCTTGCTGAGCTCTTCATCTCGCCCCTTGGTCTCTCCTTCGTATCGAAGGTAGCTCCTCCCCACCTCCAGGGTGTTATGCAGGGTGCTTGGCTCGCAGCTACGGCTCTCGGGAACTCGCTCCTCTTCATCGGTGGTATCCTCTATACGAGTGTGCCTCTCTGGGCTTGCTGGCTGGTCTTCGTAGGTGCTTGCGCTGCCTCGATGATCACGATGCTTACTATGGTCAAGTGGCTCGAGCGCGTAGCTAAGTAATTCACACAAGACGCTGACCCACTCCGATGTACTCCGCACAACCCCACTCGCTGAGCGCAGCTCGTCTCTACTTCCGTCGCTGGACACGTAGTAGCGCAGCCGTCTTCCACAGCCTCGGGCATTGCGTCACCATCGGGCATCTCTCGTCAAGCGTCCTGGAGCGTCTCTCAGCAAAGACGACGACGCTCGCTACCACACCTGCCGTATGTGGCACGCTTGCTCCCACCGAAGGGAGCCGTGAGGAGGCCGAAGTCCTCGAGGAAGCTATGCTCTCAGAGCTGCTCCTCGCACTCACGCTTACTCCTCAGTCCACCTCATCGGCATATCCTGCAGGCTACCTTAGTGTAGCTCTCTGCAGCTGACACAGCGCTGTCTCGCTACTACCCACTCCACGATAGGAGGCGGGTGTGTAGCGAGACAGCGCTTTTTATATATCGATAAGATCACACGAAAAGACTACTATGATACAAGACATCAAAGCACGTATCCTCGCTGGCGGTGAGATCACCGAAGAGGAAGCACTTGCTTTGCTTACCACTCCTCACAAGGAGGAGCTATACCAAGCAGCACACGAGATCACCGAGCACTTTATGGGGAAGGCATTCGATACCTGCTCCATCATCAACGCTAAGAGTGGGAACTGCCCCGAGGACTGTAAGTGGTGTGCACAGAGCGCTCACTATTCGACCTCCGCAGAGCGCTACTCTGTCGTCAGCCCCAGCGCTTGTGTAGCGCAGGCCAGCTACAATCGCAAGCAGGGTATCGGGCGCTTCTCGCTCGTGGCGAGTGGGCGTCGCCAGACCGATCGAGAGATCGATATGATGAGCATCAGCTACCGCGCCATCAAGCGGGCACATCCTGAGCTCAAGTGCTGTGCCTCGCTGGGGCTACTCACCGAGCCACAGCTGAAGAAGCTCTTTGATAGCGGCGTGACGACCTACCATTGCAATGTGGAGACTTCTCCCAGCTACTTCCGTGAGCTATGTACGACACACACGCAGGAGGACAAGGAAGCGACTCTCGAGGCCGCTCGCCGTGTAGGTATGCGTATCTGCTGTGGCGGTATCATCGGCATGGGTGAGACACTGGAGCAGCGTGTCGAGCTTGCCTTCTACGTCAAGCGCCTGAAGAGCTACAGCATCCCGATGAATATCCTCCAGCCCATCGCTGGTACTCCGCTCGGTAACTCCACTCCGCTCACTGAGGATGAAGTCCTCTCGGCTATCGCAGTCTTCCGCATGGTCAATCCTCGGGCATTCCTCCGCTTCTCTGGTGGACGCGCACAGCTCTCCCCCGAGACGCAATACAAGGCTATCTACGTCGGTATCAATGCCGCTATCACGGGTGATCTGCTCACGACCATTGGCCGTCAAGCCGAGGATGATATGAAGATGATCGAGGCTTGTGGTAAGGTCAATACGCCCGAGGACTGGGAAGTGCACTACAACTATTAGTCGCCACTATCATCTATCATTATGGTACAGGGTGTACTGATTACCTTCGTCCTCTATCTCTTCTTCCTCTTCCTTATCACCTTCTGGACGCGTAGACGAGGCACGAATGCGGACTTCTTCCTTGCAGGGCGTGCTACCCCTTGGTGGATCGTCTCGATCGGGATGCTCGGCGACTCGATCTCGGGTGTGACCTTCGTCTCGGTGCCAGGGATGGTGCAGCAGATGGATATGAGCTATATGCAGCTGGTCTTGGGCTTCTTCTTTGGCTACATCGTCATCGCCTATGTCCTCCTGCCACTCTACTATCGTCTACAGCTCGTCTCGATCTATACCTATCTGGAGCAGCGCTTCGGACGGCATAGCTATCGTACGGGTGCACTCTTCTTCATCATCTCGAAGCTCTTCGGGGCAGCCGCGAAGCTCTTCCTCATCACGCTTATCCTGCAGCAGCTCGTCTTTGCTCCGATAGGAGTGCCGTATATCGTCACGGTCCTCGGGGTCGTCGGCATCATCTGGCTCTACACGCAGCGTGGTGGCATGGGTACGATCATCTGGACGGACGTCTTGCAGACGGTCTGCCTTGTGCTCACGCTGGGACTCATCGTCTATGTCGTCTCGGGGCAACTGGGGCTTAACCTCTCGGGTATCGTGCGCTTGGTCAGGGAAGATCCCCACAGCCGAGTCTTCTTCTTTGACGACTGGACGAGCCCGCTGTACTTCTGGAAGCAGTTCGTCAGCGGTATCTTCATCGTCATCGTGATGACGGGCTTGGATCAGAATATGATGCAGAAGAACCTCACGTGCCGTACACTCCGTGAGGCCCGTACGAATATGCTTACCTACGGCTTCGGCTTCCTCCCGCTGAACTATCTCTTCCTCGTCTTGGGGATTCTCCTCCTGCACTTCGGTGCAGCGCATGGCTTGACCCTGCCTGAGCGAGGAGATGATATCCTGCCCTTCCTCGCCGCAGGGCACTTAGGTCCGTGGGTCCTGATCTTCTTCACGCTGGGTATTACTGCTGCTTCATTCTCCAATGCTGACTCGGCTCTGACCAGCCTCACGACTTCGGTCTGTACCGATCTCCTCGGTATGAGGCTCGAGGATGATGCGGTAGAGGAGCACCGTCGCTGGTGGATTCATTTAGCTATGTGTGTGGCCTTCGCTCTCATGGTACTCCTCATCAGTCAGATCCAGCAGAGCTCCCTGCTGAAGACGATCTTCACGGCAGTCTCCTATACCTATGGGCCACTCTTAGGACTCTTCGCTTTCGGGCTCTTCACACGCTGGGTGGTACGTGATCGCTTCACGCCCTACCTCTGCATCCTCTCTCCCTTTGTGAGCTACGGCGTCGCAGTGGCAGCGGAGAGCCTATGGGGCTATAAGGTCGGATACGAGATTCTCCTATTCAATGGCTTATTTACCTTCCTCGGCTTGTGTCTCCTTCGTGACGGCAAGCGAGGTGAGGTCCACGTCTAATCAATCTTTTATCTACAGATGAAGCAAACAAACATGCAGACCTCTGTCGCGCTACGCTTCCGGCGTATGACGCGCAAGAGCTACGGTGCCTTCAACACGATGCACCGTATCATCAACATCGGTACGCTCACCAGCCTGGCGCTGGCTTGCGCCTACACCTCCACCGTCAGTGCGCAGAATGTAGCTGCGTCTGAGCCTGAGTACAACCTCGGTGAGCCCGACAAGGAGCTTACGGGGGTCACGGTCACAGCCTCTAAGACAGCTACCCCGCTGAATGAAGCTACGCGACTCGTCACCGTCATCTCGGCACGTGAGATCGCCCAGACCCCTGCGCGAAGTATCCAAGAGCTGCTGAACTATGTAGCGGGTATCGACGTCGCACAGCGCGGTGCCCAAGGGGTACAGGCCGATGTCTCCATTCGTGGCGGCTCACACGAGCAGATCGTCATCCTCCTCAATGGGGTCAATGTCAGCAGCAGTAAGACGGGGCACCTAAGCTTCGATTTCCCTATCAACCTCTCGGATATCGAGCGTATCGAGGTGCTTCGTGGCCCCTCAGCTCTTATCTATGGTACGGGTGCTTTCTCGGGGGCTATCAACATCATCACCAAGCACAGCGCAGAGACCTCCCTCTATGCCAAGGCTACTGCGGGTATGCACCGCCTCGTGGGTGCAGAGCTCCGTGGAGCGATGACGTGGGGCAAGACGGAGAATAGCCTCTCGCTGAGCCGCCGCTCCAGTGCTGGCTACCGCACGAATACCGACTACGAGATCTATAATGCCCTCTGGCAAACACGCCTAAATCTCCCAGCGGAGAACAAGATGGATCTCCAGCTCGGCTACAATGAGAAAAAGTTTGGTGCCAACTCCTTCTATTCGGCTAAGTATCCCAATCAGTACGAGCATACCCAGCGTATGATCGCCTCGCTGCGTGGTGACCTTGGTGGTGAGCGCCTGCGTCTTCTCCCCACTATCTATTGGGATCGTGAGTACGACTGCTTCGAGCTGGTGCGTGGGACGACCTTTGGGCAGAACCACCATATCGTGAATAACTATGGTGCTGGGCTCATCGCCAACTACAGCTCCCTCCTCGGGACGACGACACTCGGTGGTGAGCTTCGCTATGAGGAGGTCATCGGGAATAAGCTCGGTACACCACGCGCTAAGCCCGAGAGCTACTACACGAAGTTCGGTAGTCGAACGAATGTCAGCCTCAGTCTGGAGCATACAGTCAAGCTGGATAAGTGGCTGATCTCCGCTGGGACGCTTATGAGTCATAATACACTCCTCTCAGGGAAGTATACCTTCCTCCCTTCGGTGAGTGTGAACTATCATCCCCTTGATCGCTGGAGCTTCGTCGCTACTTGGAGTCGCTCGATGCGTCTGCCGACCTTGAACGACCTCTGGTATACCGACCCTGTCCACAAGCATGGAGACAATCTCCAGCCTGAGTATGCCCACTCCTTTGAGGCTATTGCGAAGTACCAGACCTCGCACGTAGAGGCGCACCTCTCTTACTTCTTGATGAAGGGGAGCAACCTCATTGACTGGGTGAAGTTCGACCGCACGGAGACGGCCTTCACCTCGCACAATATCGCTGAGCTTACGAACCAAGGTCTCGAAGCTGGGCTGGCTCTTCGCCTTGGCGAGTACCTGCCCTTCCTTGGTGATGCGGGACGTCTCAGCCTTGACTACCTCTATATGACGCAGAGGCATCGTGCTCCTGGTGTCGCGATGTCTAAGTATGCGCTGAACTATCTCCGCCACAAGTTCACGGCACAGCTCGCACACAACGTCGGCTCTCGAATAGAAGCCCTCTGGGCGCTGCGCTATCAGGATCGTGTCAATCAAGCCAGTCCCTTTGCGACGCTTGACCTCAAGCTCGACTATCGTCTGACGAATCACCTCCGTGCTGGCCTCGAGCTGAATAATATCACCGACACGCAGTACGCTGATATCGCTGGCGTACCGCAGCCTGGCTTCTGGCTCTCGGGGAGTATCAGCTACAGCCTATAGGTACGCTCCCCCCTTTCTACGTTGATACGTCAAGCCCCCACCGAAGTGCATAAGAAGATGCCTGAGGTCGGGGGCTTGCTTTATATGCCTGTTTCATAAGTGAATAGTGTGGAGGACGTATGTAGTTATAGGATGGGGTGCTATGAACCTATATAGATCGCTGACGTGACCTATATAGGTCCGAGTGACGACCAATATAGGTCGAGTCTGTGACCTATATAGCTCTTCCCGCTGACCTATATGAGACTGTTGCGGCAGAGTCCTGCCCTCTATTTATTCAGCTAAGGCATCGCACGCCCAGCTCCCTGATATACCCCTCCGAAGTGATACGCAAGCTCCTCGCCTTATCGTGAGTATTCCTCTTATTCAGCGGAGGGAAAAGCTTTGTTTTCGTGAAGAAAAATGCACCTTCCCGTAGTGGTATTCTTCTATCTATGTACGTAGTCTTAAAGACCAGGCACGTAAATCCAAATATCCACGTACGTAGATATTAGAGCCACGTACGTAGTCCAAACTTATCTGCTACTCGTCCAGAACTTTTATCCCTACGCGGAGCAACAACCTAATAGAGGTCACTTCACAAAGCTATATAGGGATCAGTCCAAAGCAATATAGCTTTCTTCGTCATCCTATATAGGTTCATAGCACCTACTCCAATGGAATGCTCTTGCTCGGATAATAGGAGAGGGGCCTATTCTTTACGCTTTGACTGGGGAGCTGTGTCGCACGCTCGTGTGGTGCTGATCACTCCTCGTGGAGGTGCCTGCAGGGGAGATAGCAAGGTGGCTGTGTGAGTCTACGGGCAGGAGCTGTTATCTTTTTGTATCTTTGCTCTATGTGCGCACGTCTGAAACTGCCCCGATTGATCTGGGGTGCGTGTGGCACGAACTAAAGAGAATAGACTGACGTATATAATAAGGTATAAGGACTGATGGGAAAGAATAACCTGATCTTCGGGATCCACCCACTTATCGAAGCCCTGGAGGCAGGTCGTGAGATTGATAAGATCTTACTCAAGCGCGGACTGCGTAGCAGCGAAGTGAGCCATATCATGGATGTGGCCAAGGAGCGTACGATCCCTGTGCAGATCGTCCCCGAGGAGCGCCTGACACGTCTGACGCGCAAGCAGCATCAGGGGGTCATCGCCTTCATCAGCGAGATCGAGTACACGCAGCTGGATCAGCTCATCCCGATGCTCTACGAAGAAGGACGCTCTCCCTTCGTTGTCCTCTTGGACGGACTCACGGATGTGCGAAACTTCGGTGCTATCGCCCGTACGGCAGAGTGCGCTGGTGTGGATGCGATCATCATCCCCGAGCGAGGGAGTGTGTCGGTGACTGCCGATGCCGTCAAGACCTCCGCTGGGGCGCTCCACCGTATCCCCGTCTGCCGAGTCAGCTCGATACAGGCTGCTGTTACCCTACTGCAGGAGAACGGCATCCAGATCGTCGCTGCCTCAGAGAAGGCCGCAGATATCTATACCGAGAGTGAGCTGTCGCTTCCCCTCGGTCTGGTCCTTGGGGCTGAAGATCACGGGGTGTCACAGGATGTCCTGCGCCGTGCGGATAAGATCGTCCGTATCCCCCAGGTCGGTGCTATCGGTTCGCTCAATGTCTCGGTCGCTGGCGGTATCCTCATCTATGAGGTCGTGCGTCAGGTAGGCCTCGGTGCTGAGTGATAGCCCTTTCATAATAGCTACTCTACACTATGCTCACTAAGATCTACGCTGACTCCCCCGACTATCGCTTGCTCACCGAGCTTGTCGATGAGCTCCGTCGTGGTGCGATCTTCATCTATCCCACGGCTTCGGGCTACGCCTACTGCTGTGACGCGCTGCACCAGCGTGCCATCGAGGAGATCTGTCGCCTAAAGAAGATCGACCCGAAGAAGAAGGCGCTCTCTATCGCCTGTGCTTCGCTGAGCCAGGTGTCAGAGTACTGTAAGATGAATGACCGCGCCTTTAAGTTCATCAAGGATCACGAGGTCAACTATACCTTCATCCTCCCAGCATCGGGTGCCCTGCCACGTATCTTCAAGCAGCGCCGTGAGGTGGGTGTCCGCCTTGCCCAGCATCCTATCGGCCGTCTTCTTGCCGAGCACTTAGGCAATCCACTGATCACCTCTTCGCTCCCCATAGAGGATGAGGACGAGCCCGAGTATTGCACCAATCCCGAGCTCATCGACGAGCGCTACGGGAATGCCGTCTACACCATCCTCGATGCTGGCGACATCCCGCTGGCTCCCTCGACGATCGTCGACTGCACAGAGGAGCCCTTCGAGGTGCTCCGCTATGGCCATGGGCGCCTGGCCGATGAGGAGCCCTTACTCAAGAAAGATTAGACTACAGCATATCACTTATGTCGAAAGAATCTGAGCTTATAGCTTACTATACTGACGAAGACGTCGAGGAGCCTCGCCTCCGAGAGCGTGTCCTTCGCAACTGGATCCGTGAGGTCGCTGCCAGCTATGACCGTCGTGTCGGCGAGCTCTGCTACCAGTTCTGTGGTGATGAGCGCATCCTGCAGACCAATCAAGACTTTCTCGATCATGACTACTATACCGATATCATCACCTTCGACGAGAGTGAGGGGAATGTGATCTCGGGGGACATGCTTATCAGCCTTGATACGGTGCGTAGCAATGCCGAGCTCCTTGGCAACGAGTATGCCGAAGAGCTGCACCGTGTGATCATCCATGGTGTCCTCCATCTCTGCGGGCTCAAGGATAAGAGCCCCGAGGACGAGGAGCGTATGCGTGAGGCAGAGGATAAGGCCTTGATCCGACTGCATGAGTTGGTCGGTGAAGGGACGCCACTCTTTGACTAAAGTGATGGCTTCATCGTGCCTCGGCGCGGTGATAGGAAGCCGCTCCTCTTACCGTAGTTGCGGTATATTCCAGATAAAAGCCGTTTCTTTGTGGTATCATTGACTATCTGACCACTAAGTGAATTTAATCATCGATCAGGGAAACTCGGTCTGCAAAGTGGCCGTGGCGGATGGAGGTGAGCTCATCGCCCACTACTCCTTCCCTCAAGTTTCCCTACGAGAAGCTGGGGTCATCTTATCCGATCATCCAGCTCTGCAGGCGGCGATCTATAGCTCTGTCGCAGCTGTCGACAAGATGCTACTCAGCCTGCTCGCTGAGCGTATCCCCACCGTGCTGCAGGTCGACGAGCATATAGCCGTACCTGTAAGCGTGGCTTACGACCGCAAGCGCCTCGGTAGTGACCGTATGGCGGCTGTCGTCGGGGCACATACTCTGGCACCCGAGGGTGTCAGCCTCTTGGTCATAGACCTGGGGACGGCGATCACCTATGAGCAGATCTCCCCTAAGGGGGAATATACCGGGGGGAATATCTCCCCAGGGCTCTATACCCGACTCAAGGCGCTGAATCACTTCACCTCGCGCCTACCGTTGATCCACGAGATCACGCCTCCCGTACGAGACTTCGGGCAGACAACCTCCGAGGCGATTACCTCAGGAGTGCTCCGTGGAGTGATCTATGAGATCAAGGGATATATAGATGAAGCTAAGGCGTCAGACCCTAATGTCAAGGTCTACGTCACAGGGGGCGATGCTCCTCTCATCGAGCAGTACCTCCCCGAAGAGGTATGCGTAGAGCCCGACCTCGTCCTCTATGGACTGAATAAGATACTGGAGTACAACAGATGATAAAGCAGAAGAAGATCCTCAGCTACCTCCTCTCCGCAGGACTACTTACAGCTGGGACAGCAGGCGCCCTTAGCGCCCAGAGCAACTCAGACCGCTCGCCCTATAGTCGCTTCGGCTATGGGACACTCGGTATGCGCCAGACGGCTACGACACGAGCTCTCGGGGGTATCGGTGCGGGTCTGCGTGACGGCCTCGTCGTCAACCCCGCTAACCCTGCCTCCTATACCGCTGTCGACTCCATGACCTTCATCATGGATCTGGCAGTGTCGCTGCGTGGATCTCACCTCGCTGAGGGCGGGAATCGTGATAGCCGTGTCTTGGGTAACCTTGATTACGCTACGATCCTCTTCCCCGTGAGCCGTCATATCGCGGTCAGTGCAGGGATCACTCCCTTCTCGACCGTGGGCTATCGCTTCGGTAGCCTCGAGAAGCTCCAGGGAGATAGCCAGAATAACTATCAACGTACCTATCTGGGACAGGGTGGCTTCAGCGACCTTTACCTCGGTGTAGCAGGGCGTATTGGCGGTTTCTCCCTCGGGGTGAATGGCTCCTATGTCTTCGGCTACACGACGCAGGAGCGTCAGGTATATATCGGGTCGGATGGTGCATCCAATCCCTTCTACCGCACGCAGCTCCAGCTCAAGGGCTTCAAGGCTGATATCGGTGCGCAGTACCAGCTGGATCTGGATCAGAAGAAGGGACGTAGCCTCGTCGTGGGTGCTACGTTCGCCCCTGAGATCAAGCTCCGCTCGACGCTCATCGATCAGCACTTCCTCAGCGCAGAGAATTCCAGCCAGCTTGTACCCGAGTCCTCAGATACGATCACCTCACGTAGCCTCCACCATGTGCCTATGAGCTACTCGGTCGGTGCTACCTATCGCCATAGTGAGAGCCTCCTTGTCGGAGCAGGCTTCACCTATATGCAGTGGGCTAAGGCTACCGGTCTTGCTCAGGATGGTGCTGCACCTCGCGATCACTATCGTGTAGGCCTTGGTGCCGAGTGGATCCCCGATCCTCGTGGTCGTGGACTCTTCTCTCGCTCCCGCTATCGCTTTGGTCTGAGTGGGGCTAACTCCTATATGCTCGTCCCAACCTCCTCGGGTGAGCAGAAGGGTTACAATGAACTCACCGCATCGGTCGGTATCGGTATGCCGCTCATCGACCGTCGTTCGCTCGTCAATATTACCGTAGACTATAAGTACCTCACTCCTCAGGCCACCGGTATGGTGCGTGAGCACTCACTTGGCCTCACTGTGGGGATTCTCTTCAATGAGAACTGGTTCCGCAAGGCACGTATCAACTAGGGGTTATATAGCCTTGCTATGGACTATCCGCCGCTCTATATGGTGGAGGTCTACGGCCGACTATGCGCTAATCATTTACACACTAAAGACAAGAGACAATGAAACTGAACAGAATGATCCTGGTAGCAGCTCTCGGACTTCTCTCGACGGCTGCTTATGCCCAGACGGGTAGAGCTACAGGTACTCCTTTTGGCTCAGGTGAAGACAGCATCCGCTGCCGCCAAAGTATCAGCCTGCTGACCAGCTTTGGTAAGACGGCGAACTATGCCGACGCCTATGAGCATTGGCAGAAGGCGTACGACAACTGCCCCGCAGCATCTAAGAATATATACATCATCGGTGCTAAGATCCTTCACTGGAAGCTTGGTCAGGCTAAGACTGCAGATGAAAAGAAGAAGATCCTCAACCAGCTGATGAAGCTCTATGACGACCGTATCACTTACTTCGGTGATGATGCTAAGGTCGGTACGCCTCAGATCCTGGCTGATAAGATCGAGGACTACAAGACGATCGCAGGTGCTGATGCAGACTTCACACAGGTCTATCAGTGGGCTAAGCCTGTCGTAGAGCGCTACAAGGCCGAGTCGCCTATCCAGCTCCTCTACTACTATGTCTTCAGCTCGCGCCTCATCGCTTCTAAGGATGAGTCGAAGATCGACCAGTACATCAACGAGTATACGCAGGCTGCTGAGTACGCAGATGCTATCCTCGCTGCTGCTGAGACAGACGAAGCTAAGAAGGTCATCGAGACGTACAAGAATCAGATGGACACGGAGTTCGCTCAGAGCGGTCTGGCCAGCTGTGACAAGCTCGAGAAGACCTATACGGTAGAGAAGATCGATCAGCATAAGACGGATAAGGCCTTCCTGCAGAATGTCCTCGCACTCTTCCAGCGTGCAGGCTGCGATGGCAATGCTTCTGTACGTGCCGGTCGCTACCTCTTCGATATCGAGCCTTCGGTCACGGCGGCTATGGGTATCGCTGGTGAAGCTATCCGCGATAAGCGCTACGCTGAGGCTACGGAGTTCCTCAACAAGGCTATTGACCTGGCTAAGAACTCTTCTGACCGCCTCAAGTGCTACGAAGCACTCTTCCAGATCGCTCAGGTACAGCGCAACAGTGGTGCAGCTATCTCTTACGGGAACAAGATCCTCGCTGAGAATCCCCGTAATGGTCGCGTACTGCTCTACCTCGCTGAGCTCTCCGCTGGTAATGCTTCTCGCTACTATCCCGATGACAAGATCAAGCAGCGCTGCTACTACTATCTCGTCATCAATAAGCTCCGCCATGCTGCCAGCGTAGACCCCTCGGTCTCTGCTCAGGCTAATCGCGCTATCGCCAACTACTCTCGCTACCTCCCCTCTGCACAGGAGATCTTCATGCATCCTGATATCAAGAAGGGTTCTACGGTTAGCTTCGGTGGCGAAAGTGTCGTCATCCCCTAATCTACATAGCTCGCTCTATGTCTGATCTCCCTTCGCACTTAGGTGCAAGAGAGAGGGAAGAAGCCCTCCGCCGTCTGGATACTCCATCCAGACAGCGGGGGACTTCTCGTTCGTATCCCTTCGCTATGCTCTTTGTCTTCTGCACGCTCTTCCTTTCGCTGGGGGCATGCAGCAAGAAGAAAGTCGAGGTGAAGAATCTGGCGGTCAATCCCGACTCGCTCTATACAGCTCGTATGGTAGCGCTCAATACGCTCATCTCGGACTCTGGACTCATCCGCTATCGTATGACCGCTCCCGAGCTTCTGATCTATGAGCGTAATGACCGCAATGAATGGGTCTTCCCACGTGGTCTTGTCCTACGGCCCTATGACCTCAAGAGCGGTAGTCAGGTCTTCATCAAGGCAGACTCCGCTATCCGCCGACCGCTCAAGGAGGAGTGGGAGCTCATCGGTCACGTCCTTGTCCAGGGACCTGATGGGCAGCGCCTCAAGACGAAGCGTCTCTTTTGGCTTCGTGCTGAGAAGCGCCTCTATTCGGATGATACGACTTACTTCCTCACCCAAGGCAAGGAGCTTCGTGGCTCCCACTTCAATGCTAAGGATGATCTCAGCTGGTATGAGATCTACGACAACAAGGGTGCCTTTGACTACGACGAGAATAAGGCGACCTCACCTACTGCACCTGCAGCCCCACGGGCCGATACGCTGAAGCAAGCTCCCCATCTCTAAGCTCTTCAGCGCAGTGTGCTCTCACCATCGACGATGATTTACCTCTATATATTCCTCTGCCTAATTGCTTCGGCCTTCTTCTCTGGTATGGAGATCGCCTTCCTTTCTTCGGATAAGCTCCGTCTTGAGCTTGACCGAAGCCGTGGTGGTGTGTCGGCTCGGATCTTAGGTGTCTTCTACTCGCGTCCCGACCACTTCATCACGACGATGCTCCTGGGGAACAATGTTGCCCTCGTCATCTATGGTCTCTTGACCGCTGTGCTGATGGAGCCTTGGCTCAAGAGCCTCTTGGGCGAGAATGATGGGCTCATTCTCTTGGCGCAGTCGGTCCTCAGTACGCTGCTGATCCTCTTCGTCGGGGAATTCCTCCCGAAGGTGACCTTCCGTGCTAACCCCAACCGCACGATGCGCTTCTTCGCAGGGATCCTCTTCCTCGTCTATCTCCTGCTCTATCCCTTTGCTTGGATCATTGGGCTGATCACGCGTGCGATCCTCTTCCTCGCAGGGCAGCGTACTTCAAGTGTGGCTATTCGCCCCCAGCTCTCTTCACTGGACCTCGAGTACTACCTCACGCATAGCTCGGACGATGGTCAGGCCTCGGGTATCGAGACGGAGGTGAAGATCATCCAAAATGCCATCTCCTTCTCGGGCCTTCAGGTGCGTGATTGCCTCCGGCCTCGCAATGAGATCGTCGGGGCAAGCATTGACTCGACGCGTGCGCATCTTGAGGAACTCTTCATCCGCACGGGACTCTCAAAGCTCATCGTCTATAAGGAGAATATCGACGAAGTCGTCGGCTACATCCATTCGAGTGAAATGTTCCGCGGTGACGACTGGCAGAAGCGCATCGTCTCAGCCCTCTTCGTCCCCGAGAGTATGCAAGCCAGCACGCTGATGCGCCTCTTGATGCAGAAAAAGAAGAGTATCGCAGTCGTCATCGACGAGCTTGGCGGTACGGCAGGTATGGTGACGCTTGAGGATATCGTCGAGGAGCTCTTCGGAGATATCGAGGATGAGCATGACCGTCAGAAGCGTGTAGCCAAGCGCCTTGATGATCGTACCTTCGTCTTCAGCGGACGTATGGAGATCGATGATATCAACGAGAAGTTTGGTCTGACACTCCCCGAGGATGAGGACTTCATGACTATCGCTGGCTACATCTTGTACCACCATCCCAGCATCCCTTCGCAGGGGCAGATCCTTGAGATCGGTGACCTGCGCTTTGAGATTCTCCGCTCCACATCGACGAAGATCGTCTTGGTCAAGATGACCCTCCCCGAGGCATAGTGCCTCCCTCCCTTCGCAAGGGAAAGCCATCACCCTACCGCTCACATAATCCTGTGGCGGTAGGGTGATGGCTTTTATTATTGACTGCTTGAGGGGGCGATCAATGCATTCTTATGAGGAGACCATTGCGCAAGGCCATCTCTTCACAGCTTGCACTTTTCTCCTTCGAACTTCTCAGCCTAAAGCCTCCGATTTTTGAGGGAGGGAGGTACGAGTAATGAAGAGGAGGCCTTGCGCAATGCTCCCACATATAGGTATATGAGTACGTGGGTAGAGCTATATAGGATGGCGAAGAAAGCTATATAGCTTTGGATCGATCCTTATATAGCCTTGTGAAGTGACCTCTATTGGGTTGTTGCTCCACGTATGGATAAAAGTTGCGGACGAGTGGCAGATAAGTTTGGGCTACGTACGTAGCTCTAATATCTACGTACGTGGATATTTAGATTTGCGTGCATAGTCTTTAAGACTACGTGCATAGATGCGGAAAAAGCACTACGTGAAGATGCTTTTTCTTCGCAAAAACAACACTTTTCCTTCCGCTGGATAAGAAAAATACTCGCGATGAGGCGAAGGGCTTGCTTGACCACTTCGGAGAGGTATATCGGGGAGCTGGGCGTGCGACACCTTAGCACAATTAATAGCGGGCAGGACTCTCGGCAACAGTCTTATGAGGCCGTATTGTATGAGCTGGTGGAAGCTATATAGCTCTTCTTATATTTCTATATAGCTTCGTGAGCGTTCCTATATAGGATTGAGTTGATTCCTATATAGCTTCGTGATCATTCCTATATAGCTTTGCGCGCATTCCTATATAGGATTGCGCTGATTCCTATATAGGTCTACTTGTATTCTTATATGAGTCATAGTGCGGATCCGTATCGGTAGGGAGCCTGTCTATCGGTTGACTTTGTCTGATCCTCGGAGCTCTATGCTCACGGTCTATAGCGAGGAATAGGGCCTTTCAGCAGAAGGGTCATGCCTCCTTCTAAGCGGGGATGGGACTGTATTTGCCTGCAACGTGCCTGATATTATACCGTCTGCAGGGTTGCGGTATTGATGGAAATCACTATTTTTGCCGTGTAATCGATTTATTTATAATCAAACTACAATCAAAAATGATGGACCTTTTTAAGAAGCTTCAGGGGCTTTTCGGGGGAGATAACTCTGCCGAAGCTATCGAGAAGCAGATGCAGAAGATGCAGGAGCAGATGCAAGCTGCTTTCGGTGGTGAAGAGACCAAGCGCGGCTGGCAGCCCGATGAAGGCGTCTACTATGCCAAGGGTGAGTACGACAATGCCGTCGAGTACAACAATGAGCTCATTTGCCTTTCCAACTATGGTCTCGACCAGATGGCGAAGATGAATGATGCGATGGATGCCAAGGATTACAACCGCGCTGAGTGGGTTCGCCTGGAGTGGATCGAAGATCTCAAGGGCTTGAGAGAGCAGGCTGCTGCGCTCGGTGCCTATGATGGTGATGACCGTATGCTCAAGGCGCTCTATAAAGTCTTCGATGGCTGGGAAGCTCTGATGAAGGATGGCTACAAGACCCTCATCAAGATGCGTCTCGATGGTCTCCGTGGTACGCCTGAAGAACAGGCACAGCTCAAGAAGAATAATACCATCTTGGTGCGTCTCATCGACAACCTCAATGATGCGAGCGAGGAGTTCCTCGATGCTCACGGTGTCGGTGACTACGACTATGATGATGATGACGACGAGGATTAATCGTCGCTGAGCCACACGCTCACTTTCCTACTTTACTATATAAGAGCAGCCTACTGCATCCCCTCACTGAGGGCTGTGCAGTAGGCTGCTCTTCTTGTATCAAGGATAGCTTGGCTACCCCTTCACTTGTAGAATCTTGGGCGCTGGCTCATGGAGGTAGCAGAGATAGCCCGATACCTCTGTGTAGCCCATCTGACGAAGAAGCTCCATATACTCACGGACTTGGCGGTGGTGACCCTTACGCTCCTCCCCAGACTTATAGTCTACGACCTCGATATGGCCATCGGGGTAGAAGATCACTCGGTCAGGACGGCGGCTGGTCTCCAGCTCTCCACCGATGATCGCACGCTCGTTGAAGATCCTCCCTGTGCCGTCAAACCATCGGGCTGCTTCGGGGTGCTCTACGACAGCACGGAGCTGGGTGGAGAGTTCCTCCGCATGCTCTGCCTTGATATATCCATGATGTACGGCCTCGCTGATGGCAGGTGCTACATCGCTTGCGGTCTCGATCTCAGAGAGGATGAGGTGCAGGGTACGCCCATAGGCCCGCTGGCTATCCTCGGAGAAGTACTCGAGACCCTCACGAAGGATGGCTAAGCGCTGGTCAATAGGGTAGGAGCTTAGTGCACCTACTTGCAGAGCCGTAGCGCTATCCTCTCCGGAGTCGGAGTGCTTCTTCTTTGGTGCAGAAGTACTGTCACCTATGGGATCCTCCTTCGTCGTCTGATGAGCGGGGAGGATCTCATAGAGAGCCTTGTCTTCTTCTACGGTGGCCAGGAAGAGGTCTTCTATCTTGGAGATCTTCTCCTCAGATGTTTCTTTCTTCTTGGACTTCTTCTTCCCAGACTCCTCTTCCTGTCCCTTCTGGGCTTCCTCTCGGATCCAGATATGAAGCTCTTGCTTGGGGCGCGTGGTGGCGACATAGAGGAGGTTGAGCGAGTCCATCATGTTCTTGAGCTTTTCCACAAAGTAGGGCTTAGCGAAGTAGCTCATCTGCAGCGTGGCAGTGTACTTCAGAGGGACGCTCGTCACGTGCGTTGCCATAAGCTCTTCGGTCTCGCTGATATGGGGGATGGGGCACCATAGGATATTCTCCTTGTTGCCGCTCAAGGCTTCATCCAGCTTCCAGCTGATGTCGGGGAGTAGGACGACGGGGAAGCCAAGCCCCTTGGACTTATGGATGGTCATCAGGGTGATAGCATCCTCGGCTGAGTTGTTGACGATACTCTGCAGATGGCCTTTATCTTGCCAGTACTGGAGGAAGGTCGAGATATCTGCAGCCTCCTCTTGCTCCCAGCTATAGAGCATGTCGAGGAGCTTGACGAGGTAGGCGCCTTCGCTCTCGGGGAAGAGCTTCCCATAGCGTGAGTTGATGATCTCGACGACTTCGTAGAGCCCTTGGCGCCCGAAGTCACGCAGCTCTTGTAGCTCGGCTTCGGATAGGTCTTCTTCCGCTTGCCCCGAGAGGGCGAGGACTTGGTGATAGGCTTCTTGGAGGACTGCTAATCGTAGTGGGATGCTGGTATCTGCCAGATAGCTGAGGGCTGCGATGATGAAGCGTACGGAGTATGCGCGGTCGACGTGTAGAGCTTCCTCTGAGAGGAAGGGTAGGGAGTAGCCCTCCAGTACGTCATCGGGAGCGTTGAGGAGAGTCTCCGCTACATTGGCTGCATGCGCCTTCGTACGAACGAGGATAGCGATGTCGGAGCAGCGATAGCCTCGCTTGAGTAGGTCGACGAGGACAAGCGGGAGTTGATCTAAGGCACCGTTGGGTACTTCCTCTTCGGTGTCTGAAGTCTCTTCGCTGTCCTCTCCCTCTGTGGTGCTATCATCCTTCTTTTTGGGGGGAGCATAGCGATGGAGTACGACTTGCCCGAGGCCTCGCTGTTGCTTTGGCTTAGGAGTATTCTGCTCCACGTCTTCATAGGCCTTGAGGAGGATGTCCAGCTCTGCATCCAGTCGGCTCTTGACTTCCTCTTGCCCTTCGGGGAAGCCGTAGCCCCTGACCTCGCCCCAAAGTGAATCGAAGACACTGCGGATGAGTGAGCAGAGCTGTGGGTAGAGAGCGTTGTTGAAGTCTACGATCTCGGGGACACTACGCCAGTTGTCCTCAAGGTTTTTGCGCTCAGCGGAAGACTTAAAGTCCTCGGTGAGCTGTGTGGTCAGTAGGGTGCTGTCGGAGTTGCGGAAGCGGTAGATACTTTGCTTGGCATCACCGACGATGAGGCAGTCCTGACCTTGGCTCTGGGCATTATCAAGGAGAGGCTTGAAGTTCTCATACTGCATACGACTCGTGTCCTGGAACTCGTCGATCATGTGATGCTCGATGCGCGCCCCGATCTTCTCGTAGAGGAAGGGTGCATCATTATTGTCCTTCAGTAGCGCTTGGATGAGCGAAGGTGCATCAGAGATGAGCATGAGCTTACCCTCTCGCTTGAGCTCTTGGAGGGCATTGTCGATGTCGATCAGTATGCCATAGAGCCCCGCATATCGGTTGATCTGCTGGGCTGTGACGTAGATGGGGAGCTGCTGGAAGTTGTAGTCGCTGAAGGCTTTGAGGGCATCATAGATGCTGCTGAGGTGGGGCTCGATCTGCTCACGGATAGAGTGTTTGCCTTTACTTCCTACTAGCTTAGCCAGCCTCGTTTCTGTGTCTGTAGCAGCAAGGAACCCTTGTAGGTAGGAGCGCTCTGCAAGAGGTACTCCGTCTATGGTAAAAGCTCCTTGCACTCTTTGACAGGCATAAGTCGCTCCAAAGACTCCAGACCTCTTGTTGCTTAAATCTTCTATTGCTACCCCAGACCGCGCCAGTACATTGAGTGCTATTTCAGCAAGGGCGCTGAGCGCTTCCCTCTTATCCTTGATGATCTTACGAGCTGCTTCACGTAGCTTCTTGACCTGCGCTTGGGAGGGGAATTCCTTGCCCGCACGTAGCTGCTTGACGGCTTCGTTCTCGAGTTGCTTGGCGAACTTGCTGAGCTGGTCTTCGATATTGTAGCCCTTCCCATCTTCGATCGCCTCGGTAGTTAGCTCTTGGAGCCAAGCTTCGATCTTTTCGTCGCTCTTCTCTTGATCCTGTCGGGCTAAGACTTCGAGGACGGCCTGATGAAGGAGTTGGTCCGAGTCAAGCTGTACACGGAGGGCCCCAGCATGGCCCAGCTCATAGGCGAAGGAGCGGACGACCTCTTGGAAGAACGAGTCGATGGTACGCACACGGAAGTTCGTGTACTCAAGTAGCAGGGCATGCAGCGTCGCATTGGCTCGCTCCTGTAGCTTCGCCTCAGAGATACCAAGCTCCCTGCATAGATCATCTGTGAATAGGGACTCCTCTGGGGTGCGTGCGAGGGTAGAGAGCTCAGCGACGATACGCCCCTTCATCTCAGCGGTGGCCTTCTTAGTGAAGGTCACCGCTTGGATAGTCGAGAAGTATCTGGGGTCGCCATTGCTGAGCATCAGACGCAGGAACTCGCGTGTGAGCGCGTGCGTCTTCCCCGATCCCGCCGAGGCGGTATATATCTTGAGGGACATGAGCTTGGGGGGCGAAGCGTTAGTATTCGTCTGGGGTACTGGTCGTGTCGAGCTTCTCGTCGTCTCGCCCTCGATTGTGGTAGTGACGGCGGAGAGGATTGCGCGTAGCCTCGTCGTAGCTACGACGGTGGCGGTAGATGTCCAGTGCGCTGTAGATAGCCTCTCGCATCGAGGTGGGGTCAGCGATACCCTTACCAGCGATATCGTAGCCTGTACCATGGTCGGGGGATGTGCGTACGAAGCTGAGTCCCAGCGTGACGTTTACCCCTTCGTTCATATACAGCGCCTTGAAGGGAGCTAAGCCCTGATCATGATACATGGCGAGGATGCCGTCGAAGGAATCTACACGCCCGCTGCCCCAAAAGCCGTCCCCAGGGAAGGGACCAAAGGTGATGATGCCCGAGGTGAAAGCCTCCTCGATAGCGGGACGGATAATCGTATCCTCCTCGTTCCCCATAAGCCCCTTATCTCCTGCGTGGGGGTTAAGGCCAAGTACGGCGAGGCGTGGCTTCGTGATACCGAAGTCTCTCTGTAGGCCAGCCTCGAGGAGGCGGAGCTTGCGGAGGATCAGTTCGCTCGAGAGTCGTGAGGCAATAGCACTCACGGGGATGTGTGTCGTAGCTAAGGCCACACGACAGTCGCCCGAGGCGAGCACCATCAGTGATTCGCCAGGTGTGCGTGCTGCGATCGCCTCGAGGTAATCTGTATGCCCATTGAATGGGAAGAGGTCGCGTGGCATCACGGCCTTATTGATGGGGGCTGTGACGAGGACGTCGCAGAGTCCCATGCGGATATCTGCCGTAGCACGCTCAAGGGCTTCGAAGGCAGCGCGCCCAGCCGCGTCGGTGGGCTGGCCGATCTCTACCTGCTCACGTCCCGTGGTACAGTCGAGGATATTCAGCACGCCGTCCTTGGCTTCGCTTGCCTGACGGATGACCTGCCAAGAGACATGCTCGAGGCCGAGGTGCGCCTTCCAGAAGTTTGCTACGTGCGAAGAGCCGTAGAGAATAGGGGTGAAGAGCTCAAGGATGCGCTCATCCTCAAAGATCTTTAGTACGACTTCATAGCTGATGCCATTGATATCGCCGTGGGTGATAGCTACCCGTATCTTGCGTGTACTCATTGTCAGACTATGGATTAGAAGCCCTTGGTGTAGCGAGCCTTGAGTATGATCCCAGGGTCAAAGACCTTGATAGCGCTGGGGCGGAAGGAGTAGAGCGAAGACTCCATCATGCGGATGAGGTGGAGCTTGTCCTCGTTGGGGCGGTAGACGAAGCCCTCGAAGATGTAGACCTTGCCTGCAGCCTTGTCGACGACAGCATGGCTGACGAAGGGGCCACCCATCATCGCACCGCCTTCCATCTTCCACAGACCACGGAGTTCAGCACGCGCTGTCTCCTCTTCGGGGAGCTGTACACGGCGGTAGAGGAGGCCATAGTTCTGCTCGGTGCAGGGGTAGGAGCCTTCGAATTCCCCCGAGATATTAGCCTTGAGTACGGAGTCTCGCTTGGCGACCAGAGCATCGAGGCTGATATCCTTGGGGCTGTGGTAGGGGTAAGTGTAGACGAGGATGTCGTGGCGAGAGCGCATAGAGGAGTTGGACATCCAGAGGAAGTCCTTGCCGACACGCTTATTGCGAATATCCTCAGGGACATTGACGCGATGAGCGAAGAGGCTATCAACAAGCTCGGTAGCCTTCTGGCTGTAGGTCTTAGCGATAACCTCGCCGTAGAGGAAGAGTTCGTGGCGAATGAAGAGATTCATCAGCCCTTCACCCTGAGTCTTGAGGTAGTTCTGTACCGAGTCGGCGCTGGGTGAGGTCATACGCGCGACGATCTGCCCCTTGGCCCAGTCGTCATAGCTGTACTTCAGCGAGACCTTTGAGTAGCGCTGAGGGTCGATGTCGAGGAGGAAGACATTGCGTACGAGCTTCAGCGAGCCTTCGAAAGATGGGGTAGGGACGCGCGAGATGCGTAGAGAGGGCTCGCTCTGAGGAAGGGCAGGGGCATCTTCCTCGAGTAGGTCATAGAGCTGCATCGCCATAGGGGACTCGAAGTAGTCCTTCTCCATGACGAGCATCAGCTCGCCTGGCTTCCCGATGGCGCTCTGCTGGAGTACGGAGGAGTTCTTGGAGGACGATTTGCAGGAGCCGAAGGCTAATATGCTTGCGATGAGGGCGGGTAGGGCGAAGCCCATCCGATAGTTGATCTTCATAAGGCGTATGTTGCTTTGTCTATCGTGCTTATTTACAGTAAGGCAAAGATAACCAAAGTGGCACAGACTACCGCAGGGAGTAGCTCTGTGCTATGGGGATCCTTTCCATCCAGTACATGGGGCGGCTATACGTCGATTTTTATGATCACGAAGGGGCTATCCTATGTGTAAGTATATCCGTGTCTTATGCAAGGTGAAGAAGTGAACCTCCATAGCTGGGTAAATGAACCTATATAGGTCAGACCTCCGACCAATATGGGTACGGGGTCGGGCTATATAGGGATGGTGAAGCAAGCTATATAGCTTTGGACTGATCCCTATATAGCTTTGTGAAGTGACCTCTATTAGATTATTGCTCCGCGTAGGGACAAAAGTTGTGGACGAGTGCTAGAAATGTTTGGACTACGTACGTGGATTTAATATCTACGTACGTGGATATTTGGATTTACGTACCTGGTCTTTAAGACTACGTACATAGACAGAAGAAAACCACTACGTGAAGGTGCTTTCTCTTCACGGGAATGACGCTTTTCCCTCCGCAGGATAAGAGGAATACTTGCGATAAGGCGAAGGGCTTGTGTATCACTTTGGAGAGGTATATCGGGGAGCTGGTCGTGCGATGCCTTAGCACTCTAAATAGAGGGCAGGACTCGCGGCAACAGTCTCAATATGGGTCGCGAAGGGGGACAGTATAGCGGTGGTATGCACTCCCCATTGCGACGAAGAGATTCTCGATAAGGCTGCTTCCCCTCGCGTGCGTACATTCTCTCTATATGTGTAGAGGCGGGTAGTAAAGAGCTCTTGTGTGGTAGGGCTTCTACACTACCTATAAATACCGTACCTTTGCGGGACAAATAAAGTATCATATAATAGTAAGCAACAACGACACAATGACCTCTAAAGAGATTCGCGAGTCATATAAGTCTTTCTTCCAAAGTAAGGGCCACACGATCGTACCATCAGCTCCGATGGTGGTCAAGGGCGACCCTACCCTGATGTTCACGAACGCAGGGATGAACCAGTTCAAGGATATCATCCTCGGTAATGCCGAGATCAAGCATAGCCGCGTGGCGGACTCACAGAAGTGCCTTCGCGTAAGCGGTAAGCACAACGACCTCGAGGAGGTGGGCCATGATACGTACCACCACACGATGTTTGAGATGCTTGGGAACTGGTCCTTCGGGGATTACTTCAAGCACGAAGCTATTGACTGGGCTTGGGAATACTTGACGGAGGTACTTCACCTCTCCCCCGAGCGTCTCTATGTGACGGTCTTCGAGGGGGCTCCTGCTGAAGGCCTTGAGCGTGATGACGAGGCTGCTGCTATCTGGGCAAAGCACCTACCAGCTGAGCGCATCATCAACGGGAATAAGCACGACAACTTCTGGGAGATGGGTGATCAAGGTCCTTGCGGCCCTTGCTCCGAGATCCATATCGACATTCGCTCTGACGAAGAGCGTAAGGCTGTTGATGGCCTCACGCTGGTCAACCAGAGCCACCCCCAGGTCATCGAGATCTGGAACCTCGTCTTCATGCAGTACAACCGTAAGGCCGATGGCTCTCTCGAGCCACTGCCTAAGCGCGTCATCGATACGGGGATGGGCTTTGAGCGTCTCTGTATGGCTATGCAGGGGAAGACGTCGAACTATGATACCGATATCTTCACCCCGATGATCCAGGCTATCGCCACGCTCACGGGGATCGAATATGGCGCTGATCAGAAGTCCGATGTCGCTATGCGCGTCATCGCTGACCACATCCGTACGATTGCCTTCGCTATCACCGACGGTCAGCTCCCCTCCAACGCTAAGGCGGGCTATGTCATCCGCCGTATCCTGCGCCGTGCAGTCCGCTATGGCTATACCTTCCTCGGTCGTCGTGAGGCCTTCATGTATAGCCTCCTGCCCGTACTCATCGAGACGATGGGCGATGCTTACCCCGAGCTCATCGCTGGTCGCGAGCTCATCGCTAAGGTGATGCGTGAGGAGGAAGAGAGCTTCCTGCGCACGCTGGAGACGGGTATTCGTCTGCTGGATAAGCAGATCGAGGAAGCAAAGAAGGCTGGTAAGACCGTTCTTGATGGGCACGATGCCTTCGTCCTCTACGATACCTACGGCTTCCCCCTTGACTTGACCGCACTGATCCTCACTGAGCAGGGGCTGAGCGTCGACGAAGCGGGCTTTGACAAGGCTATGCAGGAGCAGAAGGAGCGTGCACGTAATGCCGCTGCTATCGATGCTGGTGACTGGCAGGTCGTCAATGATGGCTCTGCTGTACGCTTCGTCGGCTATGATACCCTCGAGTGTACCACGGAGATCCTCCGCTATCGTGAGGTGAAGCAGAAGAATGCTACCTTCTATCAGGTCGTCCTCTCTGAGACTCCCTTCTATGCCGAGATGGGGGGGCAGGTAGGTGATAAGGGCTTCCTCATCGCTACCGATGGCACGAAGTACGAAGTCTTTGATACCAAGCGTGAGAATAACCTCGCTATCCACCTGATGAAGAAGCTCCCCGCTACGCTGGAGGGTGACTTCCGTGCCGTGGTTGACGAAGAGCGTCGTCATCGCATCGAGGCTAATCACTCTGCTACGCACCTCCTGCATGAGGCTCTGCGTGAAGTCCTCGGCTCACACGTTGAGCAGAAGGGGTCATTCGTCTCTGATGAGGTCCTGCGCTTCGACTTCGCTCACTTTGCGAAGGTCGAGCCCGAGCAGCTCCGTGCTGTCGAGCGTATCGTCGCAGCACGTATCCGTGCCTGCATCCCTCTGCAGGAATATCGTGAGGTGCCTATTGACGAAGCTCGCGAGATGGGGGCTATGGCTCTCTTCGGTGAGAAGTATGGGGATCATGTCCGTGTCATTCGCTTTGGCTCTTCGACTGAGTTCTGTGGGGGGACGCACGTCGCCTCTACGGGTGTGATCGGTACGCTGCGCATCACGAGTGAGTCCTCCGTCGCCGCAGGTGTGCGTCGTATCGAGGCTGTCACGGGTGCAGCTGCTGAGAACTACCTCTATGAGCAGGCTGATATGATCGATGCTATCCGCCAGCTCTTCAATAATAGCCCCCAGCTGAAGACGGCTATCCGCAAGACTCTTGAGGAGAACGCCGAGCTCGGTAAGCAGGTAGGGGAGTACATCCGTGAGCAGATCGCTGAGAAGAAGCGTCAGCTGCTGGAGAAGCGTGTCGAGGTCGGTGGTGTCCGCCTCTTCCTCGTTGAGAGGGAGGCCCCTGCTGAGATCGTGAAGGATATCGCTTTCCAGATCGCAGGTGAGCTTCACGAGCCCTTCGTCTTCATCGCTGCTTGCGTAGAGCCCAGCTCTTCTAAGCCCAGCCTGACGCTAATGATCAGCAAGGATCTGGTAGAGTCAAGAGGCTGGAATGCTTCACAGCTCCTCCGTGCTGCTGCCAAGCATATCCAGGGCGGTGGCGGCGGTCAGCCTCACTTCGCTACGGCTGGTGGTAAGAATGCCGATGGACTCAACGCTGCTGTCGAAGAGCTCCTCACGGCTATGGAGCTGAAGGCATAAGCCTACCCACTGTCCGGATGATCATCGGTACACAGATACTCGATCGCAAGCTCCCCTCAGTCGCTGAGGGGCTGGCTTGCGATCGACTCTTTTTAGTCCTGGAGGAGCGTGTCGCAGAGCTCCATCCCGACCTCCTTCCACAGCTGCAGTCCGCACTTCCCGAGGCTATATGTCGTACGTTGCGAGGTGGCGAGGAGTGCAAGACGACGGAGTCGCTGGGGCTCCTATGGACTTGGCTCAGTGAAGAGGGGGCTACCCGCCGTAGTGCCCTCGTCCTCATCGGTGGGGGAGCCCTACTTGACTTAGGGGGCTTAGCTGCCTCGACCTATATGCGTGGCATAGCGACGGTCTATGTGCCGACGACACTGCTGGCGATGGTCGATGCCTCGGTAGGGGGGAAGACTGCGATTGACTTCCTCGGGGTAAAGAACCTTATTGGTTCCTTCCACCCTGCCCGTGAGGTCATCGTTGATATTGACTTCCTGCGTACCCTTCCCTTGGAGGAACTCCTCTCTGGCTATGGTGAGGTCGTCAAGCATGCCACCCTTATGGGCGGAGAGGCCTGGCGAGGGGTCTGTCATATTGGCGACCCGGTTGGCCTCATGGATGACGAATGGCAGGCCCTCATTGAGAAGAGTATTGCCTACAAGACTTCCGTTGTGGAGGCTGATCCTACGGAGCGAGGGCTTCGTCGTATCCTAAATATCGGGCATACGGTAGGGCATGCACTGGAGGCCTACTCGCATCAGAATGAATTTCGCCGCACACTCCCACATGGTGAGGCTGTAGTCTTTGGACTACTTATCGAGAGCTATATCACGATGTGCCAGCGTGGGACGAGCAAGGAGTACATCCGCCAGCTGATGACCTTGGCCCGTGAGCTCTACTCGCCCTTCTTCTATACCTGCAAGGATTATCCCGAGTTGCTGCGCCTTATGCGGCATGATAAAAAGAACTCTGTAGGCACCATTACGCTTATGGGCGTCATCGAGCCTGGAAATATCGAGGCGGTAGAGGTTGCGGATGAGGGAGTTATTAAGGAGGGGCTTGATTTTCTTCGCGAGACATTTGGTAGTTAGCCACCTTCTCCTTATCTTTGCAGCGCAAAAGGGACAAAGCCCAAGTGGTGAGTCTCCAAGAGCACTCGGGATGTAGCTCAGCCCGGTTAGAGTACTCGTCTGGGGGGCGAGTGGTCGCTGGTTCGAATCCAGTCATCCCGACTGAATATGATGCGAGTAGAAGTGAATCCACTTCTACTCGCATTGCTTTTATAGTCCCCTATACTAAGGTATAGCTATGGTGCTTCGCTCTGGGTGGAGGATCATGCTATGGTGCCTTACTCTTCTCTATCTATTACCTGCGCTATAAATCCCCCGTAATCTTTTGTATTTTTGTAGAGAGAACAAGCACTTATCACTCGGTGTGCAGGCCTCTGGCTGGCTACCGATCAAGGAAAAAGAATATATGTATCGCACTACTACCTGTGGCGCCCTGCGCCTCAGTAATGTCGGGGAGCAGGTGACGCTCGCTGGCTGGGTCCAGAAGGCACGCCGTATGGGCGGGATGACCTTCATCGACCTTCGTGACCGCTATGGTATCACTCAGCTCGTCTTCAATGAGGCTCACGTAGGCGAGGCTCTCGTCTCAGAGGCTGAGAAGCTCGGTCGTGAGTACGTCATCCAGATCACGGGTGAGGTCACTGAGCGTGAGAATAAGAATCCTAAGCTCCCTACGGGGGATATCGAGATATCGGTCAAGACACTGCGCGTACTCAATCCCGCAGAAGTGCCTCCCTTCACTATCGAAGATGATACCGATGGTGGGGACGACCTGCGTATGAAGTACCGCTACCTCGACCTGCGTCGTAGCTGCGTACGCTCCAACCTTGAGCTGCGTCACCGCTTTGCTCTTGCTGTGCGTCGCTATCTTGATGGTCAGGGCTTCCTCGAAGTAGAGACGCCTGTCCTCATTAAGTCTACGCCAGAGGGTGCTCGTGACTTCGTCGTGCCCTCTCGCATGAACCCCAACCAGTTCTACGCTCTGCCCCAGTCTCCTCAGACCTTCAAGCAGCTGTTGATGGTTAGTGGCTTTGACCGCTATTTCCAGATCGTCAAGTGCTTCCGTGACGAGGATCTTCGTGCGGACCGCCAGCCTGAGTTCACTCAGATCGACTGTGAGATGAGCTTCGTCGAGCAGGAAGATGTGCTGACGATTTTCGAGGGTATGACCCGCTATCTCTTCAAGGAGTTGCTCGATCTCGATATCCAGACGCCCTTCCCTCGTATGAGCTGGCACGATGCGATGAAGCGCTATGGCTCTGATAAGCCGGATACACGCTTCGGTATGGAGTTCGTCGAGCTCAAGGATGTGCTCTCGGGTCATGGCTTCTCTGTCTTCGATGATGCAGCCTATATCGGCGGTATCTGCGCTGAGGGTGCTGCAAGCTATACGCGTAAGCAGCTCGATGCTCTGACTGACTTCGTCAAGCGTCCGCAGATCGGTGCTAAGGGTATGGTCTATGCTCGTATCGAAGCTGATGGCTCTGTCAAGAGTAGTGTCGACAAGTTCTACAGTCAGGAGACGCTGCAGGAGCTGGCACGTGCGATGCAGGCTAAGCCCGGTGACCTGATCCTCATCCTCTCAGGTGATGACGCGATGAAGGTGCGTAAGCAGCTCTGCGAGCTTCGTCTTGAAGTGGGCAATCAGCTTGGTCTCCGTGATAAGACGAAGTTCTCCTGCCTCTGGGTGGTTGACTTCCCCCTCTTCGAGTGGGATGAAGAGACTCAGCGCTTCTACGCTATGCACCACCCCTTCACTTCTCCCAAGCCCGAGGATGTACCTATGCTCGAGACGAATCCAGGGGCTGTGCGCGCGAATGCCTACGACATGGTCATCAATGGTGTAGAAGTCGGTGGCGGCTCGATCCGTATCCACGACAGCAAGCTGCAGGCACGTATGTTCGACCTCTTAGGCTTCACTCCCGAGAAGGCACAGGAGCAGTTCGGCTTCCTTATGAATGCCTTCAAGTATGGTGCACCTCCTCATGGTGGTCTGGCCTATGGCTTGGACCGCTTTGTCTCCCTCTTCGCAGGGCTGGATAGCATCCGTGACTGCATCGCCTTCCCCAAGAATAATGCTGGGCGTGATGTGATGATCGATGCGCCTTCGCTGATCGATCAGGAGCAGCTTGATGAGCTTTATCTCAGCCTTGTAACCCCGACGAAGTAGCCTAATCCCTTAGACTTATGGTATATCGCCTATTAATGCTCTCCGATGAGAATGACTTCTTCAAGAGAGAGCTTCAGATCGACTCCGAAGCCACCTTCCTTGAGTTGAATGACTTTATCCTCGACTCGCTGGGCTATGCTCGCAACGAGCTGACGACCTTCCACATCTGTGATGAGGAGTGGCAGAAGGAGCTTGAGATCACGATGATGGATATGGGAGCTTCTTCGGATGAGGATAGCTACCTGATGGCCGACACACGCTTGGAAGATCTGCTGGATCATAAGGGACAGCACCTCTTCTTTGTCTTCGATATGCTGAGCGAGCGTGGCTTCTTCATTGAGCTGGCAGAGCTAATCCCAGGCAAGAGTCTTGATAAGCCTGTCGTCACGAAGGCTGAGGGTAAGGCTCCTAAGCAGCTGGAGAGCATTGAGGTAGCAGCCTCCCGTCTGGCAACGCCCGCTACGGGTGAGCCATGGGATGACGAACTCTTCTCCGACGAATCCGTCGATGAAGGGGATATCGACCTCGAAGGCTTCGACATCGCTGATGCAGAGAGCCTCTACTAAGCAGGAGGATCTCCCTACACTTATCGTGCTTGTTGGCCCCACAGGGGTAGGCAAGACGGCGCTTAGTATTCACCTCGCGCAATACTTCGGTTGCAGCATCCTCTCGGCAGACTCTCGGCAGATCTTCCGTGAGATCCCTATAGGCACAGCAGCCCCCTCCGATGAGGAGCGGGCTGCTGTGCCTCATTATTTTGTCGGGACAAGGTCGGTCACAGAGCCATATAGTGCCGCTACCTTCGAGAGTGAAGTCCTGGAGCTCTTGCCCCAAGTCTTTGCTGAAAGTTCTTCTTCCACGGCACTTCTCTCCGGAGGCTCTATGATGTATGTCGACGCTATCACGAAGGGAATTGATAGTATGCCAGATGTGCCCGAGGAGGTTCGCTCAGTCGTCTGGGAGCGCTATGCCGCGGAAGGGCTTGACGAAATCCTTGCGGAGCTGCATCTCTTGGATCCAGTCTATTATAAGGCGGTTGATCCGAAGAACTATAAGCGTGTGCTCCATGGCTATGAGGTGTGTCTTGCTACAGGGCGCCCCTTCTCCTCTTTCCATACGGGGCAGCAGAAAGCTCGTCCCTTCCGTATTGTCAAGGTCGGGCTCACCCGAGATCGCGAGGAGCTCTATGAGCGAATTGATAAGCGCGTCGAGCTGATGATCAAGGCGGGTATGGTGGAGGAGGCCCAGCGAGTCTATCCGCTTCGTAGCCTTAATGCGCTCAACACCGTGGGCTACAAGGAGCTCTTCTCCTACTTTGATGGCGATATTGACTTTGCCGAGGCGGTGCGACTTATTCAGCGAAACAGCCGGCACTACGCTCGCAAGCAACTCTCTTGGTGGCGACGTGATCCCGAGATACGGTGGTTCCATCCCGATGCCTGGGAGGAGATAATTGCTTACATCCAGCAATAGGGGCTTTGTTCCAATATAAGTATGGGGTGCGTACCACTATTGGTGTGCACCCCATACTTATATTGCTTTAGTGGTGAAGCAATAGGGATCAAGATCCCATACCAATAGGAGGCTGTTGCCGCGAGTCCTGTCCTCTACTTATTGTACTAAGGCATCGCACGCCCAGCTCCCCGATATGCCTCTCCGAAGTGATACACAAGCCCTTCCGCCTTATCGCTAATATTCCTCTTATCCAGCGGAGGAAAAAGTACCATTCTCGTGAAGAAAAAAGCACCTTCACGTAGTGGTATTCTTCTATCTATGCACGTAGTCTTAAAGACCAGGCACGTCAATCCAAATATCCACGTACGAAGATATTAGATCCACGTACGTAGTCCAAACTTATCTGCCACTCGTCCACAACTTTTATCCCTACGCGGAGCAATCACCTAATATAGCTCTGCGGGGCGACCAGTATTGGTCGACGCGCGAACCACTATAGGTTCATAGTAGTGACCAATAGTGGTTGACTCGTGAACCACTATTGGTTTACCCCCGTACCACTATTGGTTTGCACTACAAGCGAGTAGTGGTATGCATTCGTTTCTTCCACGAGTATAGAAAGTAAGCCCCTGACGTATGGCTATTTACATGCATCAGGGGGCTCTTTCTTTGCACCTTTCTTGTATGTATGTATGTATGTATGTATGTATGTATGTATGCATGTATTTTACTAAGTTTGTGGTAGACAACTGAATCTGAAGACATCGAGTCAACGCCACAAACGTCTTACCATAACTCACGATACCCTTATGAAGAAGCAAGCCCTTCATAGTCTATTCGCCTGTCTCTGTGAGAGCGCTCTCGCCTCATGCGGTAGTCAGCGAGCCCTCCACTTCGATCACGACGGAGCAAGGGAAAGTCCCGCAGTGGATACGAGCGACGTGCATCGGCTATGAGGTATTAAAGTTCCCAGTGGCATTACCATCTCTGAAATTCTAAATCACGTGTAAGTATGAATAAGATTATCCTGTGTATAGCCTTGTTGCTATGCCAACTACAAGCTATTGGTCAGTCTCAGTCTCGCTATGACTGCCTATATGAGTACACCGTCAAGGCATCCAATGGTAACCGAGAGGTTTATTCTACAATCCTCCAAATTGGAAGCACTTCGGCACTGTTCTCAGACTACCTCGCATTTCAGCTGGACTCCCTACGACAGACGAAGTCTCCTGATGAACAAATCAAAATGGGTGAAGCACGTCTAAGGAAGTCTGCTTACTTCTTTGACCAAACTGTATTTCAGAACACCCCGAAAGGAAAGCTCTCGGTCTATAGCACCATTATCCCAAACCACTATACTTATCAAGAGGATAAAGTCAATATGGTATGGGAGATAGACGACAGCAGTACTGATACAATAAGTGGCTATTCCTGTCGTAAAGCTACAGCAGAGTATGGTGGTAGGTCTTGGGTAGCATGGTATGCTCCTGATATCCCTCTACAGTTTGGACCTTGGAAATTTACGAGCTTGCCAGGTCTAATCCTAAAGGTTTACGATAGCGAGCAAGTACATTGCTTCGAAGCTATTCAGCTAAGGAAAGCAAACTTAAACATAGTAGAACCTCAGTATGGAGATGTAATCTCCACTACCCGTACAAAATTCCTCAAAGCAAAGAATAGCTTTGAAGAGAATCCAATGGCTAATCTTCCGCCAGAAAGTATCGCAGACATGGTCGTTATGAAAGGAGAGTCTGGGGGACGTTCTATACTAATCAACGGAATGCAATTACGCCTAAGAGAAAATGGATATATCCCGATAGAAAAGGAGTGATTATGAAGCCTTGGCCTCGTCTATTGCTGTCTTTCACTCTTGCTGTAGTCTGGAGTATCTCAGTATCTGCTCAGACTTTGCTAAGTGGGGTTGTTATGGATGCTAGCAAGAACCCCATAGAGGGTGCTAGCATCCAGCTATCTATTGGGCAAAAAAAAACAGTAGCCATCTCTATTACAGATGAGCGAGGACAATTTAGTCTCTCTACAAAAGGCCAGGCTGACAGTCTCTATATCATTGTTAGTCATATCTCCTTTGAAAAGAAGAGTATAAGACTAGAGGCGGAGGCAAAAGATATCACGATAATCCTCTCACCCAAACAGACAATCCTCAAGGAAGTGACCGTAAAGACTCCCTCTTTGACTCAAAGAGGAGACACTCTTACATATAGCCTACGGGCATTTTCAGGGGAGGGAGACTACAGGCTGAGGGATGCACTTAAGAAGCTCCCAGGGATAGATGTCGCAGAAAGTGGAAAAATAAAGTATCAAGGAAAGGAGATATCAAACTTCTATATCGAAGGTTTAGACCTATTGGGCGGTAAATATAACCTTGCAACTAATAATATTCCGTCGAGCTATGTGTCATCGGTACAAGTACTAAGCAATCACTCCGATGCCAAGATTGATAAAGATGTACTGACCGATGATGTGGCACTTAATATAAGTCTAATCAAGAAAGCCAAAATTAAACCTGTCGGGAGCTATAGCCTTGTGGCTGGCATTAGAGAGAGTGCTCTCTATCAAGCTTCTGGTTCGGGTATGATATTCAAGCCTCAAGTTCAAGTCATAGGGGTACTTAAGGCAGGGAATATTCAAGAGTTTGCAAACGATAATACTACAGATAATATAGCTGGTGAGAAGGCTTCAACCTTAGCATCAATGATTGTTGGTGACATATCGGGAGTTATCCCTCCTATCAAACGCGAGCGTTATATATTCCCTGGGGATTATTTGACAAGCCTTAGTACTATTGGTAAACTATCCGAAAATGCAACTTTGAGGGCTAATGTCGGCTATGGCTTCTCTCGAACACGCTATGAGTATGGTTACAACTTGGACTTTGTCGATTCTTCTCGCCCCAATATAACTATACAACAACAAACCACACCAACAGAACGAAGGCATACTCCATTCCTTGAGATAGAATACAAGAATAATGGCGATAGACGCTATGTCCAGAATAAGTTGTCGGTAAAGGCGAGTTGTCTTAGCTCGGATATAGCAGAGACCTCGCCCTCTGTCCTTGGGAATTCTGGTCTAAAAGGTCGCTATAGGGATATTAGTTTCTCAGATGCTCTCTCTTTACGTTGGCGAAAGGGCAATACTCAGTGGGGGGTATCAAGTTTAGTTGGTTATTCAACTGCACCGACAGCCCAGATTATGCTCTTATCAAATGGGCTCGAGCAGCTGGCAGCTAGTGAACAGTTTTTATCCAAGATTTCTTTATTTTCGTCCTATGAAGTAAAGAGGTCTCGTATAAGCTTCCCTATATCCATTCAGTACAAGAGAGACAAGCTCTCAACTCAATCTATCCATAGCACTATAGTCTCTAATGCTATCAATAACTTAAAGGGAGATAATCTTCTTCTGTCCTTCATCCCTGAATACGAGTACACGCATCCATTGCAGAAGTATGTATTTCGAGCGAGGTTGGACCTATCAAGTGATTATATTAATTATCGCAATATGGGAACTTGGCAGGCTCAACATAGGAAGACATATTTTAGATTCAACCCCTCGATTTATTTAAGCTACAAGCTTAATGCTCAGTCCGACCTCAGAGTGCAAGGTGCATACACTGAGGGGGTGGGTGCATTAACAGATTTGCTAACATCCGCAGTACAGAATAATATTATCTCGGCAAGTATAGGAAGTGGTATGCTTGCACAAAATAAAACTCTACATCTAAGTACAGACTATCGTTTTCGGTCACCTATAGAGATGTGGTTTTTCAATACGGGGGTCACCTATACCTACCAGCATAGGAATCTGATATCATCCCAAACGATATCTTCAGGTTTGGTAAACACTTCTTATATCCCTCAGGACAATGGGATCAGTAGCCTAAATATATTTGCCTCTCTCACCAAACAGATTCAAAGCCTTCACACAAAACTCTCATTGACGAGTATTTACAATCATAGTAATCAGTCGATGATGCAAAATGGGGTTATTTATGAGTATGAAGGTGGTAGTTTTAGTCTGATGCCATCTGTTGTCTCAAAGCCACTAAAGTTCATTGAGATTAACTATACGTATACACTCAATAAAGGGTTTAGTCGGATAAAAAACACGACACAATCATTAAGGGCACATACACACGACATACACATTGATTTAAAGCCTATGCCTAAGTGGAGCTTTAAGCTCGCCGCCGAGATGAACTCCAAAGAAATATCCCCAGGTCATTGGGCGAAACTTTGTATGTTCGATATTGGACTTACTCACAGCAATAAGTCTCTACGCTATACTCTTGAACTCAATAATATCTTCAATGAACAAAGCTATAATTACTCTGTTTTCAGTGGGATAAATACCTATTCTTACTCTTATTCATTAAGAGGACGCGAGCTGCTATTATCAATTACTCTGACAATTTAAAGTCAAGTGAAAAAGATTCGGCTTGTCAAGCAATACGATGCAATGCAATGTGGTGCCGCTTGCCTAACCATAATCTGCCATTTCTCTTGAACTATCATATATGCTTGTTTGATTTCAAAGTGCTGTTATATATATGAGGACATTGCGCAAGATCACCTTTTCATTGCACGTACCTTCTTCCACCGAAAAATCGGAGTCTTTAGGCTGAGATGGCTGAGAAGTTCGGGGGAGGAAAGTGCAAGCTGTGAAGAGATGGCCTTGCGCAATGGGCTCAATAGTGTTTCATACCACGACCCTATATTGGAGCCTGCAGATATGCTCCGAAGGATAGCTATATAATTCGTATCTTTGCCACTACTTGTAGCCATTGTATAGATATGGAAGGTCTACAAGTAAATGTTCACTGTACAACAATGATGAGAATCAGCCATTCCGTTATATATCGACTGAGCTTGGCTCTTGCTGTGGTTCTCCTTTCCGGAGGCCTTGAGGCTTTTGCCCAGGTGCTACGCAAGCCAACCTTTATGGATTATATCCGCACTTACGAAGCCGAGGCCAGACGTCAGATGAGTCGTCATGCGATCCCTGCCAGTATCACCTTGGCCCAAGGGCTTGTAGAAACGGGTGCTGGGACGAGCACCTTGGCCCGAGATCACAATAACCACTTCGGTATCAAGTGTCACTCGACCTGGTCAGGTAAGCGTACCTACCGACGAGATGACAACCCCAATGACTGCTTCCGTAGCTACCCTTCGGCGAAGGAGAGCTATGATGACCACTCCCAATTCCTCAAGGCGCGTCGCTATCAGCGCCTCTTCGCTCTTCGCTACGACGACTATCGCGGTTGGGCTAAGGGCTTGCAGCTCTGTGGATATGCTACGAATAAGGGCTATGCAAATATGCTGATTAAGGTCATCGAGGACTATGAGCTTTATACCTTTGACCGAGGCGAGTATCCCACGTGGTACTCAGGTCGTCCTGCGCCTGCTCGTCGTCCTGCAGAGGCACAGCGCAGCTATGACAGACCTATGCGCCCCTCCTATATCAGCTATGGCCTCCTCTATGTGCTCGCTGACCAGAACGATACCTATGAGCGTATCGCAGCAGACATGGGGATCTCCGCAAAGAAGCTGGCTAAGTACAATGATACTCCTGAGGACTATCCTCTCAATGAGGGAGACGTCGTCTACCTTGAGCCAAAGAATAAGGAGGCTTCTGCTCGCTACACTACCTATACCGTCCGCGTAGGGGACTCGATGCATGACATCTCCCAGCGCTATGGTATCCGACTTGATCGACTCTACAAACTCAATAATAAGGATGCTGACTACGCCCCCGAGGAAGGGGATGTGCTCCGCCTCCGCTAACCTTCACTCGGCACCAGACCCGACAAACTTATGAACGAGCGCTATATGCAGCGCGGCGTCTCAGCCTCCAAGGAGGATGTGCATGCTGCCATCCGCAACGTAGACAAGGGCCTTTATCCTAAGGCTTTCTGTAAGATCATCCCCGATATCCTCGGGGGAGATGAAGCCTATTGTAACATCATGCATGCAGATGGTGCGGGCACGAAGTCTTCGCTGGCCTACATCTATTGGCGTGAGACGGGTGACCTCTCTGTCTGGAAGGGTATAGCACAGGATGCGCTGATTATGAACATTGACGACCTGCTGTGTGTGGGGGCTGTCGATGGCATCCTCGTCTCCTCGACGATTGGGCGCAACAAGCATCTCATCCCGGGTGAGGTCATCGCTGCGATCATCAATGGTACAGAGGAGCTCCTTGCTGAGCTTCGTGCTCAAGGTATTGGTGTCTATGCCACGGGTGGTGAGACGGCTGACGTCGGTGACCTCGTACGTACGATCATCGTAGATAGTACGGTCACCTGCCGTATGAAGCGCAGTGATGTCATCGACAACGCTCATATTCAGGCTGGTGATGTCATTGTTGGGCTGGCTTCCTTTGGGCAGTCCTCGTATGAGACCTCCTACAATGGGGGGATGGGGAGCAATGGGCTGACTTCTGCTCGTCATGATGTGCTGGAGCACTCACTCTCAAAGCGCTACCCTGAGAGCTACGACGCTGCTACGCCCGATGAGTTGGTCTACAGTGGCTCCAAGGCTCTTACCGAACCCATCGCTGGTACGCCACTGGATGCGGGTCGCCTGATCCTCTCTCCTACGCGTACCTATGCTCCGATCATCAAGGCGATCCTTGATGAGCTTCGTCCTGAGATCCATGGTATGGTACACTGCTCAGGTGGTGCTCAAACTAAGGTGCTACACTTTGTCGAAGGCAAGCACGTGATCAAGGATAATATGTTCGCTATTCCACCACTCTTCGAGTTGATCCAGAAGGAGAGCGGTACGCCTTGGGCAGAGATGTACAAGGTGTTTAATATGGGCCATCGTATGGAGCTCTACGTCTCCGCTGAGCATGCAGCCCGTATCATCGAGATCTCCGAGAGCTTCGGGGTACCAGCCCAGATCATCGGGCGTGTCGAAGCTGCAGAGAAGAATCACCTCACTATCCACTCCCCATTCGGAGTGCTTAACTACGAATAATAGCTACTCAATAGACCTAAATGGCAACGGAAAACGACCTGCTTAGCCGGATCGAAGGCTTGGAAATACGCTTCCAAGAGATCACTTCGCTTATCACCGCACCAGATATCATCGCCGATCAGAAGCGCTTCATGAAGCTCAGCAAAGAGTATCGTGATCTGGAGCGCATCCTTGATAAGGGTAAGGAATATCGTAACCTCCTCGGGAATATCCAGGAGGGGCGCGATACGCTGGAGGCTGAGAGCGATCCAGAGCTCCGTGCTATGGCGCGTGAGATGATGCAGGAGGCTGAGCAGCGTATCCCTTCGCTCGAAGAGGAGATCAAGCTTCTCTTGATCCCTGCGGACCCAGAGGATGCGAAGAACGTCGTTATGGAGATCCGCGGCGGTACGGGCGGTGATGAAGCGGCTCTCTTCGCAGGTGACCTCTATAAGATGTATGTACGCTACTGCGAAGGCCGTGGCTGGACTACTGAGGTCACGAGTATGAGCGAGGGCACTGCTGGTGGCTACAAGGAAATCATCTTCACGGTCACGGGAGATGGCGTCTATGGGATCCTCAAGTATGAGAGCGGTGTGCACCGTGTGCAGCGTGTCCCAGAGACTGAGACTCAGGGACGTGTGCATACCTCAGCTGCTTCGGTAGCTGTGCTCCCAGAAGCAGAAGAAGTAGACGTCGTCCTTAATCCTGCTGATATCGAGATGCAGACTGCTCGCTCAGGTGGTGCTGGTGGGCAGAACGTCAATAAGGTCGAGACTAAGGTCCAGCTGACCCACAAGCCTACGGGTATCGTCGTCGTCTGTCAGCAGGCGCGTACGCAGCTGGCAAACCGAGAGCTCGCTATGCAGATGCTCCGTACGAAGCTCTACGATATCGAGCTTACCAAGCATAATGAAGAGATCGCGGCACGTCGTAAGACGATGGTCTCTACGGGGGACCGCTCAGCCAAGATCCGTACCTATAACTATCCTCAGGGGCGTGTGACCGATCACCGCATCAATCTCACCCTCTACAATCTCTCCGCTATTATGTCGGGAGAGATCCAACCCATCATTGACGAACTTATCATCGCCGAGAATATCGAGCGAATGAAGGAAGCCGCCCTCTAACACATCATCATTAGTACAGGTTAGAAGGGGGCTACCTCCTTATTTCTAACTCCATAGCATACCGAGATTATGACAAGAGACGAACTATTTGAGAACATCAAGAGGAAGAAGTCCTTCCTCTGTGTCGGGCTGGATACGGATGTCCGTAAGATCCCTCAGTTCCTCCTCGACGAGGATGATCCTATCTTCGCCTTCAATAAGCGGATCATCGATGCCACTGCGCACTTGTGCGTAGCCTACAAGCCCAACCTTGCTTTCTACGAAAGTATGGGTTCCTTCGGCTTGCAGGCCTTTGAGAAGACCGTTGCCTATATCCAGTCAGAGTATCCCGATCAGTTCATCATCGCTGATGCTAAGCGTGGTGATATCGGGAATACGAGCGATATGTATGCCCGCAGCTTCTTTGAGCACCTCAAGGTCGACGCCCTGACTGTGGCTCCCTATATGGGAAGTGACAGTGTCTTGCCCTTCCTCAAGTATGCTGGACGCTGGGTTATCCTTCTTGCTCTTACCTCTAATGCCGGAGCAGTAGACTTCCAGATGCTTCCCGTCGATGGCGGTGAAGAGGCCCTCTTTGAGCGCGTCTTACGTACCAGTACCGAGTGGGGCAATAGCGATCAGCTGATGTATGTCGTCGGTGCTACTAAGGCTGATATGCTGGAGCGTGTACGTGCCATCGTACCCGATGCCTTCCTCCTTGTCCCTGGCGTTGGCTCGCAGAACGGGAGCCTTGAGGATGTAGCTCGCTTTGGTCTGAATAGCCAGTGTGGCCTCCTTGTGAATGCCTCACGTAGCATCATCTATGCTGACAATACCGAGGCCTTTGCCAATGCAGCAGCTGCTGAGGCTGAGGCTCTACGTCGCCAGATGGCTGAGATCCTTATTAAGAACAAGCTTATCGAGGCCTAAGCCCAGTCCGAGACAGACCGTATATGCAGTTTAGTGCCTCACAGATAGCCCCACTCATCTCAGGCGTCATCGAAGGTGATGCCTCCGTCCTCGTTTCGAACTTCGGGAAGATCGAGTCGGCTCAGCCAGGAGATCTTGCCTTCTTGGCTAACCCTAAGTACGAATCCTTTGCTTACACGACGAAGGCCTCGATCCTGCTGGTGGCAAACACCTTTGCTCCCAAGCAGCCTGTTGCCTCGACACTCATCCGAGTAGAGGATCCCTACGCTGCCTTAGCTCAGCTGATGCAGCTGGTCGAGCAGCAGAGTGCTCCTCGTCTTCAAGGGATTTCGCCCAAGGCTCATATCGCTGATGATGTAGAGCTGGGTGAAGATGTCTATGTAGCTCCCTTTGCTGTCATTGAGCCCGGAGCTAAGATTGGTCGGGGCTGTCAGGTCCACTCCTTCGCCTATATTGGTCGTGGTGTCACGCTTGGTGAGGGGACGGTGATCTATCCTCAGGTTACCCTCTATCACGGAGTACAGGTAGGTGCGCGCTGTATCATCCATGCAGGTGCTGTACTTGGATCAGATGGCTTCGGTTTTGCTCCCGAATCTGATGGCTATCATAAGATACCGCAGCTGGGTAGCGTCTTAGTAGAGGATGATGTCGAGATCGGTGCCAATACGTGTATCGACCGAGCTGTTATGGATAATACGGTCATCCGTCGTGGGGTCAAGCTGGACAATCTCATCCAGATAGCTCACAACTGTGAGGTCGGTGAGCATACTGTGATGGCTTCGCAGGTTGGCTTGGCTGGCTCCTCGGCAGTGGGGAAGTGGTGTCGCTTTGGAGGTCAGGTCGGTATCGGTGGACACCTCACTATTGGTGATCGCGTAGAGATGGCGGGGCAGACAGGCGTACTTGGCAATGTAGCTTCGGGTACGGCTCTCATGGGCTCTCCTGGGATGCCACTTCGCGAGGCGATGCGTAGCTTCGTCATCCAACCTAAGCTTCCCGATATGTACCGCCGCCTACAGGCACTTGAGAAAGAACTTGCAGAACTCAAACAACAACTATAAGAGCACGAGTATTATGACTAAGCAAAAGACATTAAAAGCTCCCTTCTCTCTCTCTGGGAAGGGCTTACATACAGGCCTTGATATTCAGATCACTTTCCTCCCTGCTCCTGCTGGGACGGGGCGTGTCATCCGTCGTGTTGACCTCGAAGGCACTCCTGAAATCCCTGCACTCTCTGAGTTCGTCAAGGGTACAGAGCGCGGTACTGTCTTGGTCAAGGGTGATGCCTCGGTAAGTACGGTAGAGCATGCTATGGCAGCCCTCTATGCTAAGGGGGTAGATAACTGCTACATCGAAGTCAATGCGCCTGAGTTTCCTATCCTTGATGGGAGCGCTCGTCTCTATGTTGAGGGTATTGATGCCGCTGGTCTTGAAGAGCAGGACCTTCCAGTAGAGCACTACATCGTCAAGCGTCGCCAGGAGGTCGTATCGGCTGATGGTCGCTCACGTATTGTCCTGCTTCCCGATAGTAAGTTCGGTGTCGACGTACATATCTCCTTTGATTCGCCCGTGCTGAGCAACCAGTTTGCTTCACTAGAAGACCTCGCTGACTTCGACAAGGAGATCGCTTCTTGCCGTACGTTCGTCTTCGTCCGTGAAGTAGAGATGCTTCTCGCAAATAATCTGATCAAGGGTGGTGACCTGGACAATGCGCTTGTCATCTATGACGAGCCGATGGCTCAGGAGAACCTCGACAAGATATGTGATCTTATGAAGGTCACACGTCGTACGGATCTCTCCCTTGGGTATATCAATAATGCTCCTATCATCTTCCCCAATGAGCCTGCGCGCCATAAGCTTCTCGATGTGCTTGGTGACCTCGCGCTCATCGGTCGTCCTATCCGTGGTCGTATCTTGGCTTACTGCCCAGGGCATAAGATCAATAATGAGATGGGAGCTAAGATCCGTAAGGATATTAAGCTCAACGAAGCTCAGGCTCCTCTCTACGATCCTAATGCGACACCTATTCTCGATGTCAACCGTATTCGTGAACTCCTCCCACACCGCTATCCCTTCCTGATGGTCGATAAGATCATCGAGATCGGTACGGACTATATCGTCGGTGTCAAGAGTGTTTCGGGCAACGAACCCTTCTTCCAGGGACACTTCCCGACGGAGCCTGTGATGCCTGGTGTTCTCCAAGTGGAGGCGATGGCACAGGTCGGTGGTCTCCTGGTACTTAATACGATTGAAGATCCCGAGAAGTACTCGACTTACTTCATGAAGATCGACAACGTGAAGTTCCGTCAGAAGGTCGTCCCAGGTGATACCCTTGTCTTCAGGCTCCGTCTGCTCGGTGAGATCCGTCGTGGTGTAGCCAACATGCGTGGTCTTGCTTTCGTCGGCGAGAAGCTTGTCTGCGAGGCTGAGTTCATGGCGCAGGTCGCAAAGAATAAGTAAATACATCCACAAGAGCCTGCCACTCCTTACCTCTAAATGAGAGGATAGGGTGTGTGCGGCTCTTGTCTATATACATATATGTCTATGTCACATCCTAACATAAGCCCACTGGCGAGCGTTCATTCTGAAGCTAAGCTGGGTGAAGGTGTTATCGTCCATCCCTTCGCCGTCATCGAAGAGAATACCGAGATCGGGGAAGGTTGTATCATCGAGAGTCATGCCGTCATCAAGAGCGGAGCTCGTCTCGGTAAGCATTGCCATATCCATTCGGGGGCAGTCATCGCTGGTATCCCTCAGGACCTCAAGTTCGTCGGTGAAGACAGTGTCGCTATCATCGGTGATCACACGATGGTGCGCGAGTGCGTGACGGTCAATCGTGGTACAGCTTCTCGCGGTAAGACGGTCGTCGGGAGCTACTGCCTCCTGATGGCTTACTCACATGTCGCTCACGACTGTGTCCTTGGTGACCATGTCATCCTCGGTAATGCTACCCAGCTGGCTGGTGAAGTAGAGGTCGATGACTATGCTATCCTCAGCGGTGGCTCACTCGTCCATCAGTTCGTGCGCATCTCTAAGCACGTTATGATCCAAGGGGGATCTCGCGTGAACAAGGATATCCCACCCTACACGCTCATTGGTCGTGATCCCATCGTCTACTGCGGTATCAATATCGTTGGGCTGCGTCGCCGTGGCTTTACTAATGAGCAGATCTTCCGTATCAACGATATCTACCGTACGCTCTACCAGCGTGGGCTCAACAATAGTGAGGCCTTCCGCGTCATCGAGGAAGAGATCCCCGAGAGCTACGAGCGTAGTCTTATCCTCGACTTTGTCCGTACCTCAGAGCGTGGCATCGTTCGCGGGACGATGGACTAATTGCTGCCACCAAGTCAATAGGATATACTTATAAGCTTTCTCTACTCTCATGCAGAAGATTTATTCGGGCAAGCAGCTGGACATCCTCTATGCTCAGGCTGCTCAGTTGGATAAGCTAAGTGCGCAGGATCATATCGAGCGTGCTGCTGTAGCTTTTGAGCGAGAGCTCCTACGCCACTATTCTCTCGGTGGTCGCTCGATTTATGTCTTTGCTGGTGCAGGTCGCTGTGGCGCCTATGCCTTGAGTATTGCTCAGACACTTTCACGTAGAGGGCATACGGTCTTCGCCTACCTCTTCTATCGTGGAGGGAAGCTCTCGCCCGAATGTGAAGCTGTTCGTGAGCGCCTCCCAAGGGATACCTTCCGCTTGGAAGAGGTATTTACGGACTTCACACCTCCTAAGATCGCCAGCGGAGACCTGATCATTGATGGGCTCTTCGGTGCAGATCTGCAGACACCTCTCTCAGCTGGCTATGTAGGGCTGGTGAAATTCCTCAATGAATCCAGTGCTCCTATCGTGAGTATTGAGATCCCTTCAGGGCTCTTCGCTGAGGATAATTCGGGGAATAAGCTGGATAGCGTCATCTGTGCAGAGCGCACGATCGCTTTTGACAGCCCGAAGCTCGCCTTCTTCTTTAGAGAGAATGAGCCTTATGTAGGAGCTTGGTCGTGCCTTTCGCTGGGGATTAGTCCGCAGGCACAGCATGGGATTGATACGGCTTATTACCACGTGCAGGATGTTGCACTCTCGCTGGCTCTGCAGAAGCGTCCTCGCTTCAGCATCGAGCTTCCACGAGAGAAGGCACTTCTCTTGACTTATGTGAAGGGGCATATTGGGAAGACGCTCCTATCTGCTCGAGCTGCTTTCCGTGCGGGATGTAGCGAGCTTCATGCCTTAGTACCTACAGAGGAAGCACTGTCTCTCTCTCTTACCCTGCCTGAGCTTACAGTCCATACGCCGTCTGACGAGGCGAAACTGCTCACTGGAATCAATGCTTATCGGACGGTCGTCATTGGGGAGGGCTTTGGTACAGATGAAGAAGCGCTCCATCTTTTAGAAAGTCTGCTTACGCCTTCGTATTCGCGACCTTTCCTCTTGGAGGGAGATGGCATTGCACTACTCTCAAGTGATCGTAAGCTACTGAAGAAGCTCCCGAAGAATAGTATCTTGATCGCTTCGCACCTGGAGATGGATGCTATGTTCGGAGACTTCCGCTCCGATCGTGAGCGTCTGGAGCGTGCTCTCGAACTGGCTCGGGAATGCGATATCTATGTCATACTGCGTGGCACTTACTCCGCAGTATGTGCTCCGACGGGAACGGCTTTCTTCGATACAACGGGGAATACCGGTCTCCAAACTCAAGGCGCTTCCAACGTCCTCGCTGGTGTCATCGCAGGGCTTCTGGGACAAGGTTACCAGTCGATCACAGCAGCTGTCCTTGGACTTCACTTGGTCGGGCTGTCGGCAGAGCTTTATGCCGGCCGCTATTCGGAGCGCAGTCTCACGGCGACGAGCTTGATCGACCTCCTGGGAGAAGCTTATCATCAGCTCGAGGCTAAGTAAGCTTTCTCTTCCGAGTCATCGGACTCCGGATCATAACATAAGAAAGGGCGTGATGCTATCTGCATCACGCCCTTCTCTATTTGCGGGTGAATGGTCAGCCTTTAGTCAAGGGGATGGACCATATCTTCGGGACGAACCCACTTGTCGAAGTCTTCTTCGCTGACATAGCCGAGACGAAGGGCTTCTTCCTTGAGGGTAGTACCGTTGCGGTGTGCAGCGTTAGCGATCTCAGCAGCCTTGTAGTAGCCGATGTGGGTATTCAGAGCCGTGACGAGCATCAGGGAGTTATTGAGAAGCTCCTTGATACGTGGGTGGTTGGGCTCGATACCAGATACGCAGTGGATATCGAAGGATACTGCAGCATCACCGAGGAGCTGTGCGCTCTGCAGGAAGTTAGCTGCCATGACAGGCTTGAAGACATTCAGCTCGAAGTGGCCCTGCATACCGCCGACAGCGATAGCAGCATCGTTCCCGATCACCTGAGCGCAGACCATCGTCATCGCTTCGCACTGGGTAGGATTGACCTTACCTGGCATGATAGAAGACCCGGGTTCGTTGGCGGGGATAATGATTTCGCCGATACCGCTACGAGGACCTGAAGCGAGAAGACGAATATCATTGGCGATCTTATTGAGCGAAACGGCGATCTGCTTGAGTGCGCCGTGAGCTTCTACGATAGCATCGTGAGAGGCGAGAGCCTCGAACTTGTTCTGAGCTGTGACGAAGGGCAGGCCGGTGAACTCTGCGATGTGGCGAGCTACTACGACATCATAGCCCTTAGGCGTATTCAGACCCGTACCGACGGCAGTACCACCGAGAGCGAGTTCGGAGAGATGAGGAAGGGTATTCTCCAGTGCGCGGATGCCGAAAGCCAGCTGTGCAGCGTAGCCACTGAACTCCTGTCCGAGGGTCAGAGGCGTTGCGTCCATGAGGTGTGTACGGCCGATCTTCACGACGTCTGCCATTTCCTTGGCCTTCTTGTCGAGGGCTTTCTGGAGCTGGCGAAGGCCTGGGAGGGTCACTTCTACTACCTTCTTGTAGCAAGCGATGTGCATGCCGGTGGGGAAGGTGTCGTTGGATGACTGAGACTTATTGACGTCATCGTTGGGGAGGAGCGTCTTTTCGCCTTCGCCGATCTTCTTACCAGCGAGCTGGTGTGCGCGATTAGCGATGACTTCGTTGACGTTCATATTGCTCTGCGTACCTGAGCCCGTCTGCCAAATCACGAGAGGGAACTGGTCGTCGAGCTTGCCTGCGAGGATCTCATCACAGACAGCTGCTATGAGGTCACGCTTCTCTACGGGCAGCACGCCAAGCTCATGGTTGGCGAAAGCGGCACCCTTCTTGAGGTAAGCGAAGCCACGGATGATGTCAAGTGGCATAGATGCGGGTTGACCGATCTTGAAGTTGTTGCGAGAGCGTTCGGTCTGCGCTCCCCAGAGCTTGTCTGCAGGCACCTGGACTTCACCCAGGGTGTCTTTTTCGATTCTGTAGTCCATACTATGATTGTATCACTAATGATGCGGGGGTGTCTACAGCGTGGCTATAGACTAAGACAAAAATACAAATAGATTTCTGTATTTCCTGCCCGAGAGCCGAATTTGATGGCACCCGCGAAGGCTCCTCTTCGGGCGGGAAGGAATAAGGCTTTGCGTCAGGAGTAAAATGCCTTTCAGCGGGAAGTCATTGGCACTCGCAAGATGGGTCATATAGCCCTCCACAGAAAGTAATATAACTTCCGACCAAAAGTAATATAACATTCGTCGAAAAGTAATATAACATTTGACCGAAAGTAATATAACATTCGGCAGGAAGTAGAGGTACTTCTTCCGAGAAGTTAAGGTACTTCCTTTTAGAAGTAGAAGTACTTCCTCTGAAAAGTAGAGGTATTTCTTCCGAAAAGTAGAGGTATTTTCATTGAAAAGTAGAGGTATTTTCTGGAGCACCTCAAGACGCCCTTGGACAAAGGCTCTTTGTGCCCCGTCCGAATGAGCTTGAACTGCCCCGACAAAATGAAGGTAGCCCCCCAACTCCAAGCGGTGAGTTGGGGGGCTACTTGCGCTGAGTCCCGTCGGGTGCTGCAGCGTTTATTAGCTCTTGAAGGTCTTACTTGTGAAGCCTTCTGCAGGGAATACTCCGTCTAAGACGAAGTACGTCCCGAACTTGAATCGGAAGTTATACTCGCCACGCTTGGAGAAAGACCAGGTGAACTTAGTGGTATCGATGCCGTCCCCCGTGATCCAGGCAGCCGATGAAGTGAGTTCTGTCCCGTATCTCAGGATAAAGAGGTAGTCTGTAGAGGAAGGATCGAACTGAGCTGCCTTGAGAGCCTGCGCCACATCAGCGTAGGAGAAGTCCTTATTGGCATCAAGCACGACGTCGAACGGAGCTTGCCCCTCGAAGATCGCAGGCTTCAGGCTGACCTTACTCTGCTTGATCGAGCGGTCATAGTCTTCTGCGTCCTTCTTGCGTGGCCCCAGAATGGCGTAGGTCCAGATGCAGGCCGCGGGCGTCAGGCTATTATAGCTCAGGTCAAGTGTCTCCAGTGCGGGGTAGCTTTCGCCCTCGACGAAGACGCTCTTGATGCTATTATTGGGCACGCGAAGACTCTCAAGCTGCTTGAGACCTTCGATGCGCAGCGTGGAAAGCTTGCCACGCTGGTCGTGGTCTTGAGCTGTAGCACCGCGCTTCAGCCCGATGATGAGGACGGACTGCAGGGAAGTGTAGGGGCGAAGATCAGCTTCGGCGAGCTCTTCATTCCCGCTGAGGTTGAGCGATTCGATACCAGAGGGGAGCTTGACCGAAGCCAAATTCGTCAGACGGTTGTGCGCCAGGCTGACGGTCTTGACCGAAGTGAAGGCCGAGAGATCGAGCGAAGCGATCTCATTCTCCTCAAGAGTGAGGCGCTTGAGCGAAGGAAGGGCGGAGAGGGTAGGGGCAGTTACCTTCGTGCCTTCGATAGTCAGTGCGCTGAGCTGCGAGCATTCGCTGATCTCAGCCTTAGTGATCCCCTCGGCATGACTGATGTCAAAGAGGCTGAGCTTCGGCAGAGCAGAGAGCTGAACGGAGGTAGCTGACGAGGCTTCTATATGATGAAGCGTCAGATAGCGTAGGTTGGGGAAGTCCTTTGCGGAGAAATTCAGGTTGGCGAACTTCGCATGGCTGGCCTTGAGTAAGTCGAGATTCGTGAGGCCGCTCAAGCTCACACCGCCCTGAAGTGTCGTGTGAAGGGGCTCGATGTAGAGGTCCGTGATGGCGGGAAGGCCTGAAAGCTCGAGCGAAGAAAGCTTCGGCAGGCGGTCAATAGCTTCGCCGGCGGCATCGCGCATTTCTACAGGGAGCTTGAAGGAGCCATTATCATCGTTGGTGGTGGCGAGCTTGGGGAAGTCCTTTATGACGACACGCTCGAGCGACTCGAGAAGCTCATAGCTGAGCTGGCTGAGTGTGGCGGCCTGGCTACCAGCTGTACCCGTGAGGCTGAGATCAGTGAGCTTCGGTAGGTGCTGCAGCTGTACCTTCTCGAGCTTGGGGGCAATGAGGGTGATATGTGTGAGCTCAGGCAGGAGATCCGTCGAGAGGAAGTCGAGGGAAGTGATGGGCGAGAAGCCCTGCGTACCAGTCAGAAGCTGGAGAACGTGGTACTTGCCGTCGGTGCCTTTGATGAAGTTCACCGCCAGATGTGTCTGCGTCCACTTCGTCGGGTCGTTGGAGGCGATGTCGGCTTCGAGGCCATTTCGCGAAAAGAGCTTACGAAGCGTCTCCAGCTCCGAGGGCACGATCTCATCGGTACTACTGGGCAGGGTGAGCTGATAGCTGATAGTTGGCATCACTTGCTCCTGCTTCTTGGTGTCTGGCTCATTGCCGTTCTCCTGCTTACAGGCGGGGAGTCCGAGGCAAAGTGCTAAGGCCAGACTCGTGAGGTAAGTATTGGTTCGTTTCATCCGTAGGATAGATATGTATTGAGGTAAAAGAGACCGCTGCGGAGAGTGCCTCCACAGCGGGGCTACAAAGGTAGATGAAGTCCTCCCTCGGTGTCTATATCCGCAGGAAAATACCGATATGTGGTGACCCTAATGCCTCCAAAAGCCTCCCCTTCCTCCCCTCGAATGAGTAGGAAGTACCTCTACTCTCGGAGCGAAGTCGAGGTACTTCCGAGAGCTTTCTCAGGTACTTTCGTCTGCATTCTTAGGTACTTCTGCCTGCTTCTTCAGCTTCTTCCCACCGAGAGTAATTGGCAAAAGATGGGTGCTCTGCACAAAAAGCGTATCTTTGTGCTATATATCATTAATGGTTATTTAACAGATAAAGGAATCACAACTATGAGCTATAATCTCTTAGCAGGAAAGAAGGGGATCATCTTCGGTGCTCTCAACGAACAGTCCATCGCATGGCGCGTCGCAGAACGTGCTGTAGAAGAAGGTGCAGAAATCATCCTTACCAACACGGCTGTGGCTGTTCGTATGGGTCAGCTGAATGAGCTGGGCCAGAAGCTCAATGCTAAGGTCGTCCCCGCTGACGCTACGAAGGAAGAGGAACTCGAAGTAGTCTTCCAGGAAGCTATGAAGAGCTTCGGCAAGGTTGACTTCGTCCTCCACTCCATCGGTATGAGCCCCAACGTCCGTAAGGGCCGTGCTTACGATGACCTCGACTATAAGATGCTCCAGACGACCTTCGATATCTCGGCTGTATCTTTCCACAAGATGCTGCAGGTAGCTAAGAAGCTCGACGCTATCGCAGAAGGTGGCTCTGTCGTCGCTCTTACTTATATCGCTGCACAGCGTACCTTCGTCGGCTATAACGATATGGCTGATGCCAAGAGCCTCTTAGAGTCTATCGCTCGTAGCTTCGGTTACATCTACGGTCGTGACAAGGGTGTCCGTATCAATACCGTCTCTCAGTCTCCTACGGTCACGACTGCTGGTAGCGGTGTCAAGGGTATGTCTGGCCTGCTCGACTTCGCAGAAGACCTCTCTCCTCTGGGTAACGCCGACGCTAACGACTGCGCAGACTACTGTATCACGCTCTTCAGCGACCTGACGCGCAAGATCACGATGCAGAATCTCTTCAACGATGGTGGCTTCAGCTCTATGGGTATGAGCGCTGCTGCTATCGAAGCCTTCGCTACGGGTCGCGCAAACCGCGAGAAGTAGTCCCCACAAATCGAAGAGGCTTTATACAGCTTTAGGCAATGATACTTCGCACAGAGAACCTCGTCAAGCGCTATCGCTCGCGTACGGTCGTCAACCACGTCTCGATACAAGTCGGACAGGGAGAGATCGTCGGGCTACTTGGCCCTAATGGTGCAGGGAAGACGACGACCTTCTATATGACGGTCGGGCTGGTCGTCCCCAATGAAGGGCGTATCTATCTCGATGACCAGGATATCACGAAGTATCCCGTCTACCGCCGAGCACAAGCAGGTATCGGTTATTTGGCTCAAGAAGCTTCGATCTATCGTAAGCTCAGCGTAGAGGACAATATCCTCTCGGTGCTGGAGCTGACGAATCGAACGAAGCAGGAGCAGCAGGCGCGTCTTGAGGAGCTCATCGCTGAGTTCCGATTAGAAAAGGTACGAACGAACGCTGGTAACCGCCTCTCGGGTGGAGAGCGTCGTCGTGCTGAGATCGCTCGCTGTCTGGCTATTGACCCGAAGTTCATCATGCTTGACGAGCCGTTCGCTGGTGTCGACCCTATCGCTGTGCAGGATATCCAGAGCATCGTAGCTCAGCTTCGCCACAAGAACATCGGCATCCTCATCACTGACCACAACGTCTACGAGACGCTCAGTATCACCGACCGTGCCTATCTCCTCTTCGAGGGGAAGGTGCTCTTCGAAGGGACTGCTGAGGAGTTGGCCGAGAATGAGATCGTGCGTGAGAAGTACTTGGGTAAGGACTTCCAGCTACGACGTCGTACTTTCGATATCGATACGACGAAGGAATAGCCTTCGGCTTCTTCAGAAGTAGAAAACGATTAGCCCCCGATTCCAAGACATTGGATCGGGGGCTAACTGCTTTTATATACCACCCATTTTGAGGGCTTTGATTTCCCTCCCATAGGTCTACTTAGCCGACTTCACTATGGGCTACGAAACGAACCAGTACTGCTCCGCATTGCGACCAGTACTGGTAACTAATATCGACCAGTACTGCTCACGCTTCGGATCAGTACTGGTCGCTTCGCTGACCAGTACTGGTTCGTTTTTCCTCCTCTCTGTGACGCACACAAGTAAGCCCTATATCGCCAGCTTAGATGCTGCTGGTGATATAGGGCTTGCTTTATTAGAGAGGGGGGAGTCTTACCTCTTGAGAAGCTTCTTTCTTAGTGCGACGAGGGCACCCTTAGGTACTTCGTAGCGGTAGACGATCCCGATGAAAATAAGTAGCAGGAGTGTATTGACTGCCATGCGAAGTATGGGGGCATCGGGGAGGGCTTGTGCGATGGCCCATTCAGCAGCGTAGAGTACGCCTGTAAGGAGTGTGTATAGTCCAAGTCGAGGTAGGTCGTAGGCCACGGGGTAGTAGTACTGGCCGAGGGCGTAAGAGAAGAGCATCACGCCACCATTGGCTACTACTGATGCCCATGCGCAGGCCATGAAGCCGTAGCGGGGAGCCAGCAGGACGATGAGTAGTACTGTCAGTGCACAGCCTACGATCGAGAGGATAGCCCCCCAGTGTGTGCGGTCGGTGACCTTGTACCAGAGTGAGAGATTGAAGTACACGCCGAACATTAACTGCCCTGCCATGATCCAAGGCACGACAGAGAGCCCAGGGTAATAGGCTGGTGCGATGAGAAGCTTCAAGATATCCATATAGCTCATCACCGCCAGGAAGATAAAGAGCGTGAAGAGCACATAGTACGTCATCGACGAGGAGTAAGCTCGGCGAGCAGCATCCTCACCCTTCTTCTTCTCGGCGAAGATGAAAGGGTCATAAGCGTAGCGGAAGGCCTGCGTGAAGAGGACCATTACGACAGCCAGCTTGTAGCATGCTCCGTAGATACCCAGCTGTGCATTAGCGTAGTGGGAGTCCTCAAAGAGTAGAGGGAAGAGAATCTTGTCTGCTTGGTTGTTGAAGTTGCCCGCTAAGCCTAAGAGGAGCATTGGCAGGGCATAGCGAAGCATGGAGCGAAGGAGCTTGCTGTCGAAGCGTCCCGTAGCCTTACGCAGGGTGGGGAGGAGCAGGAGAAATTGCAGACCATTGCTCACCAGATTGATCCCGAAGATATACTGCAGTGCGTGCTCTCTGGGATGGAGTTCTCCAAGGATAGGGATGTACTCACTAAGAGCAGGGACGCCGTAGAAGGCGAAGAGCGTCAGGAGGATGGTCGCCCCGACGAAGCTCATACGCACGGTCATAAACCACCAAGGGCGCTGCTCATAGCGGAGGTAGCCCAGCGGAATGGCCATGAAGGCATCGCTAGCGACGATGATGAGGAGATAGCTCAGGAGATCCTTGTGCTCTGCGACGTGGAGCACTGTCGCTAAGGGATCGAGGAAGAGCCAGCCGAGTAGTACGAAGAGCGTGGAGGTTACCCCAAGTGACCATAGGGTCGTCGAATAGACGTCAGCAGGCTGCTCATGCTTGTTCGCAAAGCGGAAGAATGCTGTCTCCATCCCATAGGTGAGGATGATCATCAAGATAGCGGTCCAAGCATAGAGGTTAGTCATCTGTCCGAATTCCTCGGTGATGAGTACGCGGACGTAGACGAAGGTAAGGAGCCAGTTCAGGAAGCGCCCGAACATGCTGCTCAGGCCATAGACTGCTGTATCCTTGATTAGTGAGGTAAGTGTACTACTCATTGTGGTGGTCGTATGCCCTTAGTAATTGTCGTCATCGAAGAAGCTCCCCGCTTGGCGGATGCGGGGCTTCCTCCCCAGATGACTATAAGCTAAGTCCGTGGCTTCACGACCACGGGGCGTGCGCTTGATGAAGCCTTCCTTGATGAGGTAGGGTTCGTAGACTTCCTCCACCGTGCCAGGATCTTCGCCCAATGCGGTAGCGATCGTCGTCAGTCCTACGGGGCCACCAGCGAACTTATCGATGATCACCCCGAGGAGCTTATTGTCTATGTAGTCAAGCCCATAGCGGTCGATGTTCAAGGCTTCGAGGGCATAGCAAGCGATCTCCTTGGTGATACGCCCATCGCCCTTGACTTGGGCGAAGTCACGTACACGGCGGAGTAGCGCATTAGCGATACGTGGCGTCCCACGGCTACGGGAAGCTACCTCGACTGCAGCACTGGGTACGCAGGGCGTCTGCAGGATATCCGCCGAGCGATGGACGATGTCTGCGAGCGTCTCGATGTCGTAGTACTCCAGATGCAGATTGATACCGAAGCGAGCGCGCAGGGGGGCGGTCAAGAGCCCACTACGAGTCGTGGCGCCCACGAGTGTGAAGGGATTGAGGTCGATCTGTATGGAGCGTGCGCTGGGACCTTTATCCAGCATGATGTCGATGCGGTAGTCCTCCATAGCCGAGTAGAGGTATTCCTCCACGATGGGACTCAGGCGGTGGATCTCATCGATGAAGAGCACGTCATTGGGCTCAAGTGAGGTAAGAAGCCCAGCTAAGTCCCCAGGCTTATCCAGCACTGGGCCTGAGGTGATCTTGATACCGACACCGAGTTCGGCCGCGATGATGTGGGATAGGGTAGTCTTTCCGAGGCCTGGAGGGCCGTAGAGGAGGACGTGATCCAGTGCATCGGAGCGCATCTTCGCAGCCTGTACGAAGATCTTGAGGTTCTCTACCGCCTTGTCCTGCCCACGGAAAGTGTCGAAGGAGAGAGGGCGGAGTGCACGATCGATATCTTGCTCTTCTGTGGAGAGCGTAGACTGATCACGTATGTCGAAGCTATCGAGATCCGGCATGAGGCTATGGATGTGATGTGGAGTGAAGTGAGTCGAGGAATGTGAAGAGCGTGCGGTAGACCGTGGCGTAAGCGGTGGAGTCACTCGAGAGAAAAAGGTCGTGGAGGCCGTTGGGGATGCGGTGTGCCTCGACTTGAGGGCCAAGCTTCTTCCCGTAGCGCTGTATATCCTCTACGTCCAGCACGAGGTCAGCCTTACCGAAGGCTTCTTGCCATACGCCCTTAGCGCGGATACTCTTATCTGAGCTCATCAGGAGGATAGGCATCGGGAGTTGTAGACCACGCTGCACGCGCTTATGCCCACGACGAATAGCACGAAGCCAACCGAGGCGGATGGGGTGTCCGTAGTCCTTCTTGAGATGCGTGTCGTAGTCCCATGGCCCGTGGTATCGGGAGAGTAATGACTGAGCATATAGGTCGGGCGACTTAGATACCCCACTGATGACCTTGCTTGGAGCTATACCCGCTGAAGCGGTCAGTAGGGGAAGGACGATCTTCTCCTCAGCCTTCGAGAAGTTGAAGTCAAAGAAAGGACTATTGAGGATGAAGGCACGGATGCTATCTTGATTCTTCGTGTCAGCAAGATAAAGGGAGGTGATGAGCCCACCTGTCGAGTGTGCCATCAGATAGACCTCCTCGGCACCTTCCTCACGGATGATCTTCAGTGCTGCCCCCAGTTCTTCATAGTACTCCCGTAGGTCTCGTACCTCGAAGGCATCTTGATGAGGGAGGATAGAGCGCCCATATTTGCGTAGATCGAGAGCATAGAAGTCAATCCCATGCTGAGCGATACTATCTCCCATAGCGGCCTGGAAGAAGTAATCATTGTATCCGTGTACGTAGAGTAGGGCCCGCTTAGAGGGAGTAGTACGGTCGTGTCGTATGAGTGTAGCGGTGACAGCTCCTGCGTAGTCATCTCGCATCTGTAGTGTGCGCTGGCTGTAGCCTGAGATGCTATCAGCACGCCATTGTGCGGAGAGCTCCAGACCAAGTAGACTGCACGTGATGAGAAGGAGGAGGATATAAAGTCGTCGTTTCATACTATCTGTTTGTATTGACTTGAATGCAAAGATAACTTAAATCACGCCATCCCGTGGCGGTAGGTCCTGTCGGAGTATGGGCTTTGCGCTAAAATAAAGCGAGCTATCCAGCCTCTGCTGGACAGCTCGCTATGGGAGTGATGTGCACTTCTTTAGACCGGTGGTTACGCCTTCTTGTTGATGAAGATGTGACCGAGAAAGCCGAGGACGACGAGTGTAAGCCCCGTGCCGAGGAAGAGGTTGGCATTCTCTACCTGGTCCGTGAAGTAAGTGAAGAGCTGAAGAAGAGCCCCGATGAGCATCACGATGATACCGATATACTGCTTCATAATGTCTCTATGTACTATGGTTATGTGTATGTTCTCTATATGCAAAGTACGCAATAATTCCGTACATAACGAAACGCTTACAGAAGATAGCCCCCGATACCCCATCTCTGTGGAGATATCAGGGGGCTACTCTTGTGAAATTGCGACTCTGTGAAGGGGAGGGCTCAAGCCTCCTCTATTAGATGCTAATTAGCGAGGACGACGCTCACCACGGTCAGGGCGGGGACGACGCTCGGGCTCCTTATAGCCTTCGGGCTTGGGAAGCAGGGCACGACGGCTGAGCTTGAACTTACCCGTCTTCTGGTCGATGTCGATGAGCTTGACTTCGATCTGCTGACCTTCTTCGAGGCCCGTGTCTTCGATCTTTTCGTAGCGCTTCCAGTCGATCTCAGAGATGTGGAGCAGACCGTCCTTACCGGGGAGGAACTCTACGAAGCAGCCGTAAGGCATGACCGAGGAGATCTTACCCTGATAGACTTCGCCTACCTCAGGCATAGCGACGATGCCCTTGATGAGGCCAACAGCCGTGTCGATAGCATCCTTGTTGGATGCGCTGATTTCGACTACGCCGACGCCATCCACTTCTTCGATGCTGATAGAGGCACCGCTCTTCTCCTGCATACCCTGAATGATCTTACCACCAGGGCCGATGACAGCACCGATGAATTCCTTGCCGATACGCAGGGTCACGATGCGAGGAGCATGGGGCTTGAGGTCTTCGCGAGTCTCGGGCTGAGCTTCGAGAATCTTGCCGAGGATGTGCAGACGACCTTCGCGAGCCTGTGCCAGAGCACGCTCGAGGATTTCGTAGCTAAGACCATCGACCTTGATGTCCATCTGAGTAGCGGTGATACCGTCAGCGGTACCCGTTACCTTGAAGTCCATATCACCGAGGTGGTCTTCGTCACCGAGGATGTCGGAGAGGATCGCGTAGTTCGTACCCTTGTTCTCAGAGATCAGACCCATGGCGATACCCGATACGGGCTTAGCGATGGGCACACCAGCGTCACGCAGAGCGAGCGTACCAGCACATACCGTAGCCATAGAAGAAGAGCCGTTAGACTCGAGGATATCGGAGACGACACGGACTACGTAGGGGTACTGAGCGGGGAGCATGCGCTTGAGGGCGCGGTGAGCGAGGTTCCCATGACCGATCTCACGGCGGCCGACACCACGCTGTGGGCGAGCGTCACCGGTAGAGAAGGGAGGGAAGTTATAGTGGAGGAGGAAGCGTTCCTTACCGTAGTTAAGTACGTCGTCGACGAGCTTCTCATCGCTCTTCGTACCCAGCGTGACCGTCGTCAGAGACTGCGTCTCACCACGGGTGAAGACTGCAGAGCCGTGAGGTCCGGGCAGGTAATCCGTTTCGATCCAGATAGGACGGATCTCGGTGGTCTTACGACCGTCAAGGCGCTTGCCTTCGTCGAGGATAGCACGGCGCATAGCTTCCTTCTCGACGTCGTGGTAGTAACGAGCGATGAGGGGAGCCTTCGTCTCGAGCTCCTCTTCAGTGAACTTAGCCTTGTATTCCTCTACGATAGCATCGAAGGCCTCAGCACGAGCGTGCTTGTCGGTGCCCGATACAGCTACGGCATAGGCCTTAGCATAGCAGGATTCGTGTACATCCTTGCGCAGGTCTTCGTCGTTCTCTTCGTGGCAATAGGTGCGCTTGACGAGCTTACCTACAGCTTCGCTGAGCTCGAGCTGAGCCTGGCATTGTACCTTAATGGCTTCGTGGGCTACCTTGATAGCCTCGAGCATTTCAGCTTCCTGGACTTCCTGCATTTCCCCTTCGACCATCATGATGTTATCGAGGGTAGCCCCTACCATGAGCTCGATATCAGCAGACTCAAGCTGCTCGAAGGTGGGGTTGATGATGAATTCGCCATTGACGCGGGCGACGCGGACCTCACTGATAGGACCGTTGAAGGGGATGTCCGATACGGCGAGGGCTGCAGAAGCAGCGAGCCCAGCCAGAGCATCAGGCATATCTACACCATCCGTAGAGAAGAGAATGACATTGACGAAGACTTCGGCATGGTAGTCATCTGGGAAGAGGGGGCGCAGGGCACGGTCTACGAGACGGCAAGTAAGGATTTCATAGTCAGAAGCCTTGCCTTCGCGGCGCGTGAAGCCACCAGGGAAGCGACCGAAAGCGGCATACTTCTCCTTGTACTCGACCTGGAGGGGCATAAAGTCAACCCCAGGATTGGCATCCTTGGCTGCGCATACAGTGGCCAGCAGGACGGTATTCCCCATACGGAGGGTTACGGAACCGTCAGCCTGCTTGGCTAATTTCCCTGTCTCGATGACGATCTCTCTACCATCGGGCAGTGTGATTGTTTTGCTAATTGGCTGTAGCATTATTGTTCTTTAATTGATTGATAACACCTTTAATAGTCGGGACAAAGGTAGTCAAATAAACGGTACCAAGCGCCCCAGCTCTGCGATGTAGCCATACTTTGGAGGGAATTCTTATCTGCTACCTTCCTGCTTACCTTTATTCAGCTCCTCGAGGTCGGGCAATTTTGCCATAACGGAAGGGGATCCAGTATGCCATGGAGGCTCTTTATGAGCTTGATCAAAGAAGACTCATCTGCTGCTCAACTTCGGCTGTCGTATAGGCCTATGATATGAACCCATATTGGTCGCTGCTCTGACCTATATTGGTCTACACTCCGAGCTATATTGGTTCGCGCTCGGACCAATATAGGTTCACTCGTGGACCAATATAGGTTTATACCCCTTACCTCTATTGCTTGGGAGGACTCCCTCCAAGAGTCGGTCATTCATCCCTCCCGTTCATCCCGCTTGGAGGTAATGGTAGTTGCTTCTCTCAAACGAAATCCCCCGCTTAGAGTTCGGCTTCTAAGCGGGGGCTATTCTATGCTAATAGTCGTGGTGAATGAAAGAACTATTCCTCGTCCTTTCCTGCGAACTCCATCAAGTAGGCCTTGATGAACTCGTCGATATCTCCGTCCATGACAGCGGTGACATTTGAGGTCTGGTAGCCTGTGCGGTGGTCCTTCACACGGCGATCATCGAAGACGTAGCTGCGGATCTGGGCACCCCATTCGATTTTCTTCTTACCAGCCTCGACCTCGGCCTGCGCCTTGCGGCGACGCTCAAGCTCCTTGTCATAGAGCTGCGAGCGTAGAAGGCGAAGGGCATTCTCTCGGTTGTCAGTCTGCGATCGGGTCTCAGTATTCTCGATGATGATCTCCTCTTCCTCGCCCGTGTCGGGGTCCTTGTACTTATATCGTAGGCGTACCCCAGTCTCGACCTTGTTGACGTTCTGCCCACCGGCACCACTGGAGCGGAAGGTGTCCCAACTCATATTGGCGGGATTGACCTCTACCTCGATGGTATCGTCTACCAGAGGTACGACGAAGACGGAGGCAAAGCTCGTCATACGCTTCCCCTGCGCATTGTAGGGGGAGATACGTACGAGGCGGTGTACGCCCGTCTCGCTCTTGAGGAAGCCATAAGCCTGATCACCCTCGACCTGCATAGTCATGGTCTTGATGCCAGCTTCATCGCCGTCCTGCCAGTTGGTGATTGTGGTCTTATACCCTTGCTTGTCGCACCAGCGGCTATACATACGGGCAAGCATTGAAGCCCAGTCTTGGCTCTCGGTACCGCCAGCTCCAGCGTTGATCTTGAGTACGGCTCCAAGGTTGTCTTCCTCGGCACGGAGCATATTCTTAAGCTCGACCTCTTCGAAGAGGTAAATGGCACGCCCGTAGGCATCATCAACTTCCTCCTCGGTCGTGATCTCCTCCTTATAATACTCAAGTGCGAGGGCTACCTCCTCGACGAGACGCTCAGCTTCGTCGTAGTAGGCGATCCACTTGCGAAGGTCCTTGACCTTACGCATCTGGGCTTCGGCGCGGGTGCGATCTTCCCAGAAGGAAGGGTCTGCCGTACGAAGCTCTTCTTCTTCTAATTGGATACGTCGGCTATCGACGTCAAAGATACCTCCTCAGCGCAGTCTTGCGCTCCAGCAGGGCATTGAGCTGGTCTGTCGTTATCATAGACTTCTATGTGATTAGTGAATAAATAGTCGGGGGTATGTTAGGCCTCCTTCTCCTCCAGCTCGAGCTGGCGCAGAGTAAGTAGGTCCATCTCTTCGATGAGCTCACCGATACGCTCCGAGGCCTTCATCAGCTCTTCGTGTGAGAGTGTGCCTGTGGAGAGCTTGGCCTCGAGGGATGTCTTCTCCTCATCAAGCTGGGGAATACGCGCTGTGATCTCCTCAAGCTCTCGTCGCTCAGCATAGGTGAGGCGTGCAGGGCGGTTTGCTGTGCGACGTGATTCTGCTGGCTGGGGGGCTGCTTTACGGGGCTGTGAAGCCTCAGCCTTTTGACGCTCTTCCTCCTCACGCTTCATACGATAGAGGGTGTAGCTCCCAGGGAAGTCACGTACGACGCCTGCCCCCTCAAAGGAAAAGAGATGGTTCACGACCTTGTCCATGAAGAAGCGGTCGTGGCTGACAATGAGTACGCAGCCTGCGAAGTCCGCGAGGTACTCCTCGAGTGCTTGTAGGGTGAGGATGTCAAGGTCATTGGTAGGCTCGTCGAGGACGAGGAAGTTCGGGCACGTGACGAGCACGGTGCACAGATAGAGTCTGCGTAGCTCGCCACCGCTGAGCTTCTCAACAGGGGTGTATTGGCGCTCGGGAGGGAAGAGGAAGCGCGTAAGTATCTGGGAGGCGGAGAGGCGCTCTACTTGGGCGCTTCCTGCGGGAAGCTCAAAGTTCTCTGCGATCTCCTGCACGATGTCGATGACGCGCTTCTCGGGCGAGAAGGTCGGAGGCTCTTGGCTGTAGTAGCCGAAGCGTATAGTCTCTCCGATGTCGAAGTGCCCTGAGTCAGGCTCGATCTCGCCGAGGAGCATACGGAGGAAGGTGGTCTTACCGACACCGTTCTCGCCGATGATACCGACCTTGTCATAGCGACTGAAGACGTAGTTGAAGTCCTGCAGGAGTACCTTGTCGCCAAAGCGCTTATTGACGTGGTGTGCCTCGAAGATCTTCTTCCCGATGCGGGTCGATGAGGCGCCGAGCTGTACTTCGTCCGTGCGCTGAGCAGGGCGGGTCTTAGCCTCTAACTCATGGAAGGCATCGATGCGGTACTGTGCCTTCGTCCCGCGAGCTTGGGGCTGACGGCGCATCCACTCGAGCTCTCGTCTGTAGAGGTTGAGTGCGCGCTGACGAGACTGCTCCTCCTGCTCGTGACGCTCTTCGCGCTTGGTGAGGTAGTAGTCGTAGTTCCCCTTATAGCGGTAGAGACGCCCACCATCGAGCTCGATGATCTGGTTGCAGACGCGGTCGAGGAAGTAGCGGTCGTGGGTGATGAGTAAGAAACCCATCGTGGAGCGGGCGAGGTAGCTCTCGAGCCACTCGATGCTCTTGAGGTCAAGATGGTTCGTCGGCTCATCGAGGAAGAGGAGGTCGGGCTGGCTGATGAGCGTACTCCCGAGGGCGATGCGCTTAGCCTCTCCACCCGAGAGGCCCTTGACGGAGCGCTGGTAGTCGTGGATGCCGAGTGCACCCAGGATCTCCTTAGCACGCTGCTCATAGTGCCATGCTCCCTTGGCCTCCATCTCGGGGAGGAGGCGCTCCATCGTCTGGCTATCTCCCGACTCTACGGCTATCTCCCAAGCGAGGGTGAGCTGTGCTACGGGATCGTAAGGGCTGAAGCACGCTTCGAGTATAGTCCCCGTCTCGGGGAGATCGGGGAGCTGTGGTAGGAAGGCTTGCTTGATGTCACGCTCGTAGGTGATGGTCCCCGAGTCTTGTGGCTCTCTGCCGAGCAGGATACGCATGAGGGTGGACTTACCCGTACCATTGGGTGCGATAAGCCCGACCTTCTGCCCACGCTCAATGGAGAAGGAGATATCAGAGAAGAGGACGCGATCCCCGAAGCTCTTGGTGAGTTGCTCGACCTGAAGCATACTTAGTCTAAGGATTCAGGGGCCATGGGGACACCCTTCCAGTGCTCCTTGACTTCGGGTAGACGGCCAGCGCCTACATAGCGTGAGGTGTAGTAGGCGTTGTTGTTGAGGTTCTCGATGACGATACCACGGCTACAGCTGCTGTGCATCATCTTGATGTTGCCATCCTCATTGCTGATGACCATAGCCACATGACCTACACGGTTGGCACTGCGGTTACGCCCCTTGAAGAAGAGAAGGTCACCGGGCTGAGGATCCTTGATATTATTCGCATAGACGGCGAGACCACTCGAGGAGCGAGGGATCTTGATGCCTTCGAGAGAATAGATGTAGCTGACGAAGCCTGAGCAGTCGAGGGGCCACTTAGCGACGCCTGAGGTGCGATAGCGTAGACCTAAGAGCTGCTGCCCGTGGTCTACGACGGACTTGATGAGAGCGGGGGTGGAGGAGGCTATCTCCATCTTATCGTAGGAGAAGCCACTGCCGCCACTGCGACGGCGATAGTGTGAGCCATAGCTGCGACTCCTTCCTGCAGCGTATCGTCTGCTGGAGCGCTTATGTCTTGATTTTCTGGGGGCGGGAGCTGGTGCGGGGGCTTGTAGCTCAGTGGTGAGCTCTAAGAGTGAAGCCTCCGTGTGCTGGGTGTGTGTCTCTGTGGTCAGAGCTCCGTCGCGGGTGGAGCTGAGGTCGGTGGCTCCTGCGGGTAGGGCAAGGAGGGTAGTGAGGGCTGCTACTACGAGTGTAGTGCATGACTTCTTGAATCGAATCATCCTGTCTTAACTTAGGTGAGGCAGGCTATCTCCCCCGTGTGGGAAGGACCTTAAACACCCGAGGTGGAGGGAGTCAGTACTTTACTTTGACTCCCTCCACTTCGGATGGGCTGTAGGCAAAAGATGTCTACAAGCAGAGAACGCTTTCGTTAGCAAAGATAGTATAATCTGCTGAAATAGACTTTGTTCGCTGCTTGAGGTGCGTGGAGAAGTGCCCTATCGGCGCTTGCTGATGATGATGGAGAAGTAGGGGAACTCCCGCTGGAGAATCTCATCCGTAGAGGAGGTGATGTACTCCTTCGGCATGCCTACGAACTCGAAGTAATGCCACTTGCGATCGGAGTGCTGGGCGACGGCTGACTTGATCTCCGCTTCGCAGAGCGAACCCTTCATTACGACGATGGTATGACGGCTCTGCCAAGCGCGGTCCCACTCCTCACGAGTAGCTTCGCCTGGGATGACAGTACACTGCTCCTCGAGCTGCACGAGCTGACCACCGAGCCGGCCATTGCAGGCGATGAAGGCGGGGACACCGCAGATCTGCTCTGTGGTGAAGCCCTCTTGCTCGATATGCTCCCCGATATAGGCGGAGGAGGAGTAGAAGCCACAGTCACCCTCAGCGACGATGGCGATACGGGCATTGGGCTCGGCCTTCTGCTTCTCGCAGGCCTCTCGAGCGACGATCTCATAGGCCTCAAGGGCACCATCGCGGTCCTTGCTCATCGGGAGGTCGTAGAGTTGGATCTGCTCCTCGCGTATGCCTAGTGAGAGCATCATCTCGGCGGCCTTCGAGGCATGGCGTCCCTTGCGAGAGACAGGGACGGGCGTGTAGATATAGTCGGCCTCGCGTAGGGTGCGAAGGGCCTTGAGGGTGATGAGCTCTGGATCTCCAGGGCCCAGCGATACGAAGTGAATCATAGTTGGGGTAATGGGTTGCTATTGTCTGTAAGTAATCCAGCGCCATACCTCACGCATCGATGGCTTCTTGCCATACATGAGGATGCCGGTACGATAAATCTTCCCTGCGAGGGCACTCGTCAGGAAGACGGTGATATATAGTATAGCGAGGCTTAGAAGGGGCTGCCAGAGAGGTACATCGTAAGGCAGTCGTACCATCATCACCACGGGGGACGTTAAGGGGCAGAATGAAGCCCAGAAGGCGAGGGTGCCATCGGGATTGTCTACACTCCCCATACCTGCATACATAGAGAGGATGAGGAGGAGGACGACAGGCATCATCATCTGTGATGCCTCTTCATCCGAGCTTACCAGCGAACTCAGTGCTGCGAGGATGGATGCATAGAAGAGGTAGCCACCCACGAAGAAGAGGATGAAGAATATCAGAATCTTTGAGAAGTTCACACCCTGCAGTACAGCGAAGAAGGTCGTGGCCTGGCTAAGGAATGAAGTTCCTCCTATGGCTTCTGATTGGAAGAAAGCCTGGGCGATCTGTGCTCCTACAAAGAACAAGATGGCCCAAATGGCGATCTGTACGATACCTAAGAGACCTATCCCGATGATCTTGCCCAGCATAAGCTCTTGAGGGCGTACCGAGGAGATGATGACCTCGACGATACGATTCTTTTTCTCCTCCAGGACACCCTGTAGCACCATGCCTCCATAGGTCATCATGAAGAGGTAACTGAAGAATGAAAGGGCTACGCCGATGATGCTGGCTACAGTACTGGACGACGCATCGACATCACCAGATTCGCCCCACTTATATGTGGGGACGCGGAGCTGGACTTGGCTCTCCTGTATAGCTTCTTGTAGCTGGGGGATGTTGTACGAGCGGATCTTCTCCTCGGTGAGGTAGCGGGAGAGCACCTCATTGATATAAGTTTCCAGCCCTTGTGGTAGCTGCTTGAAAGAGAAGAGGCTGATAGCTTTCGGGTCCTTCAAGAGATCGTCTCGGATCTCGAGTATAGCGGTAATGGACTCTTGGGAGGCCTCGCTGCGTAGGCTGTCTAAGGGACGGTCCGAATTGACGAAGCTATAGCTGCCATTGTCTTGGAAGAGGGCTGCATAGCGACCCGTATGGTCGAGGATAGCCACCTGCTGCTGGTCCACCTCATTGACAGAGGATACTAAGACGGGTACAAAGCCAATGAAGAGCATCAGGAGAGGCATGACGAAGGTCATCACCCAGAAGGACTTCTTGCGGAGGCGCGTGGTGAATTCGCGCTCGATGACGAGGTGTAGCTTATTCATACCCGATACTATTTAGCTTGGACTGTTTCGAGGAAGATCTCATGCATTGAGGGGTATTCCAGCTCGACACTCTGGAGCTGGATGGTAGAGGGGAGCTGGGCGATGATCGAGCGAAGCTCCTCATCGGGCTGCAGCTGTACTCGCAGGATCTTGGAGTACTCGCGCTCTTCATGCTCCAGTATATTCAGACGAGATAGGTCAGTAGGGGAGATCTCGCCCTCATAGACGACACGTGCGGTATGAGAGCCGTGTGCTCGGCGTATCTCAGCTGTCTGACCCGAGAGGACGACTTCGGCACGGTTGATGAGCGTGATGTCATCACAGAGCTCCTCGACGCTCTGCATATTGTGGGTGGAGAGCATGAGGGTCGTTCCCTTGGCCTTGAGGGCAAGGATCTCACGCTTGAGTACCTCGGCATTTACGGGGTCAAAGCCACTGAATGGCTCATCGAAGATCAGCAGGCGGGGCTCATGCACGACGGTCGTGACGAACTGGACCTTCTGCTGCATCCCCTTCGAGAGCTCTTCGACGCGCTTGTCCCACCATGATGTGATCTCCAGACGCTCAAACCATTCCTTGACTCGCTGCTGAGCATCTGCCTTGCTGAGCCCCTTGAGGCGTGCTAAGTAAATGGCCTGTTCGCCGACCTTCATCTTGGGGTAGAGACCACGCTCCTCGGGGAGGTATCCGATATGGAAGAGGTCTTCCTCTCGCAGGGGGCGACCTTCGAGACGCACCTCTCCACTGTCGGGGGCTGTGATACGATTGATGACACGGATGAGCGAACTCTTGCCTGCACCATTCGGCCCTAATAGCCCGAAGATGCGTCCTTCATGGGCACTCAGCGAGACCTCATTGAGGGCGGTATGCTCGCTGTAGCGCTTCGTCACGTGATCTACTTCTAAGTATGCCATAGTATACTGGGTTGTGTGTAAGAGGAGAGGAGCTTTGAATCCTCGAGGCTCCATGGTCCGATAGCAAAGATACGATATGGAGCGAAAGCTTGAACAGAGGCATCTTCTCCACTCAAGCTTTGCTTTTTGCACGCTACTCCTGCTTCCTAGCAGAGGAGCCTAAGTTTATTCTAGGTCCTCGTCTGGGAATAGAGAGTAGGTCTCTTTAGGGTGCTTAGAGTCCTTTGATTTTTTCTTTCCAATTTGCAAAGGTGATTCAATTGTTGGTGATGTGAGCTTTTTTATATCAGCTTGCGATTGGATAGACTTATTGAACTTCTCTTGAAAATCCTTCCAGTTATCAGACACCTCCATAATTGCTATGACTCGCTGTATCTGGTTAGATAAGTGGGGGTTACCTATGTCTTCTGTTAGATGCTGGTGATAACGTTCCGTTGTATTACCTCGCTCTGATCTAGGCGTTATGCGTTTAAGCTCATCAAGTACTCCCTCAGGTAGTTGCTCGTATATAAGTTTGTTAGTCCATTTACCGACAACACCAGGTCTTTTTTTTATGCCTTGTAGGGTATAATCCCAGCCATGAAGACGGAATAGTTGCTGATAGAATGCATCAGGAAACTTCTTTTGCCAGGGGAGAAGGGCCTCCGAAACGTAAGCCTTAAGTAACTTTTGAAGTTCATCCCGCTCTCTGGTATACTGATACCCCGTAGCCTCATCAACAAGCGCTGTGATACCAACGTCTGCTAGTGCGTAGAGTAAAGCATCCGCAGTTACAGCAAAGCGCTCTTGGTTTGGTTGTAGTGCGCCAGCTCGTTTTGCATCTATGTATACTTTGCAAAGCCCTCGCAGTATACGAGCATCATAACCGGTTTTTGTGCTTCCAGATAGGGGCTGGTATTCAATAAGTTTAGTCCATTCTTTAATGTCTTCACTTATGAATGGTTGCAGGTTATTTGCATTGATGAAGCTAGGCATTTGCTTAGCCCTATATACTTCGCTAGATGCGCCTTTTCGAGGTCGATCAAATGCTTGAAAGATAGCAGTGGCAGTGAGTACTCGCGTACCATTACTTAGTACTGCACAGGAAAATTCCTTATCTCCAATCTTTAAAATCCCTTCATGCGTAGCTTTTATACTTCTCATGTGTTTGCCTTTAAAGGTGGTGTAATATTGGCTTATTAGACAAATTCGGTCCGCTCTCTGTGAGGTATGAAGAAGATTTCTATTCTCTTTTAGTGGTAGTGGATGTTTCCGTATGAAATGACCCATATTTCATGTTTGCTATCACATTGTTGCTTGCTCTCAGAAAGCTTTCAAAAGGCAAAGTAACAATAAATAGTTGATAAGTATAGCTGGAAGTGTCAAATGTCAAGGCCGACGCAAAGTGGTAGCGTGAGCCCCTCACTCCAATACGAGGATTTTTCTTATCCAGCAGAGGAAAGAATGGTCTTTCTGTGAATAAAGCGCAGCCGCCTGCAGTGGTTTTCCTCCGTCCACGTACATAGTCTTAAAGACCACGTACGCAAATCCTAATGTCCACGCACGTAGATATTAGAGCCACGTACGTAGATCGAACTTATCAGCTATTCGTCCGCAACTCATTCTCGTACGCATAGGAGGTCATACCACTACAGCTTCCAGCTTTTCACTCCGAAGGAATGATCTTCTTACAGCCCCAATAGGGGGCAGGGATTTCGATGCGGTAGCTTCATCCACCTATTCTTATCAGTGATTAGCGCGCTAATAATTCGTATTTTTGTAAGAATAGTTAAGCGTCCTTTGCGAGGGGTATAAGCCCCTCCTTCGCCCCGTATATTGCCTATTACTCAGCTTCGATGGCCCGTAAACTAAATAAGAAGACTTCTCCCACCACACCCGCCGACCGCCAAGATACGGCCGAGCATATCCTCCTGCACCACGTACGTGTCAATAATCTCAAGGATATAGACCTCGAGATTCCCCGCGGGCAGCTTGTCGTCGTCACAGGCGTGAGTGGCTCGGGGAAGAGTTCGCTGGCCTTCGATACACTCTATGCCGAGGGGCAGCGCCGCTATGTAGAGAGCCTCTCCTCGTATGCGCGTCAGTTCGTCGGGCGTATGGCAAAGCCCGAGGCCGACTGGATACGTGGTCTGCCACCCGCGATCGCTATCGAGCAGCGTGTCGTCAGCCGTAACCCCCGCTCTACCGTAGCTACCTCGACGGAGATCTACGAATATCTCCGTCTGCTCTATGCTCGCGTAGGGCATACAATCTCCCCCACGACAGGAGAAGAGGTGCGCAAGCATACGGTGAAGGACGTCTTGGCCTACATCAAGTCGCTCCCCATAGGTAGCCGCGTCTATCTCATCGTCCCTCTGCATATCCCCTCAGGGCGCTCACTCGCGGCTCATCTGGAGATCCAGCTGCAGCAGGGGTATAGTCGTCTCTGGACGGAAGACGGCATCGTAGCTATTGAGGATGCGCTGCTGTGGAAGGATGATCGTGCCGAAGGGCTTTACCTGCTCATTGACCGCTTGGCTCTCAGTGAAGAGCTGGAGGCCGTGGATCGCCTTGGCGAATCCGTAGAGACCGCTTTCTTCGAGGGGCGAGGCATCTGCTCTCTGGCTATCGAGGAGATGAAGGATGGAGTGCGCCAACCCGTGCGCTTGCAGGAGTTCAGCAATATCTTCGAGGCTGACGGGCGAGTCTTCCAAGAGCCCAGCCCCGAGATGTTCAGCTTCAACAATCCTATCGGCGCTTGCCCCGAGTGCGAAGGCTTCGGGAAGGTCGTGGGTATTGACCACCGCTTAGTAATTCCCGACCCTACACTCTCGGTCTATGATGATGCCGTCGCCTGCTGGCGTGGGGTCGTCTCGTCGGAGTGGAAGCAGTTCTTCATTCGCTATGCAGAGAAGCTACACTTCCCCATCCATCGCCCCTATGAGGAGCTGACTGAGGAGCAGAAGACCCAGCTGTGGGAGGGCGTCCCGTCGAAGGAGTATGGTCCTATCGGGATCACTCCCTACTTTGACTATCTGCGTAGCCAGCTCCATAAGATTCAGAATCGCGTGCGTATCGCGCACTTCACGGGGAAGACGGTCTGCCCCTCTTGCCGTGGTGGCCGACTCAAGCCCGATGCTCTTTGTGTCCAGGTCGGAGGGAAGAATATCTCCGAGGTCGTCTCGATGACGCTCTGGGAAGCCCGTGACTTCTTTGATAATCTCCAGCTCCCCGAGGGAGACGCTTTCATAGCAAAGCGCCTACTGCATGAGATCCGCTCTCGCTTGACCTTCCTCGATGAGGTCGGCTTGGGTTATCTGACCCTTGACCGACTCTCCAGCACCCTCTCCGGTGGAGAGAGCCAGCGAGTGACCCTCGCGACGCAGCTCGGAAGTAGCCTCGTAGGCTCGCTCTACGTCTTGGACGAACCGAGTATCGGTCTGCACCAGCGTGATACTGAGCGCCTCATCCGTGTCGTCCATCGCTTGAGAGACTTGGGGAACACGGTTGTCGTCGTCGAGCATGATGAGGAGATGATGCGTGCTGCCGACTACATCATCGACATCGGCCCCGATGCTGGGCGCTATGGTGGTGAGGTCGTCTATGCTGGACCTGCCTCCGAAATAACGAAGGAAACACCAGGCTATACGGCTGCTTACCTCACGGGGCGTGAGACCATTCCTCTGCCCTCGGTGCGCCGTCCATGGAATAGCTATATCGAGGTCGAGGGTGCGACGATGCACAACCTCAAGGATCTCACTGTGCGCTTCCCCCTACATACACTCACTGTCGTCAGTGGGGTCAGTGGCTCGGGGAAGAGTACCCTGATGCGTGAGCTCTTCTACGAAGGTGTCTCTCGCTTGCTGAACAAGGAGCCGATGGACAACCTCGAGCTTCGTGGCATCTCGGGAGACCTGAGTGCCATCAGCCAGATCGAGTACGTTGACCAGAATAATATCGGCCGTAGCTCCCGCTCCAACCCCGTCACTTACGTCGGCGCCTTTGATACGATTCGTGAGCTGTACGCAGGCCTTCCCCTCTCGAAGCAGATGGGCTTCAAGCCCTATTACTTCTCCTTCAATAAGGAAGGCGGACGATGCGAGACGTGCCAGGGGGCAGGCGTCATCACCATTGAGATGCAGTTCATGGCGGACATCACCTTGCCCTGTGAAGCTTGTCGTGGCTTGCGCTTCCGCAAGGAGCTCTTGGAAGCCGAGTACTGCGGTGTGAATATCTCCCAGCTCCTGGATATGAGCGTCGATGAGGCGGTTGAGTTCTTCGAGGCGAATAGTGCGTCCTCCAAGCTGACGTCGAAGATCATCGATCAGCTCCGTCCTCTGCAGCGTGTAGGCTTAGGCTATATCAAGCTGGGGCAGTCGGGCTCTACGCTCTCTGGTGGGGAGAACCAGCGTGTCAAGCTTGCTTACTATCTCGGGAAGGGGAAGAAGCTCCCCACGCTCTTCATCTTCGACGAACCGACGACAGGGCTACACTTCCACGATATCCGTACCCTGCTGGATGCTCTGCAGGCTCTCATTGATCAGGGGCACTCGGTGATCGTCGTCGAGCACAACCTTGAGGTCATCCAAGCTGCCGACTGGGTCATCGATATGGGCCCTGAGGGTGGTAAGGCGGGGGGCTACATCGTCGCCGAAGGCACACCCGAGGAGGTCGCCTCTTGCGCAGAGTCCGCTACGGGGATGTATCTCAAGGAACTTCTCAAGCAGAAGGTGAAGCAACACACTCGCAAGAAGTAGCGCTCTGCTCCGTAAAGACAAAGAAAAGGCTCGCCCCCTATCTCAGGTCACCGCATGGGTGCCTCAGATAGGGGGCGAGACTTTATGGATATGTGATTACTTAGAGCTTGCCGCCCATAGATCTCGCAAGCTTTTCGAGAGTATCCTCGGCATCCTCTCGGGGTACATTGGTATTAATGCAGTTCCCCTTGGGGTCGAAGAGAATTAGGCGAGGGATATACTTGACCCCGTCTACACGCTGATACTTATCGAGGAATACTTGAGGCCACAGGATAGCTTGGCGCTCTGCTTCGTTGCAGAGGGCAGCATAGTCATCGTTCATGCCTACGCCTACGATCTGCAGTCCCTGCCGGCCGTAGGTGATGTAGTATGCTCGGAGCTCAGCCATCTCTTCTCTGCAAGGAGGACACCATGAGGCCCAGAAGTGCACGAGGGTATAGTGCCCCTTGCCGAGGTAGTCACGGAGTGCGGCGGGCTGTCCCTTCATGTCCGTTCCTCGTAGCATATAGATGGCTGGATCAAGATCTGAGCCTGGAGGGGTGGCATTCTTTTGAATGCGCTGCAGATGTTCCTTGACTTCCTCATCTTGTGTAAGCCTCTTGGAGACCTGAGATACAAGATTCTTGGTCGCTTGAGTATCGTCGTCTATCGTGCGTAGTGCGGCTCGGAGACAGAAGAGTCCTACGGCATCGTCGGGATGCTCCTTGAGCTGGGACGCATAGACAGCTGCCAACGAGGCATCGTAGTCGGAGAGCAGGCTGTCGGCCAGCATGGCGAACTCCAGCTGGGAGATACTCTTGTCTCTGCTCAATGTACGCTCCTTCTCCTCCCGGCGCTTAAGCAGCTCATTCTTCTTGTCCATCAGTTGGGCGAACTTATCATTGAGAGGAGTGCCTAAGGCCACCTCGCGCTCAAAGGATATCTTGAGTGCACCTGGCTCTGGGAAGAGATAGACGCGACTGCCTGCATCGGTGCATAGCTCATAGTAAGGCTCACTGGTCGGGAGGCGTAGGACCTTCTCAAAGCGACGCGCCTTGAGAGGTACGCTATCTATGACAACTCCATCAGAGACGCGTATGAGGCGCATCTGCTGGTCTTTATCGAACTCTGTGGCTTCTCCCGTGATCTTGAGTTCGATGATCTCGCTTTGCTGTGCAAGGAGATGCTGAGGAATGAATGTGAGTAGAAGAAGGGCGGAGTAGAGTAGTAGTCTTGTCATCATATATCGGTATCTAACGTGGTAGGTGTGAGGTGTGCTTCATGCAGGGGTATATAGCAGAAGCCCCCAGCTACGTCTCCGAAGAGATATAGCTGGGGGCTTCTGCTTAGAGGTCTGGTGCCAAGCGCTTAGAGCTTGCCGCCATTATCCTGGAGTGCCTTGTCGAGGAGCTTATTGATCTCCTCACCACGGAGGTCACGAGCGACGATCTTACCTGCGGGATCGAAGAGGATGATCTGAGGAATCCCTGCGATGCCATAAAGCTCTGTAGCTTCGGTCTTATTGAAGATCTGAGGCCAAGTGATCTCAAGTTCCTTCATAGCCTTGAGGTGATCTTCCATCTCATCCCATACGACCGTACCGAGGATGACGAGCCCCTTGTCGGTGTAAGCATCGCGCACCTTCTTCAGGTGAGCGATCTCACGACGGCAAGGACCGCACCATGAAGCCCAGAAGTCAACGAGGACATAGTGACCCTTGCCCACGTAGTCGCTAAGGCGAACGGCCTTGTTAGCGTCATCTACTCCCTCGAAGTCTACGAACTGTGCACCTGCCTGCGTAGCTTCTACACGGCGAAGACGTGCGACCATCTTCGTAATGCTTTCTTCTGCACGGAGGCGATCACCAGCCTGCTGCAGGAGTGCTTCTGCCTTAGCGACGTTCACGTCTTCCATCCCGAGGAGGGTCTGAAGAGCAATGAGACCGATAGCATCGTTGGAGTGCTCCTTGAGGTCAGCTTCGGCGAGGGGCTTGATCTTGCCGTAGAATTCATTGACGATCTTCTCTTGGGCTTCTTCCTTGGCCTTGTCGTCCAGGTTCTTGTCTGCACGGATAGCCTTGAGCCGTCCTCTGGTCTCTGTCTCGAGGGCTTCGCGTGCCTTGGCCTTCTGTGCGTGCAGGTCATTCAGTGCCGTCCCTGTAGCAGCGATCGCAGCGAGGTCAGCCTTGATGATCCCTTCTTCGGGGATGAAGGAGAGGTTGTACGATCTGGGGATGACCAGATGTGCGATGAGACCGTCTTCGGCTACAGCACGCTCCAGCGTGAATCGGCCATTGGCGATCTGGACGCTATCCGAAGCACCCTGACCGCTGGGCTTATAGAGGTAGACCCACTGACCATTGGCATCTGCGGGAGCGATCCCATCGATACGGTAGTTACCAGCCTTAGGCTGCGTGATGGTGACCTTAGTTACCTTTCCCTTGGCGGGGCGCTTACGTTGAGCTACGGCGGGTAGGGCGACAGTCGTAGCCAGGGCAAAGAGCCCGAGGCGTATCCATTGATTTGTCTTCATATACTTGAGATTTGTCTTGTATTACAGGGAATGATTTTGCTCTTATCCTTAGGCTAAGATAGCGATAATCCTGCTATGTACGGAGGGTGCCTCCACAGGGATGTGTACTGATTTTGCTATCGGCGGACCTTGACAATGAGCTTACTGATGGGACTTCCGTCCCCGATGAAGGGAGCATGACCATCCTCGGGGAAGAGGATGACGAAGTCTCCTGGGAGCAAGTCGACGTAGCTCGTCGGCTGATCATGGTAGAAGATGATGTCCTTCGACTCATCATAGGGGGCACGGGGGCTAAGGCATTTAGCACGGGGGAGCCAGCCGATGCGCTCGCGGCCCTCAAGGAGGACCTGGATGTCGATGTAGGATTCGTGCGCTTCGATCGGCTGCTCATCTTGGGGATTGGATGGGGCGTCTATTCGGTTGATGAAGAGTTCTTCGCCTCGGAGCTCCAAGCGCTGGGGCTCCATAGCCCGTAGGTCGTGACTCTTGATGTAGTCGAAGACCTCCTTAAAGCGAGGATGAAGGGACTCGTAGCAAGCGGACTCGTCGAGGGTACTGTGGATCATAGGGTGATTAATAATGTATGTGTTGTTGCTTGGCGTGTGGTCTTATCCCGCGTGGGGAGTGGGAGCTCGCGTCATCAAGCTCATAGCAAAGGTAGAAACTTCCCGTTACTTCATCAAGCGCCGTTTGTGTCTGATTTGGGGGAAGCCTACCTCCTATTTCTCGTACAGAAGGCTCGTAGAAGGCTGGACGTGCTTCCGTCCGAAAGGGCAGAAGGTAGGGATGCTGGACAGAACGTATACCCTTGCTGAGTGCAACGTATAGCTATCGCGGGCAAAACGTATACGTTTGGCGATGAAAACGTATACGTTTCGAGCGTGAAACGTATACGTCTTGGTCATGAAACGTATACGTTTTGATCAGGGAACGTATACGTCCTCTTACCGCAGGCCTTTCCCTTTATAAATGCATGGTGCTCGGAAAGTATAGAGGCATTGCCCCTAAGCTCTCGCCAGCCCCTACTCAAGATAAAGCCACCCGACGTGATGCTATTGGCATCGCGTCGGGTGGCTTTATCTTGAGTAGGGGCTAATAGCGCTCGCTGGCGCTGGCCGAGAGGCAGAGGACGGGTAGGCTGATGCGGAAGGCAACGTGTGGTCGTGTCTTCTGCCAGTCATACCCAGCGAAGAGACCAAAGCGTGCCATATCGCCCCAGCCGATGGAGTAGCCGATCTCGCTGAAGGCACGACCGTCTCCGGTGAGGAGGTTGCGGGCATGGAGCGCATCGTCCATACGGAAGAAGCCCCCGAAGCCCTTGGTGCGTGAGAGGAGGAAGCGATTCGAATAGAAGTTGACTTCCTGCGTCGTCCAGCTCTTCCCCCCAGTGAAGAAGGGGGGCAGGGTCGCCCAGTTGTCCTTGAAGGGCGTGCGGTCAATGACAGGAGCGAGGGCGAAGTACTTCTCATCGCTTGGGGAGAGATATTCCCGAGAGAGGTACGTGCCCGCATTGACCTTCAGGTCGATCTTATTGTCCTCGTTCAATGGGATCGTGCCACGGACGAAGGCTTCGAGCTGCTGGAAGCGGCTGTAAGGGACGGCCGAAGCGGACTGCGTGCTCCCATTTGGGTCGAAGGCCTGCTTATAGATGACCCCCAGCTCACGGCGATGGCCGATGGGAATGGGTATGCCCGACTCGCTACGATTGAGGAAGGAGGGAGCCCAAAGCACTTGTCCCGAAGCAAGCAGGGCACGATGGTGCTCCAAGGGGATCCCTACTTGTGGCTTGCGATCCTCAAAGAGCAGGGAGGTCGAGAGGTCGAGGCTTTCGGTGAGTTGGATGCGATTGCGCAGCTGGAGATAGTCCTTGACGAACGATACGACGGGGCTATTTGCAGCAGGGAGCGCTCCATAGTATCCGCGGTAGATCTCCTCGGGAGTGAGGTGGAAGGTCTCTCGTGAGGTATGCCCGCCAGAGAGTACCATGAGTCCGTTGAGCTGGGGCGCGTAGTAGAGGAGCAGGTTATGCTCGTGATACCAGTTGCGGCTCTTGAGTGCATAGTTGATGGAGGAGCGCAGACGTATCGATCGACCTTCTCCCAGCTTACGTGCTATGAGAATGCCATAGCCAAACCACTGGCCGTCGATGGCGTTCTTGGCCGTCAGGAGGTCAATGACCGCATCAATGCCAATGCGCCACTTCCCGAAGTCAAAGTCCTTCCCACCCCCGATCTCAATGAGCGTCTTCAGGGGCCCGCCTGTACTGCTTGAGGGATTTTGATTACGAGCCATACTCGCTGCGACGGCATGGAGGAACTGATAGCCACGATTCTGATTGTAGGGGGCTACAGGCTCGTAGCGGAAGAAGCGGTCTATCATCGGGATGCCATACTTCGGGCGAGCCTCGTTGGCACGAACAAGCTCTCGGCGGAGCCCGTCAAGGGAGTCCAGACGCAAGCTATCCTGAGGGGTGAGTCCCGTCTGAGCTCTTAGAGGAGCCAGCGCGATGAGACTCAGTGCAAGAGCACCAAGCCAAGTGCAGTGTCGGTGGGGCATAGTGGGCGTATCGGGACTATGCTTGGAGGAAGAGCTCACCGAAGAACTGTGGACGATGGAAGGCGGGCTGAATTTCATCGATAGGTGCCCAGCTAAGGAAGTGAGGATGTGGGGTCTTGTCGCCGCACTTGTATAGGTTAGCACGCAGTGATGTGGGGAGCTTACCAGCTTCGTAGCCCATCGTCGTCCAGGGGATAGCGACGGTGACTTCCCATGCATGAGCACCCGTCAGCTCCAGCCCGTGCTCTCCGAGATGAGTCGCCCAGCGCTCAATGCTGGCGAACTCTTCTGCGCTGAGAAGCTCAGCTTCGGAGGGAGACTGGTGGTGTGCTGCGTAGCATACCCCAGCAGCATTGAACTCAAAGTTAATATAGGCCTCGCCAGCTTCGCGCTGCATGAAGAACTCGACGCAGCTGTCTTCGTGGACATAGTTCCCATCTCCAGGGGAGAGCGTGCGGAGGTCTTGACCATCGACGACGTAGGTGATGTAGAGTGCCTTGGCATCATAGCCCAGATAGGCAGCTACGAGTGGGCGGTGAGGGAAGTCTGCACGCCAGTTCAGCGTATCGATATAGAGCACTTCACCTTGCTCTCGCAGGATGGGAGTGAACTCAGATAGGGTGTGTGCACCGCGCTCGATGCGGGGAATATAAGCTTGCTTCATAAGTTTTGTACAAGGATAAAAAGAGGGAGGGCTACGCAGGGGCTACTCAAAGAGTGAGGTGTAGATCCCTACGAGAGCTAAGATGATGAGTACGAGGGCTACGATACGGTTGATCCATTCGAGACTCTTCATGCCAAAGCGGGCAGAGAGCTTCTTGATGATATAGGTCAGGATGACCCACCAGAGGAGGCAACCGATACCGATGCCCGCCATAGCTACAAAGAGCTCGACGAATTGGAGCTTCACAGCTCGTACGAACTCAAGTCGTGCGTACAGCGGGAGGAAGAGTAGGATGATGAAGGGATTGGAGAGTGTAAGAGCAAAGGCTCCAGATACCTTCTTTACACTGTAGGCAGACTTGAGGCGATGTGGGGGAGCGGGCGTGTCGTCTTCGCTCGTCGAGACGTGTCGCGTGAGGAGGATGATACAGAAGCCCAAGATGAAGATACTCCCACCGAGTCTGAGTGAGCTACTGTACTGATCGAGGAGATTCAGTACGATCCCTACGCCCCAGTAGGCGATGAGGCCATAGACTAAGTCACTGAGGGTCGCTCCGAGGCCTACCAGCATCCCATCGCGACGTCTGCCACGTGTCGTCTCTCTCATGCAGAGGAGACCCGTCGGCCCCATAGGGGCAGACACTAAGAGACCGATAAGTATACCTTTTGCAAACGTAAGGAGTAGCTCTAAGAGAAGCATAGGCAGATGATACTAATGGGATGGGGCACCACGTAGTGTCCTTAGAAGCTCGGCAAGATCACTGTCGCTCTTAGCGGGGGGCAGTGTCGAAAGAGCTCCGCAGAGATAATGGAGGAGGAAGTCCAGGGTAGCCTGTTGTTGCTCCTGTAAAGGCGCTGATAGGAGGAGGGCAGCTGTATGAAGCTGGGGGAATACCTTCATCAGTTCGGCTCGGCCCTGTGGGGTGATGGTGACGAGTACACTGCGTCGGTCTCGCTCGTCAGGGCGCTCTTCAGCCAGGCCCTTAGCTACCAAGCGACGGATGATCTCAGCACCCGAGGTCTTCTCCATCGCATTGAGTGCATTCAGCTCGGTCTTGGTCTGGGGCTTGCCACTCATAAGGCTTGCCAAATAGGAGTATTCCTCTTCGCTCTGCAGGAGGTCGGAGGCCATAAGCGCACGCTTGATGTAGCCCTTAGAGTAGCGATGGAGAAGGCTTAAGTGACGAGCTATGGATACCTCGCGCTGCTGCCCCATGTTCGCTGGACGCATCGTAGACGTGGGGCTTGCTTCCGCTCCCTCTTGCATACTCTGCACAAAGATGAGGAAGCTCTTCATACTGAGCTCCTCATCGTTGGGGAAGGACTGCTCGAAAAGCTCGATGTAGTCCAGTAGTTCCGTTAGTAGTCGCTTACTCTTCATCACGGGCATGGAGGTAAGTGGCGATCTTGGGGATGGAGGTGTTACGGAGAAGAACGGTCTTCTTCGCATCTAAGAGGTAAAGCGCACTACCGTGGCTCAAGTCATAGCGTCGCTGAGCTGTGATGAGCTGTGCGGAGTCGTAGCCCAGCGTCGCCCCAGACCAAAGACTTCTAAGGGCTGAGTCTGGGCGTGTAGCTCCCGTATAGACGACCAACGGGCGTAGGTTCCTCTCCTGCACGAGGCGATAAAGAGCCTTGTGCAGGTGGAGTGCTTCTGCCCATTGCTGATTTCTCTTATCTGAGTCGACGGAGAGGACGAGTAGGGTATAGGGAGCGTTGAAGTGCGATAGACGTCGGCTCACCGTACCCGTAGTGTCGCTCGTATGGTAGAGGAAGTCTTGGGCAGTACGACCTACAGCATTGTGCTGAAGGCGTATACGCTGGAGGTATGCCGCCACCTTTTGAGTTGAGTCTACCTTCATAGAGGACTCTTCCCACGACAAGACGAGGCTATAGAGCCCCTCGTTGTAGTGAGGACTCTCGGGATTATATAGCTGCGCGCGGTAGGTGGAGAGGGCTGTTTGGAGAGCTTCTCCAGAGAGGAAGTTTAGAGAACGGGAGATACTACGGCGAGCAGTCCCGAGGGGAGCTCCGTGTAGGAGACCACAGAAGTCTTCTATTTGGCGTGTAATAAGCGCTTGCGAGGTGTCAGGCTGTGCCTCCATCTTGTCCCAGTAGTGGTCGATGAGGTAGCCGAGACGCTCACGTGGGGAGGTGAGATGGTCGGGTAGGTAGACTTCGCCGAGGGATGAGGTCGCTACCTTTGGACGGCAAGCGCCCAAGGTCAAAGGTAGGAATACTACGATCCCATAGGTACGAATGTAGCTAACCCAGCCCTTACTCATAGAAGTTATCCTTGAAGGCAATGAACTCCTTACTGCGAAGGATGTACTTCCCCCACCAAGCACGAAGGAATCCTGAGCCATAGCCCCAAAGCTGGATGAAGCATGCGGGTACAGCGAGGAGGGCAACTTCGACAGATCGCCCGGCTCGATGATACGCATCAATAAAGAAGATGACGGCAAGAGCCAATAGCCCCAGCCGACCGATCCAAAGGAAGAGCGCGATGACGGAGGCAATGGTGAAGAGGGCGGGTAGAAGGTGCACTAATCGTGTGCTCCCAGGATGGCGCGTCTCCAGGTGGATACGTGCGATACCTGAGTTATGGACCTGCTTGAAGAACTTGCGGAAGTCTACTCTGCGCTTGTGGTAGACGAAGGCTTCTTGGATGAGTGCCGTGCTATGCCCTCCCTCGATGAGGCGAAGGCTGAAGTCAATGTCCTCACCGAAGCGCATCACTTCATTGAATCCTCCAAGCTGCAAGTATACAGAGCGACGGCAACCGAGGTTGAAGCTACGTGGCTTGAACTTCTCCATCCCGTCAGCACTCCCACCACGGATCCCCCCAGTCGTTAGGGGAGAGGTCATCGCATAGTTGATAGCCTTCTGCACCGTGGTAAAGTCGTCCGATGCAGCATCAGGCCCGCCGAAGGCATCCACGGGATGTTTCTCCAGGTAGTCATCTACTGCACTGAGATAGCCTGGGGGTAGGACGACATCCGAGTCGAGGATAATAAGGTACTCGCCTGTGGCTTCACGAGCTCCGAGGTTACGGGCTCGTGAGGGACCTCCATTGGGTACAGCGATATAGCGTAGAGCTGGGAAGCTCCCACGATAGCTCTCGACGATGGCTTCCGAACTCACGGAGCTGCCGTCCTCGATAATGACTATCTCGAAGTCGAAGAGCTCCTGATGGGTCAGGCTCTCCAGTAGCTCCCGCACCTCATCGGGACGGTTGTATACGGGGATGACGAAGCTATATCGCATAAGGGCTTAGAGGGACCACTCGGTACCTTCCTTCGTGTCCTTAATAGTGAATCCGAGGGCAGCCAGTTCATCACGTATGCGGTCAGAGGTCGCCCAATCCTTGTTGCTCTTGGCCTCAGCTCTTATAGAGAGGAGAAGGTCTACTGCGCCTGAGAAGGCTTCGCTTGCGCCTCCTTCGCCTAAGCGCTCGTCACGGAGTCCCAGCAGGTCGAAGAGGAAGAGGCGATATACTCGACGGAGCTCATCAAGATCCTCCGCTGTGATCGTGGCTTGCTTATGATGAATGGAGTTGATAGCACGCGCAGCCTCAAAGAGCTCAGCGATGGCAATCGGCGTATTGAGGTCGTCGTTCAGAGCCGCATGGCAGCGCTCTGAGAGACCTTGGATTCCTTCGATGGAGGTCGTGCTTCCAGCCTGTAGCCCGTCGAGTAAAGCGGCAGCGTCAAGCAGACGAGCCAAGCCCTTCTCTGCGGCCTTCAGAGCTTCGTTGCTGAAGTCTACTGTACCGCGGTAGTGAGCGCTGAGGATGAAGAAGCGAATCGTCATCGGCGAATAGGCCTGCTCCAGCTGGTCGTGTTCGCCAGTGAAGAACTGATCCAGTGTAATGAAGTTCCCGAGGGACTTCCCCATCTTCTGCCCATTGATGGTGATCATGTTGTTGTGCATCCAGTAGCGCACCATGGATTCTCCGCCTTGAGAGGCCTTGGCTTGAGCGATCTCACACTCGTGATGGGGGAAGACCAAGTCCATGCCACCACCATGGATGTCAAACTGTTCGCCGAGATACTTTCGTCCCATAGCAGTGCACTCTGCATGCCAGCCTGGGAAGCCTTCGCCCCAAGGGCTGGGCCAGCGCATGATGTGCTCAGGTTGGGCCTTCTTCCAGAGGGCAAAGTCCAGTGGACCACGCTTCTCATCCTGACCATCGAGAGCACGCGTATTGCTCAGCATATCTTCGATGCGGCGTCCACTCAGCTCACCATAGTTAAAGCTCTTGTCATACTTCTCTACGTCGAAGTAGACTGACCCATTGCTCTCATAAGCAAAGCCTGCATCAAGAATCTGCTGGGTCAAGGCAATCTGCTCAATGATGTGCCCTGAGGCCATAGGCTCAATGCTTGGAGAAAGTACTCCAAGGCGCTCCATCGCATGATGGTAGCGGGTCAGGTAGTACTGCACCACTTCCATGGGCTCAAGCTGCTCGAGGCGTGCCTTCTTAGCGATCTTGTCCTCTCCCTCATCTGCGTCGTGCTCAAGATGCCCGACGTCTGTGATGTTGCGTACATAGCGCACCTTGTAGCCTAAGTGGCTCAGGTAGCGGAAGAGAATATCGAAGGTAATCGCAGGGCGGGCATGCCCGAGGTGGGCATCCCCATAGACGGTAGGCCCACAGACATAGAGCCCCACGTGAGGAGCCTGCGCAGGGACGAAGGCTTCTTTGCGTCGGTGGAGCGTATTATAGATAGATAGCGGATGCTGCATCTCGTATATGATTATTTGCCACAAAGATAATAGTTCTTGCTGGCTTCCCCGCCCTTTGATCGCCTTTGTATAGGGCTTCTACACCCGAATGAAGGTAGACTTTGTTCAGCTGCTTGATCTTTCTCTACAGAGGGGGAGGGACAAGTGCCTCGGCCGGATAGTGGTATGAACCTATACTGGTCGACGGGTGAACCAATATAGGTCAGCTTCGCGACCTATATTGGTTGTTTTCACGACCTATATAGGTTCACCCGTCGACCAATATAGGTTGCTATCATCCCCTCAATGGGTATGGAGCTCACCTTGGTATAGAGATGCGGTCAAAGCGTCGCTTGAGAAGGAACCCCAAGAGCAGTAGGCTCACAGGGAAGGCAGACCAAACAGCAGTGAGCTGGATGCCTCCTCCTTCCAGTCCAAGCCCAAAGCCGAAGAGTAGACAGAGAGCTGGCGCTATGATGAGGTGTACCCCACAGGCATAGAGGGCCATCTGCTTCACGTCCTCCATCCCGCGGAGGGCATTGCTATAGATGACCTGAAGGGCGTCTGCCGGTTGGTATAGTGCCATAGGGAGTATGGCCAGTGCTGCCATCGCGATGATACTTGGGTCATCACTAAATATATAGCCGAGGTAATTTCGTCCTAGGATAAGTCCTACGAGGACGAGTAGTGCCACAGCCTCAGCTAAGATGAGGGCTATTCCCACGGTATGTCGCACTTGTTTACGATCTCCCTTGCTATGGGCACTGCTCACGAGGATAGTCGCTGCAGCCCCAATGCCATAGTACACCAAGAAGCCCAGTGCAGTGAGTGTGCATAGGATCTGATGGACAGCCAGAGGATGCTCACCCAATGGGGTGACGATAATAATGGCAAAGGTCCAGGCTGCAGTCTCTACCCCCGTCTGTATGCTGATAGGTGTCCCCAGACGGAAGAGGCGGACGAAATAGGCAGGGAAGATGCTGCGCTCAAAGGTGGCTCGGCTGATGACTTTAAATGAGTGGCTATAGCGCAGCACGAGTGTGAGAGCCACAAGCATATAGATGCGCGAGAGGAGTGTGGAGAGTCCAGCACCATAAAGCCCAAGCTCAGGGCATCCCCATTTGCCGAAGATCAAGAGATAGTTCCCGATGACATTGAGTAGGTTGGAGCTAAGGATAATCCACATGGGGACCTGCGTGCGTCCAATACCATCGAAGAACTGCTTCAGCGCTGCTGATGCCATGTACACGCCGAAAGAGACCATCTGTAGGATGAAGTACGGCCGGATGAGTGGCAGTAGGTCGGAGGGTACACGGAAGAGCTCCAGGAAGGTATATACTCCGACAAGTAGTAGGGTAAGGCCGAAGGCAATGAGCAGATTCAGTAGGGTGCTATGGCGAAGAAGTCGTCCGAGCCTAAGCTGATCACCACGGGTATGTGCCTTCGCTACCAAGGGAGTAAGCCCATAGCTGAAGCCCAGTCCGAGGACAAAGAAGAGGGCGAAGATATTATTGACGAAGGAGGCGGCTGCCAGAGCATCGGTGCTATACTTGCCGACCATGATGGTGTCAGCGAAATTCACCGAGATAATGCCCAATTGCCCAAGGATGATAGGCGTACCGATATGGAGGAGTTGGCGTAGCGTGTGAGACTGCTCATGTAGGTAGCTACGAAGTCGTTTGATAGGAGTCATCTGCATCTTTTGTGGGACAAAGATACGATACTCTCTCGGCTTGCTCCCTGGATAGATGGACAAGAGGCCCCCTCCCAGAGCTGGGAGGGGGCCTCTTGACGATGCTTTATAAGCGCTTGCTTATGGGGCAGTGCAGGTCTGCGTGGGAGCGGTGCACTGCTCCTTCTCGAGGGCGGTGATGACCTGACGGATCTGGCGACCCAAACCGATGGTGTAGCCCTGCGAAACGAAGACCACGCGGTTGAAGGTGTCAGCGATGACGAAGACGGGGAGGTTACCAGCACGGAGCTTCATATTCGTGACGAGCTCGGAGAGGATCGTACCCTTGTCATCAAGACCGAAGACTGTGCCCTTGGGAAGACCTGCGAAGTCCTCTGGACGGTAGCGGCTCTGGCTCGTCTTGTCCTTGAAGAGGAGTACAAGGTTACGGCCCCAGTGCTCGAAGACTTCACGCTCTGCGATGATGTCCTTAAGCGCATGGTTCGTAGGCTCTTCGCCTGCTCCGAGGACACCGAGGATATAGTAGCCACGGCCTGTCGTCGTGAGGATGGACTGTTCCTTACCAGTGGGGGCTACGAACTGCTCGGTCTTCGTCAGATCCTTAGCTTCACCATAGTAGGTATAGAGGTTCTCAGCATTGAAGCTACCGAGGACTGCTACAGCCGTGGTGTCGCGACGCATAAGGAGCTCCTCATCGGTCGTCTGCCCTGCCTTGATATCGAAGGTGCGCATATTCACCAGGACGCTACCGCTCGCCAGACGTGAGCCCGTGACAAGCAGGTAATGCCCTGCATCCATAGGAGCGCCATCCTTGAAGGTCTTAGCCCACGAGGTCCCTTGCTCCAGCCCGTTGTCACCTTCGTCATAGGCAAGTAGGCGAGTCTGCCCCTTGTCGTCGAACTTGGAGATAGTGAACTGGTAATAGTACTTTGGATTGTCGATGATACCATTGTCCTTATAGCTCAGGCGAAGTGTTCCCTGCTTAGCAGCTGTCTGGGGGAGTCCCTTGTCGAGGATGACATCGTGCCAGCCATCCTTCTCATAGACCTGTACCTTACCCGTCACCCCGTCGATCTGTGCAGGCCAGCCCATGGCACGTGCCAGCGAGACGAAGAAGATATTACGAGAGTGGGTATCAGCTTTCTGACTCTTCCACACCCCGATAGGCTCAATTGGGTAGGTCAGTGGGTTGTAGCTATTATCTATCTGGATGGTAGCGACGCACCACTGGCGTAGGGCTTCGAGGGAGGAGCGGAACTTGCTCTGCAGCTCTTGTGGAACTGCTTCGGCAAAGTATTTCTTATAGGGAACTAAGGGCTCGTTGGCTACACGAGGATTGTAGATGTAGCTCATAGCAAGCTCCTTGTTCGCTGCAAACTGGGGGAGGGGTTTCGTGTTATCCAGATGGTCGCGTAGCACTTCGAGAGGAATGTCACGGCGGTCCTTAGCGGAGATGACTCGGAGGAGAGCCTTGGCCTGCTCTTGATCCTTAGAGCCCTCGACGAATTCGTGTAAGGTCTTCCAATTGCCACGAGCATCGAGACCCTCGAGCTGCTTCCCGACGAAGGAGGCCACGTACTGCCCGCGGATAGAGTCCTCGACAGCCATGCGACGATTGTTCTCAGCACGCTGGGCCTCAGTGACGTTGGGGTACTTTGCATCCTCACGTGGAGGTGTGATGAGGAGGTCTTCATTGATACGATCTCCCGGGCGATACTTCAGCTGGAGGCGTACCTGCTTGTCAGTGCCGAAGGTGACCTTCTGCATGCCGAAGCGATAGCTTGTCCCCTCGGGCTTGCTGGCATAGACGAGCATATCTCCTTGTCCTGCAGTGAGTGAGACACGACCAGCGGCATCACTGACCTTGGTAGCTACGGTATAGAACTCCCCATAGTTGTACACGCGGAAGGAGACGGGGACACCAGCGAGGGGGCGACCCGTAGCATCGGTGACCTGCACACTGACCTTGCCTACATGAGCATAGTTGTCAATGACATTGATCTCGGTGTAGGTAGGAGTATTCCCGATAACTTCCTCTGGTCCGTCATAGCGGCCAAAAGCCTTCGTGTGGACGAGCATGGCTCGGGAAACGGGAGCGTTGAACCATGCGAGATTGAGCACAGGCTCAGGCTCGCAGGCTCCGAGGAAGAGCCACTTGCCATCTACCCAAGCTTCTACCCAAGCATGGTTGTCATCGGTGTGTGCCCAGCGAGGGGTATAGACCTGGCGAGCGGGGATACCGACTGCACGCAGAGCTGCGACCAAGAGCGTGGACTCTTCGCCACAGCGTCCATAGGCAGAGCGTATGGTAGCCAGCGGAGAGGAGGTGCGGGAATCACTTGGCGTATAGACGACGTGCTCGTGGCACCAGCGGTTGACCTCGAGTACAGCATCATGTAGGGAGAGTCCCTTGACGCGATCCTTCAGAGCGTCAAAGAATACCATGCGTGAGGCGTCAAGCGCCTCATTATTGACACGGATCGGGAGGACGAAGTGCTTCCACTCACGCTCAGGGATGGACTTCCCCCAAGGGAGTTCCTTTCGAGCGCGTAGTGAGGCGCGGACATTCTCAAGGTAGAAGTCCCCATCTCTATCGATGAGGTCATTCGTAGGCATGTACGCATAGAGGAAGGTCATAGCGTCACGCTCCTCGGGAGTCATCTGTTGCTTGAAGATTCGGAAGAAGTCACCCTTGGGGAAGGCCTTCTGCTTGGCAAGGAAATCCTGCTGGAGCTTAGAGGCTGTGGGGCGGCTGGTCTGTACCTTGCGGGTCGGCTTCTGAGGGAGAGCACTGAGCTCAGTGATCCCACCGAGGAGCCCGAGGGCAAGGGAAAGGGTGATGATTCGTGAATTCATGCGGATGTGTATAGTATCTGTACGTCGTGCGGATGAGTATCGAGTAGGCTTACTCGAGTGCTTGTAGGGCCTCTACAGCCTGACGTATCTTTTTGGGGTCAGTGAAGAGGTAGGCATATTCGTCGATGGTCACAGTGCCTCCCATTGAGACGCCCTCATGACGGTAGCGCATGGGACTTGGCTCGGCAGTTCGGCCTGAGAAGTGGAACTCTCGAGCACCTGTCTTACGAGCAAGGTCTGCTACATTCTCTGGGGTGACACCAGCTCCAGGCATGATGATGATGCGATCTGCAGCCTGCTTGACGAGGGCGGCGATGGCGTCTGCTCCCTCTGGTGCTGAGGCGGCACCTCCTGAGGTCAGTACGCGGGCGCAACCAGCTTCGATGATGTCCTCCAGTGCCTGGGCGCGGTCCTGACAGACGTCAATGGCACGATGGAAGGTCACGGGGAGGCCTTCTGCGGCCTCTACAAAGCGACGAAGGAGGGGCTTGTCTACGGCTCCGTCAGCTGTAAGACAGCCGACGACGATGCCGTCAGCGCCCAGCTCGCGAGCCATGCGAATGTCGGCAAGCATGGCCTCTACCTCAATGGGAGTATAGAGGAAGTCCCCGCTGCGTGGGCGGATGATGACGTTGAGCTTGATATTGATAGCTCGGCGTGCGGTGAGGATCTCACCATAGGAGGGGGTCGTACCCCCCTCGGGGAGACCAGCGCAGAGCTCGACTCGATAGGCTCCGCCCAGCTCAGCTCGGCGAGCGCTCTCGGCACTCCCTGCGCAGTTCTCTATCCGATAGGTACTCATTATTGTCTTAGTGGAGGGTGACCTCTACGATATAGTCAATAGCATTGGCTTCTGATGGAGCCTTGTCGAAGGAGAGCGTCAGCCCGAGCTTTGTCTGCTGGAAGGGGATGGGGCGACGGGTATCGTAGGCTACCACGCTCTTCACCTTCTCGGTCAAGGGCAGTGAGAGCATACGGCTCTTCCAGTCGAGGATATGCAGGTAGACGGTCTTACCCTTCTGGGTCGATACCCCCCATTCCTGCGGAGGAATGATGCCTTCGCGTACACCATCCTTGACGGTCTTGCCGTAGGTCTTCATCCACTTCCCGATCTTCTCGAGGCGGTCGATAGCCGTAGCAGGTAGAGCACCCGTAGCTTCGGGGCCGATGTTGAGGAGGAGGTTCGCATTGCGACCTGCGGTCTGGACGAGCAGACGAATGAGGGTCGTATCAGACTTGTAGGTCTGGTCGATGATCTTGTAGCCCCACATACCATTCATCGTCTGGCAGGTCTCGATGGGGAGCTTACTGATAGCCTGACCGGAGAGCCCAGCGGTGTTGGCACCGGGGACATCACGCTCAAACATCTGGAAGTCTTCGCCTGGGTGTACTTCACCGTGGTGGTTATTCCCGATAAGGCAGGCGGGGTTGAGCTTGTGGATCCCAGCGTACATCTTATCGAAGTTCCACTGGAAGTCTGGGTTGATATCCTGGTCCCATTCACCATCGAACCAAATAGCTTCGGCATTGTAGTCGCGGACGAGTTCGGCGAGCTGGGCGTTCATAAAGGTGTCATACGTCTTCCACTTCCCGTGCTTGGTGCGACCCGTACCCTGGCCTGTGCGCCCGAGGGGGTAGTAGTCATCGCGGTGCCAGTCAAGGAGGGAGTAATAGATGTGGAAGCCCAGCCCCTGCTTACGACACTCGTCGCGGAGCTCAGCGAGGATGTCTCGCTTGAAGGGCGTTGACTTGATGATATTGTAGTCGCTCTGCTTGGTGTCCCACATAGAGAAGCCTTCGTGGTGACGGGAAGTGATCGTCAGATAGCCTGCACCAGAGGCCTTGATAGCAGCGACCCACTTAGCGGCATCAAACTGTGCGGGGTAGAAGGCTCCTGCGACCTTGGAATACTCATCACGATTGAGATTGGCATTGGTCATATACCACTCGCCCTGACCGAAGATGCTATAGAGCCCCCAGTGTAGGAAGATCCCGAAGCCACGATCGCGGAATTTCTCGCGTGCAGCGAGGTTCTCCTTAGTAGGCTTATAGTTCTTTTGCGCATGGGAGATAAGGGGTGAGGATACGGCTAAGCCAAGGGCCAAAGCGGCCACACGTGTAGTAGTTAATAGGCTCTTCATTCTGATGTTTTAGTTCGTCAAATATGTGTATTGTCTACAGACGTACCAAAGATACTCAATTCGGCGCATACTGCCGAGAAAAAGCGCCTGAATTCAAGGGCTTCTTTCGAGGTCGATAAAATCGTCCTTTGAGTAGGATCGGTAAGGGGATCGTATGGGGTCAGTAGGATCTACTGATATGGGCAAGAAAATTGACCAGTACTGGTTGACGATTTGACCAGTACTGGTCAGAGCGGTGACCAGTACTACTTCATATAGGTGATCAGTACTGGTTCACTCACCGACCAGTACTGGTCGCAGCAAGCATCTCATAGAACTATTTCTAAGGAGCTGTATATGATCGCCCCCCACGGTGGGTTAGTTGATGGACTAACCTGCTGTGGGGGGCTAATTTAAGTGGATGGTATGGAGGAAACTACTTCTTCGCTCGCGAGAAAGAGTAGGGGCGAGCGGAGGCGTGTGTACCCCATGAGGTAGCTTTAGCCCTGAGGGTGAAGGTCATCGAGCCTCCACGTCGTAGCGTCTCATAGTCGATATAGGTCTTCTCCCAAGGCTTGCCATTGAGCTGTGCTGACTGGATGTAGGGGACGCTGGGATCGGAGGCACGGATGACGAAGCTCTTCCCCTCGGGCATGGATAGGCGGACCTCTCGGAAGTAAGGCGTGCCGATAGCATACTGCCCGAGTGCTGGTGTCACGGGATAGAAGCCCAGAGCAGAGAAGACATACCATGCCGAGGTCTGCCCATTGTCTTCGTCTCCGCAATAGCCGTCGGGGCGGTCAGAGTAGAGGCGTCGCATGACTTCGCGCACCCAGTACTGCGTCTTGGAGGGCTCCCCTGCATAGTCGTAGAGGTAGATCATGTGCTGTATGGGCTGGTTACCGTGGGCGTAGTTACCCATATCCATGATCTGCATCTCACGGATCTCGTGGATGACGAAGCCATAGTAGCTGTCGTCGAAGATGGGAGGGAGGGTGAAAATGCTGTCGAGCTTGCGAGTGAAAGCCTTATCTCCGCCCATGAGATCAATGAGCCCCTGCACGTCATGGAAGACGGACCAGCTGTAGTGGAGTGAATTGCCTTCAGTGAAGGCATCTCCCCATTTGAATACGGAGAAGGGAGACTGGAAGGAGCCATCCTGCCGGCGCCCGCGCATCCAGCCGATGCTGGGGTCGTAGAGCTTGCGGTAGTTCATCGCTCGCTCGGCATAGAGCTGCTGTTGGTCAGCTGAGGCTCCTGCCTTCTGAAGGGCCTGGAGGATACACCAGTCGTCGTAGGCATACTCAAGGCTTCGGGCGGCATGCTCATTGATCCCTGCATCGGAAGGTACATAGCCAAGTTTGTTGTAGTTCTTATACCCGAGGCGTCCGGTGGAGCGGATGCTTGGATGTTCGTTGTTGGCACCGTGGAGTAGCGCTGTGGTGAGCTCCTTCGGATCAATACGTCCCAGCCCCTTGACGAAGGCATCTGCGATGACCGAAGCGGAGTTGTTGCCGACCATACAGTCTCGATGTCCGGGGCTCGCCCATTCGGGGAAGAAGCCACTCTCGCGGTAGGCATTCATCATCCCCTCAGCCATCTTCGCTCCCTCCTCTGGGTAGACAAGGTGGATTAGCGGCATAAGGGCTCGGAAGGTATCCCAGTAGCCTGTGTCGGTATAGAGGTAGCCAGGGAGTATCTGCCCATTGTATGGGCTGTAGTGGACGACCTCCCCCTCGCCATTAATCTCATAGAAGCGTCGGGGGAAGAGGAGTGAGCGATAGAGGCAGCTGTAGAAGGTGCTCATCCGATCTGGGCTATCGGTGACAGCTATACGACTCAGCTGCTTCTCCCACTCAGCTTTGCCTTCCTCGCGGACTTGCTGGTAGCTCCGAGAGGCTACTTCTCTTAGGTTAAGCTCGGCTTGCTCACGGCTGATGAACGAGGAGGCAACATAGAAGGTCGTTGGTGAGCTTACCTTCTCGCCGGCGAGATTTACAGCAACAAGGGTGTGTCGTCCGCCTTTGCCTTTGCGCTCCTCACGCACGAGACGCTGGATAGGCTCGGTGAACCGCACGATGAAGTAGTTCGCAAAGCCCTTAGGCACTCCGCCACTATTCTTACGGCTGATACCAGCTATGGTATAGCGGTCCAGCTGCTGAATCTCGGAGCCTGAGTCAAAGGCATCTACCACGATCCAGCGCTCCTCGGGTCGTGCCATACGGGAGAACTCGACCTCAAAGACAGCGGCACACTCACTCGGAGCCATGCGGACGCGTGTGTCGTAGTCAGCCAGATAGACCTCATAGGAATAGGGACGAGCCTCCTCCGCCTTGTGGCTGAACCATGAGGCTCGCTTCTCCTCGTCAAAGACAGGAGCTTTCCCCGTCATCGGTAGTAGGGAGAACTGCCCGTAGTCGTTGATCCATGGACTAGGCTGGTGTGTCTGCTTGAGCCCGCGTAGCTTGGTCGCCTGATAGCTGTACTGCCAGCCATCTCCCATCTTCCCCGTCTGGGGCGTCCAGCTATTCATCCCCCAAGGACGGGAGATGACGGGGTAGGTGTTGCCCGAGCTAAGGTCGAAGGTGCTTTGAGTACCGACGAGGGGATTGACCAGATCGACATAGCTCGTGGGGCTGGTATTGCTCGCCTGGAGGGAGAGGCAACAGCCGAGAAGCAGGCTAAGTGGAAGGTGTCGGAGTAATTTCATCAAGGATAAGTGAGGTAAAAGAGAAGGGGGCGGGAAGACCAGTGCTTCCCGCCCCCTCAGATGTTGTAGAGGATGACGGAGGATTACTTTGTTCGGCTGAGGTAGCCGTGGTAGCGGGAGATGATTTCGTCTACGTAGCGTGCGACGCCCTTACCTCGGAGATAGCCTGCTCGGCAGACGGGGTCATTGTAATACTTCGCTTCGCTCTTCAATCGTAGAGCCGTCTCGATACCCCCCTCCCAGCGTGTAGAGGAGTAGCCGTACTTCTCTGCCAGTCGGATAGCATCCTGCAGGTGTGCAGGACCAGCGTTGTAGGCTGCGAGGGTAACCTTGATACGCTCCTCTGGATCGGTGAGTTGCTTTTGGAAGAGTGCATCAATTGATTTCAAGCAGTCCACTGCTACACGTACGGACACTGCTGGATCGAGGAGCTGCTTGACCGAAGCACCATAGATCTTACCCGTTCGGGGCATGATACCCATTAGTCCACGAGCGCCCGACCAACCAACGACCTCGGGGCGGAAGTTCGACTCCTGATAGGCGATGGAGGCCAATACCTGCCAGGGCCAGCCGATGCGTCGTGCCTCCTTCTCGAAGAGCTTGTCGAAGCGTGAGATACCGTAACCACCACTGGGAGTCGGTTCGTGTGTAGCGGTTTCCTTGGGCTGCTTCTCTGTGGTAGAGGGAGGCGATGGGCGAACAGGCTGAGTCCCATGCGACGGCTCCTTTATTTCTTTCTTGGTCGGAAGCTCACGCTCTTCCTTTGTCTGGGTATTGGGGAGAGGAGATTCCTCTCCATCATCAGACTTGCTGAGCTCGAAGTAGCGCTTATAGATCTCATGGAAGCCTCGGTCTTCGGGGATATCCTTCGCCCACTTATCCAGGGCATCAGCGAGTCCAATAGCCTTGGGAGAGACAAACCAGCGAAGACGCTGTGCAAAGCCAACCTCCAGCGAGATGTCCAGCTGAGGGTAGTAGGTCTTGCTGAGCTTAGCCAAGTCTGCATCAGCGATCGTATAGTTGATCTCTCGGCTGGCGACTTGAGCGATGAGGTCTTCCGTACTAATGGTATCGGCTGTAATCTCATGCATGAGGATCTTACCTCCAAGCTGCTCCTCAAGGCGCTTGATACGCTCCTCAGCGCGTGAGCCCCCCATGACAGTCAGCTCCTTACCGAGGAGGGCTGCTACATCTTGGATGTAAGGGATGCTATCGCCTGTCTTGGCTTTGCGCTGGACAAGTACCAGTCCTGTCATCACCTCAGGCCCCGCAAAGCGTAGGCGCTCCTTCGCAGAGTGAGTCATAGCCTGAGGGGTGATACAGAGATCGACACGCCCTTGCTCAACCATTGCTTCAGCCTCCTCCATGCTGTGAGTGACGTAGAGCTTCAGCGGGAGCTTGTGGCTTTGAGCAAAGAGGCGCACCAGTTCGTACTGGTAGCCCATCGGTTCATCGCGGTAGATGAAGAAGGTCGTAGCACCTGAGAGCGTGACGACTCGGAGTGTATCGGGGAGGCGTAGCTGCTCTGCTTGGAGCTCTCTCGCTGTCGCTTGCCTAGTCCTATGCCTCAGGAAGACAGCCGTAGCTATGGCAATAGCGATGCCGACAAGTAGGAAGAGCACTGTCGGGCGACGCAGGGATGCAAGGATCTTCTGAAGCATAGTTTGGGGAATTAGGGGAGAGGGCTAGCGGCGTACGAGCTGTACGACGTTCTCGATATGATGCGTGTGCGGGAACATGTCCACTGCACGTGACTTCGTCACACTGTACTCGCCCGTTGCGGTGAGTAGCTGAAGGTCACGAGCCTGTGTGGCGGGATTGCAGCTAACGTACACGATGCGTCGGGGAGCTGCACGCAGAATCGTAGCGACGACATCTTCATGCATGCCAGCACGTGGGGGGTCGGTGATGATGACGTCAGGCTCACCATGCTCGCTGATGAAGTCTGTGGTGAGGATATCCTTCATATCGCCTGCGTAGAAGAGCGTGTTCTCAATGCCGTTAACCTCGCTATTGACGCGTGCATCTTCAATCGCCTCGGGTACATATTCGATACCTACGACGGAAGCGCACTGCCTGGCGACGAAGTTGGCTATCGTCCCCGTCCCCGTGTAGAGGTCATAGACATGCTCCGAGCCAGTTAGCTCTGCGAACTCACGAGCTACTTTATAGAGCTCATAGGCCTGACGGCTATTCGTCTGGTAGAAGGACTTGGGCCCGATACGGAAACGTAGACCCTCCATCTCCTCCTCGATGTACTCTCGCCCGTAGAAGCAATGGATCTCTTGGTCCCCAATGGTGTCATTGCACTTACCATTGATGACGTAGAGTAGGGCTGTGATCTGGGGAAAGCGCTCCTGTAGAGCCGTGAGTAATGCGATGCGCGCAGCTTCATTCTCTCGGTAGAAGACGACCACAACCATGATCTCTCCCGTAGAGGTTGTACGTAGCATGAGGGTACGCATCAGTCCCTCCTGCTTGCGGAGGTCAAAGTAAGGATACTCCTCGGGACGAGCGGAGCAGTAGTCTCGGACGAAGAGACGGATCTCATCCATGACTTCGGCTCCGAGGTAGCAGGTGTCGATGTTGAGGACCTTGTCAAACATCCCTGGGAGATGGTAGCCGAGGCCGGAGAGCTCATAGGGCTCTGGTGGCGTAGAGCGTGCGTTGAGTACGTCAAGCTCCTCTGGGAAGAGCCAGCGCTTGTGGCTGAAGGTGAACTCAAGCTTATTGCGATAGCGCTCAGTTTCCACCGAGCCTAAGATGGGGAGATATTCGCCTACCTCAATCTTGCCGATTCGCTGGAGGGCGTCGCGGACGACCTGATCCTTGCTCTGTAGCTGGAGGGAGTAGGGAAGGTGCTGCCACTTGCACCCCCCGCAGATGGTGAAGTGTGAGCAGATGGGCTGGGTACGCTCAGGGGAGGGAGTGACGATACGTGCAATCTTCCCTTCCATAAAACTGCTCTTCTTTTTTGTGATCTGGATATCGCAGACATCCCCTGGTGCAGCGAAGGGAACAAAGAGTACCTTGCCGTCTATATGGGTGAGCGCCTTGCCTTCCCCAGCAAGACCTGTGATCGTGATACCTTCTAAAAGAGGGAGGTCTTTCTTCTTACGTGCCAATTGTCGTGTAAACCGTGAGTGATATGATAAGTACAAACACCAAGCCTCACGATACGGGGAGTCACAATGGAGCTTCCCTGCATGGTGAGGCTTGGTGTGTTGCTTAGTTAAGGTAAGAGAGGAGGACGGCCTTGAATTCGTCTGCGAGACGCTGGGCCTCCTCAGCTGTAGGAGCTTCGGTGTAGATGCGGATGATGGGCTCGGTATTGCTTCGGCGCACATGTACCCATTCTGTCGGGAGGTCGATCTTCACCCCGTCAATGAGGTTGATATCCCCCTTGTCGCTGTATTCCTTGGCTAAGCGCTCCAAGAGAGCACCTGCATCAACGTCCGAAGGGAGGTCTACTCGCTGCTTGCTCATCGCATAGTTGGGGTAGGTGGCTCGGAGTTCGCTGACCTTCTTACCGCTCTTTGCGAGGAGAGTGAGGAAGAGAGCGATACCGACGAGAGCGTCGCGTCCATAGTGAAGCTCGGGATAGATCACGCCGCCGTTTCCTTCACCGCCAATGAGAGCACCTGTCTCCTTCATCTTTGTGACTACGTTGACTTCGCCTACTGCTGCTGCCGTGTAGCTACCGCCATGAGACTCTGTGACGTCACGCAGAGCACGGGTCGAGCTGAGGTTGGAGACTGTATTTCCTCCTCCATTCAGCTGGAGTAGGTAGTCAGATACTGCGACCAGTGTGTATTCTTCGCCGAAGAAAGCGCCACGCTCATCGATGATGGCTAAGCGGTCTACGTCGGGGTCTACAACGAAGCCTACATCGACCTTGCTGGATCCGATAGCAGCACAGATCTCTGTGAGGTGCTCAGGGAGTGGCTCGGGGTTATGAGCAAAGTGTCCCGTAGGCTCAGCATTGAGAGCGGTGACGTGCTTGACTCCAAGGGCCTCGAAGAGTGCTGGAAGAGCAATGCCACCTACAGAGTTGACGCTGTCGAAGGCGACGTGGAAGTCTGCCTGGCGTATAGCCTCGACGTCAACTGATGGGAGAGCAAGTACAGCTTGGATGTGCTCATCCAAATAGCTCTCCTCGCTCAGAATGCCTCCGATGCTGTCGACATCAGCGAAGTCAAAGTCTTCGCTCTCGGCGATACGCAGGATTTCTTTCCCTTCAGCATCGCTTAAGAATTCGCCACGGCTATTGAGTAGCTTGAGGGCATTCCACTGCTTGGGGTTGTGGCTTGCCGTGAGGATGATCCCCCCATCAGCCTGCTTCCCTGTGACTGCCATCTCGGTTGTGGGCGTTGTGGCGAGCCCGATGTCGATGACATCACATCCCATTCCGAGGAGCGTCCCCGTGACGATGCAGTTGACCATAATGCCAGAGATGCGGGCATCTCTCCCCACGATGATCAGGGGGCGAGCCTTTTTTGTCTGCTGGCGGATGAAGGAGGCATAGGCAGCTGTGAACTGCGCCGTGCTAATGGGGTTGAGGCCATCGGAGACGTGTCCACCGATAGTCCCTCGTATACCCGAGATGGACTTGATGAGTGTCATAAGGCGGGGAGAAGAAGGTTATTGCTGGGGCTTCGTATAGAAGGTATAGACCGCCTTCTCTACGAAGAGGCTGTTACCAGCGGTATAGTTCTGTGAGGGACCGAGGTCGAAGGGGATGATGAGCTGTACGATAGCCCCGTCACCGAGTAGCGACATAGGGAAAGCAACTCCTTCGCAGATGAGGTCTTCATAGACGCCACTTTCGTTGAGAGAACTGTAGTGGATCTTCCCTTCGCTGGTCTCCCATAAGGCATATCGGAAGAAGAGAGGACGGACATTGGTATCTGTGAGGTTGTCGAAGATTGCTCCCTTGGACTGCGATACATTGAAGAAGTAGCCCTTCAGCTGTACCGAGACAGTGGTCTTATTTGCTTCAGGGCGGGTCGTCCCCTTGTCAAGCACACGTATATATAGTCCATTGGATAGACGATAGAATACATCGGGGGCAATGGTCGAGGGTAGTGTCTCGCTATCGAGCTCCTTCACTGTGAATGATGATTCCTTGATCAGTCGGTCAATCGCTTGGCGCTGCTCTCTCTTGAGCTGGGAGAGAGGCTTAATGGAGCGATTCTTCTTGCAACTTCCCAGTGCCAACACGGGGATGAGAAGCAGTAGGAGCAGGGCGATGCGATGGGTGATAAGTCTATTCATTATTTCTGTCTATGCTTGCTGGACGGTGATGATGAGCTTAGATGACTTCTTGAGCTCTCAGTTTCCTTAGTTCACAAAGGTAGATATTTTTAGCCTCTTGGATAGAGCCTTGGTGCTCAGCTCCTGCGGCATTGAGGTGTCCTCCCCCTCCGAAGCCTGCGCTGGCAAGTTGGTTGACGGGGAAGGTACCTGTGGATCGGAAGGAGAGCTTGACCTGAGTCTTATCCTCTCGGATGAAGCAACAGCAGTCTATTCCCTCAATAGTCAAAGGGATATTCACTAGCCCCTCCGTATCACCCTTTGAAGCCCCGAAGCGCTGAAGTTCCTCCTGAGTAAGAATGATACAGGCCGCACGGAGATCAGGGTAGAGCTCGAGCTTTTGGTCAAGGACATAGCCTTGGAGGCGGATCTGTATCTCGGGGTTGTGGTAGGTGAGGCGGTCGATGATGTATAGGTAGTCTGCTCCACGAGCCAAAAGGTCTGATGTTGTGACGAAGAGCTCTGGGGAGAGATGGCTATACATGAAACGTCCCGTATCGGTGATGATCCCAGTAAGCAGGAGGGTTGCAGCCTCAGGCGTGATATACTGCTCCCATCCGAGGGATAGGATAAGGGCATGAATCAGCTCACAAGTTGCAGAAGCCTCGGGATAGCTGAAGTTCAGAGTGAAAGTGGGATCAGGATCGAGGTGGTGGTCAATTAGGATATGGGGAGCTTTGGACTGCTCTACGGCCTCAATGAGTGGGGTATAGCGCAGGCGGCTTGGCTGGTTGTGGTCGAGGTGAAAGATGAGGTCAGCTGCGGAAATGGCTCTGAGACATTCCTCCTCTGCCTCGGGATAGATCAGAAGCTCATCAAGGTAGGGAAGCCAGCTGAGGTAGCTCTCGATACGGTCTGGGCTGAGTACACGGATGGTAGCCTCTGGATGTACTGCCTGAAGGACTTTTGCCCAAGCTAAGGTACTGCCCAAAGCATCTCCATCGGGAGCTGTGTGGGGGAGGATGATGATATTGCGATGGCTAAGTATGAGTTGGCGTAGTTGCTCTACGTGCTCTATAGACCAGTGGTATTTACCCATATTACTATGTCGAGGATTGTGGTAGCCCCATGCTATGAGTGTTCTTTGCTCATAGCATGGGGCTCTCCTATGAAGTGCTGGAAGGAAGTCCTTTCTACTATCGGTTGTTGAGGTAGTTTGCTACGTCGCTAGCACGTACGCTGCGTGTGTTGCTCTGGCGACGAGACTGGCTGGACGATCCCGAGTAGCTACTTGCTGGTGCGCTACCCTGGCCCTTGTAATATTGGAGAGCGGTGGGCAGGTAGGCCTCGATTGCCTTGATGCGGTTGGCATCACTGGGGTGAGTGCTCAGGAGTTCACTCTGCTGGCCGCCACCCTTTGACTGGGCCATCTTCTGCCAGAAGTTCACTGCATAGCGGGGATCATAACCAGCGATAGCCATTAGTACAAGCCCCATCTTGTCGGCTTCATATTCCTGCTTACGACCGAAGGGGAGGAGTACGCCGACCTGAGCGCCGAGACCATAGGCTTGGTTCAGGATCCCACTCAGCATCTCCGAGCGTGAGCCTACAGTGGCTCCGAGGAGCTGTCCACCAGCTTGCATGAGCATCTGGTTGCTGATACGTTCGTTGGCGTGCTTAGCCAGTGCATGGCTCAGCTCGTGACCCATGACGGCAGCGAGCTCATCGTCAGAATGGCTACCATTACCGACGAGGTTCAGAAGTCCTGTATAGACGACGATCTTTCCGCCAGGCATACAGAAGGCATTAACCTGCTTGCTGTCGACTACATTGAATTCCCAGCTCAGTGTCGAGAGCATAGATTCGTAGCCATTCTGCTTGAGGTAGATGTTAGTAGCAGCAGCCAGACGACGGCCCACCTGAGTGACCTTGTTGTTGTACGTGCTATTGTGGCTGAGCTGAGACTTGCTGATGAACTGGCGATACTGCGTCGCACTGGCGGCGAGGATCTCACCATCGGAGACGAGGTTGAGCTGGCGACGGCCCGTGATGGGTACCGTACCGCAGCTGTTGAAGATAAGGAGGCCGATACCGAAGAGGGTAGTCAGGGCTATGCTAAGCTTCTTCATATTCATAAGAGTTGGAGTCGTAATTAAGTGATACAATATAATAGGGAGCTACTTGACGAGAGGTATCATCTTATAGTAGCGCTGGAAGGCCTTCAGGTCGCTGGCTTCTTTTGGAGCCATGCCTTCGGGGATAGAGTCTAAGTCTACGGGACGAAGACGATAGATCGCCTGTCCGTTGGGTGAGCGCTTCTCGACGAAAACATACTGGTAGTGTGGCTGGGTCGTCCAAGCTGCATTCTTACTTTGTCGGATCAGCGTCAAGGAGAGGAGCATCCCACCGCGAGTAGCTGGCGGAGTGATTTGGTTGCTAATGAAGTTCCCCATCGAGTAGATAACGAAGGTCTCTCCACGCTGCGTATCTTGTCTCTGGAGGCGCGTGCTCTCTTGCACGACGTGAGGGTGGCTACCGATGACGGCATCTACGCCTTGGTCAGCGAGCCATTGCGCGAGCTCTCGCTGGGATCGGTTCGGGGACTTCTCGTACTCGTTACCCCAGTGGATCTGTACGATCTTGTACTCTGCTCCGAGGCTATCTGCACGGCGTAGGTCTGCCGCGATGTGCTCTTTGCTTATCGTGTCTATGACAGTTGGGTGGGGAATTGGAAGCCCATTGGTGCCATAGGTGTAGGCCAAGATAGCAAGCTTGATCCCACGTACTGATTGTATGAGGGGAGTGCGTGCTGGGCGCTCACTGAGGTTACGATAGCTCCCCGTGGTGGCTATCCCAAGGCTGTCGAGTACATCGATGGTATGGGTAATACCGTAGCCTCGGCGATCGCAGCTGTGATTGTTGGATGTCGTGAGGACATCAAAGCCAGCTTCACGGAGGGCTACTGAGAGGGCTTCGGGGGAGGAGAACATGGGATAACCGCTGTAAGGCTTACCTCCAAAGGTCGTCTCCAGATTGCCTATCGCCAGGTCTGCTCGCTCAATGGCGGGGCGTACAAGACCAAAGCTTTGAGCGAAATCATAGCTCCCATCCGATTGGGCTGCTGCACGTATCTGCGGCCCATGAGTCATGATGTCTCCAGCAAAGATAAGCTCGAGCGTATCGCCACGTAGGGTCGTGCTATCGATGTGTGCAGATGCAGCCTGGCTCTGTGTGCTACTCTGCCCATGGCAGGATAGCGTGAGCAGGCAGGCTGAGAGCGCTGTAGTAGATACGAGTGAGCGACGTAGCCCCCTCAAGAAATGAAGGTGGAGCATATTTATTTACTTGTATTCGGGGCGGTACTTCCCACTCTCCTTGTCCTCGAGGATGCCGAGATAGCTGATGTAGCGGGAAGAAGCTATACGCCCAGCCTCGACGGCTTCGCGTACGGCGCATCCAGGCTCATGGGTGTGTGTACAGTTGCCAAAGCGGCAAGCAGTACTCTCCTCGAAGAGCTCTGGGAAGTAATGGGATACCTCAGCATCCTCCATCTCGAGCATACCGAAGCCCTTGATACCTGGAGTGTCGATGAGATAGCCTCCCTCGGAGTAGGGGAGTGGGACCATCTGTGAGAAGGTCGTGGTGTGCATCCCCTTGAAGTGAGCTAATGAGATAGATCCTGTGCGTAGCTCTACGCCTGGGATCAGCTGATTGATGAGGGTACTCTTCCCCACACCAGAGTGTCCACTGAAGAGCGTGATCTTTCCCTTGAGGTGGTCAATGAGGGCTTCGACACCCTCTCCCGTCGTCGCTGAGACTCGGTGACAGGGATAGCCAATCCCTTCGTAGAGGGCGATGAGCTCCTCCATATAGTCGATAGCCTCTGGAGTATAGAGGTCTATCTTATTAAAGATAAGTTCCGTGGGGACTCGGTAGGCCTCTGCTGTGGCGAGGAAGCGGTCGATGAAGGTCGTACTGGTCTCAGGTGCTGCGATGGTGCAGACGAGGAAGGACGCATCGATGTTTGCAGCCAGGATGTGGGACTCCTTGGAGAGGTTTGCAGCCCGACGGATGATGTAGTTCTTGCGGGGGAGGATATCCTTGATGTAGAGGGTCTCTTCCTCCGCTTGGCCTGAGGTCTGCTCTACGACGACGTGGTCTCCGACGACGATAGGGTTGGTCGAGCGGAAGCCACGTAGACGAAGGTTCCCCTTGGCTAGACACGGGCGCTCTACACCATCCTCAGTGAGGACGATGTAGTGGCTACCTGTGTTCTTGATGACTAAGCCTGTCAATGCGTTGATAACGTGGATGGCGGTCTCGCGCGGAGCTTAGACCGTCATGATCTCCTTCTCCTTAGCTGCGAAGAGCTCGTCGATCTTCTTGATGAAGCGGTCGTGGAGCTTCTGTACTTCGCCTTCGGCGTCCTTAGCTACGTCCTCTGGAGTGTTGTCAGCCTTGATGCTCTTCTTGATAGCATCGTTGGTGTCACGGCGAGCATTGCGTACGCTTACCTTGGCATTCTCTGCATCGGCCTTGACCTGCTTGACGAGTTCGCGACGGCGGTCTTCGGTGAGCGGGGGGATACCGAGGCGAATCAGCTCACCATTGTTCTCTGGGGTGATGCCGAGAGGGGAGTTGATGATAGCACGCTCGATGTCACGGATGATACCCTTTTCCCAAGGAGTGATGACAATACTCTTAGCATCGGGTATGGTGACAGTACCTACCTGTGTCAGAGGGACGGGGCTACCATAGTACTCGACCATGATACCGTCGAGGATCTTGACGTTGGCCTTACCGGCACGTACACGAGCGAGCGCCTCCTCGAGGTGCTCTACGGTCTTCTCCATCTGGCTGGCGGCTTGTGCTATCAGCCCTTTCAGTTCGCTCATAGAGTTTATTTAGTCGTTGTTGATAGGATGGTTGCTTGTTCTTAGAAGCCCACGTAGGTGCCGATAGGCTCGCCACTGAGGACCTTGAGGAGGTTGCCTGGAGTGTCCATGTCGAAGACGATGATGGGTAGATTGTTCTCCATGCACATAGTGGTAGCTGTGAGGTCCATGACCTTCAGCCCACGCTGGTAGATCTCATCATAGGTGATGCGATCGAACTTCGTAGCCGTAGGATCCTTCTCGGGGTCGGCGGTATAGATGCCGTCGACACGAGTACCCTTGAGCATGACATCAGCCTCGAGCTCGATACCGCGGAGGGACGAACCTGTATCGGTCGTGAAGAAAGGATTCCCCGTTCCGCCCGAGAGTATGACGACTTCGCCTGCCTCAAGGGCATCGATGGCGCGACGCTTGGAGTAGAATTCGCCGATAGGCTCCATTCGGATTGCGGTGAGTACTCTGTTCTTCACACCACGAGAGGTGAGTGCTGAGCCGAGGGCTAAGCTATTGATGACGGTGGCCAGCATACCCATTTGGTCGCCTTGCACACGGTCGAAGCCTTGGGCGGCACCACTTAATCCGCGGAAGATGTTGCCACCACCGATGACGATGGCCACTTGTATGCCGCGCTTGACTGCAGCTTCGATGTCTTGTGCATAGTCAGCGAGGCGGTCATTGTCGATGCCGTATTGCTTCGCTCCCATGAGCGATTCGCCACTGAGCTTGAGGAGTACTCGTCTGAAGTTATTCATTTCGTTCTCTTTGAATATAGCTACTACTATGGTGCAAAGAAACGACTTTTACGCCTAATCTCCACGCTGGTGAGCTCTGCTCTGAGTTTAATGCTCAGCTTGCGCTGGGAGAGAGCCTTTGTAGAGGGGGATAAATGAACCAGTACTGGTTAGCGATCTAACCAGTACTGGTCACCCCTACCTACCAGTACTGGTCACGACGCGAAGTAGTACTGGTCACGATGCCGACCAGTACTGGTTCGTTTTCCTCTTCTTTAGAGGCGGCCCTCCCACCCGCATAAGCAGGGGGAAGTTCGTATCTTTGTCCTCATAAAATAAGTAGATAAGATATGTCTCGACTCAATAGCTGGATGAGCTACTTTGTGCTGGTGCTTCTCTCCCTCTCTTTCGCTGCTTGCTCGCAGAAAGAGGAGAAAGGGGAGACACCCCCAGTACAGCTCCTCCTGATCCAAGCCCAAAGCCTCTCACGCCTCGAGCTGGCTACGACACAGGTACGTATTGTACTTAAGATCGATCCCCACCGCGACGGCTTCTTAGGATTCAAGAAGCTCTTCGGTTCGAAGGAAACCCGTGTGGAGCTCCTTAGCCAAGCCTCTGCCTACTGCGATCTCTCGCTACTCACGGAGAAAAGCATCGTACAGCAGGCCGACAGCACAGTAGATCTCTATCTTCCCCCGATCGAGGTCAAGCGGGAGCTGGATAATCTGAACCACAACGTCCTGCAGGAGCCTACGGGCTTGCGCCGCCGCCTATCAACCAACGAACTTGATGAGATTATTCGCTCTCGCCAGACGATGATCGACGGGCTCGTTGCCAAAGCTTTGGAGCAAGAGCGGGGCGCACTAATCCGCACGGCATCGGCTACGCTGACGAATAAGCTGCAGCCGATCTTCCGTGACCTCCGCCTTACGGTGCGTGTCCACTTGGACGAAGCCGATGCCTCCCTCATTCAGTCCTCTAAGTCTGCAGCACAATGATAAAGCTCTCTTGGCGGATCCTTCGCCCGATCCTACTCCTTATTATATGTATAGCTGCGGGGCTCTTCATCTACCATAAGTTCTTCCGCAAGGCACCCCAGCCCGAGGTGACGACTGAGGAACTGCAGATGAAGGTCAGTCAGCGCCTGCGCCTCATCACCGAGGAAATCAGCTACCGGCAGGATGTCAATCTCTATGAAGCGGGGCAGCATGCTGTGGGCACCGCCGACCTCGTCGCCTACGTCAAGTATGACCTCGAGAAGCTCCACTTCACGACTGCAGGCGACACCGTCTACGTGAGCCTTCCTGCGCCCGAGCTTGAGCTGGGGCGACGGCCAGGCGGAAATCACTCCGTGCGCTACTATCTGGATCGTGGTGGGCGCCTTGGTGAAGCCAGCGCTGACCGCGTAGCGATACGTCGCTTCGACGAGCGTATCCTTCGCGATGCGGAGCTGGATATACGCACCAGCCCTCGCTATCTCCCCGCCGCACAGCTGCGTGCCGAGGAGCAGCTCCAGCGCTTCCTCTCCGCCTTAGCTCCCCAGCGCGTCATCCTTGTCGTCCCTGAGATCCGTATGCCCCAAGGTGATCTCCCCGCCGCTTCCTCCACCTCTATTCCTCATGATCAGCGTCAATAACGTATCGGTATATTTCGGGGCTAAGCCTCTCTTTGAAGACCTCTCGTTCGTCATCTCCGCCAAGGAGCGTATCGCTCTGGTGGGAAAGAACGGGGCAGGGAAGTCCACCCTCCTCAAGCTCTTGGCTGGAATCGCTGAGCCTACTGAGGGCGTCATTAGCCGTCCCAAGGGGATCAGCATTGGCTACCTGCCGCAGGTGATGAAGACGAGCGATGAGCGTACCGTCCTCGGTGAGTGCCAGCAGGTCTTCAGCCATATTACGGAGCTGGAGGCTGAAGTCGAGCGCCTCGCCGAAGAGATGGCGACGCGTACCGACTACGATAGCACGGATTATATGGAGCTTATCGAGCGCCACGCTCAGCGCTCGGACCAGCTCCTCATGCATAGCACGGGGAGTATCGAGGCTAATATCGAGAAGACGCTCCTTGGCTTGGGCTTCGAGCGCTCGGACTTCGATCGCTCCACGGCAGAATTCTCTGGTGGCTGGCGAATGCGTATCGAGCTGGCGAAGATCCTCCTGCAGCGTCCTGACGTCTTGCTCCTCGACGAGCCTACGAACCATCTGGATATCGAGTCTATTCGTTGGCTGGAGCGCTTCATTGCTTCGGGATCGGCGGCTCTGGTGCTGATCTCGCACGACCGCGCCTTCATCGACGCTACGACGAATCGCACGCTGGAGATCGAGCTCGGGCGCTTGCACGACTACAAGACGAACTACAGCCATTACCTCGTCCTACGTGAGGAGCGCCTCGAGCAGCAGCGCCGCGCCTACGAGAATCAGCAGAAGGAGATCCAGGCGACCGAAGACTTCATCGAGCGCTTCCGATACAAGGCGACTAAGGCTGTACAGGTGCAGAGCCGTATCAAGCAGCTCTCGAAGATTGACCGTATCGAGGTGGAGGACATTGACCGCGCGGCGATGCACTTCTCCTTCCTCCCCGCGGTGACGTCGGGTGCTTACCCCGTGATCATCGATAGCCTCACGAAGCGCTACGGCGAGCACACCGTCTTCTCGGATGTGAATATGACCATCGAGCGCGGAGAGAAGGTCGCTTTCGTCGGGAAGAATGGCTCAGGGAAGTCCACCCTCATCAAGTGTATCATGGGAGAAGTCAGCGACTACACGGGCACGCTCAAGCTCGGGCACAACGTCGAGATCGGCTACTTCGCCCAGACGCAGAGCCAAGAGTTGGACGGGAACTACACCGTCTACGAGACGATCGACCGCGAAGCGCAGGGGGATATCCGCTTGCGCATCAATGACCTCCTCGGGGCCTTTATGTTCGGCGGTGAGGAGTCGGAGAAGAAGGTCTCCGTCCTCAGTGGGGGCGAGCGTGGTCGTGTAGCCCTTATCAAGCTCCTCCTTCGCCCCGCAAACCTCCTCATCCTCGACGAGCCGACGAACCACCTTGACATCCGCTCGAAGAACGTCCTGAAGGAAGCCATCCTTAACTTCACGGGTACGGTCATCATCGTTTCGCACGACCGCGAGTTCCTCGACGGCTTGGTGTCACGTGTCTACGAGTTTCGCTCGGGCCATGTGACCGAGCATATCGGTGGTATCTACGATTGGCTGGAGAAGCGCGACCGTGAGGACGGCACGTCGATCAGCAACCCACGAGCCGCCGCACCCGTGCAGCGGGAGACGAAGGCTCCTGAGTCCACGACGGGAGCGCAGGACTACCAGCGCCAGAAGGAGGCGGCTAAGGAGCGTCGTGCCCTCGAGCGTGAGCTGAAGGCACAGGAGGAGCGCAGCGAAGCCATTGATGCCGAGCTGAGTGCTCTGGAGGAGAAGCTCGCTGATCCCGCCCATGCCACGGACGCCAAGCTCTTCGAGCAGTACAGCCAGCTGAAGAAGGAGCAGGAGCAAGTCCTCGCCCGCTGGGAAGAGCTCAGTATGCAGCTCGAAGGCTAAGCCGTTTCCCCGAAGAAAAATCCCCTCTTTTTGTACGGCGGGCGAGCTCCGTATATACAGTGGGAAATTTCGGTATATAGGGAAATAAATTTTCGTATATGCAGAAATATTTTTCCGTATATACACAAATATATTTTCGCATATACGGAAATTTAGCCTCCTTTGCACCGCAGGAAATATCCCTTTGCAAGACGCTCTATATGAGTGTGTAATCGTGGGTATTTCCTTGCTGATTAGAAGCCGCTTTTTTACCCCTATTTTTAAGGTGCTTTGGGCAGTGTTTTATCCCCAGATGCGGGCTGCGAAATGGCTCCCTCGTGGCGAAGATTTCCCTCGCCGCGCAGGGCCTCGCCCTTGAGAGCGTGCTGAGGTGCTTCTTTTCGCGCTCTTGCCGCACTCGGAGAGGGGACGAAGCTGCAGAAAATAGTACTTTTGCACCTGTATGGAATCAAATGTAAGAGAGGCGGAGAGCCTCTATACGAAAGAGATCTTAGAGTTCGCTGCAGTCGGCGTCCGCTATGCCGCGCTCTTAGAGCAGGCTTCCGAGCGTGACGCTCTCGTCAAGCAACTGGTGGCACTCCTGCCCCAGCTCTACTCGGTGACGCTGCACCTTCCCTCCTATTTCTACAGTCCCGAAGCCGATTATATCGAAGAGTATATCACCGAAGGTGCCTATGAGGCCGTGCGCAGCCGTGTCTCGTCACTCTTCGGTGAGGATGACGCATACCTCTCGGCGCAGTCCGAAGAGATGACCTACAGCGACACGCCGATAGCAGCCTTCATCTCCGAAGGCCTCTCGGATGTCTATCAGCAGGTAGGCAACCTCCTCGGGATCCTACGCGACGAGAATGAAGAGGCGCTCCCCGCAGCTGTCGGGCGCTGTCGCCACTACTTCCACGAATATTGGGGGCAGGCACTCCTCGAGTCGCTCACAGCCCTTCATCGTATCTACACCTCCCAGTTACAGACACAGGATGACGACAAAGACGAGCCCGAAGAGTCCTTCGGGGAAGAAGACGGCGAAGAAGCCCTCTTCGACCTCCGCTTCTAAAAAGCGCACCGCTGTCGAGAAGGCAGCGCCCCAAGAGAAGGAGCGCCCTGTACGCCGCTCGAGCGCCAAGCCCTCGGCCTTCGCTCCGGTCTACTCTTATCCCCCTTCGATCACGGACGAGGAGTTGCAGTCGCTTGCCTTGGCACGCTGCCCCGCTCCCATCACCATCATAGAGACCCGCGAAGAGGCACGTCGTGTGGCGATGCGCCTGCGTCGTGCTGGCATCCTCGGTATTGACACCGAGACGCGCCCAAGCTTCACAGCTGGTGTTCGCTACGAGGTCTCCCTCCTTCAGATAGCTACCGAAGAGGAGTGCTTCCTCTTCCGCCTCAATAAGATGGGCTTGCCCAAGAGCCTCATCTCCCTACTCGAAGATCCAGCGATCATCAAGGTAGGGCTTAGCCTGCGCGATGACATCACCGCCCTCTCACGTCGTGAAGCCTTCACCCCAGGCTCCTTCGTCGAGCTCCAGAAGCTCTGCGGTGGCTACGGTATCCGCGAGCTCGGCCTGCAGAAGATCTATGCGATCCTCTTCGCTGAGCGTATGAGCAAGTCGCAGCGCATGAGCGACTGGGAGGCGAAGAAGCTTAGCCCAGCACAGGCGCACTATGCCGCCCTCGACGCTTGGGCATCCCTGCGGATCTACACGACCCTTATGGCGCTCCCCGCTCCATCACCTACTCAATTTGCCCTGATATAAATGAGCTATCCTACGCTACGCCTACATCCTCGCAAGGAGGAGTCCGTCCTGCGCTTCCACCCCTGGATCTTCTCGGGTGCCATCGCTTCCTTCTCCGCCCCTGTGGAAGATGGCGACTTAGTCTCCGTCGTCGATAGCAAGGGGCATCCCTTAGGTACGGGCCACTTCGGTGGGGGAAGTATCGCAGTGCGCCTGCTGAGCTTCGATGCAGAGGAAGTCATTGACCGTGCCTTCTACAAGCGTCGCCTGGAGGCAGCGCTTCGTCTACGCCTCTCGTGCGACCTCGTTCGCCCCGTCGGCTCCAGCGATAGCCCCAATACGACCTACCGCCTCGTACACGGTGAAGGAGATAGTCTCCCAGGGCTCATCATTGATATCTATGACCGTACGGCCGTAGTCCAAGCGCACAGTCTCGGGATGCATCAGGCACGCCAGACCATCGCCGAAGTGCTGTGGGAGGTCTTCGCTGAGGCAGGCGACCCCGTCCTCCCTCTCGAGGGCATCTACTACAAGTCTGAGACGACGCTACCCACTCGTGATATGCGCGAACTCGCTTCGGACGGCTTCCTCATCGGGCATACCGAGGCAGCGCCTATCTATGAGAATGGCGTGCGCTTCACTCCCGACTGGCTTAAGGGCCAGAAGACGGGCTTTTTCATCGACCAGCGTGACAACCGCACTCTTGTAGCTCACTACGCTAAGGGGCGCACCGTCCTCAATGCTTTCTGCTACACGGGGGGCTTCTCGATTTATGCCCTCCACGCAGGAGCAAAGCGTGTTGATTCACTGGATAGCTCGGCCAAGGCAATGTACCTCACCGAGCAGCACGTGGCTCTGAACTTTGGTACGGATTGCCCCCGACACCACTCCGTCACGGAGGATGCTTTCGACTACTTAGAGCGTATGCCCGAGGGCGAGTATGACCTGATCATCCTCGATCCGCCCGCCTTCGCTAAGCACCGCAAGGTCCTGCGTAATGCCCTCATAGGTTATCGTAAGATCAATAGTATCGCCTTCAAAAAGGTCGCCCCAGGTGGGATTGTCTTTACCTTCAGCTGCTCACAGGCGGTATCGAAGGAAGAATTCCGCTTGGCGGTCTTCACCGCAGCGGCGGCCTCGGGGCGTAAGGTGCGCATCCTGCACCAGCTCACTCAGCCCGTTGACCACCCCATCAATATCTACCATCCCGAAGGCGAATACCTCAAAGGCCTCGTTCTCTACGTTGAATAGGAGAGCCTGAAGGTATATTTCCCCTTCCCAAAGCTTCATCATCAATGAAAGTAAAGCACCTCATCGAGGAGAATTCTCTCCTTTGCCACTTCGTCGCAGAGATGCGCGATATAGAGATACAGAAGGATGCCATGCGCTTCCGTCGCAATGTCGAGCGCGTCGGTGAGATCATGGCCTATGAGCTGAGTAAGAAGCTCCACTATACGGAGCGTGACGTGCAGACGCCGCTCGGCATCGCCCGCTGTGCTCAGATCTCGGACCAGATAGTCATCGGTACGATCCTGCGTGCAGGCCTTACGTTGCACCAGGGCTTCCTCAACTACTTTGACAAGGCAGAGAATGCCTTCATCTCGGCTTATCGTAAGTATAAGGATCGCCTGAACTTCGATATCTTCATCGAGTATATCGCTTCGCCTTCTCTTGAGGGGAAGACGCTACTGCTCGTAGACCCGATGCTCGCTACGGGAAGCTCTATGGAGCTCGCCTATCGTGCGCTCTTGACTAAGGGTACCCCCAAGGAGGTGCACCTCGTCTCGATTATCTCCAGCCAGCAGGCTGTAGATACGCTCTGCGAGTCTTTCCCAGACGACAATGTGACGCTCTGGGTAGCTGCTATCGATCCCGTCCTCGATGACCACGCCTATATCGTCCCGGGCTTAGGGGACGCTGGAGACCTGGCCTATGGGGAGAAGCTCTAAGTCGCCCGATTACCTCCTTCGCTTCTGGCTACTGGCTCTGGCGGTGACGCTGGGGCTCCTTCTGCTCTACTTCCTGCCGGATAACATCTTCGGTTGGGAGCCGAACAAGGTAGACTTGCTCTCTGACCTACGTCGTGAGCAGGTAGACTCTCTTGCTAATAAGAGCGAAGACGCCGTAGCTCTTAGCCAGCAGGCTCGTAGCACGGATAAGAAGGTGCAGGAGCGTGAGCGTATCCATCGCGAGCTGGAAGCTCAAGCAAAGGCGGCTACACCCGACTCGGCGATGTCTGCTGAGAAGCTGGACTCGACCATCCATCCTACAAGTATCCTTGTTGATATGACTCCCGCTCACGACGGCCTGCAGCATTTCTTTGCGCAGCTCCGCCGTCGTAGCTCGCTGGGGCGTCCTGTACGTATCGCTGTCCTTGGAGACTCCTTTATCGAAGGAGATATCTTCACCAGCAGCATACGTAGCCAGCTGCAAGCTCGCTATGGTGGCTCTGGGGTAGGGTGGCTTCCTTTGACTTCGGAGACAGCAGGCTTCCGTCGTACAGTTCGCCACGAGTTTAAGGGCTGGAAAGAATATAATCAGCTTCACTCCAAGGGACGCTATCCACTCCCGAGCCACTACTATACGGGCTCTGTCGGGGACTGGGTGCGCTACACCCTTCCTAAGGGAGCTCGTCCCTGCAATGAAGCGGTCATCTATTATAAGGCTCCATCAGGAGCTACCCTTGAGGTCTCTACGAACTCAGAAGAAGCTACGACGCTTGAGCTCCCAGCTACCGAGGCGCTTAGTGCTTGTCGCCTCGCCTCAGGCTCGATTAGCTCTGTGCGCTTCACCCTCACGGGTGGGGCTTCTGGCTTCGTTTGCTATGGAGTTTCGCTGGATGGTACTTCAGGGGTGAGCGTTGATAACTTCTCTATACGTGGGAACTCGGGGCTCATCTTAGCTTCGCTTGATGCTGAGCTTAATAAGGCTTTCTTCGCAGAGCGACCCTATGACCTTATCGTCCTGCAGTACGGCCTCAATACAATCTCTCCGAAGCAACTTGATTACTCGGGCTATACCAAGCAACTGGGTAAGGCTATTGATCACCTTCGTGCAACGACGGGGCGTGCCGACTATCTCCTGCTCGGCGTATCAGACCGTGGTGTCAAGGCCTCGGGGGGAGCAGTAGTCACGATGCCTGCCGCTCTTGCTTTAGAGCGTGCACAGATCCGTCTCTCTGCCGATAAGGGCGTGGTCTTCTGGAGTACGCGTGAAGCTGTCGGTCGCCTCGGAGGTATTGGAAAGCTTGCCAGCAAGGGCTGGGCTGCCAAGGACTACACCCACCTCTCTCATCGCGGGGGTGACGAGCTCGCTCGCCAGTTCCTCGATGCCTTCTTCCTCGAAGAAAAGTACTATGATGCGATCAAGTAAGCGTGCAGCACTTCTCCTCACGGTAGGAGTGCTGGGTATTGCTGGATCTCTATTTGCTGCTGGTCCAGTGCCAAAGAGCGAGCCGAACTTCTATGCTCCCACAGGCTACTTTGCGAGCTTAGCTCAGGAGCTACGCGTAGCAGCAAAAAATGGTAGCACGGTCTCCATTGTTCAGCTCGGAGATAGTCATATCCAAGCAGGGCATACGACGGCTCCACTGCGTGCCTCGCTGCAAGCTTCCTTCGGGGATGCAGGACGTGGCTGGATAGGCTGGTACGCGCTCTATGGCTCCAATTCTCCACGGGATTACCGAGTCACCTCGTCTGGATTTGGTTGGCAGCGTGAGCTCATCCTCAAGCCTGAGGGCACGCGTCCTATGGGCTTAGGGGGCTATGTGCTCTCTACGCGTCCCAATAGTCGCTTTACTATCGGTGTCACATCTTCGGATCACCCTTTCCGACAGATGCACCTTGTTCGCACTGCTTCTTCGCTCCCCTTGACCGCATTCCCTCTTGCCGAGCTCCGCACAGGACGCTTCTCTACGGGAGCCTACGTAGTAGATACGCTTTCTTGGCGCTCACCCTATACGAGTGTCACACTCACGGGGGCGGAGGAGAATGATGCGGATGAAGCTGTCTATGCGGGCTGTGTCCTTCTCTCAGGGATGGGTGGTGTCCTTGTCCATGATATTGGTATTAATGGGGCTGCTTACCGGCACTATGCGCTCGCTGACTATGTCGAGCAGCTCTCATTGCTGGAGCCTCAACTGCTCATCCTCTCAATGGGAACGAATGACTGCTACAGTACGCGCTTCCAGATGGCAGACTTCACCGAGAGCCTTGAGCAGATGCTTATGCTGGTCAAGGAAATCTTACCTAAGACAAAGATCCTACTGACAACCCCTCCCCCCAGCTTCTTCCGCCAAGCCTCTACGCACTATGTCGTCACGGGACGTCGGCGTAAGCACCGCAAGAAGGTAACTACTATGACCTATCGATTCAATGAGAATGCGGCGCGTGTCTCAGAGGAGATTATGCGTCGTGCAGAGCTGCATGGCGTAGCTGCCTTCGACCTCTTCTCTGCTATGGGAGGGCAATCAGGGATCAATTCCTGGATCGCCGATGGCCTGATGGCAGGTGATCGTGTGCACTATAGCCGTGATGGCTATGAGCGGCAGGGGCGACTTATCACCTCGGCCCTGGAGCGTGCACTCTCTATTCGCTAACCCTTTTACGACGAATGACCTTCTTCGATACAATCGACTGGGGGAGACTCCCCGATGTACTGCGCTTTGACCGCGAGAGTCCGATGATCTTCTCCTCGGGACTCTTCCTCTTCTGTGCGCTCTTTTTCCTGCCGATCTACATGCTACTTAGGAAGACGACGACGCTACGCATTATCTACGTCGCTCTCTTCTCACTTTTCTTCTACTACGAGAGTAGTGGGGAGTATGTCTTGATTCTCCTCTTTGCCGCCACGATGGACTACTTCATTGGGCGGGCTATGGGGCAGAGTGAAGATCCGCGTCATCGCAAGCGCCTCTTGATCACGAGCGTCTGTGTGAATCTCGGGATGCTCTCATACTTCAAGTACTTCTATTTCCTTCTGGATCTGGGGCAGACATTGCTCGCAGCGATTGGCATCACGACACCTCCAGCAGTGCCATTGGAGGCTCGTGACTACTTCATCCCTGCGGGTATATCGTTCTATACCTTCCAGACGCTAAGCTACACGGTCGATATCTACCGAAAGGAGATCACCCCACTGCGTCGCTGGATTGATTACCTCTTTTATCTCTCCTTCTTCCCGCAGCTGGTCGCTGGACCTATCGTCCGTGCGAAGGACTTTATACCGCAGATCTATCGTCGCCCGCAGTTGCTGAAGGCTGAATATGGGGAAGCCCTTACACTCATCATCAGTGGCTTGATCAAGAAGGCGATTATCGGAGACTTCATCGGGGCGAACCTTGTAGACCTCATCTTTGCTGAGCCAACTCGCTTCACAGGGATAGAGAATCTCTTTGCGGTCTACGGCTATGCGATGCAGATCTATTGTGACTTCTCGGGATACTCAGATATGGCTATTGGGATCGCCTTGCTACTCGGCTTCCGCTTCAATATCAACTTTGATTCTCCCTACCAGTCGGGGAATATTACCGAGTTCTGGCGACGCTGGCATATCTCCCTCTCAAGTTGGTTGCGTGACTATCTATACATTCCGCTCGGCGGAAATCGAAAGGGACAGATCCGCACCTATATCAACCTCTTCCTGACGATGCTCCTTGGCGGGCTATGGCATGGAGCAGCTCTCCGCTTTGTCCTTTGGGGAGCCATCCATGGTGTGGCTCTTGCTCTGCACAAGCTGTATATGCAGATCTTTGATCACTTCGGATGGCGTCGCCGTGAGCCCCTTCGTTGGCAGCGTTTCGCAGGGCAGATCATTACCTTCCATCTCGTCTGCTTTGCTTGGATCTTCTTCCGTGCAGACTCGATGGAGACAGCTTGTGCGGTGATTACTCAGATCAAGGATCACTTCACCCCTGAGGTCTTCCTGCAGTTTGTCGTGGGATACAAGAATGTCTTGCTGCTCTTGCTTATAGGTTACCTCCTGCACTTCACCTCACACAAGCAAGAACTTCGCTTCCGTGAGTGGATCACGGATCTCTCTTTCCTTAAGCAAGCATTGCTCTTTATTGGGGTGATCTTCCTGCTGATCCAGATCAGAAGCGCAGACGCTCAGCCCTTCATCTACTTCAACTTCTAAAGGCTTCCTCCACTCAACTATCATATGGCTTGCCCGCACCGCCTTCTTGAAGCGGTGCGGGCAAACTGTATATCACAGAGCTCTCTGTAGAGACCCTGTATCAACCACTATTGGTCGGCGAGTAAACCAATAGTGGTCGGTGTGTGGACCAATAGTGCTTCGTTCGTCGACCAATATTGCTTCGCCCGTTGACCTATATAGGTTGCTACTCCTACTTTTATTGCTTTTTTCTATCATCTCCTATCTATGATAGGTTACCGATTCACCTATGGGTAGGTTGAGCAGAAGTGCTTATCAATAAGTCTAGTCCTTAATCCTTTAGTTGAGGAGCAATAAAGCTTGTTGTGATATTATCTTGGGAAAGCTTTAAGAGAATAACTCCTATAGCCTTGGAACATAGACATGTGATTATAGGCATATCGAAAAAGGCCTGAGGGATAACGTCAATGATTTAATTCACGCACCCTGGGAAGGGTGCGACCTTTGCAAAAGAGTGTGAGGTGCGGTGGGGCTTGTTTCAATTCACGCACCCTGGGAAGGGTGCGACAACAGACTGTTTTCGGTCGTCGTATCTACGGCGTTTCAATTCACGCACCCTGGGAAGGGTGCGACGGTCAGTGCTCTCCGAGCCGTCAAAGCGGATAGAGTTTCAATTCACGCACCCTGGGAAGGGTGCGACAATAATCATCGGGAGTAACTGTACTACGAAAATCGTTTCAATTCACGCACCCTGGGAAGGGTGCGACTTGATATCTCCGAGGTTGTTACTACTGCCCTCACGGTTTCAATTCACGCACCCTGGGAAGGGTGCGACGATCTACTATATCATCACGCAAGACCAGCAAGTAGTTTCAATTCACGCACCCTGGGAAGGGTGCGACGACCTGCTCGAGGTGTACGAGCTTGGCGATGATGTTTCAATTCACGCACCCTGGGAAGGGTGCGACGAGGTATTTTTGTACCTCATCTTCACTAAGAGACGTTTCAATTCACGCACCCTGGGAAGGGTGCGACGACGCCACCCAGCCCGAGGAGTTAGCGCCGAGGAGGTTTCAATTCACGCACCCTGGGAAGGGTGCGACGAAGACGTAGACTTCTGCTTCAACGGCGTGCAGAGCGTTTCAATTCACGCACCCTGGGAAGGGTGCGACCTCCCTCGGCATCGACCTTATGACGCACATAGAGCTGTTTCAATTCACGCACCCTGGGAAGGGTGCGACAGAAGCCGTGGTGCCGCTGAGGTCGCTACTCCAAGTTTCAATTCACGCACCCTGGGAAGGGTGCGACGCCTTCGCCGCCGCCGAGCAGACGAAGCAGACGGCGTTTCAATTCACGCACCCTGGGAAGGGTGCGACGCCCGCTTCGGCGTCTTTGCGCTCGAGACGGGACTGTTTCAATTCACGCACCCTGGGAAGGGTGCGACCAGAGCGCCGCGCAAGCATCGACGGACTACATAATGTTTCAATTCACGCACCCTGGGAAGGGTGCGACCTACGCCTCGACACGCGACGAGGTGATGGCGCTACGTTTCAATTCACGCACCCTGGGAAGGGTGCGACGGGGAGCTGGTAGCCGCGGGTATTGCCTTCAGTGGTGTTTCAATTCACGCACCCTGGGAAGGGTGCGACTACGTTCAAAACGAGCGTTATTAGAGAACTCAGAGTTTCAATTCACGCACCCTGGGAAGGGTGCGACATGCTCGTACTGAGAACAAGATTAAGCGTCTCAAGTTTCAATTCACGCACCCTGGGAAGGGTGCGACTCCAGAGGTGTAGAAACCTTGATCTTCTGGTTTGTTTCAATTCACGCACCCTGGGAAGGGTGCGACGTAACGCAGGGAAAATGTCTCATAAGTTAAATCAGTTTCAATTCACGCACCCTGGGAAGGGTGCGACTCACGAGGATGAAGACGTAAATCCTCATCAGTGGTTTCAATTCACGCACCCTGGGAAGGGTGCGACAGAGCGAGTAGACACATCATTAACATTACCAAGACGTTTCAATTCACGCACCCTGGGAAGGGTGCGACCTCTTTATACACCGCAGTGACTTAGGGGGTCAAACGTTTCAATTCACGCACCCTGGGAAGGGTGCGACTAATCTCCTGAGCTTCCAAAGGCTTAATATGCTTGTTTCAATTCACGCACCCTGGGAAGGGTGCGACTTGAGCTGTACGTGCAAGAGCGGACTGGATACGAGTTTCAATTCACGCACCCTGGGAAGGGTGCGACAGAGCGCAGACGGCTTAATACCAGAGCTGGTAAAGTTTCAATTCACGCACCCTGGGAAGGGTGCGACAGTGTGGTGCAAAGGTGCGTATTATAGGGCGGATAAACAAGCGTAATCTGCGACTGGGGGTATTGTCTTAACGATAAGGGCTATGCTTATGCCTCTATTCTTGCTTATGTGATTGATAACCAGCGCCTGCGGATGATACGGGGAATGACTGTTCGCTTGGGGTTCGCTGGAGGCTTGTGTAGATGCGCTCGGGAACTTACTGAGAATGTGCTTTTGGAGAGGTCGCTGAAATGTTTAGGTAGGGCTTGCTGAGGTGGGGCTACACGATTAGTTCCCCTTCGATCTCGAAGGAGGTGACCTTGCCATAGACGTGGATCTGCCGTTGGTAGTGCTTGTCTAGCTGGTAGATCCGAAGACTATCCTCTTGATCATCGATCACGGAGAGGAGTTCATGGCGAAGGTTTACGAGCTGTGCTGGATCGACCAAGCATTCGAAGACCGACGCTTGGACCCGCTGGCCGTAGTTCTTGCAGATGCGAGCTACTTGGCGGAGGCGCTTAGCGCCCGAGGGAGTCGCCGTGGCGACATCGTAGGTGACGAGGATATACATCTTTTGCTCAGACTATTAGGAATACAGGGTACTCATCCAGGTCCCCTCGTAGGTGTCTGGCTAAGAGGAGCGCTTGGATATACGGGAGCAGGCCTAGGGGCATCTTCTCCTTGAGAAATGGATGGGTGATCTCATCCTTTTTGCGTTTTTGCCAGAGAGCAATGAGACGTTTGCGAGCATCCTCTTTGAGGAGAAAGCCCTTTTCTCCCTGTGGGATGAAGTCACTTCGCTCGACCTGCCTTTTGTTGATGATCGATAGGACAAAGCGATCGACTAGGTAGGCACGCATCTCCTCCATGAGATCGAGGGCAAGGCCTGGCCTACCTGGGCGATCTACGTGAAGGAACCCCACGTAGGCATCCAGACCCACCGTCTCGAGGGCTGCACGCACATCTTGTGTCAGCAGGGTGTAGAAGAACGAGAGTAGGGCATTCACTTCATCCTTGGGGGGATGTTTGCTTCGTCCTGAGAAGGTGAATTCTTTGTTGAGGATTAGGTGTTGGAATAGGCCGAAGTAGATATTCGCAGCATAGCCTTCCACTCCCATCACGCCTAAGCGTGAGGTCTGCTCGGATAGCTTATGTTGCTGCTGTCTGAGCAGTGCCCGAGCCTCTTCGATCTCGCTCTCTACCTCATGCAGAGGATGATGGTCCCGACAAAATCGGGCTAAGACACTCCGATGGTTCGCTATCTTCCCTGCGATGAAGATCGAAGCCATATGCGACGAGAGTACGTCGTCATCAGCCAGACGATATTGCTCCCGTCTTAGGAGCACATTCCCCTTGATCGGCCCTTCGAGCGAACCGATGTACTTCCCCGTCGGAGAGAGGAAGGAGAGCTTCACCCCATTGTGTACGCAGAGCGACATGGCTCCAGGTGAAGCTCCTAGGTATGAGAAGCAGAGGATGCTCTCGAGGTTGTGAATCGGTACACGTAGCGTCTCCTCATCGTCGATGCGGACGACGATATTCTCTCCATCCTTGACTAGATAGGCATTGGGCGTAAGGATATAGAGGGTGTTTAGAAGGTGTCTCATCGCTTAGCAAGGGCTGGGGAATTGATTCGATACTCCTAAGGAGAATAGGCTAGCCTTCCAAGTACCCCATACATGCCTCCCTCAAGCGACCCATGCATGGGTCGGTCGAGGACCCCATTCATGGGGCGGAAGTGGACCCCATGTATGGGTGCCTAGTGAGGAGGATGATCTAAGGGGAGAAGAGTATGAGCTGTGTGCCTTGGGTTGGCTGAAGTTATGCCCTATAGAGGCTGATGGGCGCTTCGTGATGCGTGCTCATGAAGGCCTTAGCCTAAGGGCTAGTCAAGGAGGTGATAGCGACTGAGGTAATCCGAAGCTCGCTCTCCTTGATTCATCTGAGGCATGCAGAGATCTAGTAGAGAGCAGGAGCGACAGCATGCAGCGTAGCGTGGAGGAATGCTCTCTCCGCCTTTGTATAAGCGGTGCATCTCGATAGCCATCTGTAGGGCCTCGGTGCGAAGCTCAGTGTCGAAGGTAACTTCCTCCCGATGCTTCGTCTCACCATAGAAGAGGTATCCTTGGGAAATGTGTATGCCATAGGCTTCCTCGAGACAGATAGCTTCGGCGCAGAGCTGTAGCTTGTCGGCATTCGTTCGCTTGGGTCGTCCCCGCTTATACTCGATTGGTATAGCCTCCCAGTCTCCTGGGTACTTGGGGTGATGGAAGTGAGCCCCTTGGGACTCCGATGCTGGGTGTAGCTCCACAGCATCGGAGTATCCATAGAGGCCAAGTGAGGGGGAGGCTAAGGGGACGGAGCGGAGTGTGATAACACTGCCTCGCCGACCACTCTCCTCGGGCTGATGCACCTTCTCATGGAGTAGATGCCCTTCGGACGTCAGATGATTTTCCTCCCAGAGTTGCTCCACATGGATGAGGTACCACTGTCTCGGGCAGAAAGCATAGTGCTGGATGCCTGAGAGGGGGAGCATCTCGTCCTCGGGGTACATGGTGCGCTAGATGAGGTCGAGTAGCTGGACTCCCTTGGGAAGCTTGCTCTCATCGACAGTGATCTCGTAGTCGCTGAAGGAGCGGGCAGGACGGCTGGGATCCTTTGCTTCTACCTTCACCAGCTCAAAGAGCTTGTGAGCGGGAGCATTGCCTAGGTCATCTTTGTGCTTGAAGACGATGAGTCGACGCGCAGCCATGAGCCCACGGGCGGCGGAGCGGTCGAGGTCGAACATGTTCTTCAGCGCCTCCCAGAGCAGTGCTAGGTCGTCCTCACTGAATGTCGTCTCACGAGCTAGCGCCGCAGAGATGAAGCCATGAGCACGATAGAGCCCGTAGGGTACGGTAGCCTTGCGCCCCATGGTGCGCTCCTTATCCTTGTCCTTCTCGTCGGTGACGGCCATACGGGTGACTGTATGCTCGGAAGTCATTACTGGGTCTATGGAGCGAGCAAATGTCAGCTGGACGGCACCTCGTACCTGACCAGCATTCTTCCCCGTAGTCATCACAGCTCCAAAGGTGCGGATGTCGTAGTAGTGCTCGCACATGTACTGTCGAGCCTTACCCTTATTCTCTGACTCCTTAGTTTTATCCTTGGCATCGAGGTCAAGAGCTACATAAGCTTTATCAATCTCACCGTTGAGGACTGCGGCCTCCTTGACGAAGATCTGGCTGAGTGGATCACCTCCCACCTTGGTCTGCACATAGTTACGAACCTTGCGCTTGAGGCAGACATCGGTGACGAGACCTTGTCCCGTCTCGAAGTCTATGCGAGGGAGGTTCCCTGCATCAGGGTCTCCGTTGGGGTTGCCATCTTGTACGTCGAAGAGATAGATGAAGTCGTACCTGTTCTGGATAGGTTGCTTACTCATGATTGTATGGATATTAAGTTGGGTTAATTTTCTGTTTCTTGTTCTGCTTCAGTAGCTCCATTCTCATCCTTCTGATCGCGGTAGGCCTTCTGATGATAGTAGCCCACAGCGAAGATGCTCTGCTGGTCAGGGGAGAAGAACTTATCGAACGTAGCTTGTCCTCCAGGGAGGAGTTCTAGTACCTCCTGTATCTGTCGATCGAAGTAGTAGCCGAGGCCTCCTTGCTCCTTCTTAATCTTTGATAAGTGGAAGGCTGAGAGCTGGAGGAGACGACCAAAGATAATCCCTGGTGTCGCTGAAGCTGTACGGAAATAGCGATCGGTGATGTTCGCCTTGACTCCGGGTATCGCTTTCTCTTGGATGCGCTCTAGAAGCGCAAAGAGTCGTCCGGCTAAGTAGGCTGGGTTGGAGTTTGACTTGTCTAGTGCCATAGTTAGCTGTTTTATTTGAGAATTCTTTCTGTGTTTGCGGTTGATGTATGCCTTGAGTAGGGCTGCTCGAAGCTCTGTGACGGGATACTTGCTGGTGTGGTCATGATGGATCCGCTCGAGGCATGCCATCTGGAGGGCTGGTGCATAGGGGAGCCCCTTGATGATGCTCTCAAGGAGCTCTTGCACCACCTGTCTCGGCCATTTAGTGCTATCTGTCGCTGTGTAGATAGCCTTCATGATCCTGTAGACGGGGCGAAGGGGAGGAGTATCTTCGTCTAGGAGACCATTGAAGCGGACGATATTCATATCATCGAGGTGTGCGAGGGTATTACCGACGATCTCGCTGATTGTGCCTTCCATCCAGAGCTTGACACTGACACGCTTGGCGTTTGGCGCAAGTGCTAAGATGTAGAAGCGATCGAAGTGATCCCGATCTATATTTGCATTCTTACCTCCTAGTGCTGACCGAAGAGCCTGGACCACCACCTTCGTCCCTTGCTCGGGGTTCTTCTTCTTGGCTACTTTCTTCTTGGATGTCGAAGTGGCTTCCTCTTCCTCATCAAAGTCGCTATCGGAAGGGAGACCAGTGAAGGTGGCTTCCTGATAGTTCTTGAGCAGTTCATCGTCCTGCAGGGTGTTCCAGAATACGAATGTAGTCTCTCCTATGCGGTAGTTTGTGTTCTTATCCTTCTCAAGGAGCAGGTTGAGCCCCGAGATAATGGCATCGGATGCCGGCTGAGAGATTGGGGCATTGAGCCCCTGCTCCTTGCCATAGGAATCATAGCCCGAGAATTTTTGGAAGCTGATGAGCGTAGCATTGGCCTGAGCTCCGAAGAGACTGATCCCACCATGTAGTCTAGCTATGGTGCCCTTCTCTCCAGTGACCAAGCATCGTCCCTTGTCTTCTCCTTCCTCCTCAGCCCCCCCAGCTTGGTACGACTGGATATCTTCATGGGAGGAGATCAGCTTATTAGGATTACTCTCTGTACTCAGTAGGAATGAGATATTTGCCCCGACCTTTTTCTTGATCTCCAGCAAGATGTCTTCAGGGATGATGTTCGCAAGGTCTTTTACCTCCTCTGCAAATAGATCTGAAGGCTCTTCCTCCTTTTTCTCTTCATACTTCTTGTAGAAGAGTTCTATAGCCTTGAAGCCTTTGTTCTCTGGGAAGAGCTCTCGGAACTTAGCGAGCTCTTGCTTGAAGGCATCATGCTGTTTAGGAGCCATGACCTGCTTCTCTTCACTATCATCCGTGGGGATCCCCAGCACATAGCCAGAGTGATCCCAGAGGATTTGGGAGATTGCATAGCTCTTGGATCCTGAGCGTCCTTTAGGTTTGGCTACGAGGTACTCACGGCCTTGCTTATTCTCTTTATCTCGGGTATCAATCACCCGTCTGAATGTACCATCCTCATCAATGACGATGATGAAGGGAATAGCTTTCCATTCCATACCAGAGGGAGCTACCTTCCCCAGCTCCGCCATCGCTTGGTAGTAGTCGTAGAGTGCTTTGAGTATCATCTGAGTATCTCCTTACTTGATTTGTGGGGAACTTCGATCACACCATGCTCCATCTGGGCATGGAAGAAGAGGGGAGGAGGACACTGGAGATTCTTCTCGAAGTCCATGTCGAAGAGCATGATCCCGAGATCTCGAGATTCGTCGATGGGTAAGTCTTGCTCCTGACCTCGTGGAATGTACTCAAAGGAGCAGGTGAACTCACGACAACCTAGGTAGGGCTGTGTGAAGCACTGCCCCTTGGTAGCTCGCCCTAAGAAGATCGCATCATACTTCTCGGGTGTCTCCGCCTTAGGATCTTTGCACTCCTCTTGCTGCTTCTTGGTACGCTTCTCCAAGGGGATGAACTCCATCTCGGCATAGATGCGGTAGGCTACATCACGAAGGATATAGGCTGTACGCTGCTGACGATTCTCCTCGATGAAGAGAGGCTTTATAGCCTTGTGGCTCATCGTAGATCCTACCTCATTGCGACGGATAGAGGTGCGTGAGATGGGCTTGAGTACCTCAATCCTACGGACATGCCATTGGATGGCTGGCTTCCAGAAGATGCACTGGAAGATGTTGCGTGCTGCCGAGGGAGTGATGACATCGTAGCTGACACGCTCGACCTTGAGATCGGGTCGTGTGAAGCAGGCAAAGTCACCACGTATCTCTAAGCAATAGAGTTTAGGGTTTGTCTTATCCATAGTTGCTGATTGTATTTGTTGCTTGTTCGTTTAGCCGAAGAGGGGCTCGTCGAGGAGGGGATTCGTCGTGCAGACACCGAGAGCCTCATCGTAGCCTTGGGGCGCAAGTACTAGGATGCTCTTCCCCGTCTCCCTATCGATTACTACCTCGGAGAGAAGGCGAGCTTCCTCTAGCTCCTCATATCTCCACTTAGAGATCGATACATGGTACTGCTGGAGCTCCCTTAGCGTCCTGTGATTGAGGTAGAGGGTATGCTTCTCAAGCCCCTCAAGGAGCTCCTTCCCTCTGCCGTAAGGGACGAAGAGGTCACGATCTACATTTTCTATGAGCTGGAAGTCTTCAGAGGCTTGCTGGAAGTCAAATCGCCAGCGCTTAGCTTCTTCCTCATCATATAGGCTCTCGGCAATATTCTTGGAGTCAAAGCTCTCAATAGAGGCGTAGTAGCGGTCGTAGTACGCTTCGATAAGCTCCAGAGGTATGCTGGGACGGGTATGTTCCTTGTCGTTGTCGAGTAGGAAGCGTGTTGCATTCTGGCCATGGGCTATAGCACCGAAGGCTTTACCGCCATCACTTAGGGAGAATACATAGACTTCACCAGGAGTTGGTCGCTTTCCTTCTCTATTACAGCGCCCACCTGCTTGGACGATCGAGTCAAGACCACTCATAGCTCGGTAGACGATGGGGAGGTCAATATCTACCCCCGCCTCTATCAGCTGGGTGCTGATGACGATTGTGGGGATCTTCGCCTTCAGACGCTGACGCACCTCTGCAATACGTTCCTTTAGATGCGCCGAGCACATATTGCGGGATAGGTGGATGACATTCTGAGCCTTCTTCCCTTCCTCTAGTAGTGCATGGTAGAGCCGTGAGGCATCTCGGCGCGAATTGACGATACAGAGGGCAGAGTCGTGCTGAGATAGCTCTTGGGCCTGCTCCTTCGTCGTGTACACCTTCTCCTCGAGATGATAGATGACTCGGTCAAATACCTTGAAGAGCTCGGGATCTTCGGGGATGATCGGCTGGATATCTTCGCTGAGCTGATGGAAGTCATTTACTTTCTTAAAGGAGCTACTATGGTCCTTGTCAAAGGGTGGGAGTGTAGCCGAGCAGAAGAGGAGCTGCGTGCGGAAGATGCACCTTAGATCCTCCAGGAGGCGAAGCATGGGATGTAGGAATTCGGTCGGGAACATCTGTACCTCGTCAAAAACCACAACAGAGTTCGCTATGCTGTGCACCTTTCTACTCCGTGATACTTTATGGGAGAAGAGACTCTCGAAGAATTGTACGTTCGTCGTCACGATGATCGGAGCCTCCCAGTTCTCCGCTAATAGGCGTGTGCGCTCGTAGCGCTCTACCTCTTGGGAGGCTTTATCCCCAGAGAAGGAGATGTCTGAGTGATGCTCCAGTACATTCTCCTCCCCGAAGATCTCTCGGAAGATACCTGCTGTCTGGGTGATGATCGAGGTATAGGGGATGACGTAGATGATACGCTTAGCTTCGTGCTTCAGAGCTGTCTCTAGTGCCCAAGTCATTGAGGAAAGCGTCTTCCCGCCACCTGTGGGGAGGAAGAGCGAGTAATAGCCCTTCGAGCAGGTACACCCATGCTCTCGGCATTGGTTGAGGAAGGCTCTACGAGCCTCGTTGATCTCACCCTCTATCGAGAAGCTCTCCATGTGCTTTGTTAGCCGATCTCTCAAGATCTCTATGGAGGTATATCTGCTGGTAGCCTCATGACGACACTCTTTTCGCTCTTCATCCATGAAGGCTTCGGTATCAAGGAAGTCTGCATCTACGAGGCAGGAGAAAAGTAGACGAATCAAGGCTTGGGCTTGCTCCTCACCTTCTACACGACTTGCAAGTTTTCGTAGATAGGCCTCTGTTCTCGGCCCGTGCTTTCTGATCCAGGTTTGGATCTCAGACATAAGTTCAGAGAGATTTTCCTCTGCCTTTTTGCTGCGATCCTTAGTATCTATATCTTCAAGTTTATTTTGTAGTCCTGCATAGTTGTATAGTCCTCGGTGGTGCCCGCTGATAGCATAGGCCAGTAGCTGAGCGATACGAGTGCGCTTGAGTAGACTCCCCTTAGGAAGAGTGGATAGAAGTTTGGTAGATAGAAGTGCTCCCGCTGCACTATGTGGAGCTTTGGTTGCACTCTCTCCACGGATATAGCTCTGGAAGGCAGACTGAGCCTTCCCCGCATCATGTAATCTGCCGAGGAGTTCACCTAAAGGGATGAGTTGCTTCAGCCCAGCTTCAGTAAGATTACGGCGTATCTGAAGAGCAACACCTTCTACATGATCATATAAAGATTGTTCTTCTCCGCCTTCTGTACGGTGGGCTATGATGGTGGTGTCGTGTAGCATGGTTTCGTTGTGCCTAATGAAGTTTTTATCTGTGTAGGCTTGTTCTTTATGTCAAAGGTAACAATAAATAGCTTTAGATATTGTGCTTTCCCTCTCTTCCAGATAACTTTCAAGGTGTGAGTGGTTAATGCTTAACATAGCTTCTTAATCATATTCTTCCTTTTAAATATTATCAAAAGAGAACTGCTTAGCTACCTGGGGACTGAAGCTGTAGGCGGATAGTGTCAAAGTAATAGTCGTTGGCCCACAAACTAGTAGCTATTCCGTGTATGAACGAATAGTTGTTCGTACGCGATACGAACAGTCATTTGAGTCCGAAACCTATAATTATTCGTGTGCAGATCTGTAGTTATTTACGAATTCATCAAAGAATTTTGTGTCGTGCTGGTAGATGTTGTCTCAGTATACCCTTAGGTTTTTTTGATGATGAGGTCCTACATCTCTATCATCCTGTCTCTCCTTAGGAGTATGTCTTGTTTTTACTTTCCAATAGATTTGCTCTCTATCTATACGGCTAGTGCTGACTGATGGCTGAGTGACTCTTACTCAACACCACTCGCCGCTACCGCTTCCCCTTAGATCAGCAATGCTTACATATCCTTACGGGAAGGCTAAGTTGCGTGGAGAGTTTGATATTATCCCCTGACAAAAGATAGACAATAAGTTGTTTAGTTATTTTAAAGTAATTTTGCCCGCATACTATATGTATTCACCAAGGGAGGGCCTGAGTTCTGTGTACACAGGCTTCTCTCTGAAACCATATTGAGAGAAGGAATAAGATCAGTGGATTATTTGCACCGCACGCATAGTGCGCTACTAAGGCAAGGCAAGCCCACGCTACAGCGGGCTCTAATGAATGAGATCAATTGGGAGGATCGGATCATCGGTATCCGTGGCTCCCGTGGTGTGGGGAAGACAACCTTCCTCCTTGACTATGCCCGTCGCCACTATGCGCCCGATAGCCCTGAGTGCCTCTACATCAATCTCAATCAGTTCAGCTTCACGACGATTCGCCTGGTGGACTTTGTCGGTGACTTCATCAGACAAGGCGGTCGTCGGCTTTTACTTGATCAAGTCTTCAAGTATCCGAGCTGGATGGAGGAGTTCAAGGAATGCTACCATCGCTATCCCGAACTACATATCGTCTTCACAGCTTCTGCTGTGATGAACCTCGAGGAGGAAGACCCTGAGTTGGCTTCGATCGCTTCGATCTATCATCTGGCGGGATTCTCTCTGCGTGAATTCATTCAGCTGGATAACGGGATTACCCTCCCTACACTGGAGCTGCAAGATATCATGGAGCATACGAGTGAGGTCGTAGGAGATATCTTCTCCTCAGTTAATCCGGGACTATGGATGGATCGTTACCTTGAGTATGGCTATTATCCCTTCCACTTGGAGCCGCGACTGTACTCGGAGAATCTGCTGAAGACGCTGAATATGACGCTGGAGGTTGACCTTCTCTTCATCAAGCAACTCGAGCAGCGCCTCCTGCACAAGCTTCGTAAGCTGATCTATATCTTAGCGCAACGTCCTCCGCTACAGATGCTCAATATCTCCCAGCTGGCTCTCGAGATCGAGACCTCGAGAAGTACGATCGTGAACTACCTGCGCTATCTCTCCGATGCACGTGTCGCACGACCGATCTACCGAGCAGAAGATACCGAGATGGGTAAGCCTGCTATCGTCTATCTGGGTAATCCTAACCTCTATCACGTCTTGGGTCAAGAGGCTTGCGATCGCTCAGAGCTCCTGCGTACTTTCGTATTTAATCAGCTGAGCAAGGGACATCAGGCGCGTATCTCTTCACGCTCCTCACTGGCCCTCTTTGAAGTTGATGGGCACTATCCCCTTCAGATCGAGGAGGAGCTTGCTGGTCGCTATCGCAGTGACCGCTACTATGTGCTTGAGCGTGGTGACCTTTCCCGAGAGAAGACGATCCCCGTCTGGCTCTTCGGCTTCCTCTACTAAATAGTCTATAGAATATCCCAACTATAAATACAGACAACAATGAAACTCTTTAAGAATCTCCTCCTCGGCGCAGGCCTCGCCCTCGCTACTGGTACGGCTCTCTCCGCTCAGGAGCTGGGTCAGCTCCACTATCGTGCTGAAGCAGGTCTTGCGATCTCGCGTATCTCAGCCCTCGGTGTCCACCACAATGGTGACACGGGTAAGTATCTCACCAGCTTTCGTGCTGGGGGTAGCCTCGTGATGCCCTTCGACAATACGATCTTCTCTTTCGCCCCAGGACTCTACGTCGTAGGTCGTGGTGAGAAGCAGGGGACGATCCTTGATGATGGTCTGAATCAGAAGAAGCTTTCTACCATCCAGACCTACTCACTCCAGCTCCCACTGGATCTCTCCTTCCGTCTGGCTACGATTGCAGAGAAGCACCGCATCTTCCTTAATGCTGGTCCTTACTTTGCTTACGGTCTGTCGGCTAAGCTTTCGGGCGAGAATATCGATAAGGATCTCTATAAGGAGAATGCCTTCAAGCGCTTTGAGTTCGGTGTAGGTGCTAACCTTATGTATCAGTACAACCGCGTTTATCTTCGTGGCGGTATCGATGCAAGCCTTACGGGCATTACGAAGAAGAGTCTGGGCGCACCTTACTACATGAGCCTCAAGACTCCTCGCTATGTCACGAGCTACATCACCCTCGGGTACGAGTTTTAAGACTCGCTGGAGATAACAAAAACTAAGTGACACGCCCCATGAGCAGAGCTGCTCATGGGGCGTGTCATTTTATCTGTTAGGGAAATGCTTGCTACTTGTGCTCAGCGATACGCTTCTTAATAGCATCGATAAGGCTCTGCAGGTCCATTCCACTACGTTCGCTCATCATGCCGACCGTTGCCTTGGGGATCATGATGCGTGCCAAGGGGGAGGAGAGCATCTTGAAGGCTGGATTAATCTCGGCAAGAGCCCCCTTGAGCCAAGGGTGATGCTCAAGGAGATCCTTGAGGCGGGTAGAGGCTGTGATCTCTGCATCAGCACTATGACCCGAGCAGCCACAGCTTTCTGCCTTCTCTTCGGTATCTGGTACCACCTCGGGTGCTGCAGGAGCGTGACTACTTCCCTTCATGCAGGAGCAGGATACATATTCGCTCTCTCCCTCTACTGCAGGGGCGGGAGCCGTAGGCGCAGCTTCTGCGAGCTTGTCATCCCCATGCTTGGAGGCCGCCTTGTTGCTCTTGTCCCAAGAGAGGAGCGTGCGCGAGCCTTCGAGGCTACGGATACGTGTGCAGTCCTGCATCATCTCGAGGACGCCACGGAAGCGCCCTTCCTCATCGCGTACAGCGACGTAGTAGATATAGATGAAGAGTCCAGGCTTGTTGATCCAGAAGTCTACTTCATTCTGCTCTCCACGGCGGAACTTCTCGACGATCTCTTCGACAAGGTGTACGCTGGTGCGTGGGTGGCAGTTCTTTACATCACGACCGATGACGTTCTTACTACGAGGGAAGACGCGGTGATCGGTGTCGGTGTAGAAGCGCACGATCTCGTTCTCATCTACATAGGAGAAGTCTACAGGCATGTGCTTATAGACGAGGTTGATCTGCTCAAGGGTCATCTGACCCGTAGCTACCTCGAGAAGTGCGCCCGGTGTGCTCCCCCCGCCGAAGCCATACTTACCGAGGAGGCTCGCAAGTTCGTTGGCAAAGCCTGCTGCAGCTGTAGTAGGTGTGGTCTCCTTAGAGGTATCAGCCTTAGGAGCTTCTTTGCCGACTTGTATCCATGCAAAGCCAATCTCACGGTCACCTGACTTCATCTCCTCAAACTCGGCTGGGCGGATCATCGCCAGCGAAGTGGGGTAGAGTACTGTCTCTTCCTTCTGCATCAGGTCGAGTACGTCAGCTACGACTGTGGGCTGCATAGCGATGAACTCATCGTCCTTATTCTCCTCGAGGAGACGGCGGGCATCGCGGATCTCATCGCGGATGAAGTCGTCGAGGAGCCACATCGTCGTGGTGGGACGGTCGAAGCCCTTGCGCTCAAGGATCGAGTAGAGCTGATTCTGCTTGCGCGAGAGGTGAAGGCGGAACTTATGTAGCTCATCATAGAGCTCGAGCCACTGGTTCTTGATGACTGGGTACTGAGCAAGCTCTTCGACCTGCTTCAGTAGACGGCGCATCTCATCGTTCTCACGCAGATAGCATATGATGGGATGGTCCTCGGGGAGGTCGGGACGGCTGCGGTCGAGTACATCTTGGAAGAGCTCCATCATCTGCTGGATATCTTCCTTGCGACATTCGTCTTCGTCGAAGGTCTTTAGCTCCTGCTCTGCCAAGGCGATCTCGTAGGGACGCAGTGTCTTGACGCGCTCACGGAGTATGGCTCGCGCTTCGTCGAGCGTGAGCTTGCCGTCGAGGTATCGCTCCTTGGTGTCGAGTACGATCTGGAGCTTCTCCATATCGATCTCGGGCAGGTTATTGCGCATATTCTCCATACGGGGAGGGAAGCTTAGAGGTTGATGAGGTAGACGAAGAATTCGCTGTCGACGAGGGCTTCGATGCCGATGAAGGCTTCACCGCCGAAGTGCAGCAGGGTGCCTGGGCTTAGTGTATGCTCTTCGCTATTGTTGAGGGTTGCCTTGACTTGGCCCTTAACGACGCTGAAGAAGATATCCTGCCCCTGGTGATCGTGTGGTGCGATCTTCTTGCCTTGGGGAAGGTTGACGTGTACAACCATAAGCTTGTCATTGTTGATGACTTGGCCAAACTCCTTGATTTCCGTTCCGATCATAATGCTACTATGTGGTGATATGTGTGATGATCTATCGGGCAGGATGAGGGGTAATCATCATTTTCACCCTGCTTCCATAGAGAAAGTATCCTGCTTTATCTTTCATTCGCAAAGAAAACAAATATATCTGGCTTTTCGTTCATCCCTCGACAATTCGTTCGCACTCGACTGCCCCAGATGCAGCAAGGGCTACCCCATATACTGATGATATGCGGTAGCCCTTGGCGTATATGAGTCGGGTAGGCTATGCCTTAGAAGCTGTAGGCAAGACCGAGGCCGAGTACTTCACGGAACTGGACCTTGGCACCGCGCTGGTTGCCAGCTGCGTCGACCGTCTTGATATCGTCGTCGTAGACGAGGTTCGTGGTCAGCGTCGTGGTGAGGAACTTATTGATCTTGAAGGCGATCATCATATCCCAGTTCACGTCGATGTTACCGAAGTCCTCGTTGTAAGGCGTGAAGAGCGTGAGCTTCGTGACGAGGTTGATGTTCTCAGCGAGCTTACGCTTGTAGTTAGCTACTGCAAGAGCACCGACTTCTGCGAGCGTCTTCTTACCGGGCTTAACCCCGAAGGCTCCAGCTGCAGAGAGGCGGTTGTCAAGGACGAAGGTCATCTTCCCTGTGATGGGAGAGAGCAGTAGGGAGAAGTCTTCGTTGGGCTTGTAGTCAGCACCGATAGCGAGTGTCAGATAGCCCGGGGCGAAGAGGGTAGAGATGTACTTATCCTTGTTCCCTGGGATGTTGGGGTTCGTGTCAGAGTCGTACCCACGAGCGAACTGCGTGAGGAAGTCTCCGAGAGCAGAGATGCTCCAGTGCTTGGAGATGTTGCGACCGATCTTGGTGCTGAAGTTCAGCTTATCGACGCTCTTGAGCCACTTATTGGAGGTCGTGAAGGTCTTACCGAAGTCTGTGATCAGGGCATTGTCCCAGCTCCAGTCTCCCTTCTTGTAGTTAGCCGAAGCATTGAGGTAGAGGTTCCAAGCTACGGAGTTCTCACCACCTGCAGCCCAGTTGGTGAGTGATGTCTGAGCAAGGTTAAGGCCCGATACACCGGAGAACTTCCATGCTGGTGCAGGAGCTGGTACTTCGGGAGCTTCGGTGGGGATAGAGTCCGTCTGTGCTGCTACCTGTCCCACGGAGAGGGCGAGGAGCGAAAAGGCGATAAAGAGTTTCTTCATTGTCTGTATTTATAACTATGCTTGTGTGGAATTACCTTAGTTTAAAAGGTCTGCGAAATTACACATTTTTATATAAAGTGTGCTTGTGATCCAGAAAAGGTGCGAATCTATCCTGTCTAAATCTATGGAAATATTGGAGCTATATTGAGGTCGTATCTGCCAGTGCCAAGCGGATCCTTCGATAAGATTGCCCTGTGGAGACTATTGCCGAGACTCCTGCCCTCTATTTAGAGTGTCAAGGCATCGTGCGCCCAGTTCTCTGATATGCCTCTCCGAAGAGAAGAGATACATAAGCCCTTCGCCTTATCGCGAGTATTCCTCTTATCCAGCGGAGGGAAAAGCATCGTTCTCGTGAAGAAAAAAGCGCCTTCACGTAGTGGTTTTCCTCTGTCTATGCACGTAGTCTTAAAGACCAGGCACGTAAATCCCAATATCCACGTACGTAGATGTTAGATCCACGTACGTAGCCCAAACTTATCAGCCACTCGTCCAAAACTTTTATCCCTACGCAGAGCAACAACCTAATAGAGGTCACTTCACAAAGCTATATAGCTTCCTTCACCATCCAATATAGCTCCACCGACGCACCCATATATCTATAGAGAATATTGTGCAAGTCCACCTCTTCATTACTCGTACCTTCTTGAAGCTACTCTTGCTGTATGCTGTATGCTGTATGCTACTCTATTGTATAGCGGTTCTTAGATGATGCAATAGAAGCCTATTCGTAAACGACTACTGGTTTCGGAGTCAAACGACTATTCGTTTCTCTTGCCTCAAGAGACTGTGCTACACTTTCAGTACCTTTACAAGAAGAGTGCCCCACACAAGCACCCTAATATCAACACCATGAGCACAATGAATCCTCATGTCATCACCCCCTTTATAAGGAGTAGTATAGCCCTGCTCCTCTTGGGGTTAAGTGCACTACTCAGCTCACTCCAAGCTCAGACGCCTACGGATAGCCTCCGCTCGGATGGGGGCTGGGAAGTTTTTATTGAGAGTCAGCTACAGGTGGGTTTGCTTACCGAAGAGGAGGCGCACGAAGCGGCTGTACTCTATGACGAGCTGCGGCGAGCACCTCTAGATATCAATTCTGTCCGAGAGGAGGAGCTACGTCGACTCCCGATGCTCTCGGACTATCAGATCTATCAGTTCGTCCGCTATCGCACCGATCATCAGGCTTTTCATGAACTCTCAGAGCTGAAGCTGGTACCAGGCTGGAGTCTCTCGCTCATCGCCCTGCTACGCCCCGTCATGGTCTGTCGCCCCATAGCCGAGGAGCGCCCCTTGCTGGGAAATACGTTAGAAGCCACCCACGAGGCGCGTATCTTTTATGGTAAGCGTAGTAGCACCGACTTTCCTTCGAAGAAGCCACTTCTCGGCTCGGAGGATGCATTACGGCTAAGCTATAGCTATGCTACGCCCCATAGCCTGAGTCTCTTCTTCGCGGGGGAGAAGGACTATGGCGAGCCTTGGCGACAACGTACGCACCGAGGACTCGATGCCTATAGCCTGCATGCCCAGCTGGAGCATCGTGCGCTGACCCTTGTCTTGGGTGATTACCGCGTGGCACGTGGCAGCGGGTTGATCCTCTCGCAAGGAGCTTTCCCGCTGAGCTTCCTCTCACTGACCCCACGCCAGGGTACGGGAGTGCGTCCTGTGCGGAGTATGACTGAGAGTGACTTCTCCCGTGGGGCAGCTGGTATGCTTAGCTTGGGGAGCTACCGCTTGGGGCTCTTCGCCTCTCATCGCCGTATAGACGCACATCGCTCTGACGAGGGCTTGCTTACTGCGCTCTCGGAGACGGGACTGCATACGACAGAGGTGGCTTGGGCGGCACGTCGGCAAGCTTTGACCCGTCTCTATGGAGGATGGATCGAATATCGTGTACCCGATCTTGAGCTATCACTACAGGGAGTGTATCAAGATTGGCAAGGAGATCGACTAAGACACCCACCAGGGAGCCAAGGTGATGCGACGCTGGAGGGCTTGCAGAGCTATGCCGCCTGGAGCTTCTCCTACCGCTATCAGACGCTCCGAGGTCACTTGCGTCTTAGTGGTGAGGCGGCCTATATCTCTCGCTCAGCGTGGGCTTTCATCCAGCACCTCTCTTATCTCCAAGGGGGCTGGGCGGACTTTCGGCTCTCCCTCTGGCATATCGGGGCGCATTACTGGACCTATTATGGGCGAGCTGGCACGCATGCACTTCGTCCGCATAGTGAGGATGGAGGGCGCCTACAGATACAGCTTACTCCCTTCAGTAGCTTAGGGCCAACCCTCCTTTATCTCGATGCCTATCGAGCCTGCTCGCAGAGGTCGGGAGATAATGTAGCACGTTCGGCTGTGAGCTATGGCCTGATGACCAGTCTCCAGATAGAGCGTGAGGCAAGTCTGAGGCTACACTATCGGGGACGAAAGGATAGCCATCGCTTCAAGCTTGAGGGGGCGTATGATCTTGGCGCTTGGCAACCTCGCCTAGCCCTCATCTATGTCCGTGGAGCCGCATCTTCGGGCTGGACTGTGCAGGGACGCATACGATGGACTCCTTCCGAACGGCTACAGCTGGATCTTTTAGCAGACGCCTTCGATGCTCCGAGCTGGGATAGCCGGCTCTATACGCTGACGCCGATGCTCCGAGGTGAGTATGGTGCGACTCTATTATATGGTAAGGGAGCTGTGCTCGGAGGGCGGGTGCGCTATCGTCTGAGTTCGCATTGGCAGATCGAGGGGCGTGTACAGTATGAGCATCAGCAGCGTGATGTGCGCCCGACGAAGACACTCTTCGCCCTCTCCCTGCGCTATCGTGGATGGTAAAGGGCGCTGTAGATACGCGCCTCTTGGGCGGTTTGATTTGGCTAATAGGGCGATTATCTCTACCTTTGCGGGGCAAAAGTACATAGTACTCAGCCGAGTAAGATGAGAGTTTTCTCTCACTGGTCCTATAGCTCAGTCGGTTAGAGCACCTGACTCATAATCAGGGAGTCCTTGGTTCAAGCCCAAGTGGGACCACCACTATAGTAAGGAAGCGAAATGGAGTAAGTGATCGTCGATCACTTACTCCATTTCGCTTGTATTTGCCTCTCTTACATGTAGACCATTGCAAGCCCTCATGCTTTCCTCTTCTCGTGCGTGCGTTACGTCTGATATAATAATGCTAACTTTGTGGCTTCTTAATAAGCAAACCGTAGAGTTAAGTAACATCCTTCAATGAGAGAAATAGTACTCAAGGGGCTGACCTTCGTGCCCTATATTGATGCCAAGACCATAGGCCAGGCAGTCAAGAAGCTCGGGGAACGCCTGAAAGCTGACTTTAAAGATCGTGACCCGCTCTTTGTCTGCATCATGAATGGCTCATTCATGTTTGCCTCCGAGCTCATGTACGCTATCGACGAAGACTTCGAGGTTGCCTTTGCTCGCTATAGCAGCTACCAGGGGACCAAGAGTACCTTTGAGCTCAAGGAAGTGATGCCTGTGACGCAGTCCCTCGAGGGGCGTGTCGTCGTCATCGTCGAGGACCTCATCGACACGGGCTTCACCATGTACAATCTACAGAAGCACTTCTATAGCCTGGGCGCTAAGGAAGTCCACATTGCTGCGATGCTCTCCAAGCCCGAGGCCTTGAAGTGTGACGTTCACACGGACTACGTAGCTATGGAGATCGAGAATAAGTTCATCCTCGGTCATGGGCTTGACTACGATGACTACGGTCGCATGTTCAGAGATATTTATCAACTAAAAGACTAATCATACTTTAGAGACAACGATGCTTAATTTAGTGATCTTCGGAGCACCAGGCTCTGGCAAGGGAACACAGAGTGAAGTCCTTATCGAACAGTTCGGGTTCGATCACATTTCCACCGGCGACCTCCTGCGCGCAGAGATCAAGCAGGGTAGTGAGCTGGGGAAGTCTGCCAAGAGCTATATCGATGCCGGTCAGCTTGTCCCCGACAGCCTGATCATCGGCATGATCGAGAAGGTACTCCAGGAGCGCCAGCCCAAGAAGGGGCTTATCCTCGACGGGTTCCCCCGCACTGTAGCTCAGGCCGAAGCGCTGGATGCGCTCTACGCCAAGCACGGGACTGCTGTACATGCTGTCCTGGATCTTCAGGTCGCCGAAGACGAACTCATCCAGCGCCTGCTGAAGCGCGGTGAAGAGAGCGGCCGTAGCGATGACAACCTTGAGACCATCCAGAAGCGCCTCGGTGTCTATCACGCTCAGACAGCTCCTATCGCTGAGCACTACGCTAAGAAGGGAGTGCACCATGTCATCGAAGGTAGCGGCGCTATCGCTGATATCACGGCACGCATCGCTAAGGTCGTCAACGCCCTGAACTAAGGACAAGACCACCAGCATATAGCCCAGCCTCATTGGTTGGAGGAAAAGGCATAGTGCCTGGAGCGTGGCGCTTCTCACCCACGGGTGAATCGGCTGACCAGACTTCAGACACGTGCCTTTCCTTATTTTTGTACCACATTAATCATAGAAGACGAGAGCCACTATGGCAGAATCAAACTTTGTAGACTACGTCAAGATCTACTGTCGCTCAGGTAAGGGCGGCCGAGGCTCTACGCACTTCCGTAGAGAGAAGTACATCCCCAAGGGCGGCCCTGACGGTGGGGATGGCGGTCGTGGTGGTGACATCTATATCCGCGCCAATGAGAACTACTGGACCCTCCTCCACCTGCGCTATCAGCGCCACGTCATCGCGACAAGCGGGGGCGGCGGCGGTAGAAACCGCTCCACGGGCTGTGATGGTGAGGACCAGGTCATCGAGGTACCCGTAGGTACCGCCGTCTATGATGCCCTCACGGGGGAATTCATCATGGATCTCAACCGCCACGGGCAGCAGGAGCTTCTCGTCAAGGGTGGTCGTGGTGGTAAGGGGAATACCTTCTTCAAAACGCCTACCAATCAAGCTCCACGCTATGCTCAGCCAGGTGAGCCTGCTCAGGAGCGTACCGTCATCCTCCAGCTCAAGATGCTCGCCGATGTCGGTCTTGTTGGTCTCCCTAATGCAGGGAAGTCCACGCTCCTCTCTGTCATCACTGCAGCTAAGCCCAAGATCGCGAACTATCCCTTCACGACGCTGGAGCCCAACCTCGGTATGGTGCGCTATCGTGATGACCGCTCCTTCGTCATGGCGGATATCCCTGGTATCATCGAGGGTGCTGCAGAAGGGCGTGGCTTAGGCTTGCGCTTCCTTCGCCACATTGAGCGCAATGCTCTGCTCCTCTTCATGATCCCAGCCGATACGGAGAATATCGCCGCCGAGTATCGTCTCCTCCTCAGTGAGCTGGTCAAGTATAATGCTGAGCTCACGGAGAAGCGTAAGGTCCTCTGCATCACCAAGTGTGACTTGATCGATGAAGAGATCCAGGGCTGGATCGTTGATGAGCTACACAAGGAGCTGCCCGCAGAGCTTCCTATCTGCTTCATCTCCGCGGCTGCTCACCAAGGACTCACCGAGCTGAAGGACCTCCTATGGCAGGAACTTAATCGTGAGACGAAGCACCGCACCGAGTCTATCATCCAGCAGTCTATCGACGTCACGAGCCTCACCTTTGATGATGATGATGATGAGCTTCCCACCCACTATGATGTAGAGGATGAATATGAAGATGGATGGGACGACGAAGATGGCGACCTGGAGTTCGATTGGGACGATGTCGAGATCGAAGCCGATGAGGCTATCGAGGAATAGCTAGCCGTCGCCGATAACTAATCATACGTTACAGAGGGCGTCTCTGGGTGCATTCCCAGAGGCGCCCTCTTGCATTTCTATATGGACGCAACGTGATGTTTGGGATTATATTAGGTATTGGCTACCTTTAGCATCGTGAGTGTACGCTGAAAATGTCACGACTCATCCCTCTGCATTATAGATTATGAGTGATAAGTTCTGTGAGCATAGACACAAAGAGGATGCCGAAAATCTTAGATAGAGTAGGCTTAGAAGAATAACCATCATGAAACCGATGCAAGAAGTTATCTATAATGAAGACACACTGATTCGGGTGAAGGAGGGCCGTGTGACGGTCTATCGAGTTCATCCAACAGATAGCGTAAAGGGCACACTACGAGAGCTCTCGGAGCAACATGGCTTTGAGTATCAGAAGGAATGGAATACACGGAGCTTTGGCGCTAAGCTGATCGCTGACTTCGGAGGTAAGACAGAGGCTCTCATCGGGAGCTACCTGATTCGTAAGATAGAGGGAGGAGCAATCGAAGTGTATCGTATATGTGATGCGGTTAAGAACGAACTCATCCGAATTTCCGAGGAGCTGGGGATTGATACCAGTGGCTCTCTTGTAGAGCTTGCTCAAAATATCATTGCGGAAGTTAATAGAGTCCCCGAGATAGATGAGCCTGCACTCGTTACCATTCCTCAAGCTACGCACCCTCTGCTGCAGAAGCTTCTGCAGGATATACAAGACTTCTTTAAAACAGTGCATACCTTTACCTTCTATAATGAGGCGAGCTTACAGCTCAATCTCTCCAACTACCTTATCAACACAGGGCACTACGCAAGCATAGAAGTAGAGTATCTGATAGTATCTCCAGATGAAGTTGAGGGGCTGACGTCTAAGCGCTGCTTTATTGATATCGTTGTAAAGAATGAATCAGGGGAATATGCTCTTCTTGAGCTGAAGTATCCCTTGTATATCCCCGAAGGAGTTATCACTTCACGTCTAGGGGCTAATATTAAGCCAGAGATCTATGCAGTGAAGCAAGGAGCACAGAATGTAGTACGCTATCTTTTCTGGAAGGATGTGAAGCGTATAGAGTATTTCAGTAGCCTCTCTAAAGATGCTGTTGGCGGGATTGCACTCCTCTTGACAAATGACTCGATTTATTGGACTGCTCCTAAGAGTGATGGCGATACGATGGCTCTCTATCGAGAATTCTCTCTCAAGGCGAGGCAATCTAATCTCAGTTCTAAGAGCCGACGCTGGCTTGAACGAAAAGAAACGAATGAAAATAAGGGAGGGAAAGTCTCATTGAGTGAGAAGTATCCGGGTTTTGATTTGGAGAAAGCTTATCCTCTTTACTGGGGGACTCCTCTTGCACCAATCAAGGTAGGGGAGAAAAAGGATTTGATCTTCCAGCCCTGCTTTGTGGTCGTTGAGAAGTAGTCTTCTACCGACAGGCTCTATTAGAAGAGGGGGCGTCTCTGGGGCTATTCCCAGAGGCGCCCTCTTGCATTTTCGGATATTTATACTACTTTTGCACTGGGTAAGTCCTATACGACCAGCTCCCTTTGACTCCCCCAGGGCTTGATCGCAGCAAGGGTATTAGGTTGTAGCGGTGCGATATAGATCGCTTACCCACCTGCCTCTTTAGCTCAGTTGGCCAGAGCACGTGATTTGTAATCTCGGGGTCGTTGGTTCGAATCCGACAAGAGGCTCAAAGAAAGAAAAGGGGATGTGCCAATCGACACATCCCCTTTTCTATTGCCTTTTAATATGAGATGATGATATCTCGGTCTGCATAGAATTAATCCGCCTATGACAAGCAAGCATTACATACTATTATTAAGTGGCTGCCTACTCCTCAGTGCAAGTGCCGAGGCGTCGGTAGACAAGCTCCTTCCTCGCCCCCAGCACCTGGAGATGCACGCAGGGAAGTGCAGTACGATCCGTCTTAAGCCCGAGGGGCTGTATCTACAGGACGAGCTGAAGGAAATACTTCAGCGGAACGGCTGTGCCATCGATTCGCGTAGCCCCATCGTGGTGCGCACCTCGATCGTGCCCTCGCTTCCCAAGGTTTATTTCAATAAGGAGGAGGCCTATCGCCTTCGCATCGGAGCAGATGGTATCTACGTGGATGCACTCGAGCGTATCGGCTTGTATCGTGGCTTGCAGACCTTAGAGCAGCTCCTCATCTCGGCAGAGAAGAAGGGCGAGCTGGAGGCGTGCGACATCATCGACTGGCCTTCCTTCCGCATGCGAGGCCTTATGCACGATCTCGGCCGCGCCTTTATCCCTATGGAAGAGCTGAAGAAGCAGGTACGTCTCTTGGCACAATACAAGGTCAATACGCTACACCTGCACCTCACCGAGCATCAAGCATGGCGACTGCAGAGCAAGCGCTATCCTCAGCTGACGGAGGCACGCCACACGACGCGTATGCCTGGCAAGTTCTACACCCTCTCGGAGCTACAGGATTTGGTACGCCTGTGCAAGGAGCTACGTATCACGCTCATCCCCGAGATCGATATGCCGGGTCACAGCTCCGCTTTCTCGCGAGCGATGGGCTTTGATATGCAGACGCCCGAGGGTAAGCGTGTCGTCAAGGAGCTCCTCGCGGAGCTGGCCGAGAGCCTCGATGTATCTTACATTCACTTGGGTACGGATGAGACGGACTTCACGGATAAGCTCTTCGTCCCCGAGATGGTCGAGCACGTTCGTTCGCTTGGTAAGAAGGCTATCGCGTGGAATCCCGGCTGGCCCTTCAAGAGCAAGGAAGTCGACCTCCTCCACCTATGGAGCTCAAAGGGACACATCGTGTATGGCACGCCCGCCATCGATAGTCGCTACCATTACCTCAATCACTACGACCTCTTCGCCGATATCCAGATGCTCTACAGCAGCAAGATCCTCGGCGTTACGGCGAGCAATACGAACGTGATGGGGGCAATACTCGCCGTATGGAATGACCGCTATGTGGAGTCTCCTCGCACTATCATGCAGGAGAATGCCGTCTACCCCAACATGCTTGCTCTGGCCGAGCGCGCTTGGCTTGGAGGCGGTGAGGGATACTTCAACGCTCCGACCGCAGCGCTTTCTCCCGAAGCGAGCCCCGAGACGCGAGAGGCTTTTGTGGACTTCGAGCGCAGACTCCTGTGGCATAAGGATCGCGTCTTCGCCGGTGAGCCCTTCCCCTATGTGGCGCAGAGCCATGCCCAGTGGTATGTCAGCCCCGTCTATCCCAACGGTGGCGACCTTGCAGCCTCGTACCTACCCGAAGAGCAGTACCTTAAGCAGATGAAGGCGCACCAGTATGCTCCGCCTGCCGAGGTGGGTGGAGAAGCCTACCCCTACCAGCGCACCAGCGGAGGTTCGGGTGTCTATCTCCGTCACACGTGGGGAGATATTTGCTACGGCCTCGTCCCCAACGCATCGGAGAATAGCACCGTCTACGCTACTGCTTGGGTGCACAGCGATGCCGCCACGACGGCAGGCCTGATCTTCGAGACGCAGAATTATAGCCGTTCGGAGGCGGACGTAGCTCCCCAGCAAGGCACGTGGGACTATAAGGGCAGCCGTCTGTGGGTCAATGGAGAAGCTATCGCGCCTCCCCGCTGGCAGAATGCTGTCGGGCAGCGCAACATTGATCTTCCCCTTGCCAACGAGAACGCAGCTTCGCGCCCACCCCTACAGATCCAGCTGCAGAAGGGCTGGAATCAAATTCTGATTAAGCTACCGATTGGGCGCTTCACGCTCCCCGAGATTAGGCTGAATAAGTGGATGTTCGCCGCAGCGATCACCACGCCCGACGGCAGCAAGGCTTTGCCGAATCTACAGTACGCCAAGCCCAGCCTCAAGTAGGCGCTTCGGCCTCGGCTCATTTAGCACAAGAGGGTGCAAGGGAAGGATACTTCCTTTGCACCCTCTTTTCTTTTGATAATCAAGGGGATGAGATCTCCGTATATACGGCCGGAAACTTCCGTATATGCGCAGGGAAATTTTCGTATATACAAAAATAAATTTCCGCATATGCGAAAAAATATTTCTGCATATACGGAAATTTATCGCCGTGCGCACAGCGTTTTTTCGCCTTGCTTTCAGAGGAAAGGGGCGGGGGATTGAGCGCCTTAGCGAGGGGCGAAAAGCGAGAGAAGGATCTTCCTCCTCTTCTCCCCCAGCGAGGCTACACGGGGAGCGTCCAGTGCGTGCGCAGGATGGGCAGCGCTTCGGAGAGCTCTTGCATCGAGTCGAAGACGAGATGTGCGCCTTCGTCAGCAAGAGCGCTGTCGGGGAGCAAGCCCGTATTCACCGCGATGGTGAAGATGCCCGCAGCGACGGCAGCCCGCACACCCATGGGGGCGTTCTCCACGACGAAGGCCTCGGCAGCGCTTACTCCAGCCTTCTCCAAGCCCATCAGGTAGGGCTCGGGGTCGGGCTTGCCACGGCGCACATCCTTGCCCGTGACCATGAGATCTTCGGAGAATACCTTGGGGAAGGCTTCATCCAGCCGCCCTAAGAGCGAAGCTTGCGAAGAGCCTGTGACGACGAGACGCTCTACGTCGGAGAGTTGGGCGAGTACCAGCTCGACACCAGGGAGTGTCTTGCCCGAATTGTACTCATTGAAGAGCTGTGTCTTGCGCTCATATAGCCACTTCGTCTCCTCGGGGGAGGCATCGCGGCCGAGAGTACGCTGGTAGAGTAGCTTGATCGTGTAGCCACCTGTCTGGCCTTCGAACCAATAGACATCCTCTTCGTTCATCTGCAGGCCTACCTCGTGAGCGGCTTGCACCCACGAACGGCAGTGCGCGGGCATCGAATCGAAGAGCACGCCATCCATATCGAAGAGCGCAGCGGAGAGCGTAGGGAAGGGTGCGCAGAGGCCTTGCTCGGCGCGGTAGGTGCGGAGTGCCTTGAGGACTCCTTCGGTGCGTGCAGCCTTATTCTCTGTCACGTACTTCACCTCCTTCCTGAGCTGGTCTGGTCTTATGCCCTAAGAGCTTATCGACGACGAGGGCTATGGCGCCATCGCCGGTAACATTACATGCGGTGCCGAAGCTATCCATTGTGATATAAAGTGAGATCATCAGCGCCTGCTCCTCGACCGTAAAGCCTAAGATGGACTGGAGGATGGCCAGCGCCGCCATGATCGCACCGCCAGGCACGCCAGGAGCTGCTACCATCGTCACACCAAGCAGGAGGATGAAGTGTGTGAACATACCTAAGTCATACGTCCCGCCACGCATCAGGATAAGAGCAAGAGCGCAGGAGACGATCTTCAGCGTACTGCCCGAGAGGTGGATCGTCGCGCAGAGAGGTATGGTGAAGGAAGCCACCCCGTCGCTGACGCCATTCTTCTTCGCTTGGGCAAGTGTCACGGGGATCGTCGCTGCCGACGAAGCCGTACCCAAGGCCGTGAAGTAAGCGGGAAGCATATTGATGAGCAGACGGATCGGATTCTTCCCCTGCACCAGCCCTGCGATAGTGAACTGTAGCAGCAGCAGGAAGATGTGGAGCACGAAGATCACCCCGATGATCTTGATGAAGACCACGAGCACGCCGACGACCTTGCCACTGCTCGCCATCTCCATGAATATCCCGAGGATATAGAGTGGAAGTAGCGGAATGATGACCTTCTCGATGACGCCCGAGATGATATCCTTGACGTCGATGATCACGTTCTTGAGCGCCGTAGACTCCAGATGTGCCACACCAAGGCCGAGGACGAACGCCAAGATAAGCGCCGTCATGACACCCATTACGGGAGGCATAGCGATGGTGAAGTAGGGCGTAAGAGCTTCGGGGCCCGCTTGTAGCTGGTCTACTTGCCCCGCATCAATGAGCTGCGGGAAGATGGCATTCCCCGTGAAGTAAGCCAGATAGCCCGAGAAGATTGTAGAGCCATAAGCGATAGCTACGGTCAGTAGGAGCATCTTCCCCGCGCTATGGCCGATGCCCCCGATAGCTTCGGCTACGAGAGCGACGATGATAAGCGGGATGGCGAAGTCGAGGAACTGCGAGAAGATCGCATTGAAGGTCAGGAAGAGTCGCGTCACCCCATCAGGTACGATGAGCCCAAGGCCTATACCCAGGGCGATCGCTATGATGATGCGGGGGAGCAAACTGAGGCGTAGAGCTTTCATTCGCTGAAAAGAGATAAGGGTTAGTGTAGTTAGTTAGCTTATAGTGAAAGACCCTACTAAGATAAGCGATAAAGCAATACGACTGGCATACATCCTCTCGTAGGGGAGGGGGTATACCAGTCGTCTTGTCTTAGGAGGTCATGATCACTCCGTGTGTAGTGTTACTGTCTATTCTGTCGCTTGCGCTCGGTCTCATCAAGGATGATCTTACGCATACGCATCGAGACGGGCGTCACCTCGACATATTCGTCGGGGCGGATATACTCCAGCGCGTCCTCAAGGCTGAAGACTACGGGAGGAGCCAATGATACCTTATCATCGCTACCCGAAGCACGCATATTCGTCAGCTTCTTGCTCTTGCAGACATTGACGGCGAGGTCACCTTCCTTCGTGTGCTCACCGACGACCTGACCAGCGTAGACTTCTTCCTGTGGAGCGATGAAGAAGCGACCACGGCTCTGGAGGTTGTTGAGAGCATAGGCGTAGGCCGTCCCGGTCTCGAGAGCAATGATCGAGCCGTTGTTACGACGCTCGATGTCGCCCTTCCATGGCTGATACTCGAGGAAGCGGTGGGCAAGGACAGCTTCACCAGCCGAAGCGGTGAGGACGTAGTTGTTGAGCCCGATGATACCGCGTGAAGGGATGTGGAATTCGAGGAACGTACGGTCACCCTTCGTCTCCATCATCGTCATCTCACCCTTGCGGCGCGTGACGACGTCGATGATCTTGCTCGCAGACTCCTCGGGGAGGTTCACCGTGAGAAGCTCTATGGGTTCGTGGGGGGCGCCGTCGATCTCGTGGATGATGACCTGAGGCTGACCGACCTGCAGCTCGTAGCCTTCGCGGCGCATGGTCTCGATGAGGACAGAGAGGTGGAGGACGCCACGGCCGTAGACGATCCAGCTGTCTGCGGTCTCTGCAGGCTCGATGCGCAGGGCAAGGTTCTTATCCAGCTCCTTCATTAGGCGATCGTGGATGTGGCGGGAGGTGACGAACTTCCCTTCGCGCCCATAGAAGGGCGAGTTGTTGATGGTGAAGAGCATGCTCATCGTAGGCTCATCGACAGCGATGGTCTCGAGCGCTTCGGGCGTAGCTACGTCCGTGAGGGTCTCACCGATCTCAAAGCCTTCGATACCGACCAGTGCACAGATGTCGCCCGAAGAGACGCTATCGACCTTCGTTCGGCCAAGACCTTCGAAGATATTGACCTCCTTGATACGCATCTTTGCGATCGAGCCATCACGCTTGCAGAGGGCTACTTCCTGCCCTTCGCTGAAGGTACCACGGTGTACGCGACCTACGGCGATACGGCCGACATAGGAAGAGTAGTCCAGAGAGGTGATAAGCATCTGTGCTGGGCCTTCGATCTGCGTGGGAGCGGGGATTTGCTCGAGGATGGTATCCAATAGGGTGGTGATATCTTCGGTAGGCTGCTTGTAGTCCTTGCTCATCCAGCCCTGCTTGGCCGAGCCATAGATGGTCTCGAAGTCAAGCTGCTCTTCGCTGGCGTTGAGGCTAAACATCAGGTCGAAGACCATATCCTGTACCTCTTCGGGGCGGCAGTTGGGCTTGTCGACCTTGTTGATGACTACGATGGGCTTCAGTCCCATCTCGATGGCCTTCTGCAGGACGAAGCGCGTCTGAGGCATAGGGCCTTCGAAGGCATCGACAAGAAGCAGGCAACCATCGGCGAGGTTGAGTACGCGCTCTACTTCGCCACCGAAGTCGGCGTGGCCTGGGGTGTCGATGATGTTGATCTTGACGTCCTTATAGCGGATGCTGACATTCTTGGAGAGGATGGTGATCCCACGCTCACGCTCGAGATCATTGTTATCGAGGTACGTATCTACTTCGGCAGCCTTATCATCTCTGAAGAGCTTACCGGCTAAAAGCATCTTATCTACCAGCGTCGTCTTACCATGGTCGACGTGAGCGATAATTGCTATGTTGCGAATGTCTTGCATCTGTTTCTTATAAGTTCATCTATTACGGGCACAAAGGTAGTCAATAATGCGCACTTATGGGGGGATTTCTGCTTCTCGGCGCATAGTTTTTTGCGGGTGAAGCACTCATCTCTCCTCACGAAAGACCTTGCTTTCTCTCCCAGTAAATCGGCTATCGACATTGCTCGCAAAATGACTTCATGCTGTGGATAGGAGGTGATAGTATTGAGGGGACTTTGCGACCAGTACTGCTCGGCGAATGGACCAGTACTGGTCACATATATGAACCAGTACTACTTCGCGCTTCAACCAGTACTGGTCACTTCGCTGACCAGTACTACTTCGATTTTCCTTTTCGAAAGGAGGCGACTAACACGCACTACAGTAGGTAGATAATATGGTATAAGGCTGACTCCCCGAAATCGGGAGTCAGCCTTATAGCATGATGTAGGAGATGAAGGTCCCTATAGGAGGGGGGCAAAGAGGCGCATGAAAGATTCTGCAAAGCGGACCATTCGCCCACGCTGCTCCCACTCCTCGTAGGTAAGGAGGTGGCAGGAGGTCTTGTCTTGGTCGAAGAGCGTACGCAGGCGCTTAGCTGTCCCCGAGTCGTAGATGATCCCTGAGATCTCGAAGTTGTGCTCCAGGCTACGGAAGTCCATGTTGGCTGAGCCGATAGTCGCTATCTGATCGTCAACGAGAAGGAGTTTAGAGTGGAGGAAGCCGTCGGTATATTGGTAGATCTTTACCCCTGCTTCAAGGAGCTGTGTGAGGTAAGAGTTAGCAGCGAAGGTTGTCAGGCGCGAGTCCGTCTTGAGAGGGAGCATCAGCTCGACCTTTACACCCGCAAGAGCTGCCGTGATAAGAGCATTGTTGAGATTTTCTGTCGGGAGGAAGTAGGGCGTCTGGATGCAGATGCTATGGCTGGCTCGCGAGATCATATAGATGATCGCTTGCTCGATAGTGCGCCAGTGGCTAATCGGGCCACCTTGGACGAACTGAACCGAAGGAGAATACTCGTTCGGCTCAGTCGCAGGATCAAAGTAGCGGTCTACGTTGATGACCTTGCGTGAGACGGCATACCAGTCGATGAGGAAGGAGCTTTGGAGACCAGCTACGGCTACCCCCGTGATGCGGAAGTGGGTATCACGCCAGCGTCCGAGTTCTGAGCCCGTAAGGTAGCGCTGGGCGAAGTTCATCCCGCCGACATAGCCGATGGAGCCGTCGATGACGACGATCTTGCGGTGATTACGATAGTTCACCGTGGTGGAGAGAAGAGGGAAGGCCACACGCATAAAAGCGTAGACCTGGATCCCCGCACGTCGCAGGCGCTTCCAGTAGGAGGAGGGGACGTTGTATGAGCCGAGGTGGTCGTAGATGATGCGGATGGTGACGCCTTCCTCGACCTTGCGAAGGAGGATGTCCGTAAGGCGGTCGAGTACGTCGTCTGCCCCGAAGATATAGGCTTGCAGGTGGATGTATTCCTCGGCTTGCTCCAGGTCTGCGAAGAGAGCTTCGTACATGTCCGCTCCCCAGGCATAGATATCGAGGGACTGGAGCTGGAGGAGGGGGCTGTCGGAGTTTCGCTCAACGAGCTCGATGAGTCGCTGGTGTTCTTCTGTGGCTTGCCGCTTCTTCAGCAGATGCTTAGGGAGGGAGAGTCGCTGCGGCTTGAGCATGAGTCTCCGGTAGAAGCGGCGGTTGATGCTATTCAGACGCTTCTGGTCTTGGCCGAAGACGATATATACCATGATCCCAAAGACGGGGATGAGCCCGACGATGAGGATCCATGCAGAGGCCTTGAGCGGATTGCGGTTCTCACTGAGTACCGTCCCGATGACCCCTAATACCGTCAGTGTATAGGCAATGATAAGCCAAGAGGAGAGCTCCATAGCGAGGTGTGGAGTTAGTTGGTGACGAGGAGCTTGTCCTGTCGAGAGAGTCGCTGTACGTGGTAGCTGCGTAGAGGGCTTCGTGCTGGGCCTGAGAGTGGGCGACCCGTCCCAGAGAGCAGGTCGAAGTGGCTCTTGCACTTGGGACAGCGTAGCTCAAGCCCCGAGAGCTGGAGTTGAGTCCAAGGTGCCGGCTCGACGGGACAGGCCAAGTCGAAGGCATAGTACTCTTCGCGGTCTATGGCATGGACTATGGCCAGGCCTGCGAGTCCTGCACGCATCGATGCGATGGTAGAGTGTGGGATGAGAGCTATTCCCCCAGGGGAGAGTAGCGTGCGATACTGCGAGAGTTGCAGTGGTACCTCATAGTATACCGAAGTCTTGGGGAGCGGTGTCTCGGTGGTGGAGGTACAGGAAAAAAAGAGTAGCCCCACACAGAGCAATAGCAGGTACTTGCTCATATCGGTGGGGCTACGAGGGAGCTAGTAGTTGTAAGGGATCATAGTGAGCATCTCCGCGAGCTTCTCTACCCCGTCATTGAGCTTGCTCCCAATCATCTTCCGCATAAAGAAATTGAGGTCAGCACGGAGGGTGAGGCGTAGACGCGTATCCCCTGGTGCAGGCTCGAGGAGCTGGATCCAGAGGGTCAGGTCGATGGGAGACTGCTCGGTCGCCAGCTTGATCGTACCCTCGGGCTCTCGCTCGATGATACGGAGCACGAGACGCCCAGCCCCAGGGACGACGAAGGCGCATCTATCACTATCGATAGGCTCGATGGTGATCTTCTCACGTGCTTCTTCGGGGAGACGGTCTTGGATATTAGCCAGGCCACTCAGGTCTGAGAGTCGCTGGTATACTCGGGTACGAGGTGCGGCGATAGCCTTGATAGAGCTTACGTAGTCGGACATGAATTAGTCGGATGATGGGATAATGGTGCGGGGCTTACTTCTTTCCGGTCCAAGCGGCAGGATCCTTGCGCCACTCCTTGAGGAGGACTTCGTCGTCAGCCGAGATGTAGCCCGTAGCGAGTGCTTGGCGGATGACGGCATCATAGCAACTGAGGGTCACGAGGCGGACGTCAGCCTCAGCGAAGGCCTGCTCTGCCTGAGGGAAGCCATGCGTGTAGACTGCGACCATACCGAGGACAGAGCATCCTGCACGACGAATAGCATCCACAGCCTTTAGGCTGCTACCACCAGTGGAGATGAGGTCTTCTACGACGAGTACACGGCTTCCTGCGGGTAGCTCGCCTTCGATCTGATTACCCATACCGTGGTCCTTAGCTACGGGGCGGATGTAGACGAAAGGGAGACCTAGCAGGTCGGCGACGAGAGCACCCTGAGCGATAGCCCCAGTAGCAACTCCAGCGACGACGTCGGGAGCATCGAACTCACGGCGGATAGCTTCGGCAAGCTCCGTCTTGATCAGCGTGCGTACCTCAGGGTAGGAGAGGGTGACACGGTTGTCACAGTAGATAGGAGACTTCCAGCCAGAGGCCCAGGTGAAGGGAGAGTCGGGCTGAAGTTTTACAGCCTTTACCTGAAGGAGAGCTTCGGCGATACGTTCTTGGGTGGTGATAGCGCTCATGGGGATTGTTCTTTTATAGGAGTGAGTTAGATCTGTAGGAGGAAGGGATCGGCATCAGCCCAGACGGGGAATTTCTGCCGAAGGTCTTGAAGGGGAGCGTAGTCGAGTGTCGTTGTGATGACAGCCTCTACTCCTTCTTCAGCCTCGATAAGAGCCTTGCCACGAGGGTCAATGATGACAGAGTCGCCCGAATAGACGAGGTGGTTAGGATCTTCGCCTACACGGTTGACGCCGATGACGTAGCTGAGATTCTCCATAGCACGGGCACGAAGGAGGGTACGGAAGACCTCACGACGCGGGCGTGGCCAGTTGGCTACAGCGATGATAAGGTCATATTCGTTCGACACATTGCGACACCACACGGGGAAGCGCAGGTCGTAGCAGATGATGGGGAGGATGTGCCAGCCCTTGAATGTGAAGATGGATCGGCTGGTAGCAGAGCTGACGAATTTCTTCTCCCCTCCAGGAGCGAAGAGGTGACGCTTTGCCTGGAGCTGTACCTTCCCATCGGGCTCAATGAGGAAGAAGAGATTATGTATGACTCCCTTGACCTCACTGAGGTAGCTCCCAGCGAGAGCGACATTGTACTCGTGAGAGAGTCGGAGGAGAGTCTGGTAGACTTCGCCTTGCTCTCGGTCTGCAAGCTTCGCTGCTTCGCTTGAGAAGCCCGTAGTAATCGTCTCGGGGAAGACGATGAGATCGCTCGTCGCAGCATGATCTCGGATAAGGCTCTCGATGAGCTGGAGGTTAGCCGAGACATCATTCCAGTGGATACTGCACTGTACTGCGCTGACTCGTAGGGGAGCAGGGAAGCTATTTGCCATAAGACTTAGGGAGTGAATTGCTCGGGATACTTTGCCTGGGACTTATCGTATCGACTACGTATCGTCGCCAGATCTTGCTCCATATCGCCTGTGGGGTAGAAGACCTCGAATATACCGAGCTCCTTCTTGCCGTAGTCAATGACGGCGAGCTCGATGGGAAGGCCTGCTGCAACGGCAATATGGTAGAAGCCACTCTTCCACTTCTCTCCTCGAGAGCGTGTACCCTCGGGGGTGATAGCAAGGTGAATCTGCCCCTTCTGTCGGAGCTGCTCTTGCAGACGCTCCACGGTCTGGGTGCGCTCCTTACGATTGACGGGAATACCACCTAAGGCTCGGAAGATAGAGCCTAAGGGGAAGAAGAACCAGTCGCTCTTCATCAGGAAGCCTGAGTGGAAGCCAGCGGCCCAAGAATAGAGAAGCCCGAGGGGAAAGTCGTAGTTGCTGGTGTGTGGAGCGACGCAGATGACACTCCCTTCAGGCTGCTTGCCAGGGTGGGGGATGACCTTCCATCCAAAGAGACGAAGCAGGCTCTGAGCTATTTTCTTACGCAATTGTATAGGGATACTATGGGATGAAGTCGAGCGCTATAGACCTTCGACGAAGTCGTCTAGACGCTCTGAGAAGCTCGCGAGGTTCGTGATGATGTAGTGACGAAGGTCTCTGTAGTAGGCCTTCACGAGCTGAGGGTTATGCTTGCCGCTGGGGTGGGTGACGCGGCGGAGACTGTCGTCGGTGAAGACCATGATGTCGTCCATCAGGTCTTCGATCTCAGCCTGCATCGCTTCGCTCCCAGAGACGGCACGGATGATAAGAGCCTCGTCAAAGAGGCGCATGACCTCTGCGATGATCTCTTTCTTCAGGGTTCTTTGACTTGCCATAATGGTAGAGTATGTGAGGAGAGATACCCCTCATATAGGGCAAAGATATGGATTATAGGCTTAGCTTGCCCCCTTCTCTTGCTCACTCTTCTCCGTGAGCTTAGGATTGAAGGTCGGTAGCTGGATATGCAGGACGACTGCAAGCACTCGGAAAATGAACACTGAGATGGCGGATATGAACTGCACCCACTCGATGGGTAGGCTTGAGTAGCGCCCCATGAGGACATAGATGATCGATCCAAGGACGCAGGCCGAAGCATAGAAGTCTGTACGGAAGATCAGGGGTGTTTCGTTGATCAGTACGTCGCGCAGAAGCCCTCCGAAAGAGCCGGTGACTGTCCCCATGATGACAGCAACCCACCAGGGGAAGCCTGCGGCATAGGACTTCGCTACACCTACGACCACGAAGAGTCCGAGGCCGATGGCGTCAAAGACGAAGAGGGAGTGATTGAGGCGGACAACTTGGCGTCGGAAGATGATCGTGAAGATAAGTCCGAGAGCCGTGATGATCAGATAGGATGGTTGGATGAGCCAGAACGGCTTGATATCTAAAAGGATGTCACGTATCGTACCACCTCCGACAGCAGTCACGAAGCCCACAACGTAGGCTCCGAACCAGTCTAGCCCCTTCCCCGCTGCGAGACGGATACCACTGATGGCAAAGGCCAGTGTGCCGAGGTAATCACACCAATTGACAAAGTCATTGACATCAACAAGATGAGCAAACTTCATAGCCCGTGATCTCCTTGCTTATTAGTAGGATTCTGCATCAGAGGGGAAGCTACGCTCCTTGACTGCGGTGATATAAGCCCCTGCTGCCTGCTTGATTTCCTCTCCGAGTGAGGCAAAGCGGCGGAGAAACTTTGGGGTGAAGCGGTCTTCCATACCGAGCATATCCTGTGAGACGAGGACTTGTCCATCGACACCGCTACCAGCTCCGATACCGATGACGGGGATCTGCAGGGCCTGAGCTACACGTGCCGCGACAGAGGCGGGTACCTTCTCAAGTACTACAGCGCAGCAACCAGCACGCTCCAGCCCGAGAGCTTCTTCGAAGAGCTTGTCTGCGGCAGCACCTTCTTTACCCTGAAGTCCATAGCCTCCGAGCTGATGTACAGATTGAGGTGTGAGACCAAGGTGACCAACGACGGGAATACCTGCCGCTGTGAACTGGCTGATTGTACTGAATAGGTGCGTACCTCCCTCAAGCTTGACGGCATCTGCACCCGTCTCCTTCATGATGCGGATAGCCGAAGCGAGAGCGGTCTCAGGACTGATCTGATAGCTCCCGAAGGGCATGTCTACGACGACAAAGGCGCGCTGGACTCCACGGACTACACAGGCACCATGGTAGATCATCTGATCGAGAGTAATAGGTAGGGTCGTGGTATGGCCTGCCATCACATTGGCAGCAGAGTCTCCGACGAGGAGGATATCTATACCAGCAGCGTCGAGGAGACGTGCCATCGTATAGTCGTATGCTGTGAGCATCGAGATTGGCTCACCCTGAGCCTTCATAGCTGCCAGACGGAGGGTCGTCACCTTCTTCGTCTCGGCTTGGTGTTGAGACACTTCTTTATTGATATAAATTGAGGGGTAAGCCACCACCCTAATCCCTGGAACGGGATAGGGTGGTGGCCTCTGTGATTATACTTCTGTGGATATAGAGAGTCCGAGAGTAGCACTATGTACTACTCCCATTCGATGGTGCTGGGTGGCTTGGAGGAGATATCGTAGACGACACGGTTCACCCCACGTACCTTGTTGATGATCTCATTGGAGACCTTAGCCAGGAACTCATAGGGGAGGTGAGCCCAGTCTGCGCTCATCGCATCCGTGCTGGTCACAGCGCGTAGTGCGATGGTGTACTCATAGGTACGCTCATCACCCATGACACCGACAGAGCGGATGGGGAGGAGGATCGCACCAGCCTGCCATACATTGTCGTACAGCTCCCACTCGCGCATCATCGACATATAGATGTCGTCAGCATTCTGGAGGATCTCGATCTTCTCAGCCGTGATCTCGCCGAGGATACGGATACCTAAGCCGGGACCAGGGAAGGGCTGGCGCTTGATGAGGTGAGGCTGCATACCCATCTCAAGACCTACGCGACGCACCTCATCCTTGAAGAGGAGGCGAAGTGGCTCTACAAGACGGAGCTTCATACGCTCGGGGAGCCCACCGACATTGTGATGGCTCTTGATGACCGTACCCGTGATGCTGAGGGATTCGATGACGTCAGGATAAATGGTCCCCTGGCCAAGCCACTTAATGTCCTTGAGCTTGTGTGCCTCTTCATCGAAGACCTCGATGAAGCCACGACCGATGATCTTACGCTTCTCTTCGGGATCAGTGACACCTTGGAGAGCTGAGAGGAACTTATCTCGTGCGTTGACGCCGATGACATTGAGACCTAAGTGCTCATAGTCACGCAGGACATTCTCGTATTCGTTCTTACGCAGGAGCCCATGGTCGACGAAGATACACGTGAGGTTCTTGCCGATCGCCTTGTGGAGGAGGACTGCTGTCACAGAGGAGTCGACACCGCCCGAGAGAGCCAAGATGACCTTGTCATCCCCCAGCTGGGCACGAAGCTCAGCCACGGTGCTCTCAACGAAAGAGGCTGGAGACCAGTTGCCACGGATACCCGTTACTTTGAGGAAGTTATCAAGGATCTTGAGACCTTCTTCAGAGTGGAATGCTTCAGGATGGAACTGGACCCCCCAGGTACGCTCGCCATCAATACGGAAGGCTGCTGCCTCTACGTCCTCAGTGCTGGCGATGATACGGAAGCCCTTAGGGAGCGTGGTGATGGTGTCACCGTGGGACATCCAGACGATACCGCCAGGTGTGATACCCTCGAGGAGCTTATCATTCTCGTGGCGTAGCGTGAGGTGTGCACGACCATACTCACGGCTATCGCAGGGCTCTACCTTACCACCAGCTTGGTGAACGAGGCTCTGTGCTCCATAGCAAATACCGAGTATGGGGAGACGCCCACGCAGGGCGGATAGGTCGGTGCGGAAGGCTGCTTCGTCGTAGACCGAGTAGGGACTTCCTGAGAGGATGATCCCTGCGATGCCCGTAAGATCTTCGGGTACCTTATTGTAGGGTACGATCTCGCAATAGGTGTTCAGTTCGCGGAGTCTACGGCCTATGAGCTGTGTTGTCTGCGAGCCAAAGTCGAGGATGAGTATCTTCTCCTGCATAGTTACTGATGGCTTTCTTATTTATAAGTGGTAAGACCAATTCAAGACAAAGATACGAATTGTGGGAGACTCTGCTGATAGCGCTCGTATACTCGTAGTTTTATCTCGTAGAAAAGAGACATTCCCATAGGAGGCCGCCGATTCGGAATCCTATAGGAATGTCTTGTGGTGAGGGTAAGCTTCTAAGACGGCTGTCTATCCAAACGATAGCTACCATCAGCCTGCGGTACAGCGCGGACGAGCCACTTGTGTCGCTCGCCTCCGCCATCGGAGTAGCTGACCTCGAAGACTCCAGAGGCGGAGCTGGGGCGCACGCTTAGGCTACTACACCAGCTGGGGTCAAAGTCTACATTATCAATGAGGGTGTCGAAGAATCCACTCTCGACCTCGCCCACCGAAGCCAAGCCCTCATAATACTGCTGTATGGTGGCCTTAGTGCAGTAGCGGTCACGCAGAGCCTTGAGTTCAGCTTCGAGCTCGGGCTTCATCGCAAGGTAGTGAGAGATGTAGCACTCGTAGAAGGAGCGAATGAAGTTGATCGGGCTCGTCATATCTACGCTTTTAGTCCCTGTAAAGGGATTGCTACGGAGCTTATCCCCGTACTCGGAGTGATGCCACTCGGGGGTGATGAAGTCAATGAGATACTTATCTCCAGACTTCAGTAGATGGAGAGGAATAGCACGATAGCTTTCTCCACTACCAAAGCTTACCTGATACCAGTCTTGACCGAGGGCACGTACTTGCAGGCTCCCTTCGCTACCAGATGCAAGGTCTTGGGCACGGATAAATGGATCCGAGTCGGTGAGTGCTCTTACGCGCTCCAGCTTAGCCTTAGCCTCTGGTGTGGCATTAGCTAAGATGAGAGAGTCCATCTGAGCAGGTTCATACATACGGTCAAAGGAACGAATGTACTCAGTGTAGAAGCGCTTGAGCATAGCTTCGGGGCTCTCGGTACGCTGCTTCTGGACTGTGGTGGTTTGCTTTTGTTTGGTGCGCTTTTGTGCGCAGCTTGTAGTGGGAGTAGTGAGCCCTAAAAAGATAAGCAGGCTCCATGTGAGTAATGACTTAGACATAATAATGTGGTGATATGGTTAGATGGAGGGGAGAAACAAAGCCCCTCTCATAGTGACAACGCACAGAGTGCTATGCGCGGTATGCTTTGTCTCTGCCTATGGATTGCCAGGGGCAGAGTATTGCCTCGAGGAGGTCAATCAGAATGAAGAGCCCGACACCCATGAGACTCAGTAGCGCTATCCCAGCGTACATGTCTAGGTAGTCAATGCGCATCCAGGCATCGGATATATAGTAGCCAAGCCCCTCGGTCGTGCCGTATGTCTCGGTAACAAAGAGCACGGAGATAGCTGTGCCGATAGCTATGCGTAGTGCAGATAGTGCTGCGGGGAGGGCTGCGGGGAGGAGGAGGTGACGAAGGAGTCCCCAAGTGCTCGCACCGAGCGAGCGAGTTACAGCAAAATGCTCCTCGGGAATCGCAAGCAGGGCATCTCGCATTGATACGGCTAGCTGGAAGAGTATGATTAGCACGATCATCACCACCTTCGTTGCCTCCCCAAGGCCACCCAGGAGCATGACTACGGGGAGGAGGGCTAGCTTAGGTATGGGGTAGGTGAAGTAGATGAAGGTAGATAGGATGCGCCCTACTCGAGGATAGAGGATCATCGAGAGGGAGAGGATGGCTGAGAGTATGGTCGCGATGAGTATACCCCAGCCGATGCGCTGCAGGCTCATCAAGGTGTGAGCAAGAAGGTCAGACCCATTGAGGTGAGCCATATGGGTATAGACCGCCCATGGGGCAGGTAAGACTTCGCTACGGATAAGTAGGTAGCCTGCCAGCCAGAGAGCGTGCAAGATAGTGGCTCCAAGTAGGAGCTGCAGGAGGTGACGGCTAAAGGACTTCATCTAAGTGGCGTAGTTCTTCCTCCAGCATACTTGCGGTAGCTCCTCGGTGGTCAGCGAGGAGGGTTCCTGGCTTTCCTCCGATGAGTAGGGTGCGCTCCGATAACGTCGTTGCCTCTACGGGGCTATGGGTGACGCAAAGGGTGGGGGTAGGATAGCGCTGCCACAGCTCGAGGAAGAGCTGACGAGAGCGACTTGCCGTCGCTACATCGAGGGCTGAGAATGCTTCGTCGAGGAGAAGTAGATCCGGCTTCATGATGAAGGCACGCGCAAGGGCTACACGCTGGCACTGACCTCCACTTAGTTCGCTGGGGTAGCGGTCTAAGAGATCGGTAAGCGATAGAGTCGTGAGAATCTCCTCTTGCAGGTCGGATGAGACGATACGTTTGCCGAGTGCAGCTGGCAGGTGTATGTTCTCTCTTACTGTCTTCCAGGGGAAGAGCCCATATTGCTGGGGGACGAGTGCAATCTGATGGGTACGGGGGCTGAGTGGTACGCCCGAGAGTTGCAGCGTTCCCTTGCTCGGGCGGATAATCCCCGCTAAGGCGTGTAAGAGGCTGGACTTCCCGCTTCCCGATGGCCCGATGATCGTCACGATCTCTTTCCCCAAACTGAAGCTCACATCCCTGAGTGCAGTCGTCACTTCACGGCGCTCGCTATAGCGTACGCTTAGGTCGGAGACATATAGTAGAGGCTCGGACATAGAGGGGGATGTGATAGAGGAGTGGTGAGCTACTCCGCGATGATTGGGCGGATCAGCCCCTCTGCCGTGTAGCTCTCAGGTACGAGCTTTTTAGCCTTCATCCAGCTAAGGATGGGCTGAAAGTCCTCTGACTTAGGTGCGGTGACCTCAGCATAGGTGGGGAGGGGAATCTGCGAGGCAAGATCCTTGGATACACCGAGGAGCTGCTCTACGGCGGCAGACCAGTCCTTTCGGGGATGCTGGGCCATGTAGGCGACGGCCTTGTTGTATCCCTCGATGAAAGCCTTCACTGCGGCTGACTTCTTCGTGAGTGCTTCGTCTTGGAAGAGAAGCCCCGTGATGCCCACCGTGAGTCCATTAGGTACGTCAATAGCTACCAGACCCTTGGATGCTCCGATCGTAGCGAAGGGCTCTGGGAGAATAGCGGCATCCAGCTCACCCGAGCTGAGCATCTCTAAGCGAATGGGGATCTTCTGCACCTCTACACGTGTGTAGGGTAGCGGCTTGCCCTTAGCATCCACGAGGGCACGCTCGGTAGCATAGTCGATAAGCGTATTGGAGGATAGACCGATATGCTTGCCTCGCAGGTCGGAGATCGCGTCGAGCTCCTTATTGCGCCCGAAGACCAGACGGAAGCCCCCTTGACAAGCGATGGGAAGAGATACCTTCAGCCCCTTGGAATGTAGGAGCATGGCTCCCATATAGTCCGTGACTGAGGCATCTACGGAGCCCGTCTGCAGTGCAGCATCACGCTCCATGGGGGAGGCAAAGCGCACGATCTCTATGGGATGAGTGAAGAAGCCCTGCTGCTCAGCTACTGCTATCGGTAGGTAGTCAATAGAGGGCATCACCCCGATGCATAGGTGAGTGCTATCTGTGGGGTTGCTCTTCCCCTTTTGCGAACAAGCGCCAGAGAGGAACATAGCCCCTGTGATGAGCGCCATACCGAGCGCGAGGAAAATCCCCGTGCGCAGCGATCGTTTCATATCTATTCCTTCGAATTGAGTTTCTTACGCTCCAGTGCTGCGAAGTAGCGGCAGTAGGGAGCTAATCCACAGGTCGTACACTGAGGCTTGCGGGCTGTACATACATAGCGTCCATGCAAGATAAGCCAGTGGTGCGCCTTGGGAATGAGGTGCTCGGGGATATACTTGATGAGGGTGAGCTCCGTCTCGAGAGGTGTCTTGGAATTGGTCGTCAGTCCGATGCGGTTAGATACACGGAAGACGTGTGTATCGACTGCCATCGTAGGGCGGTTATAGATGACCGAAGCGATTACGTTGGCCGTCTTGCGCCCGACACCTGGGAGCTTCATCAGCTCCTCACGCTCCTCAGGGACTTCGCCCTGATAGTCTGCGACGAGCCGCTGAGCCATAGCTACAAGGTAACCAGCCTTAGCGCGGGGATAGCTAACGCTCCGCACGAGCTCAAAGATGTCCTCCACCTCAGCTCGTGCCATGATTTCGGCTGTCGGATACTGTCGGAAGAGGCGTGGAGTGATCATATTCACCCGCTTGTCCGTGCATTGGGCTGAGAGAATCACAGCCACCAGCAGCTCAAAGGGAGTGGTGTAGTGTAGCTCAGTTTCAGCCACAGGCATATGCTCTTCAAACCATCCGATGACGGCTTCGTATCGCTCTTTACGCGTCACAGCTCGTAGTTACTCTTTGTGTAGCTCGTATTAATGAGCAGCCTTGAACTGCTCAAGGAAGCGCACGTCATTCTCTGAGAAGAGACGCAGGTCGCTGACTCGATACTTGAGGTTTGTGATACGCTCTACACCCATACCGAGGGCATAGCCGCTGTACTTACGGCTGTCGATGCCACAGTTCTCCAGTACGTTAGGGTCGACCATACCGCATCCGAGGATCTCAACCCAGCCCGTGTGCTTACAGAAGTTACAGCCCTTACCGCCACAGATGTTGCAGGAGATATCCATCTCTGCCGATGGCTCCGTGAAGGGGAAGTAAGAGGGGCGGAGGCGAATCTTCGTGTCGGTGCCGAACATTTCCTGAGCGAAGTACAGCAGTACCTGCTTGAGGTCAGCGAACGATACGTTTTGGTCTACATAGAGAGCCTCCAGCTGATGGAAGAAGCAGTGTGCGCGGTAGGAGATGGCCTCATTGCGATATACGCGACCTGGGCAGATGACACGGATGGGAGGCTCTGACTCCAGCATCGTGCGAGTCTGTACCGAGGAGGTATGGGTACGTAGGAGCGTACCAGGGACATTGCGCACGAAGAACGTATCCTGCATATCACGTGCAGGATGGTCTTCGGCGAAGTTGAGGGCAGAGAATACATGCCAGTCATCTTCGATCTCAGGTCCTTCGGCAATAGAGAAGCCAAGGCGTGCGAATATGGAGCAGATCTCCTGCTGAACGATGGTCAGCGGATGGCGTGAGCCTAATGGAGTGGGGTAAGCCGTACGTGACCAGTCGATACCCAGACCTTCGTCATCTCCACCAGAGCTCAGAGAAGCGCGTAGCTCGTTGATCTTGTCCGTAGCCAGCGTCTTGAGGGCGTTGAGGAGTTGGCCGACCTGTCGCTTTTCTTCGTTAGGGACGGTCTTGAATTCGTCGAAGAGCTGGGAAACGAGCCCCTTCTTACTGATATATTTGATGCGAAGGTCTTCGACTTCCTGCTCAGAGTGTGCCGTCAGTGCTTGTAGCTCGGCAGTGAGTTGTTGTATTCTTTCTTGCATGAACTAATACCCTTTATTTTGAGGTGTAAAGGTAGTGAATTCCACGGAGGTGGCTTGTGGGCCAGGGCTCCCTCATCAAAATCTCCTCCTCACCTGCAAGCCGTATTGAGGCTGGGCTGATTTACAGTCGACTATTGCTCTGCAAGTGAACAACGATTGGCTTGGGGGCAAACCACTATTTGTTTCACATCCGAACGAATAGTCGTTTGGATATGAAACCACTACTGATTCGATGGCAAACAACTATTGCTATCGCTTTGACCCTCTACCGTTTCGCACATGCTCTCTGGTGGCTCTTCTTTCCCATAGCATAGCTATATAGGAGACTGTTGCCGAGAGTCCCGCCCCTACTTGTTGTGCAAGGCATCGCATGCCCAGCTCCCCGAAATGCCTCTCCGAAGAGATACACAAGCCCTTCGCCTTATCGCGAGTATTTCTCTTATTCAGCCGTGGGAAAAGCATCGTTCTCGTGAAAGGAAAAGCACCTTCACGTAGTGGTTTTCCCCTATCTACGCACGTAGTCTTAAAGACCAGGCACGTAAATCCAAATATCCACGTACGTAGATATTAGAGCCACGTACGTAGCCCAAACTTATCTGCCATTCGTCCACAACTTTTACCCCTACGCGGAGCAACGACCTAATATAGGTCACTTCACAAAGCTATATAGTAATCAGCACAAAGCTATATAGTAATCAGTGCAAAGCTATATAGTAATCAGTACAAAGCTATATAGTAATCGGTGCAAAGCTATATAGTAATCGGTGCAAAGCTATATAGTAATCGGTGCAAAGCTATATAGTAATCAGTACAAAGCTATATAGTAATCAGTGTAAAGCTATATAGCATTCTTCGCCATCCTATATAGCTCTACCTCACACATCCATATACCTATTGAGACCATTGCGCAAGACCACCTCTTCATTACTCGCACCTCCTTCCCTTGAAAATCGGAGTCTTTAGGCTAAGAAGTTCGAAGGAGAAAAGTGCAAGCTGTGAAGAGACGGCCTTGCGCAATGGTCTCAAGTAGATGCTTGTCTAAGGCGTAAGGATAAAATTAACGGGGCAGGGAGGGATCCATCCTCTCTGCCCCGTTGGCTTTATTGGTAGCTCCCCAGTCGACAGCGGTGATGCTGGCGAGCTGAAGAAGTGATATCGAGTACCTCTCTTAGTGGGTGGGGTTCTGGGTCAGCTTACCTGGGTAGGCATCGATAGCATTCTGTGGGATGAAGTATACCACACGATAGTCTGTGGGGGCAATGTCCTCACGCTGGTGATGAGCTCCAGGGTAGCGACGTACGAGTGAGCCTCCGTTGCGGAATACATCATAGCTACGCTCAGCTTGGAAGGCGAGTTCCAGCTGGCGCTCCTTGTCGATGCGCTCGGATGCGTTCGTAGCATCGAGGCTGGCATAGGCGGCACCAGGGATAGAGCGTGTGCGTATGATATTGAGGTCCGTGAGTGCTGCGCTATAGTTCCCGAGCTTAGCTTCTGCTTCAGCTCGGTTGAGGTACACTTCGCCGAGACGAGAGATGACAGGCGAGTGCAGGTGGCTATTCTCACCCTCACGGGAGCACTTCGTGATGTAGAACATCGGGTAGGCTCTGTTGAGCTTGATATATAGGTCGATTACTCCTCGGTAAGTCTTCCCCTTATAGGTGATGCTGTAGATCTCTTGATTTGCATCTATCGCAGTCAAGGTGTAAGACTCCGCCTGCCCCGAATCCTTGGCTTCCTTGGCTATGATCTGACCATTGGAGCGAGTGATGGGGAGCTGCACGTAGTTGAGGTCTCCTGACTCTTCGCTCTTGATGAAGCGGAATACCTCCGTCTTCTCAGGTGCGTACACGGGCTCAATGAAGGCGGCACGAGCATCTACGATACGAGTGCTGGTAGGGCGGAAGTCATTTCGTCCCGTCTCATCAAGTAGGGCAAGGTACTTAGCGCTGGCGTACATCTCGCCCCAGCCCATACCTCCGATATTGGCATACATACCACCGACTCCATAGTAGTGGTCGTAACCAGAGTATTCAGAGGCCAGACGGCGGACAACGAAGATGGACTCCTTGTTGCTCTCAGGAAGGAGCTGATTGTACTTCATGAAGTCTTCTCGATTGAGGAGCGAATACTTCCCACTCGAGATGACCTTCGTGGCATACTCGGAGGCCAGCTGAGCATACTGCCTATTGGGCTGCTCATAGGTGCCACTCATATAGAGGTAGAGGCGGGAGAGCAAAGCCTGAGCTGCACCCTTGGATGCATAGAAGGGCGTACCTGAGCGCTCGGGCAGGAGCGTCTCAGCCTGCTTCAAGTCTTCAATAGCCTGTGCATAGGTCTCTGCTACGGTAGCACGGTCGGGGAGCGTGAACTTATCGAAGACGTCCTTGGGGGCACTCTTGATGATAGGTACACCGAGGTTCTTCTCTGGGTCCTGATAGTAGGGGCGGCCATAGGCTCTCACGAGGTAGAAGTAGAGGAAGCCACGCACGAAGTAAGCTTCTCCCACATGAGCCTTGACTTCCTCGTCGGTGGAGGTGCCATAGAGCTCGATAATGTTCGAGGCCTGAATGATAGCCTTGTAGCTATTATCCCAGAAGGCCTGTAGGCGGTAGTTCTGTGGGGTGCGGTTGAAGGAGATGAACTCAAAGAAGGCATCTGTCGAGGCGCCACGTATCATGATGTTGTCCCCCGCATACTCGCCGCAGCGATGCATGACGTCACTCCAGGTCTTGAGCTGGGCATACATCCCGTGGGTCATCCCATCGATAGCCTCTTCTGGATGCTCGAGGATACGCTGGCTGGACATGCTCCCCTTGGGCTCTCTGTCAATATTGCAGGCTACCAGTAGGCAGGAGGACACCAGTAGCATTAGTATCTTATTCATATCTGTATCGTGTAGCTAGAGTGAGAGGTTGAGCCCGAGGACGAAGCGACGGACAGGAGGATAGACGCTGATGCCCGTCGTCCCCATGACAGAGCCATCGGAGGCGGGAAGCTCGGGGTCTACTCCTGAGTACTTCGTCAGGGTAAAGAGGTTCTCAGCATTGAGGTAGATACGGAGGTTCTGTACCTTCAGCTGAGGAAGGGTGAGGTTGTAGCCAAGGCTGAGAGTACGTAGCTTGAAGAAGGAGTTGTCCTCGAGGTAGCGAGAAGAGGCCTTGTTACCGTTATCCTTGTTGTTGTACAGGGCGCGTGGGTGAGTGGCGACGTCGCCCTTCTTCTGCCAGCGTGACCAACCCTTCTGCAGTGACATCTGATTGCGGTCGGTGTAGGTGAGGTCAGAGTCGAGCTCTTGGCGAGAGTAGTTGTAGATCTGTCCACCGAGAGCATAGCCGAACGTAGCCGAGAGGTCGAACTCCTTCCAGCGGAGGTTCGTCGTGATCCCCCCGAAGACCTTAGGTGCAGCAGAGCCCAGCTTGTAGTACTTGGCTTCAGCGTAGTTGCTGGTCGTGACGCGCTCTCCGTTAGTCCCTTCCTTATACCACATGGGGCGCCCGTCATCAGGATTTACTCCAGCCCACTCAGGCATGTAATAGGTGTCGATAGGAGAGCCTATCTCGAGGATGCGGGAGGCAGAGCCAGCGATATCGCTCCCGTCACCGATGATGACAGGCTTGGCGATGTACTGCCCTGAGGGATCATACTGACGGAAGATGTCGGTGAGCTTATTGGCGTTGTGTCCGACGTTGAGGTCAAGGCTCCAGGTGAGGTCCTTGCTACGGATGATATCACCACCGATAGCTACCTCGATACCCTTATTGGCCATCTTACCGATGTTACGGTAGATGTGAGTCACACCTGTGAGGCTGGTGACGGGTACATTATAGAGGATGTTGTCGGTCTTCTTGGAGTAAAGATCAAGGGTAAGGCGTAGGCGGTTTGACCAGAGCGAAGCGTCAAGCCCGATGCCCGCAGTATAGGTACGCTCCCAAGTAAGGTCATTATTCCCGATCTGAGAGATGAGCATACCGGGCTGAGCGTTGTAGCTGGATGCTATCGAGTAGAGGTCATACTGGGGGTAGAGGGCGGATGGACGGTTACCAGCCGAGCCATAGGAGGCGCGGAGCTTCAGCTGGTCGAAAGCCTTGATCCCAAACCATGATTCGCGGTGGATGCTCCACCCACCACTGATAGAGAAGAGGGTACCATACTTGGCTCTTGAACCGAGGTTGGAGGCACCGTCACGGCGGATAGATCCTTCGAGGAGATAGCGGTTGTCGTAGCTATAGCGAGCATTAGCGAAGACGGACTGTACTGCCCATTCAGCGATCCCACCCTTAGCCTTCTCGGGCTTAGCGGTGATGTCCAGTACCTCAAAGCCTGGGACAAAGCCCGTCCCGTTGGCGCTGGTTGACTTACCCCAGTAGTCGTTGAACTCATAAGCAAGCAACCCATTGAGGTTATGCAGGCCCCAGCTATTATTTGTGAGGAGCTTCTGGTTTGAGTAGCGACGAGCTACTTGTCCATGATACTCGGTGATACGACCTTGGACGCTCTCTCCACCATTGGAGCGAGGATCTTCGTAGCCGTGACCCGTGCTGTGGACGTACTTGTAGTTATTGACTGAGGAGAAGGTGAGCCAAGGTGCGATACGAACGTCGAAGTCAAGGTTACCCATGAATTCGTAGTAGCTCCCATCATAGTGGTTCCACTGCAGGTCACGGAGGTAATTCGTGCTGTTGCTATTTACCCATTCTGAGTATTTGTGGGGGACAAGCTTCCCCCCAGCGTCGTATGGGCTATCCCAAGGGAGCATCGAGTACATTGCAGAGATAGAGTATTGTCTATCCTCAGAGTTCTGCATTGCTCCGCTGATCATAGGACGAATCGTGAGCCAGCTGAGAGGCTTATAGCTGGTCTTCAGACGGAAGTTGTAGCGCTTGTAGTCAAAGCCCTTGACAGCACCCTTCTCATCATAGTAGCCTAAGGAGAAGAGGGAGTTCATCGTTTCGCTCCCCCCTTGTAGGGTGAGGTTATAGTCCTGAGAGACGCCGGTGCGTGTAGCCAGCTTCCACCAGTCGAAGTTGTCATTGCGTAGGGCTGGTTTCCATCGAGGGAAGGGGATGGTGCTGGCATTGCCTGTGGAGGCAAAGTAGTCGTAGAGTTCGGCTCCATTCATCATGTGCAGGTTGCCATTGGTTAGCTGGCTGATACCAGTGCGCATAGAGACTGAGGTGCGGAGCTTGCCCGAGCGGCTACTCTTGGTCGTGACTACAACGACACCGTTTGCTCCAGCAGAGCCATAGATCGCTGTGGAGGCTGCATCCTTGAGGATCGTGAGGCTCTCAATGTCCTGAGGGCTGAGCTGACCAGGGTCATCACCCACGATCACACCATCGATGACCCAGAGGGGGCGTGTGTTCCCGTTGAGGGTGGCTTGTCCACGTATCACCACGGCTGCGCTCGAGCCAGGGCGTCCTGATCCAGGTGCGACATATACGCCAGGGGCCTTGCCATTGAGGAGGTTAGAAACGGAGGGAGTAGTGATGTCCTTGAGTTTGCTGGCTTTAAGGTTAATCATAGCTCCTGTGAGGCTCTCCTTGCGCTGTGTAGTATAGCCGACGACGACGAGCTCACCGAGGGTCTTGGAGTTCTCTTTTAGCTGGATGACTTGATCCTTCTCTATCGCCTGGATCTCTAAGGTTTCGTACCCGACGCAGGAGATGATCAGTGTCACCCCTGGGGAAGCAGACAAGGTATATCCACCATGCTTGTCGGAGATGCTCCCGATACGTTTGTTGCCTTTGATGCGGATACTTGCCCCGACGATGGGCTCTCCAGTCGTAGCATCCACGATGTGCCCGCGTATCTTACCTGCTACTTGGGTGAGTGTGACAGGACTTGACGACGGCTCTTGCTCTATGGCTGCATTTGCCGCAAGGGGCATGGAGCAGAGGGTGAGCAGGGAGACAACGAGTGTACTCCGTAGCCGAGCCTGACGAGAAAGTGGTCTTTCGTTCTTCATTCTTCAGCGTTTTTATGGTTGGTGTAATGCTTTCTGGAGGGTAAATATAGGTCATTTCTATAGGATAGACGAGGTCTCTAAGGTGATTTGATTTAATAAAATAATGAAGGAAATCATTAGCTTATCTTCCAGCTTCTTACCTTGTATAGATGAAGCCATATATAGGGGTAGATTCTATCCATAAATGGACCTCCCTCTCTTCTTGAGCCTGCAAGAAGGAGGTATAATATTGTATTGGGAAGAGCTGACTACCACTGAGTGGTCGGAGGCTTTTTCTTCTGAGGTGGAGAGCACTATTTTAGAAGGGGAATATTGACCAGTACTGGTCACTGAGTTGACTACTACTGGTCGCGACGCTGAGCAGTACTGGTTGCTTAGGGTGACCAGTACTGGTTCGATCATCGACCAGTACTGCTTCAAAAAGCATCACTCGGAAGACCGCTTAGGAATAGGGGAGAAGCCCACCTTATTATTAGTACCTTTGCGACCTATAATAGATAAGCTTGATACTACTCTTGGACGAAAAGAATCTTACAACCCAAGGGCTTCGCTTCACCGTCGTAGGAATGAACGATGAGCAATGCCCCCTCTTCTCCCCCGAAGTACAGCAACTCATCGCTCAGCATCGAGTCTTCTCGGGGGGGCGTCGCCACCGCGAACTCGTCGCCGATATACTTCCCGCAGGTGCTGTATGGATCGATATTATTGTTCCCCTCAGTGCGGTCTATCAGGAGTATCGTGCCTTAGACGAGCCCGTGTTGGTCTTTGCTTCTGGTGATCCGCTTTTCTTTGGCTTCACTACGACACTCATGCGCGAGTTCCCTGGGCAGGTCGCACAGACCTTCCCCTCCTTTAGCTCTCTGCAGATGCTCGCACATAGCTTGCGCTTGCCCTACCATGATATGCGTGTCGTCTCACTGACGGGACGTCCTTGGCTGGAGCTGGATCGTGCTCTCATCGAGCGTGCTGCAAAGGTGGGAGTCTTGACGGATAAGAAGAATACCCCAGCGCTCATCGCTCAGCGGATGATCGACTATGGCTATACGGGCTATCAGATGCATATCGGGGTGCGACTCGGAGGGAGCCGAGAGGAAGTCTATAGCCTCCCGCTACATGAAGTTGTCGGACGAGAGTTCGGTCACCCCAACTGCCTGATCATTGAAGACCCACAGCCCACCGCATACGATGCTCCGATTGGCCTGCAAGAGCTGGATTTCTTCCCCCTCAATGGTCGTGTGAATATGATCACGAAGATGCCGGTGCGTCTGGTGAGCCTGAGTCTGCTCGAGCTTGAGCGACGTCGTAGCTTCTGGGATGTAGGCTTCTGCACAGGCTCGGTATCTATCGAGGCCAAGCTCCGCTACCCTCATCTCTTGGTGACCTCCTTCGAGGTGCGTCCCGAGGGGAAGGAGCTTATGGAGGTCAATAGCCGTCGCTTCCATGCTCCAGGTATTGACTATCATATTGGAGACTTCCTTAGCCAAGATCTTGAGTCGCTTCCCCGCCCCGAGGCCGCCTTCATCGGTGGGCATGGGGGGAAGCTCATTAAGTTTGTTGAGCGCCTCACTGCGCTTATGGGAGCTGATGGCGTGCTCGTCTTCAACTCGGTCTCAGAGGAGACACTGGCGCTCTTCCGCGAGGCCATCGAGCGAGTCGGTTGGCATATCTCCTATGAGACGCTCCTTATGGTCGATGCCCACAATCCTATCACTATCCTCCAGGCTAAGGGGAAATAGATATCAGCAGAGTAGATGCCGACACGTTGTAGCTATGGGCTCATAGGTCGCCCCCTGGGACACTCCTTCTCTCCTCGATATTTCTTGGAGCTCTTTGATCGTCTCGGGGTAGATGCTTCGTATGATAGCTACGAGCTCCAGCGGATAGAGGAGTTGCCCGAACTATTGGCTACTCATCCTTCGCTCCGAGGGCTGAACGTTACGCTCCCTTATAAGCGAGAGGTGCTTCGCTATGTAGACGCTTGCTCTCCCGAAGTGGAGCATCTGCAGGCTGCCAACGTACTTTGTATTGAGCGTACTCCTTCAGGAAAGCTCCATATCACCGCACATAATACGGATGTCTGGGGCTTCTACCACTCACTGGTCCCTCTTCTTGGCGAGGAGCGACCTCATACTTGGGTCTTCGGTACGGGAGGTGCGGCCTCTGCCGTACTCTATGCTCTTGAGCAACTCGGTATCAGCTATGAGCAGGTGAGCCGTACTCCTCAGAGCGGACAGCGCTCTTACGAAAGCTTGACAAGAGAAGAGGGGAAAGCGACCCCTCTATGGATTAATGCCACGCCCATAGGTCTTCACGAAGGAGAGTGCCTCCCCTTGCCCTACGAGGCTCTTGGGGAGTCTCACCTTTGCTATGATCTCATCTATAATCCCTCACCGACGACCTTCCTCCGTCGAGCCCTGCAGAGCGGAGCAAGAGCGAAGGATGGTCTCGAGATGCTACACCTCCAGGCCGATAAGGCTTGGCAGCTATGGACAGCGAATGAAGAAGAATAGATATGCCTTGGCCCTTGCGCTGGCCTTGGCCTCCTGCTCGACGACGAAGTACGTCGGGGACGGGAGCTACCTACTTACGAAGGTCACTATCCAAGTGGACTCCCTCGATCAGACAGAGCGGGAGCAGCTCGGTGACCTTGAGTCCTTCCTTCCACAACGCCCCAATACAAAGCTCTTGGGGCTCTTTGACTGGACACTTGGGCTCTATAGCTTGAGTAACCCGAAGAGTAATAGTTTCCTCAATCGTCAGCTGCGTAAGTGGGGAGATCCTCCTGTGCTCTATAGCGCAGAAGAAGCTGAGTTTGGTCGAGCCAACCTCACCGCAGCGATGTACAATATGGGCTACCTCAAGGCTCAGACGACTCTCCGTGTGGATACGACTAAGGCCAAGCGAGCTCGTCTGATATACACTATCACACCTGGTCGTCGTCTACGCGTAGGCCGCTTCTCAGAGTCCATCCAGGATAGCAGTATTGTCCAGCATCTTTACCCTCAAGATACACTCATCGAGAAGCGTCGCTTCCGTGGTGAGCGCTATCGCTCTTATCTCCACTCAGGTGCTATCCTCTCTCCTCAGAATATGCAGGCCGAGCAGGAGCGTATCACTCAGATTCTTCGTAATAGAGGCTACTATACCTTCTCTGGTGATAGTGTCCGATTCGAGGTCGATACGCTGGTGCCCTCGGATGTATGGGTACGTAGCGTAGTCCACTCGCCCGAGAAGACCTATCGCATCGGACGCGTGCGGATGCGTCAGATCGCTCGTCATGAGACGGGTGAGTCCCTGAAGCAGGCGCGTGATGGTATCAGCTTCGATCTTGATCCGAAGCACTATATCCGCCCCTCAGAGCTCGCTCGACGTATCTGGATCCGTCCAGGTGCACTCTACTCGATGCAGCATACCTCATCTACCTATACTGCTCTGAGCGAACTGCCAACCTTGCAGAGCGTCTCGATCCAGTACCACCCAGATACGCTCGCTACGGACTCTGCTGTCTTGGACTGTGACATTACCGCTGCCTCCACCCAGACGAAGAGTATCGGTGGGGATATTGTCGGGACGAACTCCTCAGGGAACTTTGGGGTGAGCTCTTCGCTGAACTTCCAAAATAGCAACCTCTTCCATGGTGGGGAGCAGCTCCACCTCCAGCTACGTGGTGGCTATGAGAGCCTCGGCGAGCGCCGCAATGACCACTTAAACTATGGGGCAGAGGCCTCGCTTACCTTCCCTCGTCTGCTCGTGCCCTTCCGCCACTCGAAGGGGCCATCGACGATCCTGTCTTCGACAAGCTTACAGGTGAGCTATGACCACCACCGCCGTCCAGAGTTCAGCCGTGATATCTTCTCCTTCAAGTGGGGCTATAGCTGGCACAGCCACTACACGCCCGCCTATCGCCATCAGCTGAAGGTCATCGACTTGGATTTCCTTCACTTCGGCTATATCAATGAGGACTTCCGTCGCTCGATGCCGCTCATCACTCAGATCTTGAACTACCGAGATCAGTTTGTCCTTGGGGCTTCGTACCTCTTCCGCTACAACTCGCTCAATGACTACCGCCTCTCGACTTCGCCTTGGGTACATAACCTACGCCTCTTCATCCAGTCGTCGGGAAGTCTGCTCTATGGGGTATCGGCACTGCTAAATAGGGAACGTGATACCTACGGGTCGTATCGCTTCTTCGAGACGAACTTTGCCCAGTTCGTCAAGGGGGAGATTGACTATAGTGGGCTTCGTAAGCTGAGTGAAGGGAATGCCTTTGCCTATCATCTGGGGCTGGCTGTAGCTTATCCCTATGGCAATAGTCAGTACGTGCCTGTTGACCTCCGCTACTTCGCTGGTGGCGCTAATAGCCTGCGTGGCTGGTCTGCGCGTAGCCTTGGCCCTGGTAGTATGCCTCGCTCAGCAAGCCAATCTATCTTCGATCAGGTCGGGGATATCAAGCTTGAGATGAATGCAGAGTACCGTATGAAGATCCTTGGTCCTCTCCAGCTCGCCCTCTTCGCTGATGCTGGGAATATCTGGACGATACGTGCCTATCAGAATCAGCCGCAGGGAGACTTCCAGTGGAACCGCTTCTACAAGGAGATCGCCCTGTCGAGTGGGCTGGGGCTGCGCTGGGACTTTGATTATTTTGTCCTCCGCTTCGATGTGGGGGCTAAGCTCCACGATCCACAGGTGGAGAATGGCCGTCCTTGGGTCATCACCTACCAAGAGCCAAAGCAGCTACTTGCCTTCAACATTGCTATTGGCTACCCCTTCTAATTCGTAGCATCTCGCGCTACGTACGGGCTAAAAGCAGAGCGTCGCATAGCTCCACCACAGTGGACTATGCGACGCTCTCTTATTAATATGGAGTAAGTTCCCTTGAACTACTTCAGTGCAGCGAGTGCAGCTTCGTAGTTGGGCTCCTGCGTGATCTCGGGGACGAGCTCGGTGTAGAGGATCTTGCCAGCCTCATCGATGACGACGACGGCACGTGCCAAGAGACCAGCCAGAGGACCATCCTGCTGCTCGAGGCCATAGTGCTCCGTGAAGCAGTTGTGGCGGAAGACTGATACGGGTACTACCTTGTCGAGGCCTTCAGCACCGCAGAAGCGTGACTGAGCGAAAGGCAAGTCCTTAGATACACAGAGGACGACGGTGTTGTCGAGCTTAGAAGCTTCGGCATTGAAGCGACGGACGCTGGTAGCGCAGACGCCTGTGTCAACGCTGGGGAAGATATTGAGTACGACACGCTGACCACGCAGATCCTCGAGGTGGATCTCACTGAGGTTCGTCTTCGTAGCCCCGAAGTTAGGAGCGGTAGTGCCTACGGCAGGCATTTCACCAGAGAGGTGTACGGTGAGGTCTTTTTTGAAAGTGACTGTTGCCATTGCTTGTTGTATTGTTTTTGTCTCCTTGCTAGAAAGGTAGGAGGGGGTTAGCTTATTTGCTCTTATAACTATCTGGCTGCCGGCTATGTTCACTCGAGCATGCGACTACAGTGCACGAAGCCAGCCATCTTCCAGACGTAGGACGAGGTCGAAGAGGCTTAGGCTCATGCAGTAGGTCACACAGTCTGCGAAGCCTGCTTGCTCTAGTCGTACATAGTGGTCACTACTTTTGATGTACTCTGTACGAGCATCGAGAGTCGCTGCGTGGTCCTGCCACAGGTCGCGCACCATACGGGTGGTATCGTCACCTGCGATTGCTCTCGCTTCTACGGTGAAGGCGCCTGCATAGAGCATATCCTCCATGGAGGCCTGTCCCTTCCAGCCTGCGGCGAGTACGACGACATCACGGCCGGAGCGCTGGCAGTAGTCGATGGTCGCACGCAGGTTAGTTAGTGCCCCGACGAGAATCTCCTCTGCACCATGCTCTCGAGCTATCGTGAGGGCTCGCGTACCATTGGTCGTCGTGAAGACGATCTCACGCCCGCTGACTAAGTCTGTCGTGTACTCTGCGGGATCATTGCCGAGCTGGGCGAAGTCACAGCGTACAACATTGCGTTCGGCCGCGATGAGTGCACCCAGACGTTTGCCTGTCTCCTCAGCCTCTTCGGTCGAAGCCACAGGGAGTATTCCCTTAGCTCCATGGGCAAAGGCTGCGACCATCGTGGTCGAGGCTCGGAAGATGTCCACGATGATGACGATACTATTAGGGCGGTGGTAGAGCGGATAGAGTTTAGGGGAGGGACAGAGATAGACTTGCATAGAGGATGATAAAATGAAGCTACCTCCCGCGGATGGTTTACCCACGGGAGGTAGCGATGTGTATCGAAGGTGGAGAGGGGTTAGATACCGAGCTCCTGACGGATGATCTGGATCTTCTCGAGGCAGGCGGCTTCAGCCGCGGGGAGGTCTTCCTTAGAAGTTACCTTCCCACGTACACCGATGTAGAACTTGATCTTGGGCTCCGTGCCAGAGGGACGGATAGATACCTTCGTCCCGTCAGCTGTCTTGTACTGGAGTACGTTGCTGGTCGTAGGCATATCGAGCGTGAAGACCTCGCCCTTGTCGAGCCAGAGGCCCTGGAGCTTGGCGTAGTCGAGGACCTCGACGACGGGGCTTCCTGCGAGAGTCTTGAGGGGATTCTCACGGAAGTTCTTCATCATAGCTTCGATCTCTTCGGCACCGCTCTTACCCTTGCGGACTACACTGACACCCTGGTCCTTGTAGAGACCATACTCTACGAAGACCTGCTGGAGGAGCTGGTAGATAGACATGCCACGGTCGGCTGCCCATGCAGCGAGCTCGGCGAACATGCAGCAGGCCGATACTGAGCTCTTGTCTCGGATGAAGTCCTCTCGGAGGAAGCCGTAGCTCTCTTCACCACCACCGATGTAGTTCAGCTTGCCTTCGTTCTTGCGGATGACGTCTGCGATCCACTTAAAGCCCGTGTAGCAGTCGAAGAGTATGACGTTAGACTTCTCTGCGATAGCACGGATGAGCTCTGTGGTTACAATGGTCTTGACGACGTAGTCGGTAGGCTGGAGGAGGCCAGCGTCTCGACGATTGGCGATGGCGTAGTAGGTCAGGAGGGAGCAAATCTCGTTCCCGTTGATGAGGACGATCTTACCCTCCTCGTTGCGTACTGCTACCCCGATGCGGTCTGCGTCAGGGTCGGACGCTAAGACGATATCAGCACCAGTCTCCTCGGCACGACGGATAGCCAGCTCGAGGGCTGCGGGCTCCTCGGGGTTGGGAGAGTGGACGGTGGGGAAGTTTCCGCTGACGACATCCTGCTCAGGGACGTTGATGATGTTCGTGAAGCCAATAGCACGCAGTGCTTCAGGAATGATGCGTACACCGGTACCGTGAATAGGCGTGTAGACGATCTTCAGGTCGTGGTGGCGTGCGATAGACTCCTTCTGGGGCGCAGAGAGTGAAGCGACACGCTCAATGAAGCGCTTGTCGAACTCTTCGCCGAGGAAGTGTATGAGCTCGGGGCGAGCTTCGAAGCGGATATCTTCAGCGCGCGTGATCTTATTGACCTCGATGATCGTGTTGCGGTCATGAGGAGCCAGCATCTGTGCCCCGTCAGACCAATAAGCCTTGTAGCCGTTGTATTCCTTGGGGTTGTGCGATGCAGTGATCATTACGCCGCTCTGGCAGCCCAGTTCACGAATAGCAAAGGATACCTCGGGCGTAGGACGAAGGCCCTCGAAGAGATAGACCTTGATGCCGTTAGCAGAGAAGACCTCAGCGGTGATGCGCGCGAAGACATCACTATTATTACGGCAATCATGGCCGATAGCTACCGAGATTTCGGGGAGGGAAGCGAAAGCCTGCTTGAGGTAGTTCGCCTGGCCCTGTGTAGCGGCTCCGACGGTGTAGCGGTTCATGCGATTGGAGCCTACGCCCATGATCCCGCGTAGCCCACCCGTACCGAACTCTAAGTCCTTGTAGAAGGCTTCGACGAGCTCCGTGGTATCTTCAGCATCGAGGAGGCGTTGTACTTCGGCGCGCGTCTGTTCATCGTATCCAGGTGTCAGCCAGCCTTGGGCCTTGGCACGTACCTGGGCTAAGAAGGTGTCTTGTTCCATGTGTCCGTTGGATGTATGATGAGAGTTGTATTCTCTAAATTGTGAATAACTACTAACAAAGATAAGACATTTCTAAGGGAAACGCTACGCCCCCACCTGGCGGATAGGTATCCGTAGGTGGGGGCGTAGTGATATGGTGTTAGCCTCTTCGGCTATGGCTTAGAGAGGGGAACCCGTCCAGCCCTTAGCTGAGAGAGCAGCATTGACAGCCGTGGTGAGGAGCTCGCCCTTAACCTTAAGGGTGCCACCTGAAGTCTGCAGTCTCTTGATCATCTTGATAAGATTCTCCTCAGAGATTGTTATGTTCTTCAGCGTGATGCTGGTTACACTCGCATTAGCTTTACTAACGATGTACTGTAGAGCCTGTGCTGCGGGGATGTTGTCAAATTCAACAGCGATAGCGCCAGCATTACTATCCTTCAGTACCACATTCGTTGCATTGCTGACAGCGAACTTGGAGAGGGTGGCGTTGCGGAATGTGATATCCTTCAGCTTAGGCTTGCTGCCGAGGTCTGCATTGAGCTTGATACCAGCGGTTGGTGCGGTTGCGTAGAGGACTTCCAGCTCCGTGCTCTTAGCGAACGTGAAGTTTGAGAAGAAGGGAGACTGGCAGAAGAACTTCTTCAGCTTAGGCAGATTGTCGAAGTCGCACTTACCATCCTGCAGGGTTGCAGTGCGCACGATGAAATTCTCGATGACGTTGTTAGCGGGAAGCTTGACTTCGCTGATGCGAGAGGCCTTCTCAGGTACAGAGCCAAAGGCATCCGTCATCTCGGGGAAGTTTGCGCCCAGCTCCCACGCACCAATTCCGAGGTTCTTCAGCTTATTTAGCTTGGTGAGGTCAAGGCTTTCGATTGAGTAGCCAGCGATGAGGAGGGACTCCAGGTCCGTCAGTCCAGAGAGGTCGATTGCCGTTGCAGTGGCCGTAGCAGAAGAGCTCTTTGATACAAGGATGAGGGTCTTCAAGAGAGGAGAAGACTTAGGAAGGCTGAGGTTTGTGATATCGTCGCTCTGGATCTTGAGCTTCTCTACGTTCCCATTGATACCGAGGAGGCCATTGGTGCCGACGGTATACTTCGTCTTGTCAGTAGCGTCCATCGTAGCACCGAGGATCTTAAGACCCGTCTGGGGCTCGATGTAGACCACAGAACCCGCAGGTACCGTGAGGACAGCCTGAGAGCTCTTGATCGCAGTGACATCCGCAGAGGCGTCAGTTGTGTTGGGGTCGGTAGATACTACTGGAGCGGGCTTGGGTTCATCCTTCTTGCGGCAGGATGTCGTCCCGATGAAGAGGCTGGCAAGTGCCAGAAGTGCAAGGGATTTCTTCATTTCTGTTAATGTTTACGTTTGTAAAGCGCTATGCGCCTGATGTTATCTTTTATCAAAGGCAAAGATAAATAAAATACTGACTTCGCAATAGCGTTGTCGCAAATGTGCCGCTCTATAGCCCCTGGGAGCTTAATGAAGCGCCGACTTCGACTTGTGTAAGCTCCTCCCTACACCTAATAAATTATATGAGTACGCGGGTAGAGCTATAATAGGATGACGAAGAAAGCTATATAGCTTTGGATTGATTCCTAATATGGCTTTGTGAAGTGACCTATATTAGGTTGTTGCTCCGCGTAGGGATGAAAAGTTGTGGACGAGTGCTAGGTAAATTTGGGCTACGTACGTGGATCTAATATCTTCGTGCGTGGATGTTTGGATTTGCCTACTTGGTCTTTAAGACTACGTACACAGACAGAGGAAAACCACTACGTGAAGGCGCTTTTTTATTCACGGGAATGATACTTTCTCTTCCTCTGAATAAGAGGAATCCGCGCGATAAGGCGAAGGGCTTGTGTATCACTTCGGTGAGGTATATCGGGTAGCTGGACGTGCGATGCCTTAGCACTCTAAATAGAGGTCAGGACTATAGGTAACAGTCTCTTTAGAGTAATGAAGATGCAGCATATAGGTCCTTACTACTGCGCACCTCTTATACGGAGGATCACCTGTCGGAGTGCGGTGTGAGTCGCTCCGTTGGGAAGAGGGTGGGAGAGCTGTGGATGATACGACGTGTCTCCACAGGGTGATATCGCATTCTGCCAGCCTTTTGCACGTCTCGGGAAAACCTTTGGCGAGCCTAGGTCGTTTCACTGATTTACGTTACCTTTGCGGATATAAGTAATCAATTCACTAAATTGAACTATTATGGCAACTGACAAAGAACGGTTACTGAGCGAATTCCCTGCCATTAGCACACAGGAATGGAAGGACAAGATCGTGACCGACCTGAAGGGAGCTGACTTCGAGCGTAAGCTCGTCTGGCGTACCAACGAAGGATTCAACGTCAACCCCTTCTATCGTCGCGAAGACCTCGAAGGTCTCTCTACCCCCAAAGTGATGCCTGCAGAGTACCCTTATGTCCGCTCCACGCGTATGGACAATGAGTGGCTCATCCGTCAGGACATCAATGTAAATGACCCCAAGGAGGCCAATGAAAAGGCACTGGATATCCTCAATAAGGGGATTACCTCGCTGGGCTTCAAGCTTCGTCGCGATCAGGTCAACAAGGAAACTCTGGCCATCCTGCTCAAGGGCATTATGCCCGAGGCTATCGAGCTGAACTTCTCTTGCTGCATCTCTGTAGCAGCTCAGCTCGCAGGCGAACTGGCCGCTTATCTCACCGAAGTAGGAGCCGATGTAGCACAGTGCAAGGGCTCGATCAACTTCGATCCCTTCAAGAAGCAGCTCGTCAAGGGTATATCTAACCCCCAGTGGGTGGCTATGTGCGCACAGCTCCTCGATGCTGTCCGCCCCCTGCCTCAGTACCGCGTCCTCACGGTCAATGCCCTCAACATCAATAACGCCGGTGCCTACATCTACCAGGAGCTGGGCTATGCACTCTCTTGGGGTGCTGAGCTCATCGACAAGCTCACGGAAGCAGGCTACTCCATCGAAGAACTGACGAGCCGTATCAAGTTCGTCTTCGGCGTAGGGTCCAACTACTTCATGGAGCTGGCTAAGTTCCGTGCTGCACGCTGGCTCTGGGCTGAGATCATCGGTGCCTACGGCGACCAGTATAAGGGTGACGCAGCTAAGATCCACATGCACGCTGTCACCTCTACCTGGAACAAGACGATCTACGATGCTCACGTTAACCTCCTTCGTACACAGACCGAAGCGATGTCAGCGACCCTGGGCGGTGTAGACTCTCTGACGGTACAGCCCTTCGATGTTACCTACCAGGAATCTGACAACTTCTCCGAACGTATCGCACGCAACCAGCAGCTCCTCCTCAAGGAAGAGTCTCACTTCGACAAGGTCATCGACCCCGCTGCTGGCTCCTACTATATCGAGCATCTGACGAACGCCCTCGCAGAGCAGGCTTGGAAGCTCTTCCTCGCTGTAGAAGAAGAGGGTGGCTTCGCTGCTGCTGTCGAAGCTGGTGGCGTACAGAAGGCGGTCAACGCCAGCAACGCTAAGCGTCACGCTGCTGTCGCTGCTCGTAAGGAAATCTTCCTCGGTACGAACCAGTTCCCCAACTTCACCGAAACGGCTGCACAGAAGGTCGCTCAGGCAGAAGTAGGTGGTCACAGCTGCGGCTGCGGTACTCCTTCGATCGAAGCTCTGAACTTCGACCGTGGTGCTTCCGAATTCGAAGCTCTTCGTCTGGCTACTGAGCGTAGTGGCAAGGAGGTCAAGGTCTTCATGCTCACGATCGGTAACCTCGCCATGCGTCTGGCTCGCTCTCAGTTCTCCAGTAACTTCTTCGCTTGCGCTGGCTACAAGGTCCTCGACAACCTTGGCTTCGCTACGGTGCAGGAAGGTGTTGACGCTGGTCTCGCAGCTGGTGCCTCGATCATCGTCCTCTGCTCGAGCGATGATGAGTATGCAGAGTTCGCTCCTGAGGCGTACAAGTATCTCGCAGGTCGCGCTGAGTTCGTCGTAGCAGGTGCTCCTGCTTGTGCAGACGACCTCAAGGCTGTCGGCATCGAGAACTTCATCAACGTGAAGAGCAACGTCCTCGAAACGCTCCGCCAGTTCAACCAGAAGCTTGGTATTAACTAATCGGTAAGGAGACAGAAGAAATGAAACCACAATTCAAGAACATAGATATTAAGTCTGCAGGCTTTGCCCAGACTTGCCCCGTCGAATGGGCTTCGAAGCAGGATAACAGCTCAGTATGGCGTACTGCCGAGCAGATCCTCGTCAAGCCTGTCTACACGGCGCACGACCTCGAAGGGATGGAACACCTCGACTATGCTTCCGGTATTCCTCCTTACCTGCGCGGTCCTTATAGCGGTATGTACGCTATGCGTCCTTGGACGATCCGTCAGTATGCAGGCTTCTCTACGGCTGAAGAGTCTAACGCCTTCTATCGCCGTAACCTCGCCTCTGGTCAGAAGGGGCTTTCCGTAGCCTTCGACCTCGCTACGCACCGTGGGTACGACGCTGACCACCCTCGTGTAGTCGGTGACGTCGGTAAGGCTGGGGTATCGATCTGCTCGCTGGAGGATATGAAGGTGCTCTTCGATGGTATCCCCCTCAACAAGATGTCCGTCTCGATGACGATGAATGGTGCCGTACTTCCTGTCATGGCATTCTACATCAACGCAGGTCTCGAGCAGGGTGCTAAGCTTGATGAGATGGCTGGTACGATCCAGAACGACATCCTCAAGGAGTTCATGGTGCGTAACACCTACATCTACCCACCCGAATTCTCGATGCGTATCATCGCTGACATCTTCGAGTACACGTCGCAGAATATGCCTAAGTTCAACTCGATCTCTATCTCCGGCTACCACATGCAGGAAGCTGGTGCTACGGCAGACATCGAGATGGCTTACACGCTCGCTGACGGTCTCGAATACCTCAAGGCTGGTATCGCTGCTGGTATCCCCGTAGATAAGTTCGCACCTCGTCTGTCCTTCTTCTGGGCTATCGGGATGAACCACTTTATGGAGATCGCTAAGATGCGTGCTGCACGCTGCCTCTGGGCTAAGATCGTCGGTCAGTTCAACCCTGAGAACCCCAAGAGCCTTGCGCTTCGTACGCACAGCCAGACGTCTGGTTGGTCGCTCACCGAGCAGGACCCCTTCAACAACGTAGGTCGTACCTGTATCGAAGCTATGGGTGCAGCACTCGGTCACACGCAGTCGCTCCACACCAATGCTCTTGACGAAGCTATCGCACTGCCTACGGACTTCTCAGCTCGTATCGCTCGTAATACGCAGATCTACATCCAGGAAGAGACCCTCGTATGTAAGGAGATCGACCCATGGGCAGGTTCGTACTACGTCGAAAGCCTTACGAACGAACTCATGCACAAGGCATGGGAGCACATCAAGGAAGTCGAAAGCATGGGTGGTATGGCTAAGGCTATCGAAACGGGTCTGCCTAAGATGCGTATCGAAGAAGCTGCAGCTCGTACGCAGGCTCGTATCGACTCTCGTCAGCAGGTCATCGTCGGTATCAACAAGTATCGCCTCGAGAAGGAAGATCCTATTGATATCCTCGAGATCGACAACACTGCTGTACGTGAGCAGCAGATCGCTCGTCTGAATGATCTGCGTAAGGGTCGTGACGAAGCTGCTGTCAAGGCTGCTCTCGAAGCTATCACCCACTGCGTAGAGACGAAGGAAGGTAACCTCCTTGACCTCGCTGTCAAGGCTGCAGCTCTCCGTGCTTCTCTCGGTGAAATCTCTGATGCCTGCGAAAAGATCGTAGGTCGCTATAAGGCTATCATTCGTACTATCTCAGGCGTGTATTCTTCAGAATCCGGCGAAGATCAGGACTTCATCAAGGCTAAGGCTCTTGCTAAGAAGTTCGCTGAAAAGGAAGGTCGTCAGCCCCGTATCATGATCGCTAAGATGGGTCAGGACGGTCACGACCGCGGTGCAAAGGTTGTCGCTACGGGCTATGCTGACTGTGGCTTCGACGTGGATATGGGTCCTCTCTTCCAGACTCCAGAAGAGTCCGCTCGTCAGGCTGTCGAAAACGACGTCCACGTGATGGGTGTCTCTTCACTGGCTGCAGGTCACAAGACGCTGATCCCTCAGGTCATCGAAGAGCTGAAGAAGCTTGGCCGTCCCGATATCCTCGTCACGGCTGGTGGTGTCATCCCTGCTCAGGACTATGAGTTCCTCTACAACGCAGGTGTTGCCGCTATCTTCGGTCCTGGTACCCCAGTAGCTTACTCCGCTGCTAAGGTCCTCGAGATCCTCCTCGGTGAAGAAGCCTAAGCAAGAGGCTCTTCTCTATCATTACTTTGGTAAAGGAAGCGCCAGACCTCATAGGAGGTCTGGCGCTCCTCTTTTTAATTAGCAACAGTATGAGCTCTTTGCTTATTCCCATTTATAAGTTGTTTATCTTTGGCTCGGTCTTTAGAGATTAAGTACTAATTATGAGACGAGAACAAATACGATCTGTGCTAGATATGGATGGAAGAAGTGCAAGAGCTTTTTTCATGGCAGGGGAGCGGTATTGTACTATGAGATTGCCTGCTCCTTTTTCTTTTGATCCTATTCTAAGGTTTGTACAAGATAGGATGGCTGATAAGAGATATCGGGAATGGAAGAAAGAGAAGCGTAGTGATCCGAGTCACTATGACTGCTCTAGCTACCAGATTCAGATAGCTAAGAATAGTCATCTTGCATATAGAACGATCTCTTTAGTAGACCCCTATCTGTATTACTTGCTTGTACGAGAACTTACTCAGGAAGAGAATTGGAAGATGATCCAGCAGCGTATGAAGGTGCTCAGCGTCGATTGGATAGAGCGCCTTGCAATCCCAGAAGAGTCTCTCCAGGATGATGTCTGTAGTACTGAGGAAGGAGAGCAAATCTCTAATTGGTGGGATCGCTTTGGGCAGCATTCGATAGAGCTATCTCTAGAGTACCGCTATATGCTTTGTGCAGATATTGCTGATTGTTATCCATCAATCTATACGCATAGCATAGCATGGGCCCTTCATGACAGGGAGGTTGCTAAGCGATCTGCTCAAGGAGATGAGAATGCGAAGGCTCTAACGAAGCTCGGGGATAGCATTGATAAGTATATACGTGAAATGCAATGTGGTGAGACATTGGGAATACCTCAGGGTAGTGAGGTGTTTGACTTCATAGCGGAGATTGTGCTAGCTTATGCCGATAGTCAGCTCAAAAAGGCATTGGATGAGAAAAAAATTGAAGGTATTCGGATCCTACGATATCGTGATGATTATCGCATATTTGGTAATAGTCTAGATGATCTCAAAGTAGTAACGATAGTGCTACATAAGATCTTGGGAGAGCTGCATCTTAATTTGAATGCTACTAAAACTTATATATCGGAAGATCCACTACGAGACTCTGTCAAGAAGGATAAATTGGCAAGAATTGAGCGAGGATTAGAGAAGAGGGATTACGCCCGTACGTCTATTCAAAAGCAACTACTTGTGATTCGAGAGTTCTCTGCAGAATTTCCGAATTCAGGTAGTGTTAGTATCCTTTTGTTTGAAGCGCTAAGGAGAGTAAGGGATGAGTATGGAAAAAGGAACGGTTTCCCTCGGGAAAATCTGAAGGTGTTAGTTACTATAACTGTAGACATCTTGATGGTAAATCCTAGGTGGTGCTATATCCTTATTACTATGTTGAGTTATTTCATTGATGAGTTATCAGCAGACGAGGAAGATGAAATTCTGAGATTGGTTATTAAGCGATTGAAGCAGATACCAGAAGGTGGGCACATTGAGATTTGGATGGGGTATCTGTTTTTGAGGCGTGGTAAGCCTCTTGTACAAGAGTATTTTTCTGAGCCGTTGTGTGCCTTTCTTGATTACGAAAAGAATACGCCTCAAGAGCTTTGGAAGATCAGTTGGCTTAAAGATATATATATAAAGGACTTTCCTTTAGAGTCTATCTGTGTATTTGATCCTGACGGTTCTAGAGTCATACCTGTCGAGGAGATCGAGTTATACAGGAGGAAGGTCCATTACGAAGTGTAATCCCTGCTCAGGACTATGAGTTCCTCTACAACGCAGGTGTTGCCGCTATCTTCGGTCCTGGTACCCCAGTAGCTTACTCCGCTGCTAAGGTCCTCGAGATCCTCCTCGGTGAAGAAGCCTAAGCAACTCCAATAAGGTAGCCCCCGAGGCTACGCTACTAAACGGCAGAGAGCCCCATCCACCGAAGTGGATGGGGCTCTCTTTTGGGCCTTTATCGAAGGAGGATCGCTTACTTCTTCAGTCGTGCGAGGATCTTACCTGCAGATTCTGAGAGCAGGACCACAGCACCAGCGAGGATCGCAGTATCCTTAATTACGAGGCGACCAGCACCAGAAAGGAAGGGGAAGCCATTGGCCCATTCGCCAGCAGTTAAGGCTTCGGGCGAAGCGTGTACCCATGTTTCGGGCGTGGTGATGAGGAAGCTCAGCGTCCCGAGGGTCATGATGATGCAGAGGAGCTCACCGATGATGCCGAGGTAGGGAGAGAAGAGCCCGAGGAAGACGAGGATACCGATCGTCATGATCAGGATACCGAGGCCGTGAGAGAAGAGGTAGGTACGGTTCTCTACATGCCAATCGTGCTTGGCCTGATTGTACTGACCTTCGGGCACCTTATTGAGGGTGTATTCCTTTACGGTCTTGCCTTCGTCGTTGGTCACCTTGTTATTGGCGTCCTTGAGGAAGAAGCTCATCAGCGGGCTATTTGCCACGAAGGGGATGATCCCATTGGCTTCGTAGTTAGCGAACTTCAAGCCACCGATCCATACGAAGATGATGAGGATAGCCACACGGATCAGTTTGCGTCCGAGGCCCCCGAGATTGCTCGCGCACTCCAAGAAGGAGATGAATGCTTTTTGCATTTTGTTTGAGTTGTTTGTTAGGTTGTTGTTAAAAGAATTGTCTGACTTACAAACCTGATGCTTCTTGGGAAAGTTCACACAGTGCAAGCTGGTGGCTGCTGAGAAGGCTTGGTTTTGGGGCGAAAGGACCTTCTGCTTCGGAGGTAAGGTATATACCTTTCGTTAGTGAGGAATATACCTTTTGCTCGTGAGGAATATTCCTCGCTGTCGTTGGGAATATACCTTTTACTCGTGAGGAATATTCCTCGCTGTCGTTAGGAATATACCTTTTGCTCGTTAGGAATATTCCTCGCTGTCGTTAGGAATATACCTTTTGCTCGTTAGGAATATTCCTCGCCGTCGTTAGGAATATACCTTTTGCTCGTTAGGAATATTCCTCGCTGTCATTAGGAATATACCTTTCGATCGTTAGGTATATACCTTTTGTCCAAAAGATTACTACCTTTGTTTGTAATCTAATCAATACCTCACCGCAAAGCCCCTCCTCCTTCCTTGAGGTAATGTTTCCGAGGGAAAATCTAATTCATGTTATGGCAAATAAACCATTACAATTTATCGTCGTCGATCGTAAGATCTCTGTCGGCAAACATGCTGGTAAGGTGATGCAAGTCGCTATACCTACCGGGCGCCATCGTATTGACTTCCGCAGCTTCTGCGAGCGAGTTGCCAAGTCCACCACCTTCAATCGCCAAGAGGTCGAAGCTGTCCTTAACTACGCTACTGAGATAGCGAAGGATATTGTAGCCAATGGAGATATCGTGGATTTCGGGGATCTCGGCTCGCTGATGCCTTCATTCAAGAGCAAGGCTGTAGAACAAGGGACGAAGTTCAATGCGAACATTCACATCGAAAAGCCCGTGGTACTCTTGAAGCCTTCGAGAAAGTACTTCACGCTCACCGATGTCAGCTATGAGCAGACAGAGCCTAAGACCAAGGCTGCAAAGTCAAAGCCCAAGAAGAACACGCCCGAGGGCGGCACGCCTTCTGAGGGCAACGGGCACGTAGGTATCTAAGCTCCGACGGCTAAGTCAAGACGCTTCGCCCCGCCTTCACGTGATGAAGGTGGGGCGAATGCCTTTGGTGGCAGGAGGAATCAGCTCCGTCGGGGAGCGGGAGTCGATGAACTACTGCAGGGCGTAGGGTGTTCTAAGAGTGCATGATGAAGATTATTCGCACGATTTATCATAAGACACGGCGCCTCATCGCCAATACGCCTCCGCTGCCGACGGAGCTATTTACTTTTCCTTTGGGCTTGACACTGGTCCTGCTCTTCCCGCCGGCTGTGGCGTGGATAGCAGTAGCCGCCTTGCTCACACTCTCTATGCTCCTCCTATGGTGTATGGGGGCGCTGTGGGTCAATCGCTCTGTCGTCGGCCGTTCGCTCTTTGTGCTCCTCCTGTGGGGTGGGCTTTTCCTGCTCTCCCCCGAGGACGTCATGGAGCATCCCTTAGGTGCTCAGGCGCTCCTTCTCATCAGCTATCTCATCAGTAGTATCGTCGTCGCAGCCTATCGTTGGGCAAAAGAGTACCTAATGAAAGGGCAAGGGCTCTGCATCCGTGGGCGAATCCTGCGTGTCGAGCGACTACGCTTCGAGCGCATCTTAGTCCTTTCGTCTCTGGCGGGACTGCTCTTCCAGGGGCTTTGTGCTCAGCTTTGTCCCGTAGAGCATCGTGATCTCCTGCACATCGCCTCGACCTTCATCGTCCTCTTCACGTGGGCGGTCTACACGATCGAGTGCATTCACCTCGTCTGGGTGCAACGTCGCCTCGATAATGAAGAATGGATCCCCGTGCTCAGCGATGACCAGCGCCCCATCGGTCGGGTGCCTAAGACGACTCCCGAGTATGAAGGCGGCCGCCTGCCAGTAGTTCGTCTCATCGCCTTATCGCGAGATATGATCTATCTGGAGCAGTCTGAGGCGCCATCACTCCCCGCTGCCTCTGGCTACGACACGCCATTCATCTCGTGGCTCACTGAGGGTAGCCGCCCTGACCAAGTAGCTCAGCGCCTCATCGACTTGCGCTTCTGTGGCATCCGTCGTGCGCGTCCCCGCTTTCTGCTGCATTATCACGAAGAGATCAATGGTCAGGCGCTCAGCGTCTATCTCTTCGCAGTGGACATCGCAGAGCCTGGTCAGCTGCTCATCGACTGTCTTCCGACGCGTGGCAGATGGTGGCCCATCGACCATCTGGCTCCAGAGATCGAGACGGGTGACTTCACTCGCTACCTGCGCTCCGAATACCCTTACTTAGAGCAGACGCTACTCTTGGCGCATCGTCTTCGCTCTTCATCTTCCCATTCTTAAGACTTCCATGGCTCACTCCAATCTTGGCAAGCTCTATCTGATCCCAGTGCCCATCGCCGAAGTAGATCATCGTACTTGCCTGCCCGAATATAATCGGGAGCTTCTGCCTACGATTCGCCACTACATCGTAGAGAATATCCGCTCGGCACGACGCTTCCTCAAGGCCGCTGATCGGAATATTGACATTGATAGTATCACCTTCTACGAGCTGAATAAGCATACGCCCGAAGGCGCTATCGGGGAATATCTCCGCCCCGCACAAGCTGGTGAGCCCGTGGGCGTCATCTCGGAGGCGGGCTGTCCTGCTGTAGCTGACCCAGGAGCTGATGTAGTAGCGCTGGCACAGCGCCTCGGTATCGAGGTCGTCCCGCTTGTAGGTCCCAGCTCGATCCTGATGGCTCTGATGGGCTCGGGCTTCAATGGTCAGGGCTTTGCCTTTGTAGGTTACCTGCCTATCGAAGATGCTCGCCGCGTGCAGACACTCAAGGAGCTGGAGCATCGTGTGCATACCAAGGGCGAGACGCAGATCTTTATCGAGACGCCCTACCGCAATGTGCAGCTCGTCGAGCAACTCATTCGCCACTGCTCTCCAGATCTTAAGCTCTGCATCGCATCGGGTATTAGCTCCGAAGGCGCGATACTTCGTACACGAAAGCTCTCTGCTTGGCGTGGCAACATCCCCCAGATTCACAAGGTCCCCACGATATTCCTCATCGGTCAGTAAGCTCCTTTGTGATGGCACTTCAGACACCTATCCCCGCTTTATTCTCCGATCAGCTTCGGGAGTTATTTCCCACCGAGGCCGAAGCCCTGCTTGCTTCCTTAGACGAAGAAGCATCTGTCTCGGTGCGCCTCAATGTGCGTAAGACGGAGACGCCTCCTGCTTCTCTACCTATTGGAGAAGCTGTCCCTTGGGCTAAGCCTGTGGGCTTCTACCTCGATGGGCGTCCTGCCTTCGCCGCTGACCCACTTTGGCACGCAGGTGTCTACTATGTACAGGAGGCTTCATCGATGCTTCTACGCCTCGTAGCTCCACTCTTGGGCGAAGAACCCTTGCGTGCGCTTGACCTCTGCGCTGCTCCAGGCGGGAAGAGTACGCTCCTCGTGGACCTTCTCCCCGAAGGTAGTACGCTGGTGAGCAATGAACTCATTCGCTCGCGTGCACAGATCCTCGCGGAGAACATTCAGAAGTGGGGTGGGGTACACTCTGTAGTGACCTCGACCGAACCGCAACGTCTCGGGCGTCTCAGAGAGCAATTTGACTTCATCTTAGTCGATGCACCTTGTTCGGGCGAAGGAATGTTCCGCAAAGAAGAGGAAGCCCGCCGCCAATGGACCCCTGGCTTGGTCGAAAGTTGCGCCCGTCAGCAGCGGGAGATCCTTGACGATATCTGGCCAGCACTTGCACCTGGTGGGCTGATGGTCTATAGTACCTGCACCTTCAATCGTCAGGAGGACGAGGATATGCTCGCCTATCTCGCCGAGGAATTAGGTGCCGAGCCCGTGGCCTTGCCTGACCTTCCCGAGCCAATCACTCCATCGTCCCTCAGCTCTTACCCCTGCTACCGCATGATGCCGCATCGCTTACGTGGCGAAGGCCTATTTATGGCCGTTGTCCGTAAGCCAGATGCCGAGGTAGGTAGCGCTCGTACCAAGTCTGCTCGCTCAAAAAGCAAGCCCAATCCGAAACTCCCTCAGGAGGTACTTCGTTGGCTTAGTCCAGAGCTACGTGCAGATGTCACGCTACAGTCCTTGCCTGACGGCACACTCACGGCTATTCCCTCGGCATTGTATCCCATCGTCGAAGCGCTCCAAGGGGCGAAGATTCCCATTCTTACTTCGGGGATTCCCTTGGCTGAAGTCAAGGGGCGCGACTTCTTACCGCTTCCAGCTCTCGCTCTAAGCGTGGGGCTGGACGATGAAGCCTTTCCCCGAGCCGAACTGACGCAAGAAGAGGCGATCCGTTATTTGGCTCGTGAGGCAGTCTCGCTTTCAGCTGACACGCCTCGTGGGCTTGTCCTCGTCACCTATGAAGGCTATCCTTTAGGATTCGCGAAGCACTTGGGTAACCGAACGAACAATCTCTATCCGCAGGCATGGCGTATTCGCCATCCTGAGCTCCTGCTCTCAGGGCTGGATGCGAAGGAATAATACCTTCGCCCATCCATGGATAAGCCCTTTTATCTAAAGCAATTCACCCTCTATCAGGGGAATACGGCGCAGCGTGTGGGGACAGATGCCCTGCTCTTAGGAGCATGGCCCTTCGTCCACACATTGCCCGAGAAGGCGCATATCCTTGATGTCGGAGCTGGGACGGGTATTGTCTCGCTGATGATGGCACAGCGCTTCTCGGACGCAGTGGTCGAAGCGTGGGAGGTGGAAGACGGCGCTCTCAAGGACGCTGCGACGAACTTTGCCACCTCTCCCTTTGCTGATCGTCTCCGCATTCACTCACAAGACTACCTGCATGCCAAGCAGGAGGACTGGCATCCCTTTGATCTTATTATCTCCAATCCACCCTATTATACCGAAGGCATTCTGCCCGATGATGTGCGTCTGCGCTTAGCGCGGCACGTAGCCGAAGGCCTATCGCCTGAGAATCTCCTTCGCACGGCAGCGCGACTCTTAGCTCCTCGTGGTGCCTTAGCCTTCATCTCGCCTGCGGCCTCGCTTCCTTCTCTTCGCCGAATAGCTGTCGAGTCGGGCTGGCGACTTAGTGAGCTGGTTACGATCTACTCGAAGCCTGGAGAGGTCAAGCGTACGCTTACGCTTTGGTGTCGCCTCTCCGATACTGCGGAATACACACCGACTCACTGTCTTGATCTCACACTCCAAGACGCTAAGGGAGCACCCTCAGCCGAATATAAAGCCTGGCTCAGGGACTTCCTTCTCTGATTCTCCCCATCTTTTTATCCTTGGTAGTGGAGCTGAATAGGCTTCACTATCTCTGTATATAGGTATGTGGTGGTAACCAGTACTGGTCAGCAGTCGAAGTAGTACTGGTCGCTATATGTTACCAGTACTGGTCGCAAATTGGACCAGTACTGCTTCACTCGTTGACCAGTACTGGTTCATATTTCCCCTCTTTACTGCTGGTTCGGAGTACTTCTTTGGCGGCTTGGTATGGTCAGCTATATGTCTGGGCTTTGTTCGATAGAGAGATAGCTGATGTATCGTGCTTGACTTGAAAGGTGGCTCCCTCAAGCAGGAATCATGAATATATACTGCGGGAGAATTGGGGCAAAAGGAAAAAAATGTTTAGCTTTGTAGTGAGCAAGATTTTCAGTCCTTATTATACCTCTTCGAAGGCCTTTGCATACAGTCTCTCCAAGGGGTAGAGTGGGGATGGGATAGCACTACAATATAGAAGAGAATGACTATGGAACTCCAGACACCAGACCAAGCACAGCTTGACCACACTGCCCCCGCAGCACAAGACGCGGCTACACCACTCGATCAGACTCCCTCCTATCAGTCCATGAGCCCCCAGGAGCTCGTCGATCACTTGGCTGTACTCCTTCAGCAAGAAGAACTACCTGAGCGTAAGCTCGTCGAGAATATCCGTGGTCAATTCATTCGTCGTCGTGAGCGCCTTGATCCCAACGACAAGGAGCAACGTGAATCCTTCGAAGTGCAAGAACTCCGCCTCGAAGGCCTACTCTCTACCTTCCGCGAGCACGACAAGAAGCGTCAGGAAGCCTTAGAGCAGCTCTATGCTGAAAATAAGGTCAAGAAGGAAGCTCTCCTTCAGCGCTTCGAGGATCTCTTCAAGAGTAATGAGGAAGGCGCCGAATTTGGAAGCCTTTACTCGACCTTCACCGCTATCCGCGATGAGTGGAATGCCCTGGGACAACTGGATCCCAAGGATGCCACCGTGCTCAACCGCCGCTTCTACGAGCTGCGTGATCAGTTCTATGATCTCAAGGCTATCAATGATGACCTGCGCCAGATCGACTTCAAGAAGAATCTGGAGGCAAAGCAGGCTATCCTCGCAGAGCTTCGTCAGCTCGATAGCGTGAAGGATACGATCGCGGCTTATCGCCGTCTGCAGGAGCTCACCGCACAGTGGCACGAACTTGGCCCTGTATCAAAGGAGCATCGTCAGGAGATCAACACCGAATTCAAGCAGCTGGCTACGGCCCAGCATAAGCGTCATCAGGAGTTCCATGACCAGCGTAAGGCTACCGAAGAAGAGAATCTCCAGGCTAAGGAGCGCCTCTGTCTGCAGGTAGAGGAATTACTCTCTTCCGCTCCACTCTCCTCGCACTCTGCCTTTAACAAGGCTGTCGAGCAGATCAAGGCTATGCAGGAAGAGTGGCGTAAGATCGGCCGTGCTCCCCGCAAGGACAACGAATCTATCTACCAGCGCTTCCGTGCCGGTATCGATGCCTTCTTCCGCCGTCGCAATGACTTCTTCAAGGCTAATCACGAGCATACCGAGGAGATCCTGCAGAAGAAGCGTGCGCTCATCGAGCGTGCTGCTGCTCTGAAGGACAGCACCGCTTGGGAGGAAACGACCAACGCACTCAAGGCTCTCCAAAAGGAATGGCAGGAGCTCGGTGCCGTATCTCCTAAGTACAGCCAGAAGATCTGGGAAGAGTTCCGTGCCAGCTTCGACTACTTCTTCGATCGTAAGAAGAAGGAAGCTCCCCGCCGTGACAAGGCTTACAGCGAAGCTCGCAAGAGCCTGGCTGTAAAGCGTGAGATCATCAAGGAACTTACGGCTATCAACGAAGGCGAAGTACCTGAGAATCTCCGAGATCTACTCAATAGCTACAACGAACGCTGGAAGCAGGCTGGCTTCGTCCCCAACAAGGATCGTGAGGCTATCAATGCGGCTTATCGTGAGCTGCTCGATGCTCTGCATGGCAAGCTACGCCGTCATCGTGAGGAGCGTCGTCTCTCGGGCTATAGCGCTTCGCTGAGTAATCTCGAGGGTAAGGGGGCCACGCTGCAGAGCGAGCACAGCCGTATGCAGCGTCATCTGGATCGTCTGCGTAGCGAGCTCCAGACCTATGAGAGCAACCTGACTCGCCTCAACATCAGTAGTAAGTCGGGCTCTTCACTCCTCTCCGAGATAGAGCGTAAGCGCGATGCTCTCGTAGCAGACATCCACCTGACGGAGCAGAAGATCGCCCTCCTCGTAGAAAAGGAAAAGGCAGGCGAAGAGGCTTAGTCCCTTCCTCCTCTCACTTCATAGCGACTCCCCAGGGACCCCATGATGGCGTGCCTGGGGAGTCTTTTGTCTCCCACTCCTATGCTCGCTCGCACACTCGTGCACTATGGTCTGCACTTCGTCTTTCCGCTGGTGATAGCGCTGCTCTGGCCGCGTCGTCGCTGGACGATGGTGTATCTCCTCCTTCTATCGACTATGCTGATCGACGTAGACCACCTCTTGGCACGCCCGATCTTTGACCCGAATCGCTGTAGTGTCGGGACGCATCTCCTGCACTCCTATCCGATGGTAGGGCTCTATGTGGTGATGCTCTTCCTACCCTATGAGCGCTGGGGATGGCCTTGGTGGCTACGTGTCCTGGCAGTCGGCTTGACCTTGCATATCCTCACCGACTGGCAGGACTTCTACCTGTGGTTGCACTAAGGGTCTTGATATAAAGAGAGCGCCCCGATAAGCGATAGGCTTATCGGGGCGCTCTGTCTTTAGGGGAAAGTATCCGAAGGACTACTTAGCGAAGTGCAGCTGAAGGCCCTTGATACGCTTCCAAGCTCCACGAGTGAAGTCGGGGAAGGCAACAGGTGCAGACTGGTGCTCCAGAGAGAGACGAGTCAGGTCACCGATGACAGACCATTCAGCGAGGTCATAGACGTCCATATCGAGGGGCAGACCATTGCGCATACAGTAGATCAGACGATAGTCCATGATGAAGTCCATACCGCCGTGACCACCGACCTTCTTAGCCTTCTCAGCGATCTCCTTCTGGATGGGGTGCTGGTACTTCTTCATCAGCTCATCTCTGGTAGCATCGCTGACGTAGTCGTGGCTCTTGAGGTCTTCGTGGTTAGGTACAGCCTTGAGGTTCTGCTCTGTGGGACGGAGAGCATAGCCTTCATTGGGGTATTTGTTCGCGAAGCCGTCGGTACCGATGACCTGATACATACGGTCGTATGGGCGATAAGAAGCGACATTGTGCTCGAGGTAGATCGTCTTGCCAAGAGCCGTCTTGATGAGCGTCTGAGTCATCTCACCATTCTTGACTACGGGATTCTTTACGCCGAGCTGCTTCTCCATGAAGCGAGGGATAGAGGTGGCAGGTACGTCCATAGAGGTGAGGTACTCCATACGGTCGCCACGGTGGATATTGAGTACCCAGCAAGCTGGGCCAAGGCCGTGCGTCGCATAGACATCACCGCGATTCTCCTGATTGAATTTCAGGCGCCAGTTGCCTTCGTAGTACTTCCAGAAGGGCTCGAGGTTGTGGATGTAAGCACCCTTAGCGCTGAGGACATCACCGAAGAGGCCTTGCTGAGCCATGTTGAGTGTGGTGAGCTCGAAGAAGTCATAGACGCAGTTCTCGAGCATCATGCAGTGACGCTGCGTGCGCTCAGCCGTGTTGATGACGTCCCAAGCTTCCTTGAGGGTCGTCACAGCTGGTACTTCACAAGCGACGTGCTTGCCCTTCTGCATAGCATAGATCATCATAGGGGCGTGACGTGCCCAGTCGGTAGCGATGTAGACCAGATCGATGTCGGGGCGGTCGCAGAGCTGCTTCCATGCCTCTTCGCTACCGCTGTAAGTAGCTGCTTCGGGGAAGCCTGCCTTCTTGAGGATAGCTTGGCTCTTCTCGACACGGTCGGGGTGAAGGTCACAGAGCGCCTTGATCTCTACGCCCTCGATCTGGGTGAAGCGCTCGACGGCACCAGGGCCACGCATACCCAGCCCGATGAAGCCCACGCGAACGACAGGCATCGGAGCATGGCGGAGTCCGAGTACATCTCGCTGCCCAGCGGGGCGCTTAGGGATAGCGGTCTCGAGTAGGTAGCTCTTAGCGGGCTGCTTACTCTTTGCCTTTCCCTGGGCACTTACGGCCCCCACCGAGAGGATCGTAGCCAGGAGTAGGGAGGCTACTTGCTTGATTGCTTTCATGTAATTGTGTAGAATTAAAATATGGTATTATTTACCGAATTCGGAGGTGAAGTGGAAGCGTATCTTGGGGAAGTCCTGCTGCGCCATCGTCAGTACATAGCCCGAGTCGGCCAGATAGACATCACGACCAATAAGGTCCTTCGCCATGAACTGAGACTTACGCTTCTTGAAGTTCTCGAGCTCTGCGGGATCATCGCTTTCGATCCAGCACGCCTTGTAGAGGCTGATAGGCTCCCAGCGACAGGCGGCGCCATACTCGTGGAGTAGGCGGTACTGGATGACTTCGAACTGGAGCTGGCCGACCGTGCCAATGATCTTACGACCGTTGAACTGATTGACGAAGAGCTGTGCTACGCCCTCGCCCATGAGCTGGTCGATACCCTTGGCGAGCTGCTTGGTCTTCATCGGATCTTGGTTCTCGATGTACTTGAAGAGCTCGGGGGAGAAGCTGGGGAGCCCCTTGAAGTGAAGCTCCTCGCCAGCCGTAATGGTATCACCGATGCGGAAGTTCCCCGTGTCAGGTAGACCGATGATGTCGCCTGCGAAGGCCTCCTCTACCGTCTCCTTGCGCTGGGCCATGAAGGCCGTTGGGCTGCTGAACTTCAAGCTCTTGCCGAGGCGTACGTATTTGTAGCTCGCATTACGCTCGAAGCGACCGGAGCAGATCTTGATGAAGGCGATACAGCTACGGTGGTTGGGATCCATGTTTGCATGGATCTTGAAAACAAAGCCAGTGAAGGCGGGTTCGTAGGGCGACACCTCACGTTCCTCGGCCTTGACGGGGCGTGGAGATGGGGCGATCTCTACGAAGCAGTTGAGGAGCTCTTGCACCCCGAAGTTGTTGAGTGCCGAGCCAAAGAATACGGGAGCAATATCGCCTGACAGATATTCTTCGCGGTCAAACTCGGGGTATACCCCATCAACAAGCTCCAGATCCATACGGAGCTTCTCTGCCTGCTCGGGCGTGATGTGCTGCTCGAGCTCAGAGGAGTTGAGGTCTGTGATCGTGACGCTCTCGGTGATACGCTGCTTGTCAGGCGTGAAGAGATTGAGTGCACCCTCGTGGATGTTGTAGACACCACGGAAGCGCTGCCCCATATCGATGGGCCAAGAGAGAGGGCGTACACGTATCTGCAGCTCCTTCTCGATCTCATCAAGTAGGTCGAAAGGATCCTGCCCCTCGCGGTCCATCTTATTGATGAAGACCATCACGGGCGTCTTGCGCATACGGCACACCTCCATGAGGCGGCGGGTCTGGGTCTCTACCCCCTTAGCTCCGTCGATGACGATGATGACGCTATCGACAGCGGTGAGGGTACGGAAGGTATCTTCAGCGAAGTCCTGGTGACCAGGGGTATCCAAGATGTTGATCTTGTAGCCAGCGTACTCAAATCCCATGACGGAGGTAGCTACGGAGATACCACGCTGCTTCTCAATCTCCATCCAGTCACTCGTCGCGGTCTTCTTGATCTTGTTACTCTTGACGGCACCTGCTACGTGGATAGCCCCCCCGAAGAGAAGGAGTTTCTCGGTGAGGGTCGTCTTACCGGCGTCAGGGTGACTGATGATAGCGAAGGTACGTCGCTGGTCGATCTCTTTCTTATATTCGTTCATGTAGGGGGATCTAATTATGAGTAGTGTCTTCGGCCTCGATGCCCTCTTGCTCCATCTTGTAGCGGTGAGCAAGCATAGCTAGGAAGGCGCTGATCTGCTTCATTGACTTCTTGGTCTCCTCGCTGACCTCCTTATGCTGGAGGCTGAGGGTGATATAGCCGTAGAGGGCATTAAAGCAAGTCTCAAGGTCACTCTCCACTGCTCCGTTATTCTTGCCTCGGAGCTGGATGAGAGCTGGGAGTATCTGCAGGTGCAGTCCCGAGTAGACGATGTCATTGGGATTGCTGATGAGGCGGCGGTGAAGCTCCTCGAGCTGCATCAGCACGATGCGGTTGACATCAAGATGCCCCGACTGTACCTTGCCCTCGGTGCGCATCATTTCGATAAGCTCTAGATACCATAAGCGGATCTTAGCACGCTTCTCTTCGTCGACGTCGTAGCGGGGGAGGAGGAGCTGATCGACTCCCTCAGGGGAGACGCCTGCAGCACGGATGAGGTCCTCTACCTGCCACATATAGAGCAGGTATTCTGCGATATTCTCTTTGCGCTTCTTCTGTGCAATGATCATAGGGGAGAGCGGCTACTTCTTCTTGAGGAGTGATGAGGCGAGGGCTTCGTCTGCATCATGTGCGCCGGGCTGGAGGCCGAGGATACGGCAGACGAGAGGGTAGAGGGTGATATTGGGGATGGGCTTAGAGACCTTTCTTCCAGGCTGGAAGTCTGGACCGACAGCCTTGAAGATGGCGTACATCTCAGGATTCTTATTGTCGAAGCCATGTCCAGCATAGAGGAAGTCCTTGGGGATGCCTTGAGGACGGAAGAAGATCTGCGTGCCGAGGTCTGCGATGAGTACCAGCTCACCGATGCGGGGGCTGCTACCGAAGTGTAGGCGAGCGGGTAGCTCATTCTTGCGGTATACCGATACGTGGGGTACCTTCTTCAGGATCTTATATGCCGTCTCGGTATAGCCCTTCTTGGGATAGAGGTGAGTGAAGGGCCCTGTAGCGACATGCTCAAAGCTATCAATAGGGAGGTAGTCTGCGAGGTTGACCGCCTTGCTGCGGTCGAAGGACTGCATCCCATGGTCTGAGACGAGGATGAAGTCTACCTGCTGATGGATGGGAAGCTTAGCGAGTCCCTTGCGGAAGTAGCCGATGACTGAGTCCATCTTCTCTACCATGCGAAGGGTCTTAGGTGACTCAGGGCCGTTGTGGTGGCCTGTATGGTCGGGCTCTTCGATATACCACATAACCAGATGTGGACGCTCTGCCGTAGGGAGGTTCAGCCAGCTAAGTACCGAGTCAGCACGATCCGTGTAGGGTACCTTGTCGTTGAACTTCTTCCAACGGTCGGGGTGGTGTCCCCCGACGGGTGTCTCACTACCGACCCAGAAGAAGCTGGCGGACTTCACTCCGTGGCGACGCGCTACATTCCACAGTGGCTCGCCCTTGTAGAAGGCGGGATCTGCTACGGCCTTGCGGTCGCCGAGGCGATAGCGTGCACCACGCTCGTCCCAGAACTCATTGCCGACGAGTCCATGATTATTGGGATAAAGCCCCGTAGCCATCGAGTAGTGGTTGGGGAAGGTCAGCGTGGGGTAGGAGGGGCGGAAGCGACCAGCAAGCCCCTCACGATCCATCGCATCGAGGTTGGGGGTAGCGCAACGCCCTTGGTAGTCGGGGCGGAAGCCATCAAGTGAGAGGATGACCACGTAGCGGTCTTGGCGTGGGGTAGGCTGTCTGAGAGCAGCTGTATGTTGTCTGGTCGTACCGCAGCCAGTGATAGCAGTAGCGGTAAGGGCCGTGGCGCAGAGGAGCGCACAGAGACTCGACTTCATCGGAGTGGCAGATCTATTTCGTAAGCGTGAAAAATGCTCCCTGTCGACCGAGGTGGAGGGCAAGGAGACCTATTGTTGTCTTTACTACAAAGTTAATGAAAAAGCCCCTTTGTGCGATGCCTCTTCGTTACGTGAGTGCTGAGCTTGAATATCAGGAATAGTCTCCTCCTATTTCTCTCGGTTATAGGGTCGTGATCCCCCTGGGCGGGGCAGTCGCTTAGTGCGACTTTGGAGGGGCTGTATAGTATCTTGGGATATAGCCTGTTAGAGTGGGGAATATGAAGGAGTACTGGTCACTAAGTAGACCAGTACTGGTCGGTGATATGTACCAGTACTGGTTCGATTGCTGACCAGTACTGCTCACTTCGTCGACCAGTACTGGTTGACATTCCTCTTTCAATCGTTCTTCTCTCAGTATAGGTTCGGATCCATACGTGTAGCCCCTTCTCCGAAGGCTGATGGCACTTTGGAGAAGGGGCTACACGTGTGGTAAAGAGAAGGGTGTCGGACTATGGACGCGAGTAGAGTAGTGGTGCCACCGATGGGCGTACCTCGCTGAGTGCTCCTGCGCGATACGCACAGTCTCCATTGATATAGGTAGCCTCGACGCGGTGACCGAAGGCGTGACCTTCGAAGGGTGACCAACCGCAGAGGGAGATGATGCTCTCAGTCTTGACGGGTGTCTTGCCCTCGGGATCGATGAGGACGAGGTCGGCATAGTAGCCTTCGCGCAGGTAGCCTCGCTTCTCGATAGCGAAGAGCTCGGCAGGGCGGTGTGCCATTTTCTCCACGACCAGCTCCTTCGTGAATACGCCTTCGCGAGCCATGTCAAGCATGGAGATGAGTGCATACTGCGTGAGCGGGCCTCCGCTGGCTGCGGTGAGGCAGTTGCCTTCCTTCTCAGAGAGGAGGTGTGGGGCGTGGTCAGTGGCTACGATGTCGACGAGTCCCGAGCGAACGGCTGCACGAAGCGCTTCACGATCTCGGAGGGTCTTGACAGCTGGATTCCACTTGATGCGGTTGCCTAAGCGGTCGTAGTCGGCATCGGTGAAGATGAGGTGGTGCACACAGACCTCGGCTGTGATCTTCTTCTCAGCAAGTGGGAGGTCATTGCGGAAGAGGGAGAGCTCACGCTCCGTCGAGACGTGGAGGATGTGCAGGCGGCTATCAAGGCGTGTCGCCAGCTCGACGGCTTCACTCGAGGAGCGATAGCATGCCTCTTCGCTGCGGATGAGAGGGTGGTAGTGTACATCGAGCTTCTCTTCGCCTACGGTGGCGAGGTAGTGCTCGCGGTTAGCACGGATGATCTCTTCCTTCTCGCAGTGCGTGGCGATGATGAGGTCGGTCTCAGAGAAGATACGCTCAAGGGTCTTCTTATCATCGACAAGCATATTACCCGTCGATGAGCCGAGGAAAAGCTTGAGCCCAGGGGTACGACGTGCATCAATTCGCTGGATCTCATCGGCATTATCATTACTCCCCCCGAAGAAGAAGGAGAAGTTGGCCCACGAGGTCTCGGCGGCACGCTGCATCTTCCATTCCCAGGCCTCGAGGTTGGTCGTAGGAGGCTTGGTATTGGGCATCTCCATGAAGGAGGTCGTGCCACCAGCGACAGCGGCACGGCTCTCACTCTCTATCGTAGCCTTGTGCGTGAGCCCAGGCTCGCGGAAGTGTACCTGATCATCGATGCAGCCTGGTAGGAGCCAGAGGCTTTCTGCTGGGATTACTTCATCGACTTCACAGAGGAGGCCTTCGGGGAAGCTGTTCTCTCCCTCGTATATGCGCTCGATGAGAGCCCCCGAGGTCAAGAGAGAAGCAGTGAAGGAGCGGCCTTCGTTGATGAGAGTAGCGTTGCGGAAGAGTCGTTTCATTGTAGTATTCTGTGAGATTAAAGGATGGAGAGGAGAGCTAATGTATTGTTGAGAAAGTGGAGGAGTATCGGAAGGCGGAGGTTGCGTGAGTCCACTGCGAGGTAGCCGAGCATCATCCCTAAGAGCATGCGACTGGGAAAGCCCACGATAGCTCCATGGAAGAGGGCGAAGATCCCTGCTGAGAGGATGATCGGGAGCCAACGCTTGTATGGGAGGATACGCTGCAGTGTGCCCTGGAGAAGGCCTCGGAAGAAGAACTCTTCGGTGATGGCAGGGACAACTGCCATCGTGAGGAAGAGTAGGGGGCGAGAGCCTTCTCCACTGCTGAGAAGCTGTAGTAGTCGAGCCTCAACAGCATCCTGTACAGGGTAGCCAAGCTTCTGAGCAAGGACTATAATTCCCATATAGAGGAGCTGAGCAAGAAGAAGGACAAGGAGAGAGAGCCCGAGGATGGTGAAGCTATGCTTAGGCTTTCGGTACTTGGCTGGTAGCGGTTGGGAGATCCTGCTCCAAGCAGCTTTCCCCGAGGGAAGGAAGAAGGTAGGAAGCAAAAAGATGCACAGCGAAATCACAGTATTCGTGATCAGCTGTGCATCTACTGATGGGGTCGGGAGGAGTGTCCCCCCGAGAAGCATGAGTCCAGGAGTGAAGAGACCTAATGAGATGAGTATCCATGCAGCGAGTGCCGCAAGCTCGGTCTGTGGCTTCATTCCTCGAGGTCTTCGGCTGTATCGTCTTGCTGTAAACCTTGTCCTCGGCGAATCTTCAGCGGGGAGAGACCGAACATACGACGGCAGAACGCTGACAGGTAGCCAGGTGAGGAGAAGTAATAGCGCTCAGAGATCTCCGTCAGTGATAGGTTGCTATCGACCAGATCCTTGTACACATGGCGGGCGCGCTGCTGGAGAAGCCACTTCAGTGGAGAGACACCGAACTCATCGTCGAACATACGCGTCAGCGTCGCTGGGGGTACGCCGAGCTTGCTGGCGAGATCCTCTACATTGCGACACGAGAGGTGATGCTTGAAGACCTGACAGCTGAAGCCTGAGCGCTTGCAGTGGAAGCCTCGAAGGAATTCCTCTTGGACGCGGCGAGCATAGTTCATGCGTAGCAGGAGGAAGAGTTCTTGAAGCTTTACGTCAAAGAGGCGCAGGTCAGAGAGGGAGTATTGTAAGTACTCTATGATGGCACATGTCCAGAGGTCAATACCATGGGACATAGGGAGCACCGTGAGATCCTTCCCCTTATGCAAATCTGGGAGCTGGAAGCTCTTCTTCTTTGGACGCTCTGGGCACTGACGAGCACAGAGATGTACGCTGGGGAGGAAGTGGAAGGTAATGCATGAAGTCTCTCCCTCGGCCACGATATTGAGGAGGGTACCCATCGGGACGAAGATCATACTCTTCGCTGCGAAGTGCTGAGACTCCTGCTCTCCATTCATGTAGGTAGTGATCTTCCCTGAGAGGAGGAAGATGAGGTAATAGTCACCTTGGCTCTTCAGATAGAGGTGCTCTCCATCGGCTAATTGCTTGTGCTGCGGGATGGAGATAAGGGCTGCTGACTGGTGCTTGAAGACCGAGTTGCCAGTGAATAAAGGCTCTTCGTCAAACCGAGGAGAGGCTACTGTCGGACGCATAAAATAATGGGTTGCAAAGGGTGCAAGGTAATGGATGCAGGGCTGATATTATAGTTCAAGTAGTCCTGTGGGGATATGCAGATAGAGGCGGTGCCCCTGGAGGTCAAGGCGCTCAATGAGCTCCTCGGAGATAGGGAGGATAAGCTCCTCGCCAGCAGTCGTCTCGACTCGCAGTAGAGTATTGATTGTCGATTCGTCGATCTCTACAGCACGCCCTACATAGCTTTGTGTAGAGGCATCGTAGAGGTCAAAGCCGACAAAGTGCTGAAGGTCGAAGAAGTCCTCGACATCTTCCTCACCAGAGAGGTAGTCACGATCCAGCCAAACGGGACGCCCCGTGAGAGCATCTGCTTCGTCCTTCGTCGTGATACCAGAGAAGGTGATGAGGTCGATATCCTCCCCTTTGGTGCGACGCTTTAGCACACGGTAGGGGATGAGCAGACCTTGCTCCTCCAGCATTAAAAAGAGTGAGGTGTCAGCCCCCTCCCATAGACCAGAGAGGTCTACGGAGAGCTTGGCTGACACTTCACCTTGCGTACCATGGGCACGGCCCAAGGTACCTATATGCTCGAAGTCTTCCTTACGCAGCATCGTTTAGAGGCGGGAGATACGGGCTCCAAGAGCATTCAGGCGGGCTGCGATGTCTTGATAGCCACGGTCGATCTGCTCGATATTATTGATCGTGCTGGTACCCTCTGCACTCATCGCTGCGATGAGTAGGGCGATACCTGCGCGGATGTCGGGAGAGGTCATCTTCGTAGCACGCAGCTGGTGCGACTGACCGAGACCGATGACGACGGCACGGTGGGGGTCACAGAGCATAATCTGAGCGCCCATATCGATGAGCTTATCTACGAAGAAGAGGCGGCTCTCAAACATCTTCTGATGGATGAGTACGCTACCCTTGGCCTGGGTGGCTGTGACGAGGAAGACGCTCAGGAGGTCTGGCGTCAGCCCAGGCCATGGAGCATCTGCTATGGTCAGGATAGAGCCGTCCATAAAGGTGTCGATCTCGTAGCCGTTGGGGTGGCGGGGGATGAAGAGGTCATCGCCCTGCTCTTCGATCGTGATACCCAGACGGCGGAAGGACTGTGGGATAATGCCGAGGTCAGGGATGCTGACGTTGGTGATGCGCAGCTCCGAGTTCGTCATAGCTGCCATACCGATGAAGCTACCGATCTCGATCATGTCGGGGAGCATAGTATGCTCTGCGCTATGGAGCTCCTTCACGCCCTGGATAGTGAGGCGGTTGGAGCCGATACCCTCGATCTGTGCACCCATACGTACCAGGAGCTTGGAGAGCTGCTGGAGGTAAGGCTCGCAGGCGGCATTGTAGATCGTCGTTGTCCCTTCGGCAAGAGCTGCTGCCATGAGGATGTTCGCCGTACCCGTGACAGAGGCTTCATCGAGGAGCATATACTTCCCCTGAAGCTTCTTAGCCTCGAGGATGTAGCTCTTCTTGTCGGAGTCATAGACACAGCTAGCACCGAGCTCCTGGAAGCCGATGAGATGCGTATCTAGACGGCGACGGCCGATCTTGTCGCCCCCAGGCTTGGGGAAGATAGCGTAGCCAAAGCGCCCAAGCAGAGCCCCAGCCATGAGGATGGATCCGCGCAGTGCTCGCGAGCGACTGAGGAACTCCTCACTGTGTAGATAGTCGATGTTGACTTCGTCGGCCTGGAAGGTATAGCTTCCCTCATCATTGAGGCGCGTCACCTTCACGCCGATGTGGCGCAGCAGGTCGATGAGGTTGTTTACATCGAGGATGTTGGGGATGTTGTGGATCGTCACGACCTCAGGGGTGAGGAGGACAGCGGAGATGATCTGGAGCGCTTCGTTCTTTGCGCCTTGGGGACGGATGCTACCCTGTAGGGAATAGCCGCCTTCAATTACGTAGGATGCCATATAGTAGTGAGTGGTATCGGAGCTTGAATTATTTCTTCTTAGCCTTCTTGCTGTTGAGAGGCTTCTGGAGCTTACCTGGTTTGTCTATTGTGTTGGGGTTGATGTTGAGCTTGCAGTTCTCAGGAGTGAGGAGGATCTGACCATCGGAGAGCTCGAAGAGGTCCTTGAAGATCTTGATATCCTCGACGTTCCCTTGGTTCCACGTCATGTAGTCGCGCTTCATCTGCAGTGCGATGAAGTACTCCGCAGCAGCACGCTCGGGTCCCATCTCCATAGCGCATACACGCTGGATCATGCCCTCGATGAAGTGACCGTAGTAGCGGTACTTGATGAAGTGGCCTGGGTACTCGGGCTTTTGCGTCTCGTGCTGGATCGCCTCCTTGGTGATGGTCCCCTCGGGGTAGTCGACATCAAGCTCGAAGTCGGACATGATAGCGAGGTGATCCCAGTAGATGGTCTCCTTGTCGATGCCAGCACCCTTCTCGGGTACGATGGCCTCCATGGAGCGTATGATACTGCGGGCACAAGCATTCCGCTCCTCACGATCCTCGATCGTCTTGCAGTGGGCTACCATATTCTGGATATGGCGGCCGTACTCGGGGAGAATGATGGTGGGCAGTTGATTGTTATATTCCATGCGGTGAGGAGAATTACTTCAGACGAGCCTTGATCGCCTCGGTCTCAGCCTCGAAGCCGGGCTTCTCGAGCAGGGCAAACATATTCTTCTTGTAGGCTTCGACACCGGGCTGGTTGAAGGGATTGACCTCAAGCATGTAGCCACTGATACCGACGGCCTTCTCAAAGAAGTAGAAGAGCTGCCCGATGTAGTAAGCATCCAGCTTGGGGAGTACGATGCGGATGTTGGGGACACCACCATCGATGTGTGCGACGCGTACGCCGAGCTCAGCCATTTTATTGACCTCATCGACGCGCTTGCCAGCGAGATAGTTCAGACCATCGAGGTTGGCTTCGTCTGACTCGATGCGTAGGGTGGTATCGGGCTCAGCGATGCTGACGATCGTCTCGAAGATGGAGCGCTCACCCTCCTGGATCCACTGCCCCATGGAGTGCAGGTCGGCAGAGAAGTCTACCGAGGCATTGAATATACCCTTGTGATCCTTCCCTTCGCTCTCACCATAGAGCTGCTTCCACCACTCACCGATATAGTGAAGACGTGGGTGGAAGTTGCCGAGGATCTCGATCTTCTTGCCTGCCTGATAGAGGCTGTTGCGAGCTGCAGCGTAGAGGGCTGAGGGATTCTCTGCGAAGGGGACGGACTCATCGACGAGTACCTTCATCTCACGAGCACCGCGGACGAGCTCACGGATATCGAAGCCAGCTACGGCGATAGGGAGCAAACCGACGGGGGTCAGTACAGAGAAGCGACCGCCGATGTCGTCGGGGATGATGAAGGTCTTATAGTCCTCCTTGTCTGCGAGAGTGCGCAGGGCGCCACGCGCCTTGTCGGTGACGGCGATGATGCGCTCGCGAGCTTCTTCGCGTCCTACCTGCTCTTCGAGGAGTGCCTTGAGGATGCGGAAGGCGATAGCGGGCTCAGTCGTCGTACCACTCTTGGAGATATTGATCAGACCGAAGCGCTTGTCACGGAGGAAGGCTACGAGCTCACAGAGGTAGTCCTCACCGATGTTGTGCCCAGCGAAGATCACCTGAGGAGCGGAGTGCTTCGTCTGATAGGCTTCGAAGGATGGGGTGAGTGCTTCGATGACAGCGCGTGCACCGAGGTAGCTCCCGCCGATACCGATGCTCACGACATAGTCGCAGCGCTCTTGCAGTCCACGGGCGGCCTCTTCGATGGATGAGAGTTGCTCTTCGCTGATCTCACAGGGGAGGTTGATCCACCCTAAGAAGTCATTACCCAGCCCTGTGCCAGCGTGGAGCTGCTGTTGGTACTGGTTACTCTTTTCTTCCCATGCTTGGACACTCTGGGGTGTGACAGCGGTGTAGATCCCGGAGAGATCTAATGTAAGCGTCTTCATTGTCTCTATGCTTAATTATGTATTCGCAATTATGTATCGCCGAGGCCTACTTGACGTAAGCCCGCGATGTCTCCTTCTCGTTGTGCCCATGACCTAAGCGGTGGGGACAACATGGATTTATGCAAAGATATGAAAAAGCCACTAAATTACACAGTTGCGTGGTCTATTTCCTGCATAAAAGAAGCACCTCCCATGCTCAGTCCTTAGACCAAGTATGGGAGGTGCGATTATCTCGCCTCCGAGGCGGGAGAGATGGACGTCGCTCCTACTTATATAGGTAGCGGCGAATGCTCTGCTTGGGAGTCTTCTCGAAGGGCTCGGTGCGAAGCTCGAAGCGCTGGATCTTCTCGTAGCTACCGACCTGCTCGTTGAGAGCAGCGCGCTGGCTCTGGATAGCTTCCCATGCTTCATCCAGCGTGATGCCTGCCTGCTCGATGAGCTGCATGTTGGGGACGATGAGTGCCTCCAGCTTCCCCTCGCGCATCAGTACGAGACTTTCCTGCACGTAGGGGAGCATACCGATCTTAGCCTCCAGCTCTTCGGGATAGATATTCTGCCCGTTGCTACCGAGGAGCATAGCCTTGGAGCGACCACGGATGTAGAGGAAGTGGTCGCTATCCATCGTGCCGAGGTCCCCCGTGCGCATCCAGCCATCTTCGGTGAAGAGTGCTGCCGTCTGCTCGGGGTTCTTGTAGTAGCCCATACAGACATTCTCCCCACGCACCTGGATCTCACCGATCTCGGAGGCGGTGGCAGAGGGTGTCTGCTCGTCATTGAGAGGAGCGATACGTGCCTCCATATAGGGCTCGAGCACACGACCGCAGGAGCGTAGACGCCATTCCTCAGCTTCGATGAAGGAGATGAGCGGTGCACACTCCGTCATACCATAGCCCACGGTGATGGGGAAACCAATGCGCTTGAGGAATTCGCCGACCTCGGGATTGAGGGCTGCACCCCCGACGATCACCTGACGGAATGCTCCGCCAAGTCCTTCGCAGAGCTGCTCGCGGATCTTACGATAGACCACATTGCGCAGGATGGGCAGGGAGAGCATAAAGCGTACCTTGCGGCTCTTGAGTATGGGCTGAAGCGTATTTTGATAGATCTTCTCCAGGACAAGCGGTACGGATATGATGACCGTGGGGCGCACCTTCTTGAAGGCTACACCGAGGATCTTGGGCGAAGGAATCTTACCCAGCACGACGACATGGGTACCCGAAGCCATCGCGAGGAAGAGGTTGATCATGCAGCTGTAGACGTGTGCCATCGGGAGGAAGCACAGCAGGGTCTCCTTAGCGCGGATGATATTTCGCTCAATACAGAAGGCGAGGTTCCCTGCGAAGTTATTGCCCGAGAGCATGACCCCCTTGCTGAAGCCCGTCGTACCGGAGGTGTAGTTCAGTACGAGAAGCTCTTCATTCGGGGTGTGGTAGTAGCTGACATCCTCGGGGCGCATACCTGTGGGGTACTGCGCCTTGTGGTTAGCCTTGGCATCGGCGAACTGCTGTACAGCTTCGGGCGTGCCGTGAAGGATATGCCCCTCTTGGAAGTCCAGGATCGTAGATGCTAAGGGGATGCCCTCTGGGCGCATGTTGCTCCACAGATTTGCATTGATCGCTAAGAGCTTCGACTCAGAGTGGTCGATGATCTGCATCGCATCAGCAGGAGGGAAGTCCTGCAAGATAGGCACGATCACCGCACCATAGGTAATGACGGCTATGAAGAAGATCGCCCATTCAGCAGAGTCCTTGCCCATGAGAGCGACCTTATCGCCACGCTGTAGCCCTTGGAGTCGGAAGAATTGGTGCCACTCGTCTATGGCTTCGGTCATCTGTCCGTAGGTATAGGTCTGTCCTTCGTAGTTGGACATCGCGGGCAGATCCCAGTGTTTCTTAAAGCTATCTTCGAAGAAGGATATTAAGTTCTTTGCTATCATTTCTTGAGTGGGGTGAGTCCCCATGTTCCGGTAAACCTTTGGGCAAAGGTACGGCTTTTTGCTTAGACCTGCACACTTCTTCTCATTGTGAGCATGTATAAGAGAGTAGCCCTCCCCATCACTGCTAAGCAAGATGATGGGGAGGGCTACTTGGTATCGTGTGGAGGAAGTCTTGCGGAGAGCTCCAGCTCAGAGACGGTAGTTGAAGCCGAAGCTCAGGAGCTCATTGTACTGGAGATGCTTATTCCATCCTGATGCGGGACGCACGGCATCGTCGTATCGGAGGTTGAGATTGAGGCGCGTGGAGAAGAAGCGCGTCAGCGCCATATCAAGCGTGTTCTCCCACTCGGCTTCGACTTGCTGGTAGGAGGTGTTGAAGTAGAATCGTGAGGTCCAAGTGAGGTTCATGTTCACGCGCCACTGCCAGTTCGCACGGATCGTGGAGCCGATGCGCTGATACCAGAGCTTGTCGGAGCTCAGACCGTGACGTCCTAAGTCAATGTGGCTATCCTTCGTCGCGCGGAAGGTGTAGGAGAGTGGAGCGACGTTGATCGAGAGGTCGAAGGAGCGACCGTAGACTCTCTTGGACTTCATCGAGTAGTCGTACTTCATCCCGAGCCCTACGTTGATCGTGTACGGAGCGAGGAAGTCGGACTGCAGGCTGCGCTTATTCTCCAGATAGGAGTGGAGGAGCTGCGTGCGGAGCTCAGCGTCGATGGTATAGTACATCTTGTTCCAAGCCTTCAGACCATAGTTGGAGCGCAGGCGCAGCAGGTCATCTGCGATGCGGTAGCGATGCACGCTATCCTTCTCGGCATTGTAGACGTTCAGCTTGCTCTCTATCTCGTTGGTCCACTGGACACGCTCGGTGACGTAGCGTAGCCCGAAGTACGTCCTCATAAAGAGGTTGAGGTTGGAGGCACCGCCCTTGTACCAGTTGTCCGAGACATAGTTCTGTGAGAACTGTATGCTACTCTCCAGTGCGGGGATCCAGTGGCGCTGCTGCAGGACCGACAGGCTGAGATCCTGGGGTAGCTGTATACCCAGCGTGGGGGTCTCCTTGGTATATTCGGAGAGGGCACGTTCGGCGGATTCGAAGCTGGGACGTGTCAGCACGAGGGTCTTGGGCTTGGAGCTGAACTCTCGTCCACCGATACCATCTCTCGAGGGCAGGATATGCGCGAGCATACGCTGGCGGAGTCCGTAGCTATAGCTATTAAGTCCCGAGAGGTCGATAGGAAGGTGCTCTAAAGTCGGGCCAGATGTCGGGGGGAGGAAGCTCAGCTCGGGGGCAGGAAGCTCAAGGCCTATCCCCGAGACGGGAGAGAAGTCGAGCCGGCTCTTCGTCGTCTTCTTCCTTAGAGTGGGGCTGATGAAGGGGAGGGTAGACTGGTAGGGATTGGTCCCTCCCGCCTGATAGTACTGCAGGAGCTGCTGAGAGAGACTGGGGGCTACGGCGAGAAGCTCCAGGAGAAGAGGCGAAGAGACAGGGGTAGGGGTATAGTAGTCCGTCCCTTGAGTCACGAGGCTGTCCAGGGCGAAGGCTTGGAGGGCGACCTCGTCGGTCGTAGGCTGTACCTGCTGTGCTGCCAGTCGGGGAGCCGCGAGGCTCATACTACTGAGGGTGAGGAGGAGTACGTGTCGTCGTATAAGCATTGTCTTCGTAGCATTGGCGCTCTTCATCGAGCGCTACAAAGGTAGTATAATAAGATGGGGTAATATCGCTCTATTCTGCTGACTCGTCAGTTTGGTGTGAGGTGAGCTGCGTAGATATGTCGCTACGGTGATTCGCCCTCGCTGTCTTTTGAGGTGAGGCGCACTACGGCGACCCTCACTGATCCTCTGTAGGGAAACTTGTTCTTTGCCTTAGATAAAGCTTCATTCTCGCTTGTAAAAAGTTCTCAGGCTATAGCTCTATAGCTTTGTCTATGTGCGAAGACCTAAGGACTACGTGCGTGGATGATAGGCTTCTCGTGCATGGACTTTAAGACTACGTGCATGGATCAAAGTATTTCCCTTGATCTTGAGGAGAATACAGCTATTGCGCGAGAGGAGATACCACCAGCTATCGAGGTTTTTTCTTGTGATGGCAGCCAAGGCTCTGCTATACCGCTCCGAGCGTATCTCTATGGAGGCGTATCGTCCGAGATTTAGTGGTGAGGTGTGAAGGGGAGTGGGGGACCTTCAATGAGGCTTATATAGGCGTCGTCTTTGCCCCAGGGATTCATTATCTTTGCGTAGCTAAGCAATAACAATAAGCATCATGGCATTCATACAGACTGTACGAGGCATCGCGCCTCAGATCGGTGAGGACTGCTTCCTCGCTGTCAACGCTACCATCGTCGGAGATGTCGTCCTCGGGAAGGGCTGCAGTATCTGGTTCAACTCCGTCCTCCGCGGTGACGTCAACTCCATCCGCATCGGCAACAACGTCAATATCCAGGACGGCTCCGTCCTCCATACCCTCTATCAGAAGTCCACGATCGAGATCGGTGACAATGTCTCCGTCGGGCACAATGTCACGCTCCACGGCTGCCATATCCGTGACTACGCCCTCATCGGCATGGGATCCGTCGTGATGGATGATGTCGTCGTCGGCGAAGGGGCTATCGTAGCTGCAGGCTCGGTCGTCTTGTCCAAGACCATCATCGAGCCTTACACCCTGTGGGCTGGCGTGCCTGCTAAGCTCGTCAAGAAGGTCTCCCCCGAGCAGGGACGCGAGCTGAACGAGCGCATCGCCAACAATTACCAGATGTACGCCTCGTGGTTCGACAAGGAAGAGAACCCCTAACCTCGCATACTTCAATAATTATAATAAGACCTATGAAATCAGTCCTAACGACTTCATTAGCCCTTCTCCTCTGCCTCGGTAGCTCTGCGACTGCACTGCACGCTCAGGCCTCGAAGGATGGGGCTATCACCCCCAAGCTCCTCGAAGAGCTTCGTCAGAGTGAGCCTAAGTCCTCTACCGAGAAGGCACTCCACAACGCCATCGCCGTACAAGGAATGCAGGACTTCTTCATCAACAATCAGCGCCCACGCTCGATCGAAGATAAGTTCTCCATCGAGGTACAGAGCTCCGGTATCACCGACCAGAAGCAGAGCGGACGCTGCTGGCTCTTCACGGGGCTCAATGTCCTGCGCGCTCAGCTGATGACTCGCGAGAAGTCCGGCACGTTCTTCTTCTCGCAGAACTACTCCTTCTTCTGGGACCAGCTTGAGAAGTCTAACCTCTTCCTCGAAGGGATCATCGAGACGCGCAAGCTCCCTATCAACGATACGAAGGTAGAGTGGCTCTTCAAGAACCCCATCAATGACGGTGGCCAGTTCACGGGGATCTCCGACAACCTCTATAAGTATGGTGTCGTACCTGCTGAGGTCATGCCCGAGACCGCCTCGAGTAACAATACCAAGCTGCTGGGTAAGATGCTCGCACGCACGCTCCGTCAGACGGGGATCCAGCTGCGTAAGGCTTCCGAGAAGGGCGAATCACTCGCTCAGCTTCGCAAGCGCAAGGAGGACGGTCTGAAGAAGGTCTACCGCCTGCTGAGCCTCAACCTCGGCATCCCTCCCACTTCCTTCACCTATACGCTGAAGGATAAGGACGGCAAGGCGATCTCTACCGAGACCTATACGCCTCAGTCCTTCTATGAACGCTTCGTCGGTGCTGACCTTCGTGGCCAGTTCATCATGCTGATGAATGATCCCTCTCGTCCTTACTACAAGGTCTATGAGATCGAGTACGACCGTCACGCCTATGATGGGAAGAACTGGACGTATGTGAACCTTCCCATGGATGAGATCAAGCAGATGGCTATCGCTTCGCTCAAGGACAATACGATGATGTACTACTCCTGCGATGTCGGCCGTGAGCTGGATCGCTCGCAGGGTATCGCTGCTCTTGATAACTACGATTACGCTTCGCTCCTCGGCTATCCCTTCGACATGGATAAGGCTGAGCGCATCCAGACCTTCGATAGTGGCTCGACGCACGCCATGACCCTCAAGGCTGTGGATCTTGATGCTTCGGGTAAGCCCGTGAAGTGGAAGGTAGAGAATAGCTGGGGTGAGAAGACGGGTGTCAAGGGCCATATCATCATGACAGATGCGTGGTTCGATGCCTACACCTTCCGCCTTGTAGTGAACAAGAAGTACGCTACGCAGAAGGTGCTTGACCTCTTGAAGACGAAGCCCGTACAGCTCCCTGCTTGGGACCCCATGTTCGCTCCTGATGCTCCCTAAGCCCTTGCACGAACATAACAAATAAGGCAGCGCCCCCTTAGCCACGTGCTAAGGGGGCGCTGCCTTATTTGTCCTTGTCTACCTCTTCTATTCGGTCTGCTGCATGATGCAGGGGGCAACTTCCAGCCAGAAGCGAGGGAAGCTCTTGGCTACCACCTCAGGCTCTTGCATCCGAAGCTTGGGGACACGAAGCGCAAGTAGAGCGAGTGCCATGGCTATGCGATGGTCACTATGCGGTGAGAGCGTCGGTGCTGAGCCGTGAGCTGTGAGCGGTGTCTTGCCATCCCAGCTAAGGCTATCGGGGCCAAGGGTGAGCTTGACACTGAGCTTCGCCAGCTCGTCAGCAAGCGCTTGGAGGCGGTCGGACTCCTTGATACGAAGATGAGCTACTCCCGAGAGCATGAATGATTCACCTCGACCGACGAGTGCTGCGACGACGGCAGGGACGAGATCGGGGCAGTCACTCATGTGCGCTGTGAAGTGCACGCGCTTGGCTTCCTCTGCGGTATGGGTGATGCATATCCCTGCTTCGGTCTTCTCGGTATGAACACCCAGCTGCTCAAAGAGCTGTACAAGATGGGCCGCATCCCCCTGTAGTGAGGGGAGTGCGAGTCCCGAGAGCTCGATGGTAGAGCCTATGGGCAAGAGGCTGAGGAGTGCATAGGCATAGGATGCTGCACTCCAATCGGCTTCATAGCCTTGATCAAGAGGCGATGTACTGCGGCTATCCTCTTCCACCTTCCCCCGATAGGCGAAGAGCCCGCTGGGAGCTTCCTCCCAGATGAAGCCTTGCTCTCGGAGCTGGGCTATGGTCATCAGCGCATAGGGGCGAGAGGCAAGGCCATAGCGCCGTGTGTCGACCTCGAAGCCTATGGGAAGTGTTGGCGCAAGAAGTAGGAGGGCACTCAGATACTGAGAGCTGGAAGAAGCATCCAGCACACAGCCCTGCCAAGCGAAGGTGCTGGGCTCGATGAGTAGCGGGGGATAGCCTTCATAGTTTAGGTAGGTGATCTTCGCTCCTTGGCTACGCAGGGCTTCTACCAGTGGAGCGATCGGTCGCTCATGTTGGCGCCCCGTACCAGAGAGCCTCACGGGGCGCTGGGTGGTGACCGCAAGATAAGCGCAGACGAAGCGCATCGCCGTGCCTGACTCTGAGACATTGATCTCCTCCGCTCCCTCTTGGTAAGTACGGAGCGCAGCGTGAAGAGCTAAGATATCCAGTGGAGTACCTTCGGCAAAGTCGAAGTGTGGAAGCTTGCCGCGAAGCGCGTCAAGTAGGAGGGCTCTCGCCCAAAGGCTCTTCGAGGGCGGTAGTGTCCAGCGAAGGTGTAGGGGGGCTGCTGGATCTCGGTAGGAGCGTGTGAGGGATGAAGTGGACTTCACTGCTTCGCCTTGGAGAATAGGGGAGCCAGGAGCAGAGCGATCCGCTCAAGGGCGGGGCGATCTACTTCCTCCGAGAAGTCCGAGAGCTGATCACTATCGATATCCAAGACGCCCGCGATCTCTCCTGCGGTATCTCTCAGCGGTACGACGATCTCGGAGCGTGATGCGGAGGAGCAGGCGATATGCCCAGGGAAGGCATCTACATCGGGGACGACAAGCGTCTTCCCCGTCAGCCAGCTCGCACCACAGACCCCTCGACCTCGTGCGATACGTGTGCAAGCAATATCTCCTTGGAATGGCCCAAGCACCAGCTCATCTCCTTCCACCAAGTAGAAGCCTACCCAGAAGAAGCCGAAGGCCTGGCGCAGTGCTGCCGCCGCGTTGGCAAGATTAGCGATGAGATTGGTCTCCCGACAAGTGAGGCTTTGTAGCTGGGGATAGAGCTCTTGGTAACGCTCTTCTCGAGAGGTCGCTTGGAGGTGAAGTTGCTCTGCCATCGTTGCTTCGTAATAATGGTGTCAGGGGTAGTGGCTACTCCATCTCGCGACGGAGCTCGATACGGAAGGTTGTGCCTACTCCCAGCTCAGAGTGCTTGACGTAGATGTGCCCACGGTGATACTCCTCGACGATACGGCGCGCCAAGGAGAGCCCGAGTCCCCACCCACGCTGACGGGTCGTCACCCCAGGGCGGAAGATATTGCGGTGCATCCCTCTGGGGATGCCTCTCCCCGTATCGGTGACATCAATGTAGACCCACTGATCTTTGAGGATGTACTGGAAGGTGATCTTTCCCTTGCCCTCCATAGCATCGACGGCGTTCTTGATGAGATTCTCGAAGACCCATGCCATGAGCGGCTCACTGAGCTTCACGACGATAGCTTCATCCAGTGATGTGGGAGGAATAAGCTCTACCTGAGAGGAAATACGTGGCTGCATGTAGTGGATGGCACGCAGGACGACCTCTTGCAGGTCAGCCGACTTGAGGTTGGGGGACGAACCGATCTTCTGGAAGCGGTCAGCGATGATGCCAAGGCGCTCAATATCCTTCTCCATTTCGTTGGTGACCATCTCTTCGGTCCCCGTGCTCTCAAGGTACTGCTTCCATGCCATGAGCGATGAGGTAGGAGTCCCCAGCTGATGCGCTGTCTCACGAGCCAGTCCCTCCCAGATGCGGTTCTGGTCTGACTTCTTCAAGCTAACGAGAGCCACGATAGCGACACCAAGGAAGAGGAAGAAGACAGCGAGCTGAATGTAGGGGAAGATGTGTAGCTGCTGGAGGACCTTACTATCGGAATAGTAGAGGTAGAGTGGATCGGTAAGCCCCTCCATGACGATAGGAGGGTAGCCTGTGCGGAAGGCTGCCAGCTTCTGATAGAGGAATTTCTCCGTATCCTCCTTCGGTAGCTCAATATTATTGTAGCTGATGATGCGCCCCTCCTTGTCCGTGATGATGGTCGGGATAGAAGGGTTGGACTCGAGGATACGCGAGAGGTAGATGAGTGTGGTGTTGATATCGTTCGTCGTGGTGGCCTGGGTAGCATTAGCCCAGATCTCCATATTCAGACGCTCAGCCTCTGCCATACGAGTGACCAAGCGGTCTGATGCCCAGAGGGAGACGATGATGAAGATGATCGATGCGATGATCATCCCCGTACGGACGTTGCTGTGTCTATTGAGCCATGCGCCTCCGCCGTGGGCCCACTGCTCTCCTATCTTACTGATGCGCATAGGTAGGGCGTATCCTTGGGCTTAGTGCTTGATCTTATTGGCCTTCATCACCTCCTCTGCGTAGCGGGCAAAAGTCGCCAGCCAGTGGTCACCACCATAGTCAGAGCGGAAGATCTGATCCATCCCGTGGGCATACATCTGAGCTGATGTACGAGCGAAGCGTGCCTTGAGCGGATGCCCCTGGGGCAGGTAGCCAGAGATGCGAGCCATCGTCCAAGCACGAGTATATGCAAGACCTACCAGATGCACGATGGTGTAGTCGGTGAGGTCGCTGACGACGGGCTTCTCGCAGAGGCGGTTGATGCCCTGTGGCGTGAAGTAAGTTGAGAGCCAGCGTACGTACTCTCGCTGGGGGAGTACACGCGTCATCAGGTCTGCTACCATCAGCGTAGGGGAGAAGAAGTCGGTAGCATTAGGCTCCCATTCGGCTGGTGCCTTCTTGTCGCCGAGGTGGAGCTGACGCGCTTTGGCGATGAGGGCCTGCTCGAATTCCTTGTCTCCACGAGCACGGGCAAAGTCAATAGCGAAGGCGAGTGCAAAGGCGGAGTTGGAGTGCGTGCCGATGCGGTTGGGGTAGGTCATCTTGGGCAGATAGGCCTTCCACTTTGTGACGATCTTATCCGAGAGGATATCGACGTGAGTAGCCCAGCCCTTAGCCTTCTCTTGCAGAGCCTTATCTGCACTATGCTCCGCGAGGTCATGTAGCTGTTCGCTGAGCTTTATAAGCCATGCCCAGCCGTAGGTGCGCTCATAGTTGCCCGAGAGCTTACGGTCAAAGTAAGCCGCTTCTCCACGCATCTTCTCCTCTGTGAAGTGCTCATCAAAGGCTGCGATGATCTCGCCTCGAGCAGAGATATCGGGGTAAGTTGATAGGATTTCGGCGAGCATCCAATGGCTATGTACGGAGCTGTGCCAGTCGAAGGAGCCGTAGAAAGCTGGGTGCAGGTCACGTGGAGTGAGTCGTGCATCGAGGCTGTCGAGGATATTGTGGCTCGTCTTATTGGGATACTCCACGAAGATATTTTTCAGGGGCATCTTGATAAGACGGAGTAGCTGGTCCTCGGGAGCCTGCTGTGCCATGCTGAGGGCGGGAAGGGCACAAGCCGTGAGGAGTACAAGCAGAGATCGCTTACAAGCCAAGTGGAGCTGCATAGTAATAGTATATGAGGTGTTAGGCGTTGGTGCTTAGCGTATTCTTATTGGGGAAGCCCTTGAAGCAGTGCCAGTAGCGGAGCTTGAAGACCCCGAGGAAAGCCTCCTTGAAGATCGAGGTATTCATCTTCGATGTACCCAGTACGCGGTCTTCGAAGGTGATGGGTACCTCCTTGATCTTGAAGCCAAGGCAGTAGGCGGTGTACTTCATCTCGATCTGGAAGGCATAGCCCTTGAAGTGTACTTCGGGAAGGACCATCGTCTCAAGTACTCGGCGACGATAGCAGACGAAGCCAGCCGTCGAGTCCTTGACAGGCATGAAGGTGATGAGGCGCACGTAGAGTGAAGCCCCATAGCTCATGAGGATGCGATCCAGCGGCCAGTTCTTCACACGTCCACCACGCGTATAGCGTGAGCCAACGGCTACATCTGCTCCTCCTTCGGCACATGCCTTATAGAGCTCCAGTAGCTTCATCGGAGGGTGGCTGAAGTCACAGTCCATCTCGAAGATATACTCGTAGTCGTGCTGTAGTGACCACTGGAATCCGGCGATGTAGGCTGTGCCGAGTCCGAGCTTGCCCGAGCGCTCCAAGAGATGTACCCGCCCAGGATATTCTGTTTGCTTCTCTCGGACGATGGCCGCGGTGCCATCGGGCGATCCATCATCGACGATGAGCAGGTGGAAGGGCTGGGGGAGTGCGAGTACGGTGTCGATCATCTGGGCGATGTTCTCCCGCTCGTTGTAGGTGGGTATAATGACTATGCTATCGCTATTCATATTAATATATGGGGATCGACTTCCTGCTGAGGTGGAGTCCAATTCCGAGCCTTTTGGTCGATGTCCAAGGCAAAGATACCAAGATTTGGTTAGTCTTGGACTGAAAAAGTACGATGGACTTGGGGGGGATCATGTGATGAAGGCCGAAGTATTTGCGGAGGTTGTTTGATGCGTCGCTACTGAGTGGTGCTTCAAACCAATAGTGGTCTACAATCAAAGCAGTATTGGTACAAGGGGCAAACCAATAGTGGTATGAGGGATAAACCAATATGAGACAGTTGAGAAGAGTCCTGTCCTCTCTTAGAGTGCTAAGACATCGCACGCCCAGCTCCCCGCCATATCTCTCCGAAGTGCTACACAAGCCCATCGCCTTATCGCGCATATTCCTCTTATTCAGCGGAGGGAAAAGTGTCCTTCTCGTGAAGAAAAAAGCGCCTTCACATAGTGGTTTTCCGCTGTCTATGCACGTAGTCTTAAAGACCAGGCACGTAAATCCAAATATCCACGTACGTAGATATTAGATCCATGTACGTAGTCCAAACTTACCTGCCACTCGTCCGCAACTTTTATCCCTACGCGGAGCAACAACCTGATAGAGGTCACTGCACAAAGCTATATAGGAATCAGTCCAAAGTTATATAGTTTGCTTCGCCATCCTATATAGCTCTACGCCACGCACCCATATACCTATTATGAGAGCATTGCGCAAGCCCACCTCTCCATTACTCGACCTTCTTTCCTCGAAAATCGGAGCCTTTAGGTTGAGAAGTTCGAAGGAGGAAAGTGCAAGCTGTAAAGGGATGGCCTTGCACAATGGTCTCAATATTGCTTCGAGTGCAAAGTCGTATTGCTTCACCCGCAGACCACTATTGGTTAGAAACAGCCCCCTGTAATAGGGGGAGCCTTATGAATCGGGGCTTAGGGCCTGAAGAAAGACGGGGCTTAATGAGCCAATGCATAGTGAGCTGTCGCCAATTTAATAGCCTCTTTCCCTCACTTACGGTCCCCAGTCTTAGGGTGTTTAAGAGCGACTGGAGGAGTCTTGCCTATTGGATGTCCGAAGCTCTCTGCTTGCTATTCGGTCAGTAGCTGCTATCGCCTTGTGGAGGAGGGGATGCATCCCCTATGCTTATGAAAATAATTAATTAAGTCGGGGTTTGGTGGGGTGTACTTTATTCGTTAGCTTTGCTTTGCATTTGCAGAACAAAATAAGCAATGGTGGCACGGCATGTCCTCTATCACTAACGGTACTATTCCTCACCAGAAGACACAACCTCCCATAGGTGGCTTTGGCCGTGCTAACATACGTATTATATAATTTGTAGTAGTAAAGCTATGGACGAACAGAAAGCGGTCAAAACCCTTAAAGACATCGTGATCCGCTTCTCCGGTGACTCGGGGGACGGTATGCAGCTCACAGGGACGATCTTCTCTGACCTCTCCGCCATGACGGGGAACACCATCTCGACACTCCCCGACTTCCCCGCTGAGATCCGCGCCCCACAGGGTACCCTGAGTGGTGTATCTGGATATCAAGTCCAGATCGGCTCTCGCTCGGTACGTACTCCAGGTGAGAATGCGGATATTCTTGTGGCGATGAATCCTGCCGCTCTTAAGGTTAGTGTCAAATACCTTAAGAAGGACTCGATCATCATCATCGACACAGACTCCTTCTCCACCAACGACCTGCGTAAGGCTGAGTTCCTGACTGAAGATCCCTTCGAAGAACTCGGACTGAAGACTCAGCAGGTCATCCCTGCTCCGATCTCTTCGATCGTGAAGGAAGGTCTTAAGGACTTTGGCCTCGACGCTAAGTCTGCCCTCCGATGCAAGAACATGTTTGCTCTTGGGCTCATCTGCTGGATCTGTGATCGTCCTCTTGGCCCCGCAGAGCAGTTCCTCGACCGTAAGTTCGGTAAGAAGCCTCAGCTCCGTGATGCTAACATCGCATCGCTGAACCACGGCTTTGACTTCGGTGCTAATACTCACGCCTCTGCCAGCATCTTCCGCATCGAAACGCAGAAGCCTGTACCAGGCCGCTACCTCGATATCAATGGTAACAAGGCTACTGCTTACGGGCTGATCGCAGCTTCTGAGCAAGCTGGTCTCGAACTCTTCCTCGGTAGCTATCCTATCACTCCTGCTACGGATATCCTCCATGAGCTCGCTAAGCACAAGGCTCTTGGCGTGAAGACCGTCCAGGCAGAAGACGAAATCGCTGGTATCTGTACCGCTATCGGTGCTTCGTTCGCTGGTGACCTCGCTGTGACGACTACTTCTGGTCCTGGTCTTGCCCTGAAGAGTGAAGCTATTGGCCTCGCTGTGATGGCTGAGCTTCCTTTGGTTATCATCGACGTACAGCGTGGTGGTCCTTCTACAGGTCTTCCTACGAAGAGTGAGCAGACCGACCTGATGCAGGCGCTCTATGGCCGCAACGGTGAAGCTCCTATCCCCGTCCTCGCTGCGACGACACCTGATACTTGCTTCCTCTATGCCTACTGGGCTGCTAAGATCGCCGTTGAGCATATGACTCCAGTTATCCTGCTTACGGATACCTTCGTAGCTAACGGTTCTTCGGCTTGGCGCATCCCCGACCTCCATGAGCTGCCTACGATCGAGCCTAACTACGTGTCTAAGCTCCCTGAAGGTGCAGCTGAGGGCTGGCGTCCTTACTTCCGCAACCCCGAAACAAAGGTTCGCTACTGGGCTGTACCAGGTACCCCAGGCTTCGAGCACCGTCTCGGTGGTCTTGAAAAGAACTTCACGACCAGTGCTATCAGTACCGACGCTGCTAACCACGCCCTTATGGTCAAGACTCGTCAGGAGAAGATCGACTACATCTCTAATGAGATCCCTCTCCTCGAGGTCGAAGGCGATCAGGATGCCGATACGCTGATCGTCGGCTGGGGTGGTACCTATGGGCACCTCTACGAAGCTTCCCATAAGGTCCGTGAGCAGGGCTACAAGATCGCTCATGCCCACTTCGCTTTCATCAACCCTCTGCCTAAGAACACAGAGGAAGTGCTGCGCCGCTACAAGAAGGTCATCATCGCTGAGCAGAATACGGGTATGTTCGCTCGTCACCTGCGTGGTCTGATCGACAACTTCGTGCCTCATCAGTACAACGAGGTGACTGGCCAGCCCTTCAGCCTCTCTCACTTAGTCGAAGAATTCATCAAACTTATCGAAGAATAGCCCTATGGAAACGAATGCAAACCCAGTGAAGTTAGACGCTAAGAGCTTCAAGAGCGACCAGTACGTACGCTGGTGTCCTGGCTGTGGTGACCATGGTGTCTTGGCTACTCTCCAGAAGTCTATGGCCGAGGTGGGTATCTCGACCGAGCAGACGGCAGTCATCTCGGGTATCGGGTGCTCCTCACGTCTGCCCTACTATGTGAATGCCTACGGCTTCCACACGATCCACGGGCGTGCTGCAGCTATCGCTACAGGTCTTAAGACCGCTCGCCCCGATCTCTGTGTATGGATCGCTACGGGGGACGGTGACAGCCTCGCTATCGGTGGTAACCACTTCATTCACGCTATCCGTCGTAATGTAGACCTCAACTTCATCCTCTTCAATAACCGTATCTATGGTCTGACGAAGGGTCAGTATTCACCTACCTCTGAGCGTGGCTTCGTCTCAAAGAGCTCACCCTTCGGTACGGTCGAAGATCCCTTCATCCCTGCAGAGCTCTGCTTCGGTGCACGTGGTCGCTTCTTCGCTCGCTCACTGGATATCGATATGAAGCTCCTCGGGCAGTGTATGGTAGCAAGTGCTCAGCATAAGGGCGCTGCTGTCGTCGAAGTCCTGGTGAACTGTGTGATCTTCAATGACGGTGTGCATAAGGGCGTAGCTCAGCGTGATACGCGTGAAGACCGCTCCATCGTACTTCGCCATGGCGAGAAGATGATCTTCGGTAAGGAGAAGAATAAGGGTATCGTCCTTGATGGCCTTCGCCTGAAAGTCGTGACCATCGGCGAAGATGGCTACACACTGGATGATGTCCTGACGCACGATGCTCACGAAGTCGATCCTACCCTCCACACGATGCTGGCGATGATGGGTACGAGCGATGATATGCCTGTAGCCTTCGGTGTCATTCGCGACGTCGAGGATATTTGCTATGACCAGGCTGTCACGCAGCAGATCGAGGAGGTCCGTGCTCAGAAGCCCGGTATCCGTAAGCTTGAAGATGTCCTGATGAAGGACGCCTATTGGGAAGTAAAGGAATAAGCTACTAAGGCTTATCCTCCGCTATAAGACGGCGCCCCCTCTCCACGATGGAGAGGGGGCGCTGTCGCTTTATGTGTGGGGTAGGCTTAGTAGCCTCTGCCTCGGGCTGAGCGAGTGATAGGTGTCGAGGATGACTTACTGGTAGAGCTGGCACTGCTATCTGAGGTAGGCTGGCTCTTGGACTTAGACTTGTTCCTCTTCTTGGGAGACTGCTTCGGCTGATGTAGCGTGCTGTCGGGGAGATAGAGCTGCACCTGGAAGTCTGATAGCTCTCGCTCGATATGCTCTTGCGCTTTCTTCTGGGCTTCAGGGCTCTGGTACTCTTGGGATAGCGTACGTCCACGTAGGTTCTCCGTCTTGACTATCTCCCCCTTGTAGAGTCCCAAGCGGAAGAAATCAAAGAGCGTACCTCGATAGGCGCTGTTTCCCTCACTTAGAGCGATGAGCCCCCTCTGTAGGTAAGGAGCCAGGTCACTGTACTTAATCCAGAAGAGAGGGAGGCGTAGCTCCCCATAGTCGCCTACACCTGAGAGGATGGGGCATAGGGCTTCTACTTGCGTCAAGTAGGTAGAGGTCCCTTCATCGAAGATATGTGCTTCCTTGATGTAGTAGCCCTTAACTTCGCTGGATGGGATGCTTTGAGGATCCCCTTCGATATAGCTGATCTGGAAGCGCTCTACGAAATCTTTGAAACTTAGGCGATGTGCCTCATCGAAGCGCTCGGGGCCATCAAGGTATTCATATACGGGGAGTCTGCCAGCAACATAGAGCTGGAAGATCTGTGCGAAGAGGTTCGCCTCTCGCTCAGTAGCTATTTCGGGACTATAAAGCGGAGCATTAGCAGGCTGCATAAGGTCAAGAGCTCGGTAGATCCCTCGGCGCCAGGCGACCTGATCTATCGTGATGGTGTCGGAGGATATGAAGGTCTTAGCGCGCTCAGTGAGCCTATGATTAGTGGCATGCTCTACGGCTTTCTTTTTCTCTCGTCGCTCCGTCTGCTGAGTACCCTTGCGTACGATAGGGGTACGAGGTGCATCTTGAGCAGAGAGCCCAAGTGAGGAGAGAAGAAGGGATGAGATGAATATAGTGGTTGTTCGCTTCATTGCTTTCGTAGGATAGGTGGGCTTTGGTCTATGCGATGACAAGCTCAAGAGAGGGAAGACGACGCTCGACGCCATCAGGGCCTCGAGCGATGATATCTGTGATGAAGAGGCGACGTCCGTGGGGCGTATTTTGGATGAGGCGTATCTGCCGGTCGGAGAAGTTTGCCCCTTGAGAGGGTTCGGGGAGTGCATTGCCCAGAGCGTCGAAGGCTAAGAGCTGGAAGCGCAGTACGCTGTAGTTGATATCAAGGAAGGAGTCATCAAGGGCTGCGCGGACACCGCCTGAAGCAAGTAGAGAGCTCTTTGCTATTCGCCCTCCCTTGAATCGGGTGCTTCCGCTCCCCACACTGATACTGAGATAGGGCATCGGGTCGGGGAGGCTACGTACTCGGAGCTTCGTCTGAGCTACGGGCTGGCTCTTTCCTCCGACGTTGGCTGTCACGGAGATGATGACTTCGCTCCCAGCCTTGGTCGGGTGAGCGATCCATAGATCTCCCTTTCGGATAAGGCTGCCCGAGGAGCTGGTCGCTGTGATATCCTGGAGTGGAATGCCTGGGACGGCTATTTGAATGGGGTTGTCAATCCCTGCATATAGGACGTTCATCATCGTAGGGGCGATGGTGGCTGTTGGCTCGATCACCGTGTAGCTACCCTCAAAGGGGCTGCGTACGATCGTCCCATCATTCAGCTCAGCCTCTATATGGCCTTTGATCGGGAAGGTGCCGGTCGATGGTGTCGCTAAGCTAATCCTTCCAGCTGAAGAGGTGGGCAAGGCATTCCCTTGGAGGTAGATTTTTGGGTGCTTCGTCGTGTCAATGCTGCTGAGTACGATGGCGGCTTGGTAAGGGACGCCGCGTAGGATAATGCGGCTGTCTGGGATGACTTGGGCCGTGAGCTTATTGGAGCGATAGTCCGAGGCTCCTATGCTGCGTAGCAGTTCGCTGAGTGTCTCGCCCTCGACATAGCGCAGGCTATTCTGCAGCTGGGTGAGCTGGGTGATAGCGGCTATGGCTGGCATGCTCTCAAAGCACTCTTCTTCCCAAGTCTTTCCTTCTCGCCCCTCAGGAGTACTAAGGCGAGAGAGAATCTTACCCTCTGAGTTGGAAGACTTCAGTAGGCTCCCGACCCAGGAGGTATAGCTATTGAGATGCTTGCGGAGCTCCTTCCCCTTGGGATGGATGGGGGCAAGTAATACGACAGAGGCTGCTGATAGATTGTCTCGATGCTCTAGGGAATCGGGGGATGCACCGCGCCCATCAGCTTCGATGGCGATGGCTTCCTTCAGCTGCTGGAGGTGCTGATAGAGTGAGTCAGTGCGTCGCTGTAGCTCTTGGCTCTGCTCGTAGTACATGCTTGCCTTCGCAGGATTGGTGCTGAAGGCGGCTTGCATGTCCGAGGCTAAGCGCCCATTCTGAGCCTCACTGGCCGCTGTCGCTTGGCGTAGCTCTCCCTCCACTTTGCTGAAGCCATCGAGTACCTCAGGTGATACATTGAGTGCCATCATTGCGATGAAGACGATGTACATGAGGTTGATCATGCGCTGTCTATTGGGATTGCTACCAGTGCCTACTGCCATGCTGAGGTGGGTTACTTCGTGTGAGTCGGTTCGTCAGCCCCTGAGGAGAGTGAGCTGTTAGGGGGATTCATATTCACCGTCAGGGCCTGTAGCATGCGAGCGTAGGCTGCATTGAGCTGCTCCAGCTGGCTGATGAGGCGCTCATTCTGTTGGCGGAAGGTCGAGCTATCCTTAGCACCAGCCTCATACATGGCATGCATGTGCTGTAGGTCTGTGCTGATCCGTTCGATGGTCTCCAGCTGAGCTCTGAGTTCCTTGACTTGGCGCGTATAGACGGCATTGAGCTCAGTGATATTGCTTGTCAAGGTATCTGTATCTCCCAGCCCTTGCAGTGGAAGGTCTGTGGACGTGACTACCGGTTGGTGCTGCTGATGGAGTATAGCTGAAGATGGATATGCTTTGTCGGAGGACTCCGCCTCCTTGCTGCCTATCTCTGGGCGTTCAAAGCCCGAGATGAAGAAGACGGCGAACTCAGTGAGCATGCTCACAAGGAGGATCTCATCGCCATAGCGTATGTGAAGGAGCTTGAAGAGCGCGCCTAAGATGACGAAGGCAGCTCCCCAGGAGTAGAAGTAGTTGAGTATACGCTTCCCTCGCTGGCTGGCGAGGAAGCGCTCGAGACGGCGTATAGGGCTAAGGCGCTTGGACATAGGTGGGTGGCTTAACACAAGATAGGAGCTAACTACTTACTGAACTCGACAGCCGAGCGTACACAGCGGAAGCCTATGTAGGAGTGTGCTGCATTCTGTGGAGCCTTCGTGCGATTATTGGCGCGTATATAGCGGGCTATATCCTTCCACGATCCGCCCTTGATGACCTTGAGGGTGCGGTCAATACTATCCTTATAATCTGCTTGATAGGATAGCTCAGGGTTCACATCATTGATGAGCTTGAGGCCGGCAGGAGTCCAAGTCGTGCTGGTCCATTCGGCCACATTACCAGCCATGTCAAAGAGTCCGAAGTCATTGGGTGGGTAGGAGGAAACTCGTGCCGTGATCAGATGCTTGTCAGCCGTGTAGTCACCGTCTCCAGGCTTGAAGTTGCCCACGAAGCACCCGTCACATGAGCGTACCTCGGCATTGCCCCAGGGGTAGCTGATGCTTGAGTTACCCATTCGTGCGGCATATTCCCATTCGGCTTCGGTCGGGAGGCGGAATTCCTCTACGATCTGACCCTCGGGGAGCTTGAGGCCCTTCTTGTAGGAGATGGTGCGCCAAGCGCAGTAGGCCTGCGCTTGCTCCCAAGTGACTCCCACAACAGGGTAGTCATTATACCCAGGATGGTTGAAGTACTTGGTGGTGTAAATGGCATTAGTTGACTGGGGGAAATCATTGACCCAGACGGTCTCGTCGGGGAGGACGGGTATGATATAGGTACTGAGGAAGTCGTACTCGCTACGCAGCGGACGGGTGAGCGTCTCGCGTACGATCTTGCCAGAGGAGTCTATGTAAGCCGTGTCCTTGGAGATGAGGACGGTCTCGGGTCGCTTCTTCTCCCATTGTGGATTGCCCTGTGCTTGGCGTAGCTGATTACGCCATAGGGCTGCCGCACGATGGTCATAGCGCTCGTAGCGGTAGTAGAGCTGCGTAGGATCCAGCTTCTTCTCTCCTGTGACAGGATTGGTGTAGTAGATACTCTGCAGGGCGCGTAGCTCTTCCTCTGTAGCTCGCTTCTCCGAGGGAATAGGGCGGCTCCAGTCCAGATGAGGTGTGGTGGGCTCTCCGTCTTTGTCTTCTGTGATCTTGTAGCTCTCGTCACCACCATAGGCTGGGTCTGCTAAGCGCTCACGTAGTATCGAGTCTCGTACGTAATATACGAATTGGCGATACTGCGCATTCGTCACCTCGGTACGATCCATCCAAAAGGCTTCGACTGATATGCCTCGGCTCACGGCAGGCGTTCCCCAGAGACTGTCAGCCTTAGCTTCTCCAAGAAGTATATGTCCGCGAGGGATGTGCACCATCCCATGTGGAGCTGGCTCATTCCACGATGCTAAGCGAGCAGTAGCTACTCCTCCCATAGATGTGGGGTGTGAGGAGCCACAGGAGCAGAGTGCGGAGCATAGGATGAAGGCGGTACTAAATTGGGTAAGTCGAAGTAGTAAGGATTGGGTCATGAGCATTGTATCATTTCTCAGAGCAGCCGAATACTCTTGTATCGGGGCTCTGTGTGCTTAGTCCTCCCATGAGGGAGTGTATAGCCGAGGAGTAGCTCGTGGTAAAAGCTACTTGATCGGGTGGAACGCTCGACTTGATAGCCGAGGGATAGCTCTCCGAGGCGAAGGCGGGTGTGAAGACCAAGAGCTTCGCCTGGGCGGTAGGAGCTACCGAGGGCTATGCGAGAGTGATACCATAGCGTACCTCGTACCTCCGATCGCCACTTCTCATCTTGGCTATAAGAGCCCCAGATGGCAGGGACAAAGGCCCAAGCTACAGCGGAGCCGATGTGGTAGCTAAGTGTGGCACTGTAGCGCGGAGGTAGCTGCGCTGTATAGCGCTCTCCGATGCGAGTGTGCACCCCGAAGAGGTCAGTCACAGCAATACCCGCAGAGAGGCGCTCTCCATAGTACTGTAGGCCTAAGCTAAGACCGAGTGCCTTACCCTCGCTCTTTGTCGTAGGGAGCTCACTATTGGTGATACCTTCTTCAAGGGCTTTCTTCCCATCGAAGGTAAGACGGTGCAGCGTACCTTCCATTCCTAATTGTAGGCGCTTCCCCTCGGATAAGGGTAGGCAAGCGCTCCCTCGTAGGGAGAAGGTCGAATGCTCCCACAGGTCTTGCTGGTGGTGTAGGAGCTGAGCTCCCACTACATGGCGCCCACCGAGGAGCTCCAGAGGTAGGTCTGTAAGGAGTAGGTAGTAGCTGTGTCGATGGTCTTCTCTTCCCCACAGGCCTGCGATTTGTCCTGTACCCAGAGGGGCTAAGGCTGCAGGATTGTAGTAGCCTAAAGCTTCATCCCACTGGCGAACTAAAGGGCGTGACTGGGATACGACTGGCTGCGCTGAGAACAAAAGAAGGGCAAGACAACCCACGAGACCAAGGTCTCTACGCCTACGACCATAGGTGAAGGTTGTCTTGCCCATCGGATTTATAGCCTCCGAAGTGAAGCTGACTAATATTCTTCTTCGTCGAAGAAGAAGTCTTCCTTACTTGGGTAGTCGGGCCAGATATCTTCGATGGATTCGTATAGCTCGCCCTCATCCTCCATTTCCTGGAGGTTCTCAATGACTTCGATGGGGGCGCCAGAGCGCTGGGCGTAGTCGATGAGTTCGTCACGGCTTGCGGGCCATGGTGCATCTTCGAGCTTAGATGCCAGTTCTAATGTCCAGTACATAGCTGATTGGTTTGTGTATAAGTCGTTATGTGCTTAGCGAATATCAGCCGCAAAAATACGAATTATTCATTAGGTAGCCTATGGATTAGGTTACGATATCAAAATACTAAGTATTCCGCTGCTTCCCACAGTGATTTTACTCTTCCTCCCATTACATTATCAGGTGTTTCGACATCAGAGAGCACACGCTTGGGTACCCCTCTATATTGTGGTAAGTGAAGCTCGTCGGGAGTGGTCCTATGAAGGGGAAAATCAACCAGTACTGGTCAGCGAGCGAACCAGTACTGGTCACCTATACCTACCAGTACTGGTCGAAGTCCTGACCAGTACTGCTCCGCGCAGTGACCAGTACTACTTCGTTCTTATATGCATAGAGTTTCGGAGTAGCTCTCTCTATGAGACTACTCTGATGGCTTTAGAGTATGGTGATAAAAGTTCGTGAGGATAGAGGAGCTGCTGGAGCTATCGCTGCCCCCAAGAAGCGCGGTCAAGACTGCGGTAGTGAATGGCCTCAGCGATGTGTTCCTTGCGGATCTCTTCGGAGCCAGCAAGGTCAGCGATGGTACGAGCTACCTTGAGGATGCGGTCGTAGGCACGTGCCGACAGATCCAATCGCTCCATGGCGAGACGGAGCTTCTCCAGCCCTTCGGCATCGGGGCGGGCAAAGAGCTGCATAAGCCGTGGGGTCATCTGCGCATTGCAGTGTACCTCGGGGTAGGAAGCAAAGCGCCGAGTCTGTATCTCGCGTGCGGCTAAGACACGCTCTCGGATGCGCTCACTACTCTCTGAGGGACGGGCATCGGAGAGCTTCTCAAAGTCCACAGGGACGATCTCTACCTGCAGGTCGATGCGGTCAAGCAGGGGGCCTGATACCTTCCCCAGATAACGCTGTACCTGCTGTGGGGTACATTCGCAGGCGTGGGTCGGGTGGTTGTAGTAGCCGCAAGGGCACGGATTCATCGCTGCTACCAGCATGAAGCTGGCGGGGTAGTCTACGGTATAGCGAGCTCGAGCGACTGTCACGATACGCTCCTCCAGTGGCTGACGCATGACCTCTAAGACATTGCGGCTGAACTCAGGAAGCTCGTCTAAGAAAAGCACTCCATTGTGTGCCAAGCTAATCTCTCCAGGCTGGGGATTGCTCCCACCACCGACCAGTGCAACGGGCGAAATGGAGTGGTGTGGGGCACGGAAGGGGCGTGTCGTCATCAAGGTGACGTCCTTACCCAGCTTCCCAGCTACCGAATAGATCTTCGTTGTCTCAAGGCTTTCACCGAGCGTGAAGGGCGGGAGAATGCTGGGCAGTCGCTTTGCCATCATAGACTTTCCGCTCCCTGGGGCACCGATCATCAGAAGGTTGTGTCCGCCAGCTGCCGCGACTTCGAGTGCTCGCTTCACGGTTTCTTGTCCCTTGACCTCGGAGAAGTCAAAGGTCTCGCTCTCTATCCCTCGATAGAATTCTCCACGTGTGTCGACCTCGACGATGGGTAGAGGCACCTCTCCTGTCAGCATCCCGATGACTTCGCGCAGGGTGCGGGCAGCATGTACCTCAAGCTTATTGACGACGGCGGCTTCCCGAGCATTGGCTTCGGGAAGAATGAAGCCGCGGTAGCCTTCGCTTCGGGCTTGGATGGCTATGGGTAGGGCACCATGAATAGGGCGAACGGCTCCATCGAGGGAGAGTTCGCCCATGATCATATAGTGCTCGAGTAGATCGGAGGGGATCTGTCCGTCAGCAGCTAAGAGTCCTATCGCAAGAGGTAGGTCATAGGCTGCCCCCTCTTTGCGTAGGTCAGCTGGACTCATGTTGATGACAATGCGCTTCCCTGGGAACTTGTATCCGCTACTCTCGATGGCCGAGATGATGCGGTCTTGACTCTCCTTGATAGCAGTGTCGGGGAGGCCAACAAGCTGGAAGTAAGAACCGCGAGTACAGCTTACCTCTATCGTCACCGTACGAGCTTGGATGCTCTGTAGGGCTGCAGCGTAGGTCTTGACAAGCATGGTGGTATAGATGTTGGGTAGGGGGATGGTGTTTGTGTTGCGGTGAGGTCAGCGCCGCTTGATTCGCCCTAAGGTATCGATCTGGAAGCGCACGGGTCGGTCGTTCCCTTGTACGCCGTACTCCCTTCGCAGTCGAGAGACTAAGCCTAAGCTATCAGAGAAAGCGATACCACGTAGGCTGTCACGGCGGAACTGACCTCGGGCTGCGCTATCAGACGGCGTAGGGTAGAGGATGACGAACTGGAGGCTGTCGGGACGAGCCTTGGCTTGCAGCCCCTCCTGCTCTCGGCGGGTGAGGCTTTGCAACCCTTCTGGTGAAGCAAATACAAGCTCAACGCTGTGATGCGTATAGAGCTCGGAGATTGTGTGGGACTTTCCCTGCAGATCAACCCCTTCAAAGGGAAGGACGCTCGTGAGCTTTGTCGTGTCGACCTGCATCGTCGTCACTTCCTTCCAAGTCTTCCCCTGGAGTATATAGTAATGTACGCGCGTAGCACCGTCATGTGAGAAGAAGACCGAGTGAAAGCGTGAGGTGTCGGGCGAGAGCTGGATCGTCGGCTCGAAGTGAAGTAGAGTGTCGGTCTGCTGCCCCTCGTGTCCCAAGTAGGTTACCCAAGCGATGGTGTCGCTGGGTGCTAACTTATCCAGCTTGATCGTAAGCTCAGGGTTGGACGAAGAGCAGGAGTATAGACCAGCTAAGAGGCTGGTAGCCGTGAGGGCAAGTAGAGAGCGTAGCTTATTGAGCGTCATGAGCATCGGTCTTGAGATCAATGGAGAAGGTGCTTACGGGGAGGCCCGTAGCGCCCGTGAGGTTAGCATCCGTGTAAGGACGCCATGCGTAGCGTAGACGCCATAGGTCTTTCCCTCGGAGTGTAGGAGGAAGCTGGAGGGTGACTGTTGCACCCTGCAGAGAGCCCGTGAGTGGATGAGTCTTCCCGTCGTAGGTGAGGACTTCGAAGCCTCTCAGCTCTTTCGCATCGGATGTGCGTAGCTCTGAGGTGCCTGCAAACGTGAGTTCGAGTACTTGTGCTTCCTGGCTTACACTGAGTAGCTCGGGGCTACGTGCTTCGAGGGACCGGTAGCCGTATTGTCCAGAGAGAGCGAGCAGTGCCAAGCGATGTCCGATGGGATACTTAATGGTAGGGTGGACATCCGCCTTGTCTCCGTGGTCCATTGAGACAACCATATCTATTCCTTGACTTGGTCGAGCAAGGCGTCGCTGGCTATCGCGGAAGGCGGCCCATGAAGGGCGGTTGATCGAGGAGAGCTGGACATAATAGAAGGGGAGGGTAGCACCGAAGGTCTTACGCCAACTCTTGACAAGAAGCGGGAAGAGTTGCTTATGTGCCTCGATGTTATGGGCGTTGGACTCTCCTTGATACCAGATAGCCCCTCGGAATGTGTAGCTGGAGAGTGGACGGATCCCCGTATCGTAGAGATAGGTCGGAGCGTAGGGATGGCGAGCAAGAGGTGTGTCTCGTGCTTGGAGGTTCTGCCCAGCGCGCTCACGTACCCATGGCATGATGAAGTCATTCTTCCTCCATTGGCGCAGGATCGCAGGGAGCTCCTGCTCAAGCGTGGCGCGGTCAATCCACGCCTCCGTGGGAGAGCCACCGATGGCATTGACTACGATACCGACGGGTATCTGGAGGCTATCTCTCAGCTCACGGGCGAAGTGATAGGCGATCGCTGAGATGTTTGTCTTAGAGGGACGGGCTCCTTCCCAGGTAGCAGGGAGGTAGTAGCGGAGCTGATCCAGGGAGTCTAAGAAGCTCACAGGCCAAGCTGTGGCAGTCGTCTCGTGGGCGGGCTGTATGTTGTAGATGCGCAGCATGCTGTCAGGCTGTATGGGACGATGCTCTTTATCCGTGCTTTGACTGAGCATGAAAGCCATGTTGGACTGCCCAGAGCATAGCCATACTTCCCCGACATAGACATTATTAAGCTTGATCTTTCGCTTGCTCTGTGGTGTACTTACCTCAAGGCTATAGGGTCCGCCAGCTGATTGAGCTGGGAGCGTGATAGCCCAAGAGCCGAGATGATTAGCCTTCGTCTTTCCGCTCCAGCCATGGAAGGAGAGTGTGACAAGTTCCCCTGCATTGGCTTTCCCTCGGATGGTCAGTGGACGCTGGCGCTGCAGGACCACCCCATCAGAATAGATGGCTGGGAGCTGTAGTCCTCCGAAGTCACCCGAGATAGCTTGGTAGGCAGTCTCTGCGAGGAAGTGCATACCAGCTGCTACGGGGTGCACTGCATCGGGAAAGTAATGGGGGTAGGGATAGAGTGGGGTGTGGAAGTCTATAAGCTCAACATCTGCACTCTTAGCCACCTGCTCAATGGCCTGCTGTATCTGCAGCTGCCAGTCTCGCGTACCCGACTCAAAGCGAGGATGCTCCACACCAATAGGTGTCGTGCGAGCGATGAGGATACGTACCTGAGGATTGACAGCGCGTAAGGTATCGATGAGGTGGTGATAATCGGGAATGAACTCATCCTGATAGTTCGGCCAATTGCGAGGGTCCGTGTCATTGACCCCGAGATGAATCACGGCGATGTCAGGACGGAAAGCCAGAGCCTTCTTGTACTCCTCCTGCTGGAAGTAGGGGCGATGCCCCCGAGCGAGCAGTGTAGCTCCAGACTTCCCGAAGTTCTCTACTTGGTACTTCGCTCCCAGCTTCTGCTGCAGGAGGACGGGATAGGCCTCGTGCTCTCGGTCTGCGAGTCCATAGCCATAGGTGATGCTATTGCCGATGCAGGCTACGCGGATAGGGCCTTTGGACTTCGCAGAAGTGGTGAAGCTGAGGCCTAAGAAGAGGGATAGGTAAAGGCCGTATTTAATTCTCATGGTGAATTGCTTGTCGTCAGAGTATGCGCTGATCGTAGAGGCGGACGATACGCTCGGTGAGTGCATCGTCGGGATCCGTCTGGGGACGGTAAGTAGCCTTGAGGCTGGCACCTGTGATACGGGCAAAGACCTGCCAAGTCCAAGCCTTGAAGCCCCCGAGGAAGGCTTGGACGAGCTCATAGCCCGTCATACCGCACTGTCGGTTGATTAGCTTGATGAGGAGCTTCCCTTGGTTGAGGGTCAGGTCTTTCATCTTAGGTTCCATATCTTCCTTGAGTTCCTTCTCGACTCGCTTGAGGTGGGGCTCTTGCTCCTTCTCGGGGAGGGTCTGCATATATTCGTAGGTCTCGATGATCGTGGCCGCTACGTATTTGGCGTAGGGATAGACCTTCTTGACATCACGTATGCGCCGCCAGAGCTGCCGTCGCTCCTCGATGGTGAGGGGACGGACAGTACGATTGGCGGAGATATATACCTCGGCAAACTGGATCACCAGAAGGCTGTCATTGACAGCCCGACTCACAGAGTCTGTGCGGGGAGCTTGCGCATGAAGCTCCATACTCACTCCGCCGAGAGCGAGGAGAAGTGAGGTAGAGAGGCTGAGGATGACAGAGCGAGGCGACATAGCTTTTGGGGGTATGGAGAATTACCAAGGGCGAGGAGGCTTCTTGGCAGAATACTCGGTAGCGAGACCGCCTGCAGAAGTCTCTCTGTAGAGGCTGGGAAGGTCATGCCCCGTCTTGCGCATCACCTCGACGACCTGGTCGAAGCTGACGCGATGACGCCCATCGCTGAAGGTCCCATAGGTGTTGGCATCTAAGGCACGAGCAGCAGCGAAGGCATTACGCTCAATGCAGGGGATCTGGACGAGTCCACAGACCGGGTCACAGGTGAGGCCTAAGTGATGCTCCAGCGCCATCTCTGCAGAGTACTCGATCTGGAGGTTGGAGCCACCGAAGAGCTGGCTGGCGGCAGCGGCTCCCATAGCACAGGCTACGCCGATCTCACCCTGGCAGCCGACTTCTGCGCCCGAGATGGAGGCATTGGTACGTACTACATTTGCGAAGAGGCCTGCGGTAGCTAAGGCACGCAGGATACTTTGTTCGGGGAAGTTGCGGCTCATCTTGAGGTGATAGAGTACCGCGGGGACTACTCCACAGCTCCCACAAGTCGGCGCCGTGACGACACGTCCGCCCGAAGCATTATGCTCGCTGACAGCGAGCGCATAGGCATAGACGAGGCCTCTATTCTTGATACTGGCAGAGCCGTAGCCCTCAGCCTTGACCTTGTAGAGAGCAGCCTTACGGCGGAGCCCCAAGCCACCAGGGAGGACTCCTTCTGCATTTAGTCCCGAATGGATGGCTTGCTGCATGACGTCCCAAATCTTAGCCAGATAGTCCCAGATCTCAGGGCCCTCATAGTGCTCTACATACTCCCAGTAGGTCGTATCTTCCTCATGCAGGCGGTGCATGATATCTACGATACGGCTATCAGGATAGATGGTCGCAGAGCGCTGCTCGTTGAAGTCTTCATTGGCGAGCGTCCCACCACCGATGCTGAAGACTGTATAGGTGTCGAGGAGCTTGCCCGCATCATCAAAGCCCTCGAACTTCATCCCATTAGGGTGGAAGGGGAGTATGATATCAGGTTTCCACAGAATCTCCGTGGGGGCTACAGGCGTCAGTGTCTCGAGGATAGCAGCATCAGTCATGTGCCCCTTACCTGTAGCCGCCAGGCTCCCATAGAGCGTGACGTCATAGCGCTTGGCTTGAGGACAACGATCTCTGAACTGCTCGGCGGCACGTCGCGGCCCCATGGTGTGGCTACTGCTGGGGCCACTCCCGATACGGAATATCTGCTTGATTGTCTCCATTAAAATTATAATCGGGCTCCACTGCGGAGCAGGGAGCTGGTGACGAGTGCTTAGTACACACGCTATCCCAAAGATACAAAATCTTGTACCTCGGCCTGTTTCACTCACCAGACTCCTATCATAACGCTCTAAATTGTCTATAGAGTCTACCCTGATTTGCTTCTAAGAATGAGCACCTTCCCAAGCAGATTGGGGGGGGCTTATCTAAGTTTTAGGTGCGTAGTGGTAAGTGGGTGGTAGATTGGATTGTATGGAAATGGAGTTTGTGCAACATTGGTGGTGGGTATAAAGCAATGTTGGAGACTGTTGTGCGGAGTCCTGTCCTCTATTTATTGTGCTAAGGCATCGTACGCTCAGTCCCACGATATACCTCTCCGAAGTGATACACAAGCCCTTCGCCTTATCGCGCGTATTCCTCTTATCCAGCGGAGGAAAAAGTGCTATTCTCGTGAAGAAAAAAGCGCCTTCATGTAGTGGTATTCTTCTATCTATGCACGTAGTCTTAAAGACCAGGCATGTAAATCCAAATATCCACGTACGTAGATATTAGAGCCACGTACGTAGTCCAAACTTATCTGCCACTCGTCCACAGCTTTTATCCCTATGCGGAGCAACAACCTAATAGAGGTTACTTCACAAAGCTATATAGTAATCAGCACAAAGCTATATAGGAATTAGTACAAAGCTATATAGCTTTCTTCGCCATCCTATATAGCTCTACCCACGCACCCATATACTTCTTATATATGAAATCATTGCGCAAGCTGTGAAGAGATGGACTTTCGCAATGGTCTCGTGAGGTGCCGTGCAATGATCTCATATTGGATCATGCTATGCGCATATCACAGAATGCCCCCTACACATGATTTGCATATCAATTCGTTTGTGAGGGAGAGCCTGCCATATTGGCGTAGAGTAGAGGTGTGGCATCCTCTTTGAATAAGGGAAGGCACTAACACGTATATCCATCATACAAGATAAACTATAGACTCTATGAGTAAGCAAGGTAAGATTGGGGTGACGAGTGAGAACATCTTCCCCGTCATCAAGAAGTTTCTCTACAGTGAACATGATATTTTCCTTCGTGAGCTGGTATCCAATGCCGTAGATGCTTCGCAGAAGCTGCGTGCACTGGCCTCGGCAGGCGAGTTCAAGGGTGAGCTGGGTGACTTGAAGGTCTCCATTAGCTTCGATGCTGATGCTAAGACGATCACTGTCAGTGACCGTGGTATCGGTATGACTGCTGAGGAGGTCGAGAAGTACATCAATCAGATAGCCTTCTCTGGAGCAGAGGAGTTCCTTGATAAGTATAAGGACGACAAGGTGGCTATCATTGGTCACTTTGGTTTGGGCTTCTACTCGTCCTTCATGGTGTCTTCGCGTGTCGAGATACAGTCGCTCTCTTATCGTGAGGGTGCAGAGCCTATCCACTGGAGCTGCGAAGGTAACCCAGAATACATCCTGGAGAAGGGGAGTCGTACGGAGCGAGGAACGGATATCATCCTGCATATTGACAGCGAGAGTGAAGAATTCCTCAGCAAGGATCGCCTCTCAACGCTCCTCAATAAGTACTGCAAATTCCTCCCTGTGCCCATCGTCTTTGGGAAGAAGCAGGAGTGGAAGGATGGTGCCTATGTCGATACCGACGAGGATAACCAGATCAATGATGTACACCCCGCTTGGACCAAGAAGCCCTCGGAGCTAAAGGATGAGGACTACATTGCCTTCTACCACCAGCTCTATCCTCAGACCTTTGAGGAGCCTCTTTTCTGGATCCACCTCAATGTAGACTATCCCTTCAATCTTACGGGGATCCTCTACTTCCCCAAGGTGAAGAATCAGATGGAGCTGCAGCGCAATAAGATCCAGCTCTATGCTAACCAAGTCTTCGTCACAGAAGACGTAGAAGGGATCGTCCCTGAGTACTTGACTCTGCTGCATGGGGTCATCGACTCTCCAGATATCCCGCTGAACGTCTCGCGCTCTTATCTGCAGAGTGACGCTCAGGTCAAGAAGATCTCCAATCATATCTCCAAGAAAGTCGCTGACCGACTTGATGAACTCTTCCGTAATGAGCGTAGCCTCTTCGAGGAGAAGTGGGAGAGTCTGAAGGTCTTCGTGCAGTATGGGATGCTCTCCGATGAGAAGTTCTACGATAGAGCCGTGAAGTTTGACCTCGTCACTGATATCGACGGGAAGCACTTCACCCTTGACGAATACCGCACCCTTACCGAAGGGGAGCAAACTGATAAGGAAGGCCAGCTCGTATGGCTCTATACGAATGACCGCAACAGTCAATATACAGCTATCGAGCGTGCTAAGGCTAAGGGCTACTCTGTCCTCCTCTTAGATGGTCCTCTGGATGTCCATGCGGTATCTCAGCTGGAGCAGAAGCTCGAGAAGACACGCTTCGTACGAGTAGACTCTGACTCTATCGATAAGCTTATCGCTAAGGATGAGCAGCGTGCTGTCAGTCTCTCCGATGTAGAGCAGAAGGCCTTGAAGGCCCTCTTTGAAGGGCGCCTACCTCGTGAGGAGAAGCGCAACTATAGCGTGAGCCTCGAAGCACTTGGTGCTGATGCTGATGCCGTGCTGATCACGCAAGGGGAGTTCATGCGCCGTATGCAGGAGATGGCTCGTCTGCAGCCTGGTATGAACTTCTATGGTGAGCTTCCCGAAGGCTACAACGTGGTACTCAATACTGAGCATCCATTGATCCAGCGTCTCCTTGCTTCGGAGAAGGAAGTTGTTGAGCCTAAGCTCTCGACTCTGCGCGCTGAGCTTCAGGAGCAAAGTGAGCTTGTCGAAGCTGCTCGCACGGTGCAGTCAGCTAAGAAGCCCGAAGAGGTGAGTGTGGCCGAACGTGAGGAGCTTGATGCTCTGACGAGTAAGCAAGCCGAACTCGAAGGGAAGATTTCTGAGGAGATCAAGAAGTTCGGTTCAGAAGAGCTTCTCGTGGGACAGCTCGTTGACCTTGCGCTCCTTGGTAATGGCCTACTCTCAGGTGAGGCACTTGCTGCCTTCATCCGCCGTAGTCAGCAGCTCCTGTAGTAGACCAAGGTATATTATAAGATAACTGAGGCTGTGCCTTCGGTATTCAGATCACATGTTGGTTGGATGCTGGAGGCACAGCCTTCTTCATTATAGCAGTTGTACCTTTGTGCTCATACATTACTATTTACATGATATGCGCTACCTCTATACATCACTCCGCCGCTGGAGTCTCTCTTTATTGACTTGCTCACTACTGGCTGGATCACTCTCTGCACAGACGGATAATGAAGTGCAACCCGACCGTCCTGACCATAGTGAAGGAACAAGTGTACTAAGCCCACGACGCCTACAGATCGAGTGGGGAGTAGGGACTTCCTCAGGGTATCATAACATGGGACTAATGCTTCGCTATGGCCTTGTGCCTGATCTTGAGCTCCGCTTAGAAGGTCTATTGCAGCGGCCTCATCGCGGGGCAGTACAGGTCTCAGATCTCACGCTCAGCTCCAAGCTTGCTCTCTTCTCTGGTGATGGCTGGGTCCCAGCCATGACGCTTGTCGGCTATCTGAACTACGCACCTCAAGAGGAGGCACGTAGGGTGACGGGATATCTTACACTTGCTCTTGAGAGAGAACTGATATCAGGTCTTTCCCTCACCTGTAACATCGGCTCAGCTGAGGGGATGCGTCGCCTCTCTCTGACCGCAGAGTTAGGCTATAACTTCACAGATCGACTAAGCTCCTTCGTGGAGTACTATGGAGTCTTTGGCCCTGCAGAGCATGGATGTGACTTGGGGCTAAGCTATGCTGTGACGAAGGACTTCCTCATAGACCTCTCTTGCGGTAGGACTTTTTTCGCCAGCGGAGCGGTGAACTATGCCTCCCTCGGAGCCACCTACAGACTATAGTTTGGAGCTAGTAAAAAAGGAGTGAGTGAAAACTTTTCGGCACGTTTCGTAAGCTCCGATATGTTGATTATCTTTGCTCCATAAAGCAAATAAGCTATTTCGTATCAACTAACTTTATAACCCCCAAGAAAGAACATGAACATTCCACAGGAACTGCGGTACACCAAGGACCACGAGTGGGCACGCCTCGAAGGTGATGTTGTCTACGTAGGTATCACGGACTACGCTCAGGGTGAGCTCGGCGAAATCGTCTATGTAGACGTCACGACCGAAGGTGAAAGCCTCAGCGCAGAAGAAGTCTTCGGCTCTATCGAAGCTGTAAAGACGGTATCTGACCTCCTCCTCCCTATCGAAGGGGAAATCCTCGAAGTCAACAGCGAGCTCGAAGACAGCCCTGAGCTGGTCAACAGCGATCCCTATGGTAAGGGGTGGCTCGTCAAGATTAAGCCCGCTAACGCTGACGACGTAGAAGGTCTGCTCAGCGCTGACGACTATAAGGCTCTCATCGCAGGATAAAGATGCAAGCATCTCCACTGGTCAGCATCATCATGGGCAGTACCTCCGATCTGCCCATCATGGAGAAAGCTGCCGCTCGTCTCGATGCCCTCGGCATTCCCTTTGAGATGCTCGCACTCTCTGCTCATCGCACGCCTCGTGAGGTAGAGGAGTTCGCCACTACGGCTAAGGAGCGTGGCGTCAAGGTAATCATCGGTGCTGCTGGTATGGCTGCCCATCTCTGTGGTGTCATCGCTTCGATGACTTCCATTCCAGTGATCGGTGTGCCTATCAAGGCTTCCCTGGAGGGCGTCGATGCTCTCTACTCTATGGTGCAGATGCCTCCAGGTATCCCCGTAGCGACCGTGGGAATTAATGCAGCAGAGAATGCTGCACTCCTGGCCGTACAGATGATGGCTACCTCTGATGAAGATCTCTATCGTAGACTCGAAGCCTACAAGGAGTCGCTCAAGGAGAAGGTCGTCAAGGCTAATCGAGAGCTTGCAGAGGTCAAGTTCGAGCACAAGACGAACTAACCCCCGCATACACATGTTGTAAACCCAGGAGGTGGAAGCACTTCCTGGGTTTACTTTTGCATTATTGTAAGACTTATTCATGGCAGAGAATCATCCCTCTCATACTACATCCGCTGAGCCTTGTCTCTATCACAGACGCCGTGCAGCGTTGGTTCATATTGGTGATACGCCTCTTGGCGATGACTATCCTGTGCGCGTCCAGTCAATGGCGACAGCTTCGACTCTGGATACGGAGGCTGCTGTCGCTCAAGCAGAGCGCATCATCTCCGCTGGTGCGGAGTATCTGCGCTATACTGCACAGGACAAGCGTGTGGCTACTAACCTCGGTGTGATCCATAAAGAGCTCCGTGCTCGTGGTATCACGACTCCCTTGGTAGCTGATATTCACTTCAACCCAACGGCAGCTGACACGGCACTGGAGTATGTAGAGAAGGTACGTGTCAATCCTGGTAACTACGTCGATAGTAAGGGTACGACCGAGTGGAATGATGAGGTCTATCGTGCCATGCATGAGAAGGTACGCGAGCGATTCGGCGCTTTTGTTGAGCGCGCCAAGACGCTGAAGCGTGCGATACGTATCGGTGTCAATCACGGCTCGCTCTCGGAGCGTATGGTGATGCTCTATGGCGATACGCCCGAGGGGATGGTACAGAGTTGCTTGGAATATCTGGATGTCTGTCGTGAGCATGACTTCCATGATATCGTCATCTCGATGAAGTCCTCCAATACCGTCGTGATGACTGCGGCAGTTCGCCTGCTTGTCGCTCGTCTCGATGAATTAGGCTACCCTGCCTATCCTCTGCATCTCGGTGTGACGGAGGCTGGTGAAGGCGAAGACGGTCGTATCAAAAGTGCTGTCGGTATCGGTTCGCTCCTGGCTGATGGTATCGGTGATACGATCCGCGTCTCCCTCAGCGAAGAGCCCGAGTGTGAGATCCCCGTGGCGCGTGCTCTTGTGGACTACATAGCACCTCGTGAGCATGTCGCGCTTTCGGTGGACGGATCGCTCCTTCCCTCATGGAAGGAGTATCGTGAGCTAACTCAAGATGCTCGCAAGAATACCACTTCTCTCGGAGCCCTCGCAGGTGGGAGCAACCTGCCCTTAGTGCTCTATCCGATGGAGAAGCCTTTAGATCTCTCCTCATTCACTCAGCGTCCCGATGCCATTCTCTCGCCCGAAGGACAGCTTCAGCTCGCAGGCGGTACGCCTATCGTAGGAATCTCCGTGAAGAGCATTGCTACGGACGAACTTACGGCTGAGTGTCTTGCTGAGCTTGCTGCCGCGCCTCAGACACTGCTTCTTCTTGAGAGCCGTGGCGATAATCCCGTCGCTGACTGGCGCTGGGGCTTCACACAGCTTCGCCGTGCAGGTGTCAATTGCCCCATTCTACTTCGTCGTCGCTACGAGACCACCGATCTGGAGCTCTTCCGCCTCTATGCAGCTGCCGACTGTGGTAGCATCTTCCTCGATGGCTGGGGTAATGGTCTTTGCCTTGAAGCCCCCCATCTCCCTGCCGAAGAGATCATCAAGACCGAGCTGGGTATCCTGCAGGCAGCTCGACTTCGGATGAGCAAGACGGAGTTCATCAGCTGTCCTGGCTGTGGCCGCACACTCTACAATCTGCAGAATACTATCGCCGAGATCAAGGCCGCTACCTCACACCTCAAGGGGCTCAAGGTCGGCATCATGGGCTGTATCGTCAATGGTCCTGGCGAAATGGCTGATGCGGACTATGGCTACGTAGGTGCTGCGCCTGGCAAGATCGATCTCTACAAGGGACAAGAATGTATTAAGAAGGGCGTACCTCAAGCTCAAGCCGTCGAGCATCTCATCGACCTCATCAAGGAAGGTGGCGACTGGAAGGACCCCGAATAAGCTCGTTCCCTTCGCCTTCATCTCTCATCCCCATCATTTATATCTCTCCTATGCGTGTCAAGCTGATCAATAAGTCTCACCATCCTGCTCCTCACTACGCCACATCTGGTGCTGCTGGCATGGACATCCGTGCTAATCTCTCGGAGCCGATTGTACTGGAGCCTCTCGAGCGCTGCCTTATTCCCACGGGCCTCTTCCTTGAGATCCCCGAAGGCTACGAAGCACAGATCCGACCTCGTAGTGGACTTGCACTGAAGCATGGTATTACCCTGCCCAATAGCCCTGGGACTATCGATTCGGATTATCGTGGTGAGCTGAAGATCCTTATGATCAATCTCTCCAAGGAGCCCTTTACGTTCAACGACGGCGAGCGCATCGCTCAGATGGTCGTTGCCCGTCATGAGGTCGTGGAGTGGGAGTTGGTCACGGAGCTTAATGAGAACACCGATCGCGGCACTGGCGGTTTTGGCCACACGGGCCGCGATTAGTTCACCCGCCCTCACATCAAAGATCAAGCCCCGGCTTCCTAATGGAGGTCGGGGCTTTCTCGTACCAATTCAAAGAGGGTGGAGCTTATTGCTTCCACCACAAGCGTCTCGAAGCTGCGGAATGTGGGTCCGTCGTCTCCACAGCTTGCTCAATGTCATCCGGCAGGTGATAGAAGAAGTCCAGTCCAGTGAACTGCTCCAGCTCGCGAATCGAGAGCGTCAGCCCATCGATGTGCTCACCCTTGCCGTAGTTTCTGTGTTCGGTGAGGAAGGCAATGCCTTCGTACGTCTTGCCCTTCTTCATCAGAAGCGCCATCCAGTAGTAGCGGGGGACGACCATCTTACCCTTGATGCGCTCGGCCTCGACCTGATCATCGCGGATCGTCCCACCCTTGGCGACGTAGAGCTGATCGCAGAAGGCGCGGTCGCGTGCCCATTCTTGGATGCGATTCTCCAGGCGGTGCCAGATGCCGGCATTATGAGTCTGGAGCTGCGGGCTCATATTCGTGTAGTAGAAGGTCTGCTCATTGGCAGCCTGTGAGAAGGTGCGGTCTTCCGAGGCTACCAGATGTCCGCGGCTGTAGCCACTTCGGCGGAAGAAGTTGGATGTGTCATACGCCGCAGGGATCTTAGGATCCCAGCTCCACGCGTCACTACGGCGCACGTTGTCCTCTGCCGTCGCAGCGTCGAAAGAGAATGCAACCCAGCGCGAATGGAGCTTTGTGATGTCGTACTCGAGCGAGTAGTTTACCTTCCCCGAAGCTCGGTGTGTGACGAAGTAGTTATTGTTGCCCCCAGCCAATCTTGGTAGCTCAAGCAGGGTCGTATCCCCATTGATGATCTCGTCCTCGATAGCGTCCTGAGGCGAATAGCTTGGGAGGCCTTGGGCTGAAGCCTGCTCTGCGGGCGCCGCTTCCTTGGTCATCTGCTTGTAGACCAAGATGCCTAAGGCGGCGACAGCGATGAGTAGGGTTAGTTTCTTCATTGAAGGGAGTAGTCTTACTTTAAATCCGCTGCAAAGGTAGTGACTTCGTTCCTTTCCTCCCAAGCTTTCCCTGCTTCGGGTCGGGGAGGAAGTCGTGGAGTGTCCGAGGGAAGAAATAAAAGAAGCCTAACCGCAAGGGACCATCGTCCACTTGATGTTAGGCTTCGACCGTTTAAGAGCTCGTCTGCTTCGCAGCTTCGTGTCCCGTTAGCCTTCTCTCGAAGGTGCTCAGGCTATAGCCTGCGATGTGGACGAGAAATAGTGCTCTCTCTCCGAAGGTGGAGAGGTTGTTTGTCTGTAATACAAAGGTACAAAAACGGCCTATATATACCTAATAGAGGGGAGAATTCTGTTGCTTTAGCTACCTACTTATTCCGATGCGGGAGTCTTGCTGGGTAGAATTGCTGGCGAAGTAGAGGAAGATGCTACCGTGAGGAATATACCTTTCTGTCTTGAGGAATATACTTTTCTGTCGTAGGGTATATACCATTAGCTCGAAGGGTATATACCATTAGCTCGAAGGGTATATACTATTTGCCTCAAGGGTATATACCCTTCTGCAGGATGGTATATTCCTTTTTCTCGGGGACTTCCTCTGAGCGCAGATCAAGAGAGGGGGCGAAGACGCAGAAAGGGCTCTCCCTTTCCTTTCGGAGGAGGGAGAGCCCTTGGTGTAAAGTGCAGTGAATGCGCGGCAGAAGCCTATTCGATAGCGGCTTGGGCCGCGGAGAGACGGGCGATGGGGACACGGAAGGGCGAGCAGCTGACGTAGCTGAGACCGATGTGATGACAGAACTTCACCGAGTGAGGATCGCCACCATGTTCGCCGCAGATACCGCAGGGCAGGTCGGGGCGTGTGCTGCGTCCGCGTTCGACAGCCATACGGATGAGCTGGCCCACACCTTCTTGGTCGAGTTCCTGGAAGGGGTCTACGCTCAGGATCTTCTTATCGAGGTAGACGGGCAGGAAGCTGGCGATGTCGTCGCGGCTATAGCCGAAGGTCATCTGCGTGAGGTCATTCGTCCCGAAGCTGAAGTACTCGGCGTGGCGAGCGATCTGGTCTGCCGTCAGCGCTGCACGAGGGATCTCGATCATCGTACCGACGCGGAAGTGGAGTTCAACTCCTTCTTCAGCGAAGAGCTGAAGAGCCGTATCGCGGATGACCTTCTCCTGCTCATCGAATTCATTGACGATCCCGATCAGAGGGATCATAATCTCGGGCTGTGGGTCATAGCCTTCCTTCTTGAGCTGAATAGCGGCCGAGAGGATGGCACGAGTCTGCATCACCGTGATCTCAGGGTAGGTGTTGCCGAGACGACAGCCACGATGGCCGAGCATAGGGTTGTGTTCGCTCAGCGAATTGACGCGGCGCTGGATCTCTTGTACCGAGATACCCATCTCATCGGCCATAATCTGCTGACCAGCCAAATCGTGGGGGACAAACTCATGAAGTGGTGGGTCGAGGAGACGCACATTCACAGGGCAGCCGTCCATTGACTTGAGGATGCCGTAGAAGTCTTGCTTCTGGTAGGGGAGGAGCTTAGCCAAGGCCTTTTCACGGCCTTCCTTCGTGTCAGCCAGAATCATTTCGCGCATGGCCTTGATCTTCTCATTCTCGAAGAACATATGCTCTGTGCGGCAAAGACCAATACCCACGGCGCCGAAGCTACGGGCAATAGCGGCATCGTGTGGAGTATCTGCGTTCGTGCGGACGACGAGCTTCGTGTACTTTTCACAGAGGGTCATCAGCTCTGCAAAGTCACCTGTGAGCTCTGCAGGCTGTGTCTTGACCAGACCCTGATAGACTTCGCCAGTGCTACCATTGAGCGAGAGGTAGTCGCCTTCCTTGAGTACCACGCCGTCGATCTCTACTGTGCGGTGCTTGTAGTCAATGTTGATGGCGCCTGCACCAGATACGCAGCACTTACCCATACCACGGGCTACGACGGCAGCATGCGAAGTCATCCCGCCACGTGCGGTGAGAATACCTTCAGCAGCTGACATCCCTGCGAGGTCTTCGGGGGAAGTCTCGATGCGAACCATGATCACACGGCGACCATCGTCATGCCAGCGAGTAGCATCATCAGCGAAGAATACGATCTGACCCGAAGCTGCACCAGGCGAAGCGGGAAGCCCGTGCGTGAGGACCTTAGCTTGGCTCTTGGCGACGGGATCAAATACGGGGTGGAGGAGCTCATCGAGCTTGTGAGGCTCACAGCGCAGGAGGGCGGTCTTCTCATCAATGACTCCGTCGCGAAGGAGGTCCATAGCGATCTTGACCATCGCAGTACCGGTGCGCTTCCCATTACGAGTCTGCAGGAACCACAGCTTGCCGTCCTGTACCGTGAACTCCATGTCCTGCATGTCCTTGTAGTGGGCTTCGAGGCGCTGCTGAAGCATATCGAGCTCGGCATAGATCTCGGGCATAGCTTCTTCCATCGATGGGTAGAGGCTGGCACGCACCTCTTCGCTGATGCCCTGCTGGTGTGCCCAGTCGAGAGAGCCAGCCTTCGTGATCTGCTGAGGAGTACGGATACCGGCTACCACGTCTTCGCCTTGAGCGTTGACGAGGTATTCGCCGTTGAAGACATTTTCACCCGTACCAGCATTTCGGCTAAAGCAAACCCCCGTAGCAGAGGTGTCGCCCATGTTCCCGAATACCATAGCCTGGACGTTGACAGCTGTCCCCCATTCAGCAGGGATACCTTCCATCTTACGATAGAGGATAGCACGCTCGTTCATCCAGCTATCGAAGACGGCGCAGATAGCACCCCAGAGCTGCTCCATAGGATCAGTGGGGAAGTCCTTGCCTGTGCGGCGCTTGATCTCTTGCTTGAAGAGTACGACCAGGCTCTTGAGTTCGTCGACGTTCAGCTCATTATCCAGGCGGACGCCACGCTGTGCTTTGACTCGGTCGATGATTTCTTCGAAGGGGGCGATATCTTCCTTCGTCTCGGGCTTCATGCCGAGGACGACATCACCATACATCTGTACGAAGCGGCGGTAGCTATCGTAGGCGAAGCGGGGATTGCCTGTCTTCTTTGCAAGGCCTTCGACGACGGTGTCATTGAGCCCGAGGTTGAGGATGGTGTCCATCATACCTGGCATGGAGGCGCGAGCACCAGAGCGGACAGATACAAGGAGTGGGTTGGTGGGATCGCCAAAGGTAGCTCCCATGAGGCCTTCGATATGATGCACTGCGCGCATCACTTCGTCTGAGAGAAGGGAGATAAGTGTGTCCTTTCCACGGGCGAAATACTCATTACAGGTCTCGGTCGTGATCGTGAAGCCAGGAGGTACTGGTACCCCGATACGATTCATTTCGGCGAGGTTGGCGCCTTTGCCTCCGAGGAGGTTTCTCATGTCTGCAGCACCTTCGGCGAGGCCGTTCCCGAAGGTATAGACTCTTTTGTTGTCTCTCATTGTTAGCAAGTGTTATGCGTTGGTTATGCTAATCCATAGGCAAATGTATCGATTATTATGGATAATCCCAGCGGTGTGACGGAATTTATTAAACGTAGGTACCGAATTGATTGCTCTTTTATTAAATGTGGGCTTGTGGTAGATGCTGTGATTGCTGAGTTTTGGTCGGATATATGCTGTCTTTCATAAATAATATGATATGATGTAAAAGGAAGCACCCTCATCTTCTACCCAAGGAGGATAGAGGATGAGGGTGCTTATGTGATAGCGTGTAGCTCGCGTGGGGGAGCTATCGAGAACTTAGAGAGCGTATTCGTTCATCTTGCAGAGGTACTTCCCGACGATGTCAAACTCTAAGTTAACCACCGTGCCGACTTGTATGTGCTTGAAGTTCGTGTGCTCGTGTGTGTAGGGGATGATAGCGACGCCGAAGGAGGTCTTCTCCGAGTTGCACACGGTGAGGCTCACGCCATTGACCGTTATTGAGCCCTTCTCGACTGTGATATAGCCCTTGCGAGCAAGCTCTGCATCCGTCTGGTGCTCGAAGCGATAGAGCCAGCTGCCATCAGCTTCTTCGACTGAGGTGCAGATGGCGGTCATATCGACGTGGCCCTGGACGATGTGTCCATCAAGGCGACCTCCGAGGAGCATGCTTCGCTCCAGGTTCACAAGGTCTCCGACAGAGAGCTTACCGAGGTTAGAGCGGTCCAGTGTCTCTTGGATGGCGGTCACGGTGTAGGTGTGCTCGTCATGAGCCACGACTGTGAGGCATACCCCGTTGTGAGCGACGCTTTGGTCGATCTTAAGTTCGCTGGCGAAAGGGCAGGAGAGTGTGAGATGAAGGTTTTCGCCTTCGCGTCGGAGAGCGACGACCTCGCCGCAAGCTTCTACGATACCTGAAAACATAGTCTGTATATGATGAGTGTTAGCTGTCGTGAGAATTGACGCTACAAAGATAAGACAACTCCCTTAGCCAGCCTCTCTATTGAGGTGATGATCTCTATATGTATATGTATAGGGGAGTGGTGTGAACCTATATTGGTCGTTGGGTGAACCTATAGTGGTCGCCATGACGACCTATATTGGTCACGACGCTGACCAATATAGATTCACCTCGCGACCAATACTGCTTTTACGGGGCATCCTACGAAAGCACTTGAATCCTTACCGTCAAGAGGCTGAGGAAGCCAATAGAGAGGAAACAATAAAGGCAGTAGTCACTACTGACCACTGCCTTTATCTTGATCTTCTTGGTCGGGATGAGAAGACTCGAACTTCCGACCTCCACGTCCCGAACGTGGCGCGCTACCAACTGTGCTACATCCCGAATGCACTCAGCGACTTCCCGCCGAGCCGCTGCAAAGTTAGATAAATAATCAGTACGATGAACCGTGGAAAGGCGTCTATATAAGCGCTCCCTCCTCGATACGACCAGAGAGCTTCTGGTGCATTGCCGTAGCTGCTCGGCGACCGTCTCCCATAGCGAGGATGACCGTGGCGGCACCGCGGACGATATCACCACCTGCATAGACGTCGGGCATCGAGGTCTTCTTACCCTCGTCCACGACGATATTGCCCCACTTGTTGACCTCCAGCTCAGGCATTGACTTAGTGACCAAGGTACTTGCGGAGTAGCCGATACAGATGATGACCTCATCGACGGGGACTGTGATGATCTCCCCAGTGGCGACCGGACGACGTCGGCCACTCTCGTCCGGTGCTCCCAGCTCCATACGCTCCAGGCGCATCGCAGTGACGTGGCCTGACTCATCCCCAAGATACTCCACGGGATTGTGTAGGTTGAAGAACTCTGTACCTTCCTCACGTGCATGCTTGATCTCTTCTGCACGGGCGGGCATCTCTTCTTCGCTACGACGATAGACGATGGTAGCCTGCTTGGCATCGAGACGAATGGCAGTACGTACGGCATCAATAGCGGTATTCCCACCGCCGATGACAGCCACACGCTTCCCACGTAGGGAGGGGAGTGCTTCGGCAAGCTCCTCGGGGGACATGAGATTGTACTTAGCCAGATACTCGCTGGCGGTATAGACCCCCTTGAGATCTTCCCCTGGGATACCCATGTAGTTAGCGACACCGACACCAGTTGCGATGAAAATGCCATCCATTCCATGGGCCTTGAGATCCTCATAGGTAATAGTCTTCCCTACGATCGTATTCGTTTGGAAGGTGACACCGAGATCGCGCATCTTGTCCAGCTCATCCTCGATGATACTATTGGGCAGACAGAACTCTGGGATCCCGTAGCGCAGGACGCCCCCGAGCTGGCTCTCGGCCTCGTAGACGGTCACATCATAGCCCCACTTAGCCATGTCGGTAGCGAAAGATAGACCAGCTGGGCCGCTACCAACGACAGCGATACGTCCCAGCTTGGGCTTATCTGAGTGCTTGGGCTTGGTAGAGTGATCTCGATGGATGCGCTCGTAGTCGGCGACATAGCGCTCCAGGTTGCCGATGGAGACAGCTTCTTTCTTGAGGCTGAGGGTGTAGATGCACTGGCTCTCGCACTGCTTCTCCTGTGGACAGACACGACCACAGACTGCGGGGAGTGAGCTGGTCTCACGGATGATACCAACGGCCTCAAGCATCTCACCTTTCTCGATGAGCTTGATGAAGGACGGGATATGAATGCCGACAGGGCAACCCTCGACACAGCCGGGATTAGGGCAGTCTAAGCAACGGCGAGCCTCAGCCATCGCTTCTTCGCGTGTGTAGCCGAGGCTTACTTCTTCATGGAATGAGGTGATACGCTCCGCTATAGGGAGCTCAGACATCTTCGTACGCTCGTAGGCGATACGCTCTTTATTGGGATGGGCTTTGCGTAGCTCTGTGCGCCAGTCCTGACTACGCCGCTCCTTGATTAGCTCTTGCTTGGTCATTGTATCGGGTGATCTTGTACAGTGTTACCTCGCTATAAGTGATAAAATGTTAGGGCAAAGATAAGCAAAGAAGAAGAGGAGGGAAAGAGCCTATCTATACAGAACAAGTGAGGCCAAGATCTCAGTCAGAGCATAGCTCCTCGAGATCTTGGCCTCACGATGTATGTGATCGGGTGGGGTCAAGCACCCGATGAAAGGTGTACTCTACTTGTTCAGGATGTCGTAGGTGTCACGAGCGATCATGTACTCTTCGTCGGTAGCGACGACGACGACCTTGACACGGCTGTCTGCAGCACTGATGACCTGGCTCTTGCCACCATAGGTGACTTCGTTGATAGACTCATCAAGCTTGATGCCGAGGAACTCCAGCCCTTGACAGACTTCTGTACGTAGAGCAGCACGGTTTTCACCGACACCAGCGGTGAAGACGAGGAGGTCGATACCGCCCAAAGCAGCGGCATAAGCTCCTACATACTTCTTGATGCGGTAGGCATGCATTGAGATAGCCAGACGATCGCGCTTAGAGCCTTCTTCGGCGGCCTTGGCGACGTCACGCATGTCAGAGCCCTGTGTGCTGATACCAGCGACACCGCTCTTCTTTGTCAGAAGGAAGGTCAGGTCTTCCAGATCAAGGTGGGTCTTACCAGGGGTAGCCTTCTTGAGGAAGGGTGCGAGGAACTCTGGATCGTAGTCCTTCTTATTCATCAGGTACTCGATGACGCCGCTGTCGATGTCACCAGCACGAGTACCCATCATAAGGCCTTCGCTGGGGGTCAAGCCCATTGAGGTGTCGATACTCTTCCCGTTGAGTACAGCTGCCATAGACGCTCCACTGCCGATGTGAGCTGTGACGATCTTGCATGAAGCACGATCCAGCCCTGCGATCTCAGCCCCCTTGGCGCTGACATAGTCGTGACTCGTACCGTGGAAGCCATAGCGGCGGATGCGGTATTTGTCATAGAATTCGTAGGGGAGCCCATACATATAGGCATGCTCGGGCATCGTCTGGTGGAAGGCCGTGTCAAATACCCCTACTTGAGGAATCTTGGGGAGTACCTTCGTCACGGCTTCGATACCGAGGATGTTGGCTGGGTTGTGAAGCGGAGCGAGCTGTGCGCACTCATGGAGCATATCTACTACCTCTGGGGTGATACGTACGCTCTGTGCAAAGCGCTCTGCACCGTGTACGAGGCGGTGACCGATGGCGTCGATCTCATCGAAGGACTCTACGAAGTGCTCTTCTTTGAGAATGTCGAGGATAATCTCTACGCCGCGTGTGTGGTTAGGAATGTCAAGGTGGCGCTCGATCTTCTTTCCTTCGGGGTTACGGAAGGTGATGAAGGAGTCGTTGATCCCTACGCGCTCTTCGTTCCCCGAGGTCAAGACCTTGTAGTTGGGGAGCTCGATGAGGGCGAACTTCAGGGAGGAGCTGCCACAGTTGAGGACCAGGATTTTCATAAGGTGTTGTATTATATGGTAAGGTGTGAGCTTATCCCTTCTTCGCCTTGAGAGCGATTGACTGGTTGGCTGTGATAGCTGCCATCTTATAGATGTCGTCTACTGAAGCCCCACGGCTGAGGTCGTTGACTGGTGCAGCCATACCCTGGAGGACAGGGCCGACAGCTTCGGCACCAGCGAGGCGCTGGACGAGTTTGTAGCCAATGTTCCCAGCTTCGAGGGTGGGGAAGATGAGTACGTTAGCCTTACCTGCTACGGGGCTGTCTGGAGCCTTGAGCGAAGCCACCTTCGAGACGAGAGCAGCATCAAGCTGGAGCTCGCCATCGAGCTGGAGCTCGGGGGCCATCTCCTTGGCGATACGTGTTGCTTCGACGACCTTATCTACTAGCTCATGCTTAGCGCTACCCTTCGTCGAGAAGCTGAGCATAGCGATGCGTGGCTCTACGTTAGCGATAGCGCGAGCTGATTCAGCTGAGGATACAGCGATCTGAGCGAGCTCTTCAGCGGTAGGATTGGGCATGACGGCGCAGTCAGCAAAGAGCAGAAGCCCGTTTTCGCCATAGGTGTTGTTGGGGAGGAACATCATGAAGATACCGCTGACGCAGCTGATGCCTGGGGTCGTCTTGACGATCTGCAGAGCTGGACGAAGCACGTCGCCAGTAGCATTGATAGCCCCTGCGAGTTCACCATCAGCATCCCCAGCCTTGATCATCAGACAGCCGAGGTATAGGGGATCTTCGACGAGGACTGCAGCCTGCTCTTCGGTAAGTCCCTTCTTGCGGCGGAGGTCCAGCAGAAGGTCAATATAGGCCTGCTTCTTTTCGTGGTTCTTAGGGTCGAGGAGGTTCGCCTTATCGATGTTTTGCAGACCCAATTCCTGGGCGTGCGAACGGATGGCGCTGGGATCCCCGATTAGGGTTAGGCGGACAACACCTTCTGCGAGGAGGCGGTCAGCAGCCTTGAGTGTTCTTTCTTCGGTTCCTTCAGGGAAGACAATGTGTTGAGGATTAGCCTTAGCCCTGCTGATAATGTCTTGGATCAAGTCCATAGTGATGGTAGATTTGATATTTGAGTATTCTGTATATCCCCAAAGTTACGGATTATCTCGCTTTATTGTGCAAGGCGCTCGGAGTCACGGCTCCACGCTTTGCTCTCCCAACTCTCAAGACACTCTTTTTCGCAGGATTTTTCGCTCTATTATGAATGCTAATATCGTCACCGCAATATGCTGTTTCTCAGTGGGGAAAGTGGGCTTTGGCGACGCTTGTTTGGTAGCTCGATTTTGTGACCAGTACTGGTCCACATTCCGACCAGTACTGGTACACACCTTCTACTTGTACTGGTTCGCGTTCTGACCAGTACTGCTTCGGTTGGTGACCAGTACTGGTTCGTTTTATGCTTCTCAAAGCCCTTGCAGGACCACCACCTGAAGAAAAAGAACTCCCCCGATAGATCACTGGATCTATCGGGGGAGTTTCTTGGGATAATGATAGTGGGGCTAGATTTTACTCGCGCTCCTTGATCAGGCCATGACGGTAGGCATGGAGGAGCTTCTTGAGCTCTTCGATCTGATCCTCAAGGATGAGGCCTTGGTCAGTGTCTCGGACAAGTATGCGGTCTGTGGAGTAGGCCTTGACAACAGAGGTGCTGGAGATGTCCTCCATGTGCTCAATGGCTTCGCGGGTCGAGCTGAAGGGCTCGTGCTTGACCAGATGAAGGCCCTGTGAATTGAAGATCAAGGTATAGCCTGCGATACCCGTGCTGGACTGGTAAGCTCGGCTGAAGCCGCCATCGATGAGCATAATCTTACCACCAGCCTGTACGGGATGCTCGCCCTTGACCTCACGGACGGGGACGTGACCATTGATGATGTGAGACTCGGTGCTCTTTAGGTCGAACTCTTCGAGGATCATATCACAGACCTGCTCCTCAGTACGGTAGACATAGTAGTAGCCCTTCTCTTCGTGGTGCGTAGCCTTATCGGCGATGAAGTAGCGCTCGAAGGTCGTCATCGCAGACTTATCAAAGAGAGGTGAGTCGGGGCCACACCATAGGTACCACATATAGTCAACAGCTTCCTTGTGCTCGGGGTGATCGGATGATGACCAGTGCGACTGGCGTACGAACTCATCGATACGGTCGAGGAGGGCACGACCAGAGAAGGCGCGACCACGAATCTTGACCTTACGGAAGGTGCGGTCCTCATTGAGGGGGACGGAGGCGTGGAAGAGGAGGTTGTGGTTGCACGTAAGGTACATACTCCCCTTCTTGAAGAGGAAGTTGATGTGGCGGAGAAGCTTCTCGCTGTGACGGAAGGAGTGCAGGAGCTTGGCTACGACATCAGCCTCAGCCTCGGTGAGCTTGTAGGGATCGTTGGGATCAATAGTGGGGAAGAAGGTATCCTTGAGGGGATAGGTCTCTCCATTGGGGAGGGTAATCGTCCCTTCTGCTTGGTTGATGCGGTGCAGAAGGTCACGATCCTCCATCCCATACTCGGGGTGACGCGCTATGATCTGATGCTCGAGCTTGAACTGTATGATGGCGATCGCCTTGTGCATCTGCCCCATGAGGAGAATGCTCTTCTCATCGTAGGTCTCGTCTGCATCGCCGAGCTTGGGGGTAAAGGGCGTACAAGGATCCTTGCCATAGACCTCCATTGCGAAGCGCGCCAGAGGAAGCATGTTGATCCCGTAGCCATTCTCCAGCGTGGAGAGGTTGGCATAGCGCAGGGCGATACGTATAGCGTTGGCCATGCTGGCGGTGTTCCCTACAGCAGCACCCATCCAGAGCATATCGTGGTTACCCCACTGGATGTCGACATTGTGGTAGGTCAGGAGCTTGTCCATGATGAACTGGGCGCCAGGACCTCGGTCGAAGACGTCCCCGACGATATGTAGGCGGTCAATGGCCAGACGCTGGATCGTCTCGCAGATCGCGATGATGAAGTCGTCGGCCTGCCCCGTATCGATGATCGTGTCAAGGATAGCTCCCACGTAAGCCGACTTCTTGGGATTCATGCTATCCTCATGAGTGAGTTCCTGAGTGATGTAGCTGTACTGTGCGGGAAGAGCCTTACGGACCTTGGAGCGCGTGTACTTCTCGCTGACGCACTGCAGGACCTTGATGAGCTGGTTGAGCGTGACTTTGTACCAATCCTTACGGAGATAATGCTGCTGGCTGAGTCGCTCAAGACTTTCCTTAGGGTAGTAGATGAGCGTGCAGAGCTGACGGAGCTCCTGCTCACGGATTTGTCCGAGGAAGAGGTTCTCTACCTTGATGCGAATTGTCCCTGATGCATTCTTCAGTACGTGGATGAAGGCTTCATATTCACCGTGGATGTCGGCGAGGAAGTGCTCGGTACCCTTAGGTAGGTTGAGGATAGCACTTAGGTTGATGATCTCAGCGGCGGCAGAGGCTGCACTGGGGTATTGCTTGGAGAGCAACCCGAGGTACTTGAGTTCACGTTCTGTGATATTCATAGTGATGATAAGTGTTGGGGGTGATTATTATAGGCGGGAGGTGAGCTCGGCATGCTTGACACCGGAGGCACTGCGTATCTTCTTGATGAGTACGGTCAGGGCTTCGCGACGCTCGACATAGAGTACGAAGGAGCCGTGGAAGAGGCCGTCCTTCGACTGGATCGAGTAGCTGCGGAGCTTGACTCCCGATTCTTTACGAATGAGAGATGTGATGTTGGTGGCGATGGAGAGCTCGTCTCGTCCGACGACTTCGATGGAGGCGACCTGCGAGCTACCGCTTTCACCATTCCACTTAGCACAGATGATCTTGTGCGGAGAGTGGGCAAACATATCGGGTGCATTGGGGCAGTTCATGCGGTGCACCTTGATGCCGCGGGTCGTCACAAGCCCGAAGACCTCGTCTCCATAGAGGGGACGGCAGCACTGGGCGAGGCTATAAGCAACTCCTGTGAGCCCTCTGTCGAGGATCAGCACCTCGGAGGTGTTGATCTGATTGGATTCGCTCTCGCTCTCCTGATAGGTGAAGTCTTCGGCAGAGCGAGCGGAGCCAATGGAGGGCTGCGCCTCAATGAGCGAGACTGCAGCCAGCTCCTGCTCATAGAGGTTGAGGAACTCCTGTACATCGACCTTACTGTGTGTTAGGTCGCGGTAGAAGTCGGAGAGCGTCTTGTAGCCTTTACGTAGGGTGATGCGTATGAAGGCAGCTTCATCGAAGGGGAGCTTGCGGTTCTTGATGCGGCGCTGGATCATCTCCTTGGCGACACCGATACCAGCCTCTTCCTCGGCGCGGAGCAGCTGACGAATCTTAGCTTTTGCCTTGGGGCTTACGACGATGGAGAGCCAGCCGGGCTTGGGGGACTGCTGCGGAGAGGTGAGGATCTCTACATTATCTCCATTCTTGAGCTGATGGCGCAGGGGGACGTTCTTCCCGTTGACCTTCCCAGATATAGCGCGAGCTCCTACTCGGCTGTGGATGGTGAAGGCGAAGTCAAGTAGGGTAGCACCTTGGGGGAGCTTCATGATCTCTCCCTTCGGGGTGAAGACATAGATCTCCTGTGCCTTGAGTGTAAGGAGGGAAGACTCCAGAGTCTGTCGCTTCTCCTCTTCGCCTGTGGCATCATCACGTACGGTCTCCAGGGCTTCGCGTACGGAGGCGAGGAAGTCATCCAGACCACCTTCACTGCGGATGCCCTTGTAGCGCCAGTGGGCAGCGACACCTTGCTCGGCGATGGCATCCATACGCTTGGAGCGTATCTGTACCTCTACCCAGCGGTTCTCCGGTCCGAGTACGGTCGTATGCAGACTCTCATACCCATTACTCTTGGGGATGGAGATCCAGTCCTTGAGTCGCTCGGGGTTGGGGCGATACATGTCGGTGACGATCGAGTAGATCTGCCAGCATACCTGACGCTCGCGCTCGGGAGGGACGTCCACGATGATGCGGATAGCGAAGACATCATAGATATCCTCGAAGGGAAGCTTCTTCAGCTTGTTGCTGATCGAGCTGACGCTCTTCACGCGTCCCTTCATCTCAAAGGGTACATCCTGGAGGTCTCTTAGCAAGGTCTCCCGTACGACGCGGATGAATTCGGCGATATAGGCATCACGTGCATCCTTCGTCTCACGTAGCTTGCGGGTGATGAAGCCGTAGATCTTCGGCTGCAGATACATGAGGCAGAGGTCCTCCATCTCGCCCTTGATCTTGTACAGCCCGAGGCGATGGGCGATAGGGGCATAGAGGAAGGACACTTCGGATGCCAGCTCCTTGCGATCCTCAGCACGACGGATCATCGAGGCATGGCGTAGTAGGTAGAGGCGGTAGGCGATGATGATGAGCACCACGCGCATATCCTCTGCCATCGAGATCAGCAGGTTGTGGAAGTTCTCCGAGCTGATGGCCTCCTTGCGCATATAGAGCTCGGAGGTGCGGGCGAGTAGCTGCAATAAGCGCAGTACCTCTTCGCCGCAGACGCTCTTGATCTCATTGGGTGAGATGCGCCCAGCGGAGAAGGGTATATATAGGAGTACAGCGAGGATCGAATGGACATTGAGCCCGAGCTCTCTGTGGATGAGGCAGGCGACCTCCAGCTGCACGATGAAGTTGGGGATGGTGTGTATCTCCTCAGCCTCTGAGACAAAGACCCCCTGCTCGAGGGCCTCGGCCAGCCACGTCCGTACCTGCAGGCGGCATACTCTATCCAGGCGAGGCTGGAGGAGGCCGAGAAGGTAGCGGCTGGTACGGTAAATCTGTTGCTCTTGGGCGGGACTAAACATACGTTACTCTGCTGCGGAGTGTGATAAAACTTCGTTTGGCGAAAGGTACGAAATAAACCTATACGAGTGGAGGCTACCCTGCTATGGCAAGATAGCCTCCATCAATGGTGAGACCCCTAGATGTGGATATGAGGCTACATACGCTCGGGCATCTCGATACCCAGGAGGGAGAAGCCAGCGGCGATCGTGCGAGCGACGACCTCGGAGAGTGCAAGGCGGAAGGCGCGCAGCTCTTCGTTCTCCTCCTTGAGGATGGAGAACTCGTGATAGAACTGATTATACTCCTTCACGAGGTCGTAGACGTAGTTCGCGATGACAGCAGGGCTATAGGTGCGAGCTGCTTCCTCTACGATGTCTGCATATTCAGCGACCTTAGCGATGAGCTCCTGCTCCTTGGTGGAGATGGTAAGCCCAGCGAAGGTCGCGGGGAGAGCGATACCCTGCTCCTCTGCTTTACGAAGGAGGCTGCGGATACGAGCGTAGGTGTACTGGATGAAGGAGCCTGTGTTCCCGTTGAAGTCAATACTTTCCTTGGGGTTGAAGGTCATGTTCTTGCGAGGGTCAACCTTGAGGATAAAGTACTTCAGCGAGCCCAGACCTACACGACGAGCGACTTCGGCGGCTTCTTCAGCGGGCATATCCTTGCCCTTACCTTGCTCTTCGGCGATGGCACGGGCCGTAGCGACCATCTCGTCCATAAGGTCATCGGCATCGACGACCGTACCTTCACGGCTCTTCATCTTGCCGTCGGGGAGCTCGACCATACCATAGCTGAAGTGCACGAGCCCCTTACCGAAGGCATAGCCCAGGCGATCAAGTAGGAGAGAGAGCACCTTGAAGTGATACTCCTGTTCATTGCCTACGACATAGACCATCTTATCAATGGGGTGCTTGTCGAAGCGCATCTTCGCCGTACCGATATCCTGCGTGATGTATACCGAAGTACCATCAGAGCGGAGGAGGATCTTGCGGTCAAGGCCTTCGTCTGTGAAGTCGGCCCATACCGATCCGTCAGGATCCTGGACGAACTTGCCTTCCTTCAGACCGCGCAAGACTTCTTCCTTACCGAGGAGGTAGGTCTCCGACTCGTAGTAAATCTCGTCGAAGCTAACGCCCATGCGCTTGTAGGTCTCGTCAAAGCCAGCATAGACCCAGGAGTTCATCCTGCTCCAGAGGCTGCGGATCTCTTCATCACCATCCTCCCAGCGGCGGAGCATAGCGCGAGCGTCAGCCATCAGAGGAGAAGCTGCTTCAGCTTCTTCCTTGGTCTTGCCTTCGTTCATGAGAGCCGTAAGCTCGGCCTTGTAGTGCTTGTCAAAGAGGACGTAGAAGTCGCCGATCAGGTGGTCGCCCTTCTTCCCCGTGCTCTCGGGCGTCGCACCATTACCCCAGCGCTGCCAAGCGAGCATGGACTTACAGATGTGGATCCCACGGTCGTTGACGATGTTGGTCTTGAAGACGCGGTTGCCTGATGCCTCAAGGATACGTGCGATGCTATACCCGAGGAGGTTGTTACGCACGTGCCCGAGGTGTAGAGGCTTATTCGTGTTGGGCGAGGAATACTCGACCATGACGAAGGGGGCATCTGCCGTAGCTTGCTTATGTCCAAAGGTCTTATCACTGCGGATCGCATTGAAGTCCTCGACCCAGGCAGCAGGTGCGATGCTTAGATTGAGGAAGCCCTTGACGATCTGAATGCCCTCAACGAGGCTGCAATGCTCCTGGAGATAGGCACCGATTTCTTGTGCCGTAGCTTCGGGGTTCTTGCGGGAAATCTTGAGGAGAGGGAAGGCTACTAAGGTCCACTGACCCTCAAATTCACTGCGGGTCTTTTGGAATTGGAGTTGCTCGGGCGTAGGCATCTGCCCGTATAGAGCCTGCACAGCTTCAGCCGTCGCCTGCTGCAGGGACTGTATGATCGACATAAGCGGTAGATATATTTGTGATAAGTGGCGGGGATAGTCGCGAGAGGTGCGCCGGTAGATCCCCGCTTTATAGAGGTACAAAGGTAGTATTAATTAAGTGTTTGCTGATGGATAATGCTTCTCCTTATTCAAAATCCAAGTGGCAGCTAAGTCTGGTGTGTATGTGTATAGAGGAAGATATCTCCATTGCACTCCCCTCAGTGGAAGCTTATCCTCTTTTGCTGGGGTGGGGAGGTCATAGATACCCTGTCTACATTCTCTCTTTGTGCGTGCTAAAAGAATACTAACGGAGGCTCAGGTAGGCTTGATAAACGAATATCTTAGAGGGATGGGGTAATCATATGCAAACGAATACTTTATAATGAAGTGTGTTCAGAAGCCTTGCCGTCTTTCTTAAGAAGATAGTATGAGCCTATATAGGTCCGCTCTGTGACCTATATGGGTGTGTGGGTAGAGCTATATAGGATGGTGAAGAAAGCTATATAGCTTTGGATCGATCCCTATATAGCTTTGTGAAGTCACCTATATTAGGTTGTTTCTCCGCGCAGGGATAAAAGTTGTGGACGAGTGGCAGAAAAGTTTGGGCTACGTGCGTGGCTCTAATATCTACGTACGTGGATATTTGGATTTACGTGCCTGGTCTTTAAGACTACGTGCGTAGATAGAGAAAAACCACTACGTGAAGGCGCTTTTTTTCTTCACGAAAACAACACTTTTTCCTCCGCTGGATAAGAGGAATACTCGCGATAAAGCGAAGGGCTTGCTCGGTCACTTCGGAGAGATATATCGGGGAGCTGGGCGTGCGATACCTTATCGGTTTGTACACGGGACAACTACTGCTCTGATGGCAAACGAATACGACTGTATATCTGACCTCTATAGCATCACTCCCGCGACTCTTAGAGAAGGAGGTTACGTGCTGTGGTTTTTCTTTACCTTTGGATATGTGATAAGCCCTCTATCATTTTGATTTTATGAGGGCTGACTTCTCTTAAAGCAACCTCTATGAACCGAACTCATATCGCGCTGCTCTTTGCAATCTTCTTCTCGGTCACGGCACTCTGCGCTCAGTCCCATCGCTTGATGCTCGATGTCGTGGGTATGAAGGAGAAGAAAGGCAACCTCCTTATCTCCGTATATGACTCTGCAGAAGACTACCTCAAGAAGCCCGTCAAGACGCTGACCACTCCTGCCGATGCCTTGACGAAGCGTGTTGTCCTCGAGCTGGAGTCTGGTACCTATGCTGTCGTCATCTATCAGGATCTGAATAGCAATGGGAAGGTGGATCGCAACTTCTTCCGTCTGCCGACTGAGCCTTGTGGCTTCAGTCGTGATGCGCGACCTAAGATGGGACCTCCCCGCTACAAGCCTGCTTCCTTCACTCTTAGCGAAGACACAGAGATGAGTATCAAGCTGAGGTAGTCATCCAGCCTGCAGCTTCTTAATACCAGCAAGACATGTATAGAAGCGTCATCCTAAGTATCCTCTTCCTTCTCGTCTGCAGTGTGCCTCTGCAAGCACAGGAGCCGCATGAACTCCAAGGGAGAGTCCTGAATAGCTCGGATAATCCGATCGCAAAGGTGCAGATCCTTGATCAAGCGACAGGGCTACTGCTCACCGAGACGGGGAAGGGTGGGGAATTTCAGCTCAGCTTCCCCGATAGTGTAGAGCGAGTCTCGCTGGTCTTCCTAGCCGAAGGCTATCAGTCGAAGGTGATGCTCCTTCGCCCTTCATCTCAGCTCTATCGGATCATCCTCTTTGAGGCGCAGCGGTCGATCGAGGGAGTCACCGTCTCCCGCCGAAGGCTTCTGCCGATCTCGGGCTATGCTCCACTTACCTCTCGCTTCACGACCATGGATATACTCATGACACCACGAGCCCTCGGTGATATCCTCGGTGGACTGATGGAGGATCCCGATGCTCAGAGCTCCGACACTGATGGGCGACTCAGTCTGCAGGGCGGTGCACCTCATGAGAGCCAAGTCTATATCGATGGCTTGCGTCTACCTAATCCCTACAGCATCAGCTCCAAGAATTCATCGGTACGAAGCATCCTCTCACCAAGCGAATGCAAGGAGATAAACCTCCTCTCTGGGGGCTACTCTGCTTCGATGGGACAAGCGCTCTCTGGCGTGATCCAGATCTTCTCTCGGGATACGAAGGATGTCAAGCCTGGGTGCTTCGTAAGTCTGAGTAGTATAGGCCCTAGCTTCACATGGGGGCTGGGAGCACCTTCCTCCTCTACGAAGCTGGAGCTCTCAGCCAGCTACACCGACCTCTCCCTCTATGATCGAGTCCTGCCAAGTGCCTACCCTTATACTCGGAGCTTCTATAGTCCTTCCCTCACCGCTTCCCTCTGGCATGATCTTCCTCAAGCGACGCTCAAGGCTCAGCTGAGCTATACAGGGATGGGCATAGGCTATAGACCTAATGCCTCTATGCCTACATTCAATAGCCGCCTTCGCGAAGATCGCTACTATGGGCGTCTGACCTATGTGCGAAGCCTAAGCACAGCGTGCCAGCTGGAGGTAGGTGCTCATACTCAGTACTCCGACTTCTCGGGCTCATCCCTAGTATCGCCACAGGACCAAGTTCTTGATCATGACCTCTACGCCGAAGCTCGTCTTGCCCTGAAGTACAGCGGAGAGCCCTTCTCCATCCTCGGCGGACTCGATTACAGCTGGAGGGACTATCGTGAGACCTACGAACTCACAGGAGATCGATATCAACTGAACTTCTCCAATCATCTCCCCGTGTCCTTCCTTGAGGTCAGCTACCTCCACCGTGGCCTAAGCCTCAGCGCAGGGCTTCGCGGTGAGTATGCGAGCGTCCTCAGTGTATGGAGTCTCTCCCCTCGCCTCTATGCAGGCTACAGACTTGGCAGACACGTCTTCTCCGCTTCGTGGGGGCGCTACACCCAGCTTCCCGAGAAGGAGATCCTCCGCTTCATGCCAGCGCTCAAGAGCAGCCGATCGGAGATCTCCCAGCTCTCCTATAGCTATGGCGACAAGACACCTCTCCTGCAGCTCTCCCTCTTCTACAAGAGCTACCAGCATCTCACCCGCAGTCTAGCAGAGGGCTACCCCAAGCACTTCGACGACCAAGGGGGAGGGGAGACCTACGGGCTTACGCTCTTCCATAAGGGAAACCTCGGAAGTATCAATTATTCGACTTCTTACTCCTATACCCAAGCTCGGCTGAGCTATGATCGCTACCTCCGCCCACTTGCCCCCAGCTATGTGAGTCCTCATACCTTCCGCCTCACGGCTAAGTACTGGTCGGGGACGCTGAAGAGTCTCCTGGGCTGTAGCTACTACATAGATGCTGGGGCGAAGGGCTATAGCTATGACCTCACCCCCATCCAGCTCCCTATGCGCTCTCGGCTGGACCTCTCTTGGAGCTACATTGCCTCCAAGAAGGTGCTTCTCCACCTGGGATGCACCAACGTCCTTGGGACGACGAACTACTGGGGTATCGAGCCCGATCCGCTTAGCCCCACAGAGGGGACGCGTATCTCGACACCCTCCTCACGCTTCTTCTACATCGGCTGCTTCATCACCCTCTCGGGGAAGCAGAAGAAGACTCCTTGATGATCACTCTATCCACCTCACTTTAATTCTCTTATGATCATGCGACACCTTAGACACCTCCTGCCCCTCCTAACTCTTGCGCTGGGGCTCCTCTCGCCTTCACTCAAGGCTCAAGGCACAGCGGAGAAGAAGACGCCTCCCACTCATCCTCTGACGCTCACTGTCGACGGAATTATCGAACCCAAGGGAGAGCTACTCATCGCCATCTACAGTTCAGCGGAGAGCTATCCCCAGAGCCCCTACAAGACGGCTATGGCAAAGGTCGACTCTCTCACTAAGACGGTCCTCATTGACCTCCCCGAGGGTTCCTATGGTATCAGCCTTTTCCAAGACGTCAATGGGAATAAGACCCTCGACTTCAATGGCTATATCCCCTCTGAGAAGTATGGCTTCAGCAATAATGCACCTGCTGACTATGGTCTCCCGAGCTTCAAGGATATTCTCTTTACCTTCAAGGCTGGAGATATCCAGTATATAACTCTGCGGTAGCTTGAGCCTACGCAGAATGAGCCCCCTTCGCCCGTGTGGTGAAGGGGGCTCTTTTCGTTTCAGCCTACCAAGAGGGGCGTGCTTTATCGTGAATCTTTTGGGCCTGTAGAATAGACGCTCCATATTTGTCTGGAGATAAGGTTTATATAGGGTAGGAAAACGAACCAGTACTGGTCGATTTGAGGTGTCGCTATAAGTCGCAGCTATCCTCTATGGTAACTTGCTTGTGTGTAGTGCGATAAATGATGAATTTCTTTTGCTGGGCAATCACTGATATTTGCGAGAGAGCGATGGTGGGATGCTTATGTATGGTGAGGGTGCTGGATGGGCGGTCGGGAAACGCCTCGGAATACGTATATTTGTTCCTCAAAGGACTGGCCGCTCAGAGGCTGGTCGCAGTATCTTGCTTCGCTTAGTACTACCATATTATATATGCAGTATCCTCTTCCTCGCTTTGAGCATCTTGCTGCCCTGCGTCAGGCTTGGCAGCTCCTCAAGCAGAATAAGTCCCTCTATCGCTATCCCCTCATCATCAGCCTTCTCACGCTGGGGACTCTGGGATATATGTTCTTCTCTGGACACGCTTCATCCTCTTCTCTGGCGTCCTATCTTCCGCTGGTCGTCGGGACGTTGAATGGGATCTTGACTTACCTCTTCCTTATGCGGGTGGTGAAGTTCTTCGCTGGCGAAGCTTATCCCGCGCGTACTCGTGTAGCCCGCCTGAAGCACTTCGCTGGCTTCGTCCTTCTGGCGGTACTCTTTGGCTTGGGGGCTGGTGTGGGCTTAGTGCTCTTCTTCGTGCCAGGCTTTTACTTCCTGAACCGCTGCTTCTTAGCACCTATGCTTTACCTCGATGGTAAGGCGGGCATCTTTGCTTCCTTCCGAGGGTCGTGGACGCGTACGAAGGGGCACTTCTACACGCTCCTCAGTGCACTTGGTATCGTGCTTCTTCTCGCGGCTGTGAATGCTGTGACACTGCAGCTGGCCACGGTCATCATCCTGCCTGTCGCGACCCTCTACCTCTTCATCATCTACCGCTACCTGCAGGAGATCCCGCAGGATAAGACACCTGCTCTCTAAGCTGAGATGAAGTCTCCGATCACGCTTCGTGGGGTCGTCCGACGCCTACAATACTCCAAGCGCCTACTCATCAACCGCCGTGGGGATGGCGTTCATTCCCCCTTTGCCTTCCACTTCATCACTCGAGTCGTACGAAATCGTCGTCCATACTACTGCTTTGAAGAGCTTCGTGGCGAGGTAAAGCGCCGTAGAAAGGACGCGAAGACTTGTCCTCCTATCCATCGAGCGCGTACACTGGAGCTACTCTTCCGTACGGCTCACGAGCTGGAGGCAAAGAATATCCTCGTCGTGACCTCTCAGCCTACGACGAGCCTATTGCCCGATTACCTACGCCATACGGGCTATGCCGAAGCCGTACACGTGCTTTCGGTGGACGAACTGCAAGGCGTGAGCCTTCCCTACTATGATCTTCTGATCTGCGAATACCTACCCGAACGGGAAGCATTGGAGCAGCTTCTCAGCCAATGTGTCTCTACCTCCCCGACGCTTGCTGTCGCACTCTATACGCCTAGCCCTCGCTGGCGTCGCTTCGTCAGTAGCCTCGATAAGCAGGTCGCTCCACGCCTCGCGCTCGACCTGATGGATCTCTGCCTGTACTTCTATGACAAGCGTCTGACACCATCTCGATACAAGGGGGTGTACTAAGCTTCCCTTACTAACTCAATTATTACCTATCCCATTCACTTTAGATGAAACGACTAACTTACCACCTTTGCCTTGTTCTGGGTACGCTCTCCAGCTGTGGTGCTTCTGCTACTCCTACTGCCCCCGAGCCCGAGAAGGCTCAGCCCCCTGTCACTCCAGGCATCCCTACAGTACGCGCCAGCGATGAGACCGTGCAGAGGTACTTCGCCGCAACTCTCTCTGGCAAAGAGGAAGCTTTACCTGTCTCTTCCCTCTCACTTGAGGATATCAAGAAGGCGCGTACTCAGGTATGGCGTCTCTGGGCAGAAGCAAATAAATCCCAGAGTGAAGAAAAGCTACCAGCACTCACGCCCCTCTCTAAGGAGAGTGTAGCTCATAGCTGGCTTCTAAAACCAGAGATCTATAATGGGGATAGCATTAAGGCCGTGATGCCTTTCTACTACGGCTCGAAGGGAGATAAGCCAGAAGCTGGCTACCCACTCTATCTCTATCTGCACGGATCGGGGGAGAAGAAGGGGGAATGGTCTACAGGTTTGGCGTTGGCTCTCTCTTTTCAGGATAGCCCCTCCGCCTACTTCATCCCACAGATACCTAATGGTGAAGGCGTAGCGGATGGTCAACTCTACCGCTGGTGGCAGAAGTCAAAGCTCGAAGCGTGGGAGAAACTCCTACGTCAAGCCTTCCTCTCTGATCAGATTGATCCGAAGCGCATCTACTTCTTTGGAATATCTGAGGGCGGATATGGCTCACAGCGCTTAGCTTCGTATTATCCCGATTACCTCGCTGCTGCTGGACCTATGGCTGGTGGTGAACCTCTTATCAATGCTCCGGTAGAGAACCTCCAACACGTAGCTTTCTCACTTCGCACGGGATACAATGATACTCAGTTCCACCGCAGCGAATTGACGGGTTACACGCGTGATGCTCTTCAGCGCTTAGCTGCACAATATCCTGGCTACTACAAGCACTTCATCGACATCATCCCGAAGTATGGTCACGCTATACCTTATCAGTATACGACGCCCTACCTCTCGCAGCACGTGCGTACTCCTCAGCCCAACCAAGTGAACTGGGAAGACTATCCCATCGATGGGCTCTACCGTAAGGGATGCTATAATCTTGCACCACTCAAGCGCCCCGAAGGAAAAGAGCGCATTTACTATCAGGAGAATATTATGGGGAATACCGTAGATCTGAAGATCAACACGGTGAAGTACGTAGAGAAGCTGGTCAGTGATTACTACAAGCAGTACTTCCATCTCGTCCTCCTCTATGATAAGGTCTACGAGCCAGCTAAGGGTGGGAAGCTCCGCATCTACCTAAGCCCCGAGCTGCTTGATCTTAGCAAGCCTGTCCGAGTCTTAGTCAATGGGCAGCAGGTCTATTCGGGGATGGTGAAGGCTGACTGGTCACATCTCGTGGAGAGCTGCTCACGCTTCTTTGATCCCGAGCGTCTCTTCCCTGCAGCTATCGACATAGCTTACTAAGGCGCACGCTGTAGCGCGCTACGTATATATACAGTGATCCCCCTTGGCTTATCTGCGGATGGCCAAGGGGGATCAGTTTATTTCTCCAGCTCAATATAGGCGGAGAAGTGGGCTTCACTACTTGTCAGTAGGAGTGGTATAATGCTTTGGCTCGGCTGCTGGCGTGGTCCTCGCTCAAGACGGAAGACACCTTTGCGACCATCTGGCACGTATTGCTCGTAGGCGAAGTGCGCGAGTACGCCCATAGTTGTTCGGAGGTTGATCTCCACACAAGGATGAAGGCGCAGACTCTCCCCATCGCGGTAGAAGAAGAGGTCGATGCCGATATAGCCTGTGTACTGAGAGTCGGAGAGCTCTTCCTCGAGCCACGTGCACTGGGCATTGATGAGGGCGAGCAGAGCTTCTTCACTCATGAGCGAAGTAAGTCGCTCCCAGAGGTCTTCTGGCGATGTGAGTATGTTGCCAAGATAGGCACGTCCCGAAGGGAGTGTATCGAAATGGGATAGGGCAAAGAAGCTTACCTCGCCGCTTTCACTTCGTGTGTACTCAAGCGCCCAATTATCTACGACCTCGAGGTAAGGTTCGATGCTGACGCTTCCACTTCGCGTACAGCTCCCGATAAGCGCTTCCAGGTGCTTCTCTTGCAGGGGAAGGGGGAGTGGAAATACTCCACGGCCCGAGGAACTATAAGGACGCTTGATGAGGACTCGAGTAGGATCGCCCAAGGGACGGGATTTGATGCCTTCGATAGCGGTACGCAGTCGTAGCTCGGTATCTGATTTGTCTACTCCCGCTTCGATCCAACGGGGGAGGAGGTCACTGGGATAGCCGAGCTGATCCGTCAGATATGCCAGCAGGTCATAGCTGGCGCGTCGGTGACTTAGCCGTAGATAGCTCGGTGTGATGGGCGGAAAGAGTAGGGTAGTAGAGAGGAAGAGTGGGCATTCTCTCAGCTCTCTCACGATATGGTCATCCAGTCCCCAGAGGACGACACTCAGCTCAGCGGGGAGATCGCATCCAGCCGGTAGGTCATCGCCCTCAGCATTCAGCAGGCGCGCTGGTATCCCATTGGGCGAAGCAGGTGCATAGATGAGGTCTTCTCCAGAAGCTAAGAGGCGCAAGAGCGGTGAGAGCTCGTAGCGCATCCATCGGATTTCCTTGGAGAGTGTGTAGCGCTTCTCCCGAGAGAAGCTTAGGGCTTCTTCGTGACCAGGGTTAAAGACCCACAGACGTGGGGTAGATGCGGTAGGATAAGCGTTCATATCAGGAGCAAAGATATGCAAAGTGCTCCGTCTTCCTGCGCTTACATCCCTCAGAGGTTATAGGTGAGCGAGGAGAAGAATGTGCGACCTGGTGAGAGGCTCCCCGTGATATTGACCTGCGTCGGGTGGTAGTCGAAGAGATTATCTGCTCCGACAGTGATCGTGAGTCGATGCTTATAGCGTGCCGAGACACTCATGCGGGAGAGGAGATAGCCTTCGTGCTCGAAGTAGGAATACTTACCCGTCGTCTCGTCCAGCTCGCTGAGCGTCACACTTCCTGCTCCACGCAGGGCGTAGGTCGCAGTGAGATCGCAGTCGCTCCCCGTCTTGGTCTCGTAGGAAAGAGCTGCAGTGTAGTTGTGCGGACGAAGAGGAGCGAAGGGCTGACCATTGGCACGGCTCTCGGCTCTGGAGAAGTCGTAGATATAGCTGTAGTCACCATTGAACGTCAGTCCAAGAGGAAGGCGCACGCGCAGGCTTGTCTGCAGGTTCAGTAGTCGGCTACGTTCGCTCACATTCGTATAATGATAGGTGTTCGTACTCTTGGTCATCAGCGTGCCTATCTGGTTGGAGATGACATTGTACGAAGCGATACCCGTCAGGCTCAAGTGCGAGGTCTGCCACTCAGGGGAGAAACTTAGCATCCGACTTACCTCGGGACGCAGGTGATCTGAGCCCTTGATGAAGAACATACCGAAGTGATCCCAGTCCATGAACTGCTCCTTGATCGATGGTGCACGGAAGCCTTCTGCGTAGGAAGTGCGGAGCCTTACACGCCCCAACTGATAGAGTACCGAAGCGCGTGGCGAGAAGTGTGCGCCGAAGCTGGAGTGTCTATCGAGGCGAAATCCCGTGACAAACGAGAGCTTCGGCACCAGATGCCATTCGGCCTGCCCGTAGAGTGTGCCGGCAGTAGCTTGGTGCCGTGTGGCGGCTGTAGTGAATCGCTCGCTGCGGAGACGCTCGTGGTAGAGCTCGATACCTGCATTGACGAGGACGGGTGTCTTCTCTTCGGCGCCGAAGTTGTACTGCAGGCGCACGGTATTGCCCGTGAAGTGGAAGATAGGTGTTCGCTCCTTGCTTACGGAGAGGAAATTATCGCGATTGTAGAGCTCGTGATTGTAGTCGAGGCGCAAGTTGTGCAGCTCGCCAAATGCCTGATAAACCTGCCCACCCAGCGAATGACTGAGGTACTTATTACGTCTAAGTCCGTCGCCATCTTGGTCACGATAGCCATAGCGAATATAGCCCGTCAGCTCGCGTCGTAAGTCTGAGGTGCGGTAGCGTAGACGCTGAGAGAGATTGAGGCTCTTGCTGCCCATGACGGGAGTGGTCTCAGGCCGGGTGCCTTGTGTGGCTACGCTGTAGGCCGCTTGGTCGATGTAGCTGATGGAGGTCATCGAGCTGAAGGCGCCACGTACGATTTGTCCCGACGCGCTGTATCTCGTGACGCCCTCGCTACTGTGGTCGAAGGTCGCCGAGAGCTCCTCTTTGTGCCGAGCACGGCGCGTGATGAAGTTGATGACGCCACCTATAGCGTTCGACCCGTACAGAGCCGAAGCTGCGCCACTAATCAGCTCGATACGCTCGACATTGGCCATATCGATGCGGTTAAGATCCACCACTCCGTTGCCCTCCGAGGTCAGTCGCTCGCCGTCGACAAGGAAGAGGACGTGATCTCCTGAGAAGCCTTGGACCGAGACACGATACTGAGCGCCGTGTGCCGTGACATTGATCCCGGGCAAACTCATTTGCAGGGCGTCGGCAGCAGAGCGTGGTGCGAGGCGATCCAGCTCAGTACGTGAGATGATACGGGTGATGATGGGGAGCTTCTTCAGTGTGCGGGGCGTCTGAGTACCTGTGACGACGACGTCTTCGACCCGATGATCTTGGGCGAGACTATCGCTCACGCTTTGGGCAAAGCCTTGAGTGAAGCTACCCGCTAACAGTGAAGGGAGGAGGAAGATATAGGTGTGCTTACAGCGCATACGTGGATCTATAACTGAATGGGCTACAAAGATAGACCGATTGCGAAGGCCTATCCATCCCCCGAAGTAGTGATATTTCCCGCCATCTATACCCGAAAGTAATTAGGAAATAAGGGGCTTCGGGTAGGCTTCTCTTTCCCTTTCGTAGCGCGGTATCTGGAGGGGCTGGCAAATGTAATATAACATTCGGTCAAATGTTATATTACTTTCAGTCGAATGTTATATTACTTTCGGTCAGAAGTTATATTACTTTTAGCTGAATGTTATATTACTTCTCTCCGAAAGTTCCTCTACTTCCTTTCGGAAATACCTCTACTTTCGATCAAAAATACCTCTACTTTTCAGAGGAAGTAGAGGAATATCCGAGAGGAGGTGCAATTACCTCCTGAAAGTGAGCGAATTACATCCCGTACGAAGTGCAGTGATTTCCCGTGCAAAGTGGAGGTACTTCCGGAGCCGCCTCAAGGCAATTGCACTGGGAAGCTCCTTGGCTTTGGTGCGCCTAAACCTTCACTCTCGGGTCGTTGTTTTAGAGATACATCCATCGCCCCAAGTTAGGTACGCGCGAGGCGGACTCATGGGGCCTTCCCAACACAAAGCAAATGAATAAGAAATCAGATATTGGCCTCATCGGCCTTGCAGTCATGGGCGAGAACCTCGCCCTCAACATGGAGCGCAATGGCTCTCAAGTCTCCGTCTACAACCGTGCAGAAGGCGCCGAAGCCACCGTCGTGGAGCGCTTCCTTCAAGGTCGTGGCGCAGGGAAGAACTTCCTTGGATTCACCGAAATCAAGCCCTTCGTCGAGAGCATAGAGCGTCCACGTAAGATTATGATGATGATCAGAGCCGGCAAGCCCGTCGACTACGTCATCGAGTCACTCCTGCCACATCTCGAGCCAGGTGATATCGTCATCGACGGCGGAAACTCGAATTGGGAGGACTCTGAGCGTCGAGAAGCTGAGCTACGTAATCACGGGATCTACTTCGTCGGCTGTGGTATCTCGGGCGGTGAAGAGGGTGCTCTAAACGGTCCTGCCATCATGCCTGGCGGCGCTGAAGAAGCTTGGCCCAGCATTGAGCCGATCTTCTCCCGCATTGCAGCTAAGGCTGAGGACGGGACTCCTTGCTGTGCCTGGGTAGGTAAGGGTGGTGCCGGTCACTTTGTCAAGATGGTGCACAACGGTATCGAGTATGGCGACATGCAGCTCATAGCTGATGCCTACGCTTATCTCCGCCACATCGGCGGCAAGACCAACGATGAGATGAGCGAAATCTTCGCTCGCTGGAACGAAGGGAAGCTCCGTAGCTACCTCGTAGAGATCACAGCCGAGATCCTTCGTCATCGTGATGCCGAGGGCGAATACCTTATCGACAAGATCCTCGATGCTGCAGGGCAGAAGGGGACTGGCAAGTGGTCGGTCATCAACTCCCTCGAGTACGGCCAGCCTCTTGGGCTCATCGCGACGGCGGTCTATGAGAGAAGCCTCTCCTCCACAGTAGACCTGCGCCACGAAGCTGCTGCACTCTACACCCCCTCGCAAGCAACAAGCCGCCCCGCCTTCGGTGACAGCGACGTCGATGCTCTTGAGCAAAGCCTCTACGCATCGAAGATCGTCTCCTACGCACAAGGCTTCTCGCTCCTCTCCGAAGCATCAAAGGCACGCGGATGGGAGCTGAATCTGGCATCCATCGCACGTATTTGGCGCAACGGCTGTATCATCCGTTCGGCCTTCCTCAACGATATTGCCTCGGCATACCAAGCTGATCCCAGCCTGCAGAACCTGCTCTTAGCTCCGTACTTCCAGCAGGAGATCACGGCTGCTCGCCCTTCTTGGCGTGAGACCATCGCTAAGGCGCTACTCTCGGACTGCCCAGTCCCAGCCTTCTCCTCAGCTCTTAGCTACTTCACATCACTGACGACGCGTCGCCTTCCTGCTTCACTTGTGCAGGCACAGCGAGACTATTTCGGTGCACACACCTTTGAGCGCACCGACCGTCCACGTGGAGAGTTCTTCCACGAAAATTGGACGGGCCACGGAAGTGATACCTCTTCGACCACGTATAATGTATAGTCCCCCCGAGAATATGCCACAGACCATGCAGCATCATCTGCCCGAGAGCCTCATCCTTGTGATATTCGGCGGGTCAGGTGACTTGACAAAGCGTAAGCTCATCCCTTCGCTCTATCAGCTTTTCAAGCAAGATAAGCTCCCCATTCGCTTCAGTGTCCTTGGACTTGGGCGTACGGAATACTCGGATGTAGCTTATCGCGAGCACCTCGACGAAGCTCTTCAGCGCTACCTCAGCGATGGAGAGTACGACGCTTCTCTTGCCGAGCAGTTCCTCTCAGGAGTGTATTACCTCCCGATGGACCCTGCTTCTGCCGAGGACTATCCTAAGCTCCGTGAGCAACTGAAGACACTTGACGAGCGAATCAATAATCCTGGACACTACATCTATTATCTCTCTACGCCGCCTTCTCTCTATGGCGTGATCCCACAGCACTTGGCTTCTGTCGGGCTCAACGAAGAGGGCGAAGAGGATACTAATGGTGAGCCCTCGGCGATCCGACGTATCGTCATCGAGAAGCCCTTCGGCTATGACCTCCAGTCAGCAAGAGAGCTGAATGAGATCTACCGCAAGTCCTTCCACGAACATCAGCTCTATCGTATCGATCACTTCCTCGGAAAGGAGACGGTGCAGGATATCATGGCGCTGCGTTTTGCTAATGGTATCTTCGAGCCTCTCTGGAATCGCAACTACATCGAGCGTGTGGAGATCACAGCGGTAGAGAATATGGGCATTGAGAGTCGAGGTGGATTCTACGACCAGACTGGTGCTTTGCGCGACATGGTGCAGAATCATCTGGCGCAGCTCGTAGCTCTTACCGCTATGGAACCGCCTGTGCAGTTCAACGCTGATCTATTTCGTAACGAGGTCGTGAAGGTATATCAGTCCTTCCGTCCAATGACTCCCGAGGAGATTCGTCGCCGTGTCGTCCGCGGACAATATACAGAGAGCGAGTGGAAGGGAGAGCATCAGCGTGCCTATCGTGAGGAAGATAAGATCGCTTCTGATAGCCGAACGGAGACCTTCGTCGCCATGAAGCTCTACATCGACAATTGGCGCTGGCAGGGAGTACCTTTTTATATCCGCACAGGTAAGATGATGCCGACCAAGGTCACCGAGATCGTCGTGCACTTTAAGCCTACACCTCACCGCGTATTTGCTACGGCTGACGGTAGCACCGTACCTAATCAGCTGGTGATTCGCATTCAGCCGAACGAAGGGATCTCCTTGAAGTTCGCAGCGAAAGTCCCAGGCTCTGGCTTCGAAGTCAAGAAGGTCTCCATGGACTTTACCTATGACCAGCAGATGGGTGGCTTAGCTTCGGGCGATGCTTACTCACGTTTGCTCGAGGACTGTATGCTGGGTGACCCGACTTTATTCACACGCAGCGACGCTGTAGAGATGAGTTGGCGCTTCTTTGATCCGATCCTTGATCTCTGGAAGGAGGAAGACTTCCCGCTTTATGGTTATCCTGCTGGCACATGGGGACCAAAGCAGAGTGACTTAATCATCGAGCGCGAGCACAGCTGGACGAATCCCTGCCGCAATCTTACTCACTCGGAGCTCTACTGCGAACTATGATCTACCATCATTATCCTTCCCCCGAGGCCGTCGCACGAGCCGTAGCTGAGACGGCCTTCGTGAAGCCTTCGCAGGCTGGCTGGGTACATATCGCACTCTCTGGAGGCTCTACGCCCCGCTTACTCTTTGAGTTGCTCGCCGAAGAGCCTCTACGTAGTGCCGTAGATTGGTCACACGTCCATCTCTATTGGGTAGATGAGCGCTGCGTACCACCTACAGATCCCGAGAGCAACTATGGTATGACCGAGGCGGCTCTCCTTCGATATGTACCCATTCCACAGGATCAGGTACATCGTATCGCAGGAGAGAAGCTCCCTGAGCGCGAAGCAAAGGATTACTGCTGGCTTGTGGGCTCGGAGCTTCCATTTGATGGTGCTTTCCCTGTCTTTGATATTGTGCTCTTAGGCTTGGGAGAAGACGGCCATACGTCCTCTATCTTCCCACATCAGATGGAGCTCCTCACGGAGGAAGCACCTTATGCTGTCGGGATAAGCCCAAAGGGACAGCCACGCATCGCAATGACTGGACCGACGATTCTTGCTGCAAAGCGCATCCTCTTCCATACGACTGGCGAGAAGAAAGCTCCTATCCTACGGCATATAGTAGAGCAAGCTCCCGAGGCAGAAACTTATCCTGCTGCTTATATCTTCCGCCAGCGAGCCGACGTCGAGCTCTATACTGACGTAGTTCTTCCTATTAAGTAGTAGCGCTCCAGCCTTACTAAGGCCGACAAGATAAAGTAAATCGCCCCGTCTGTAGCATCATACTTGCTACGGACGGGGCGATTGCTTTGAAGCATTCTCAAGGAGCTAATCCATACGCATACTCTCTGCGGGATGGATTCTGCTTACTAAGCTCGCAGGAACTAATACCATGAGGAGAATCACGATGAGTGTCCCGACATTGATAGCGATCCAGAGTGGAAGGTCAAAGTGGATGGGCACGGAGTCGGTGAAGTAGTTCGCTGGGTTAAGCTTGATGATCTTGAACTGACGCTGTGCGAGACTCAGCACGAGAGCAATTGCATTCCCCCAGAAGATCCCACGTAGGATGAGGCGAGCTGCTATCTGAAGGAAAGTCTGTCTGAGCTGTCTATTCGTTGCTCCAAGGGCCTTTAGGATACCGATCTGTTTACTCTTATCGAGCACGATGATGATGAGTCCAGTGATCATTGCAAAGCCTCCTACGAGTACCATCAGTGAGAGGAGCGCATAGACATTCGTGTCGAGGAAGGCAAGCCAATTGAAGAGCTCGGGCTGTAGCTCCTGACCGAGGTTGAGACCATAGTTCTCTTCGCCGATAAGATCTGGACGTGCCTGAAGAGTGGAGATGAGATGCTCCAGCGTCGGATAGGCTGCGTCGGGATCCTGAAGCATGATGATCAGTCGGCTGTAGGTATTCTCATCCCAGTGATTGAGACGCTGCAGGGATGAAATTGGGCAGAGTGCGGGGGAAAGCTCTAAGCCCGTCGACTCATATATTGCCTGAAGCTCAAAGACGCGTACCCGCATCTTTTCTCCGAAGAAGTAGATACGCACGGCATCACCTACCTTGTAGTTCATGCGCCGTGCCACATGTGAGGGCAGGACGATGGGTGGGCGACTGTATTCGCTCTCAGAGAAAGAGGGAAGTGTCCCCGACTTTACTTGCTCGGTGAAGTAGCGACTACGGAAGGTAGAGTCAATCCCATATAGGAGAATGCCAGAGAAGTCTCCCTCTGTTTTTAGAAGCCCTGCCTGCTGGATGAGAGGTGAGACGGAAGAGACCCCCTTCTCTTCTCTTAGGAAGGAGAGAAGCTCCGGAGATACATAGACTGGAGTCGTGGAGGTCTTCCAGTTGCTCCCATAGCCATTGAGGCTGATATGCCCTGTCTGACTAAAGGCGAACTCATGGATCTGTCGATGGAAACCTAAGATGATGGTGACCGATAGGAGCATCACTGAGAGGCTCAGTGCCACTCCAATCGTCGTCAAACGAAGTAGGGCAGAGACACGTCGTGTCCCTGCCTTATCACCTCGAGAGAGCCCTTGAGAGAGGAAGGTAGTAGCTGAAGAGAAGAGAGCCATCTACTTGTCTGACGTCGTTGATTCGCTATCTATCGCTCCACGCTTTTTGCGGCGGCTTTGCTTAGCCTTACGCTTTTCTTCCTGGAGGCGCATTTGCTCGATGTACTCCTCATCTTGGAGGACGTAGCGCATGTACAGCGAGTAGATGAACATAGTAATGGGCAGTGCAATGAGCATCCCGAAGAAACCCAGGAGGTAGCCCCAGATAGACAGGACCAAGAGAATGAGTGAGGGGCGCATACCCATCGTCTGTCCCATGATGTGCGGGACGATGATCATATCCTGGATAATCTGTACGATCATCAGGACCCCATAGGCAAGGAGCATACAGACGAAGGCATTCTCACCCGTCTGTGCAGCCATCAGCAGGCTGGCCAACCCGAGTGGGATGATACCCAGTGCCTGCATATAGGGGATGAAGTTGAGGATCCCAATAAAGATCCCCATAGCTGTAGCTAAGGGAAGACCAATGATATTGAACCCTATCGAGAGGAGAATACCTACGCTTATGGCGATGAGAGCCTGACCACGGAAGTAGTTATTCATGTAGCGATCCAGATCCATGCTGATCGTACGGATCGTAGGGCGGAGTGTCTTAGGGAAGAGGCTGATGAAGCCACGAGCAAGATTCTCGAAGTCCAGTAGGATGAATACGAAGTAGATAAAGCCGATGAGGAAGACAAGCCCCCAAGAGAATATGGAGAGGGTGCTATTGATAATCCCACCGACCTGATCGAGGAGGAGCTTAACGTTCTCCAAGACCTTCTCAAAAGACAGGTGCTGTGGGAAGTTTCCCCAGCGGAGTCCCCCATTGAGGTAGTTGCGGATATTGCGTGGTAGGATCATCGTCAGGATATCCTGTCCACTGCTATAGCCGGAGATCACTTGGAGGGTCTTCTCTATCTCAGCATTGATTGATGGTATGATAAAGATTACCGCAAGGTAAACGACTGCACCCAAGAGGAGCAATGTCAGGATGACTGACAGCCCTCTTGAGCGCAGGCGTAGTGTATACTGGAAGAATCGTACCAGCGGCATCATCACATAGGCGAAGATACCAGCCAGTAGGAAGGGTAGGATAATGCTCCAGATCGCTTGCACCGCCACATAGATCAAGAGTATAAGGACAGAGAGCACGAGCATCCGTGCTATGCGGTCAAAGGTGAACTCTCTACGGAAGAAATGTGACATAGGTGATGGGAGCGATATGCTGGAGAGATATACTGAAAAGGGATAAGATGACTAATGCTTGATGGGGATCTTTGCTACACGTGCTTCATGACGACCACCCTCAAAGGGGGTATCAAGGAAAGCTGCGAGGATAGCCTTGACCTGCTCTTCGCTGACGAAGCGTGCAGGGATAGAGAGGACGTTCGCATCGTTATGCTCACGAGCGAGCTTTGCCAACTCGACATCCCAGCAGAGGGCAGCACGTACCTTAGAGTACTTGTTCATGACCATTGAGATCCCATTGCCTGATCCGCAAACGGATATGCCACGGGCAAGTTCTCCAGATTCAATAGCCTGACCCATGGGGTGGGCATAGTCAGGATAGTCGCAGCGCTCGGGTGAAGGACAACCAAAGTCCTTCACCTCGAGGCCACGTGCGATGAGTAATGACTTGACCAGCTCCTTGACCTCATAGCCTGCGTGGTCGGAGCAGATACCGATCTTATTCATTGTCGTTGTACTGTAGTCGTTGGGTAGTGATTACTTGCTAAGCAGTGCCTTGACCTCCTTGTAGACATGGTCTGGAGTAAAGCCGAGCTTTTCGTCCAGCACCTTGTAGGGAGCCGAGAATCCGAAGGAGCTGAGTCCCCAGATGGCACCATTGTCACCGACGAGCCCCTGAAGAGTTACGGGGAGACCTGCGGTGAGACCGAAGCGACGAATACCGCGAGGAAGGACTTCATCCTGATACTCTTGGCTCTGGCGACGGAAGAGACCTTCGCTGGGTACAGCTACGATCTGCAGACGAATACCATCCTTGCGAAGGAGGGCGGCACCCTCGACGAGCGTAGACACCTCACTACCGTTTGCGATGAGTACGACCTCAGGGTTCTCGTCACGAAGTACGATGTAGCCACCGCGTGTAGCTGCTTCGGCAGCCTCCTTACGGCTCTTCCCTTCGGGAGCGGGCAGATCATTGATATTCTGGCGAGAGAGGATGAGTGCTGTGGGAGTGTGCGTGTTCTCCATAGCCATACGCCATGCGATGGTCGTTTCCTCGACATCGCTGGGGCGGAGTACACGTACGCTGTCAGCGCCATGGTGGTTCTGGAGCTTCTCCATCAGGCGGATCTGTGCTTCCTGTTCTACAGGCTCGTGCGTAGGACCATCTTCACCGACACGGAAGGCATCATGCGACCAGACGAACTTCACGGGGAGCTCCATGAGGGCTGCCATACGGATAGCGGGCTTCATGTAGTCAGAGAAGACAAAGAAGGTACCGCAGGCCGCGATGACACCACCATGAAGAGCCATACCGATACAGAGGCAAGCCATAGTGAGCTCAGCTACACCTGGCTGTAAGAAAGCCCCACCGAAGTCACCTCGTGCCAGTGCACGGGTCTTCTTGAGGAAGCCATCGGTCTTATCGGAGTTCGACAGGTCTGCTGAAGCTACGATCATATTCTCTATCTGCTCAGCCAGTGCGCTGAGGACGGTGGCAGAGGCGGCACGCGTAGCCTGATTAGGCTTCTGTTCGATGCTCTTCCAATTTACAGCAGGGGCTTCGCCAGCAAACCAGCGATCGAGCTTGCTTGCTCGATCTGGGTTCTCCTCACGCCAAGTCTTCTCTTCCTGCTTGCGAGCCTTAGCCAGCTCACGAAGCTCCTGAAGACGTGCTGCGTAGAGCTCCTGTACGTCGGGGAAGATCTGGAAGGGAGCTTCGGGATCACCACCGAGGTTCTTGATCGTGGCTTCGATAGAGGCTCCCGCAGCCGAGAGGGGCTGACCGTGTGTATTGACACGGTTTTCATAGTTCTCCCCATTAGGACCTACAGCACCACGACCCATAATGGTCTTGCCGATGATGAGGGTAGGCTGACCTACCGTAGCCTTAGCTTCTCGAAGAGCCTTACGGATCGCTTCGGGACAGCAACCATCGATCTCGATAACGTGCCAGCCCCAAGCCTTGTACTTAGCAGCTACATCTTCGCTGTCGACCTCCTCGACGGTGGTAGAGAGCTGGATATTATTGGCGTCATAGTACATGATGAGGTTGTCAAGCCCAAGGTGCCCAGCGATACGACCAGCCCCCTGAGAGATCTCTTCCTGTATCCCCCCGTCGGAGATATAGGCGTAGATCGTCTGACTCATGACCCAGCCAAGACGGTGAGCGAGGAACTTAGCTGCGATGGCTGCCCCTACGGCGAAGGTGTGACCTTGGCCGAGAGGGCCCGAGGTATTCTCTACACCACGCAGGACATCGACCTCAGGGTGCCCAGGCGTAGGGCTACCCCATTGGCGGAACTGCTGCAGCTCCTCCATCGAATAGCGACCGAGGAGGGCCAGCTGGGCGTAGAGCATGGGGGACATATGCCCAGGGTCCATGAAGAAACGGTCACGGCCAGACCACGTAGGTGCATCGGGATCGAAGATAAGGAACTCCGAGAAGAGGACGTTGACGAAGTCTGCGCCGCCCATGGCTCCACCTGGGTGACCGCTCTTAGCTCGCTCGACCATGCTGGCTGCCAAGATGCGGATGTTGTCAGCAGCACGGGTCATTAGTTGGTTGTTGTTCATTGAGGATGATGTGATTTGTAGCTTACAGCTTAGTTATATGTTGTGTAGATGTATCTGCTTTTAGACAGCTCAAAGATACAACAAATTAAGGGGTAGATAGCAGTGTCAAGCGCCTAATTTTAGACTTGTACACTCTACTCATCGGGCCAGTTCCTCAGGTCGGAGTATAGACGCATTGTTAGTGCTCTGATAGTGTGGACTAAAGAGGGGATAATGTATGATCTTCCGGACCTTCCTAAAGTGACCAGTACTGGTCACCGAGCGAACCAGTACTGGTGACATTATGCAACCAGTACTGGTCAAGAGTCGAAGTAGTACTGGTCGGATGAGTGACCAGTACTGGTAGTATTTTATGCCCTCATTGGTGTACGCAAAAGCTTCTATAGGAGAGGATCTTATCTCTGTTGATTCAGATATATGGAATGGGAGAGGTATCCTATTAGAGATGGTGACACAAAAGTTCCCTCTCTTTCGTACAAAGTATAAAGCCCCACTTAGTACGAGACTTAGTGGGGCTACTATGTGGAAGGTGAGGCTTCACTTTAGTTGAAGAAGTTGGCAACCATTGGCTCCGTGAGGCGCGTGATGATTGGCTTGCCAGAGGGCGTGAAGTAGGGATCACTACTCTGGAAGAGGTCACGGATCAGCTGCTCGAGCCCTTCGTCATCCTGCGGTAGGGGACGTTGGAGTGCTTCAGATTCAGCCGCAGCTTCAGCTAAGAACGTCTGCACGTAGTCAGCCCCTTCACGATGCGTATCTAAGCTATCAGCTACGATCAGACGGACGAAGCCTGTGGCATCGCGTGAGATGAAGGAGGGGGCTTCTACTATGGAGAAGTGTCCATCGCCTAAGTCTCCGAAGTCAAAGCCTGCATGACGTAGCTCTTCCATCAGAGTGAGTGCCGTCGGGAGCTCCTGAGGTGCAAACTCCAACACCTCGGGGAAGAGGGGCTGCTCGACATGGTAGCTGTGCGCACGGAGGTCTGCTCGATACTGCTCGAAAGTGACACGAAGTAGAGCACGTGTCAGGTCAATGAAAGCGAGTGCATCGCCCAGCGTCGTGATGACATAGCGACTTTGATAAAGCAGTAGTGACGAGGGTAGTGTGGGGCGCGTACGTAGTGATCCTGCCTGTGAGAGCCGTATACCATGGCTCTGAGGCTCCTCGGGCTCTTCCTCAAAGAGAGGTGTCTGCATCGTCGAGGGCGTCATGCTGTCGAAGTGCTCTCCGAGGTCATCCCAACTAATCTCGGGCTCCTTGGGGAGCTCACCCGTACGAGTGGTACCGAGGCGTATCCCTCCAAGCCGTGTCCCGGCCGAGGGTAGGGAGGCTCCATCTTCAGCTTGAAGGACTGCTTCTGCTCCCAGTGCCGTATCAAGGTCAGGAAGCACATCCTTGCGGCCAGAGTAGGCGGGTATCTCGATAGGCGAGGCGTTCTCAAAGTCAATGATAGGTGTCAGAGCGTGCGAGCTGAAGGCATCACGGATGAGGCTCTGCAGGACTTGGAAGATCGTTGACTCATCGAGGAAGCGAACATCCGTCTTCTGTGGATGGATGTTAACGTCTATATTCTCGGCTGGGATGGTGAAGTAAAGGAAGTACTGTGGCTGATTGCCTGCAGGGATGAAGTTCTCGTAAGCCAGACTGATCGCCTTATGGAAGTAAGGATGGCGAATGAAGCGGTCGTTGACGAAGAGATACTGCTGCGCTCCCTGCTTGAGAGAAGTCGTGGGGGTGCCGATGAAGCCACGTATTGTGCAGAAGGCACTCTCGTAGCTCACAGGAATGAGGGCACGAGAAAGCTTTGCTCCCCCGATGTCGATGATGCGCTCCTTGAGAGAACTTGCTGGGAGTATCTTATCGTACTTCCCTGCACCACGCAGCATGAATGAGATCTGCGGATTAGCTAAGGCGACCTTAGCGAACTCGCGCCAGATCTCCATGAGCTCAGTGGACTCCTTGCGGGCCTCGAGGTGCTTGCGACGACCAGGGGTGTTGTAGAATATATTCATCGCCTTGAGGCTCGTCCCTGGGGAGCAAGCTACTGGCATCTGCGAGCGCACCTTTGCCCCTTCGATGATGAGCTCAGTGCCTACCTCTTGGTCAGCCGTACGTGTGCGCAGCTCTACTTGACATACAGCAGCAATAGCAGCGAGGGCCTCGCCACGAAATCCCATCGTAGAGAGGCGCTGTAGGTCATCAATCGTCTGAAGCTTTGAGGTGGCATGACGCTCAAAAGCCATACGCGCATCAGTGGGCGACATCCCCTTGCCATCATCTGTGACGGAGATGGACTGGCGCCCTGCACCGACGACCTCAATCTGTATCTGCTTGGCTCCAGCATCGATCGAGTTCTCGACGAGTTCCTTGACGAGATAGGCTGGTGCAGGTACGACCTCACCAGCGGCTATCTGATTCGCAATGGACTCGGGGAGTAGGCGAATGATATCGCTCATCGCAGGAAGAAGAACCAGAAGACTAAGCCCAAGACCATGAGGGCCAGCATGAGCTTGATGATACGCTGGTCTCTATCGGAAGACGTGATACCACGCTTATGCTGTCGGCTCAGATGGCGAGCCGAGTGAATGAAGGCACCACGGATCTGCTCGCTACTGTCATAGCTCGAACTACTACCAGCCCCCTCATCCTTCGTCAAGGCTTCGGGAAGCTCTGCATCGGGATCGAGTTCACCGGCCTCGATCATCTCCTGACGGATACGTGCGACGCGCTTAGCTAGTTCTTCCTTTCGGGGATCCCAGTAGATGAGCTTGTGCTCGAATTGTCGAGGTCTTCTTTGCTTGAAAAAGGTCTGTATACCCATGAGTAGTCTAAATACGATTGAGGTGTGGAGGTAGCCCCACTATCACTGCTGGGGCGAAGGACGCACTGGTATACCTGGCGATACTCCTCGGGGCGAAGAGCACGATACTGGGTCAGCAGTGAGTCGGTGCGAAGCGCTTCTTCGCGAGCTACCCGCTCGAATGGCTCATAAGCAGCCAGTGCAGCCTTGGCTCCGCTGAAGCGCTTAAGGTCTGAGAGGGGACGTGAGTGCTGCTCTCTGGGAGGGAGGGAGTCTCCGACAGTCGTGATATCCTCCTTGCGCATGGGGCGACGATCTGCAGCCCACTGGAAGAGGGGGAGTCGATTGACCTCGGGACCGGAGGCCATCTCCAGAGGATAAGCCTTGCCCTCGACGGGGCCTCGCCAAATGGACTTCTTGACCTTGCCTGAGTCCAGGAGGACGTGCATCGTAGAGCTCGTCATGCGGTTGAGTCCATTGTAGTCATTGGTACCCTCCTCCTTCATGTAGTAGATCGATTCAACCTTACCGCTAACCAAGATCTCACGCACCGTACTATCCTGGACGTAGGCACGTAAGCTGTCTCCACTCATCTGGTTGTAGTAGTCGACGCTGTCAATATGCTCGACGACCAGAGCCTTACCGAGGACGTCTACGTAGTCAAGCTTCTTACCTCGGAAGTAGAAGTGAGTAGTATCACCTGAGAGCTGGCGCTCCTCACTCCAAAGGATCGGTTTCCCATAGAGCGATAGGGTAGAGTCCATGGAGACGTAGCTAAGCGAGTCTGCTACAGCCTGAGCATCTCGGCGGAAGACTCGCACGTTTCGATAACCACGTAGGTAACGCTGCATCGTATCGGGCTTAGCCTTACCTTCTTGAGCTGCTACGGCACGAAGGCTATCGAGGCGGAGGCGGTCAGGGATAGGGAGGCTGATGAGCTCTAATGTATCAGCTGATACATAGAGCGTATCCTTCTGCGAGTACTCTTCGGCGTGGGCACGCGAAGTCGCGAAAGCATAGTGGCGCTTGTCATCGAAGTACCCGTAGTCCCCGTAGAGAATAGCCTTCTGTGCGGTGTCGGAGAGCTCCATGCGCCCAAAGGCTTCACCGAACTTACTCATGCCATCGTAATAGATGGAGTCTCCGATGAGAGTCTTGGCGCCCGAGGTTACTTCGGAGCGATCAAGGAGAATCCCCACATCTCGACCGACATCATAGATGCCACGCTGCGAGATGATCTGCCCAGAGTCAGACTGGATGAGTGTCTGCCCCTCGTAGCTACTGATACGCGTATGGGTATTGTAGAAGAGATGCTCCGTCGTCATCGTCGTCTTGTCATTGACGAGCTTGACATTGTAGCGGAACTCAGCATCATTCGTAGCTGGGATGAACTGCCCATAGTCTGAGGTCAGCGTATTCTGCGCATCAGTGATCGTACCGCCCTCGAAATAGTAGGCTATATCCGCGATACGGTCATAGTCCAAGCTATCGGTATAGAGGTCAGTCGTCTTATTCGCCAGGTGCACATTATGGCGGAGACGCGCGAGCTTCGAGACGCCATCATAGTACAGATAGCGCGAATACATATGTACGGTGTCTCCCTGTACCATGTGTACCTCACCAAAGGCCTCGAAGATCTGGTCATCCTCATTGAGATAGGCGCTATCACAAGTCATGGTCGCATTGCCATGACGCAGGACGACACCACCCTTAAGGCGCTGCACCCCGGGCTGCAGAGCCGCATCGTACGTCAGCAGATCAGCATGCTCAAGGATAATCCTCGTACCGGCCTTTGCTGGACGAGGTGACTGCATCGTCGGTGACGTTCCTCGGTAGGAGGCACGAGAAGTCAGGTAGCTCCCACCCATCACAATGAGGGCAAGAGCTACACATAGCCTTAGACGTTGATTCTTCTCCTGAGGCATTTACTTCTTGTCCTCGTGGATCCAGTCTGGATATTGGAAGTGGCAGTTGCGATAGCGCTCGTTGATCTCGATGTGGGTCTGCTTCTGACGAGCACGGATCCATTCGTCGATGACTCGGGCACGCTTCTTCCCCAGTGCCATCTCCTTGATACGACGGAAGTCGCTGTTCATATTGGCGATATGCTCTGGGTGAATCTCCTTGATGCGTATGATCGCTACCTGCTCCAGTCCCTTATCGGTGTGCATGACGAAGGGCTTAGAGATTTCCCCTGGCTTGAGCTCATAGGCGATCTTCGCAATATCCTGTGGGAGGTCCTCATAGCGGAAGTTGGGAGATCCAGAGAACTCGCTCTCGTTAGAGGTATTGGTCATCAGACCACCATTGTTGAGCGTATTCTTATCATCCGAATAGAGCTGAGCGGCTACATCGAAGGTGATCTTCTCATCTCGGATGGCTGTAGCGATGGAGTCGATGCGAGCTGTGGCTGCCTTGATGGCACTCTCCTCGACCGTTGGACGCAGGAGGATGTGGCGGAAGTTCACCAGCTCACCGCGCTTCTCGATCAGCTGAGCGATGTGATAGCCTTCGTCCGTCTTGATGATAGGTGAGACACGAGTCTTATCCATCAGGTTGAAGACAGCGGTAGCAAAGGCAGGGTCAAGGTAAGCACGTCCGACGAAGCCATATTCACCACCTCGTGAAGCCGTACGCTTGTCCTCAGAGTACAGACGTGCGATCGTAGAGAACTCACGCTTACCTGAGTTCACGTCTTCGGCATATCCACGTAGGATTCCCTTGACTCGGTCCAGCTCGGAGAGGGGGACTTGGGGCTCCAGAGCGATGATCTGCAGCTCGACAGTCTTGGGGATGAAGGGAAGGCTATCCTTAGGTAGTTGCTTGTAGAAGGTGCTGATCTCGGAAGGCGTGACCTGCACGCCCTGAGAGATCTTAGACTTCATCATCTCTACGATAGCTTCATTGCGAGCCTGTACTGTACGCTCCTCGCGGATCTGAGAAAGCTTCTTATTGAAGTACTCCTCAAGCTTTTCCTTAGAGCCCAGCTCAGAGATCACGTTCTGTACCCACATGTCGACCATACGAGTGACCTGCGTGTCGTTAGCCTGGATACTATCGATCTTCGCTTGGTTGAGGAAGAGCTTCTGTACAGCTATCTGCTCAGGGATGATGCAGTCAGGGTCTCCCTCGAAGGTGAGTCCCTGACTCCGTGCAAAGAGCTTCTGATACTCAATATCCGAGAGGAGGATCGGTTCGTCACCAACCATCCATACGACCTCATCCACGATGGTCTTCTTCTGAGGTTCGTCTCGCTTGGTCTGTGCAAGACTCAGAGAGCCGAGAGCCATGAGGCTCAGGAGCACTATGGTTGTCTTTCTTTTCATCAAGGGAAAGGATCTGTTTAATACGTAGGTGAAGGCTTAGTTGGCAAGCTCTGAGAGGAACTTGATGCGAACTAAGCGAACTTCATCTTCGGAGTAATCGCTACCGAGCTCGGTGAGCGCTTCATTGATATCATCAGTCGTCGACTCCTTGAAGTATTCGTAGATATCTTCAATGCGATCTTCGTCGATGACCTCTTCGATGAAGTAGTTAATATTAATACGGGTACCCGAGTAGACGATAGCTTCGACCTCGCTGATGAGGACGTCGAAGTCAAGACCAAGAGCAATCGCGATATCGTCTAGAGCCACCTTGCGGTCGATCTGCTGGATGATATTGATCTTGAGCTTGGACTTATCGGGGCGAGTACGTACACGGATGTCAGCGGGGCGCTCAATGTCATTCTCCTCGACATGACGGCGAATGACCTCAAGGAACTTCTGTCCATAGCGCGCTGCCTTACCCGCTCCAACACCAGGGATGTTTTGAAGTTCATCCATGGTGATGGGGTAGAGGGTAGCCATCGCCTCGAGAGAGGCATCCTGGAAGATGACGTAGGGGGGGACATTATTCTGCTGACCCATCTTCTTCCGAAGGTCCTTCATGATCGAGAATAGGACGGGGTCAGTAGACTCACCTGAGCCTCCTGATCCTCCACCTGCGGGCTGATCTTCGCCCTCCTCATCGGAGTCCGTGATCTTGAAGCTCGTTGGCTTCTTGAGGAACTTCTTCCCTGCGGGAGTGAGCTTCAAGAGTCCATAGTTCTCCACGTCCTTCTTCAGGTAGCCTGCGATGAGTGCCTGACGAATGACCGTCGTCCACGTGGATTCTTCATGATCTTGACCTGATCCGAAGCACTCGAGTTCCTCATGATGGAAGGACTCAATGTCGGAGTTGGTCTCCCCGCGGAGTACTGCGATGACATAGTCAGCATTGAACTTCTCCTTGAGGCTGCTGACGACCTCGAGAAGGTTTACAAGCAATTCTTTAGCTTCCACTTTGGTTTTAGGTACTAAACAATTATCACAGCTACCGCAGTTCTCTGCCTCATAGCGCTCGCCGAAGTAGTTGAGGAGGAAGGACCGACGACAGATGCTGGTCTCAGCATAGTCGGCAGTCTCGCGGAGAAGAGCTCGGGCGATCTCCTGATCAGCGACGGACTTGCCTTTGGTGAAGCGCTCAAGCTTCTCCAGATCATCGTGATCATAATAGGCGATACATACACCCTCACCTCCATCACGTCCGGCGCGCCCTGTCTCTTGGTAGTATCCCTCGAGACTCTTGGGCATGTCGAAGTGTATGACGTAGCGTACGTCTGGCTTATCTATCCCCATACCGAAAGCGATCGTGGCTACTATGACCTCTGCTCGCTCTTCGATAAAGGCATCTTGATTCTCTGCTCGCTCCTTGGCATCCAATCCTGCATGATAGGGAAGTGCCTTGATCCCATTGGCCTGAAGGACCTCGGTGAGATTCATCACCTGGGTACGGCGCATGCAATAAACGATCCCGCTTTTCTTCGGATTGGACAATATGTAGCGTACTATATCCCGCTCTGATTCCGCCGTCTTGGGGTGGATTCGGTAGAGTAGGTTAGGGCGATTGAAGGAGCTTTGGAAGACCGCTGCTGACTCCATTCCCAAGTTCTTCATGATATCATGCTGTACCTTGGGGGTAGCTGTGGCCGTGAGGGCCATGATAGGGCGTTCAGCGATCTCGGTGACGATAGCACGTATCCGACGATATTCGGGGCGGAAGTCGTGCCCCCACTCAGATATACAGTGGGCTTCGTCTACGGCGTAGAATGAGATCGGGATCTCTTGTAGAAGCTTGATGTTCTCCTTCTTATGTAGAGACTCGGGAGCTACATAGAGCAGCTTGGTCCGCCCCTGGCGCACATCCTCCTTCACCTCCTCCAGTCGAGTACGGGAGAGGGAAGAGTTGAGGAAGTGAGCGACGGTATCCTCTTCACAGAAGCCTCGCACGGCATCGACCTGATTCTTCATCAAGGCGATCAGTGGGGAGATAATCACTGCTGTCCCAGGCATGAGAAGGGCTGGGAGTTGATAACAGAGACTCTTCCCGCCACCTGTGGGCATCAGGACAAAGGTATCTTGACCAGCAAGAATACTCTCGATGATCTCCTGCTGATTCCCCTTAAACTGGTCGAAGCCGAAGTGCTTCTTTAGTCCTTCCTTGAGGTTGATCCCGTCCATGGCCATACGCTTCGTGATTACTCGGAGTCTACTTGAGGGTAGAGATTAAGCTGCGACTGCGATATTCTATAACACGGAATGATATATCTTCTTAGTGTGCTCTCACGCTTCGGGGGTCAGTGTACCTCCTTAGTGGGAGAGCCATCCTTGGCGAGCTGTTGCTCGACGAAGGCAGCATCGACGACGAACTCTGTCACACCCTGTGAGGGGAGCTCATACATCGGCTCGACCATTACCTGCTCCATGATGGCACGAAGCCCACGGGCACCGAGCTTCTGCTCCATGGTCTTTGATACGACCAGGTCAAGAGCTTCGTCGGTGAAGGTAAGGTGGATCCCATCAAGCTCAAAGATCTTGGTGTACTGGCGTACCAGCGCATTCTTCGGCTCGGTGAGGATCATACGTAGTGTGTCGCGATGCAGAGGATGTAGATAGGTGATGATCGGTAGTCGTCCGATGATCTCAGGGATGAGACCGAAGCTCTTGAGGTCACGAGCATCTACATAGCGGAGGAGCTCCTCTTCTTCGCGCTTAGAGAGCTTAGCGCCGGGGCTGTTATACCCGACGACGCGTGTATTGAGGCGATGAGCGATCTTACGCTCAATACCGTCAAAGGCTCCTGCACAGATGAAGAGAATCTGCTTGGTATCTACCTGAATCATCTTCTGATCTGGATGCTTACGACCACCTTGAGGGGGGACGTTCACGATAGATCCCTCGAGAAGCTTCAGAAGCCCCTGCTGGACTCCTTCGCCACTGACATCACGAGTGATAGAAGGATTGTCTCCCTTACGAGCGATCTTATCGATCTCATCGATGAAGACGATCCCACGCTCAGCAGCCGCGACATCATAGTCGGCGACCTGGAGGAGGCGAGTGAGAAGGCTCTCAATATCCTCACCTACGTAACCAGCCTGTGTCAATACCGTAGCATCAACGATAGTGAAAGGTACGTGAAGGAGGCGAGCAATGGTCTTTGCCAAAAGTGTCTTACCCGTCCCTGTGGGGCCGAGCATGAGGATGTTGCTCTTCTCGATCTCTACGCCATCCGTCTCGGCACTTGGCTGAGCGAGGCGCTTGTAGTGGTTGTATACGGCGACCGAGAGATAGCGCTTGGCCTCATCTTGGCCGACGACATAGCCGTCAAGGAACTCTTTTATCTCACGTGGTTTGGGGAGATCCTTGAGCTCCTTCTGAGCAGCTTCTTCGGAGGCCTTTGCTTCGGCACCAGAGAGCTCTTCGAGGAGCTGGTGTCCTCGGTAGATGCACTCTGGACAGATGTGAGAGTTGATCCCCTCAAGGAGGCCTCCAGTCTCTTCTTCTGTCCTACCGCAGAAGCTGCATTGTTTCTGTTGCTTCTTTGCCATCTACTTCTCTGTGCGGGTGAGAACACGGTCGACCATCCCATAAGCCTGAGCTTCTGTGGCGGTCATCCAATAGTCGCGATCGCTATCACGCTGTATCGTTTCGAAGGGCTGTCCCGAGTGCTCGGAGAGGATGGTGTAGAGTTCCTCCTTGACCTTGAGGATCTCGCGAGCTGCGATCTCAAGGTCGCTGGCTTGCCCTTGCATGCCTCCGAGGGGCTGATGGATCATCACGCGAGAGTGGGGAAGGGCAAAGCGCTTCCCCTTGGTCCCTGCGACGAGTAGCACAGAGGCCATTGAGGCAGCCATACCTGTGCAAATCGTAGAGACATCGCAGCCGATGTACTGCATCGTGTCGTATATCCCGTAGCCCGCATATACCGAGCCTCCGGGGGAGTTGATATAGATGGATATATCCTTGCCTGGCTCGCTGCTATCGAGGAAGAGGAGCTGGGCTTGTATGACATTAGCCGTATAGTCATTGATCTGTGTCCCGAGGAAGATGATACGGTCCATCATCAGTCGAGAGAAGACATCCATCTGTGCGACGTTCATAGGGCGTTCCTCAATGATCGTCGGAGAGATGTAGCTACTCTGCACTTGCATATAGCTATCAAGTGCAAGGGAATTCATCCCCAAGTGACCTACGGCAAACTTCTTGAATTCGTTCATTTCTATTCTAGTAGTAATAGGGCCTTCTATCCATATTACGGCTCTATATAACAAAGGTATAAATAATTCTGAAATAGCCTAAGGAAATATAAAGCTCTACTTAGCGGTAGAATATACTGATCTTGTAGCTGAAAGTGCACTCTGCTGATAGCTCCAAGAAAGTCGATACCTAGTAGGAGACTGCCATCGCTATATAGCGGATATCCTGATACAAGAGGGAGCGATGTGCAGACTCACCTCATCAGGACTCATTCCAATAGTGGTTGGTGCTATGAACCACTATTGGAGACTGTTGCCTTAGAGCCCTTGCTCTCTATTTATTGTGCTAAGGCATCGCATGTCCAGCCCCCCCAATATACCTCTTCAAAGTGATACACAAGCCCTTCGCCTTATCGCGAGTATTCCTCTTATCCAGCAGAGGGGAAAGTGTCATTCTTGTGAAGAAAAAAGCACCTTCCCATAGTGGTTTTTCCGCATCTATGCACGTAGTCTTAAAGACCAGGTACGTAAATCTTAATATCCACGTACGTAGATATTAGAGCCACGTACGTAGCCCAAACTTATCTGCCACGCGTCCACAACTTTTATCCCTACGCGGAGCAACAACCTATATTGGTCGCGGAGCAACCCCGTATTGGTTCATATACGAACCACTATTGGTTGATACCCCTAACCTATATTGGTCGTCATGCTGACCAATATAGATTACTACCCCTCTCCTCTATAAGTCTACTTGTGACTTGCTGTAAGTACTCTTATTTCAGTGAATTATTGTATGGGGAGAACGAGTGCGGTTTGTTGTGACCTGTACACTCATAGTCCCTCTCAAAACGGCACAGTCCTGAGAGCAAAGACTCTCAGGACTGTGATATAGGTAGCTGAAGAAGCGGGTTCTTCTAAGTGCTATCGCTTCCAGAAGTGTGGGGTAAGGATGCCTATCACGGTAAAGACTTCGAGACGACCAGCCAACATTAGGAAGCATAATAGGCCTTTAGAAAAAGCCCCTGCACCTGCGACGCTGTTAGCATATTCACCAATACCTGGACCAGAGTTACTCACAGCTGAGCAAGCTATACTGATGCTGGAGACGAAGCCATTATTATCAAGCATCAGAAGCATAGATCCCACAAAGATTAAGCTTACATAGAGGACACAGAAGGCGAGAATCTGGTGTACCACACTCACACTGAGCTGACGGCCATTCATCAGTACGGGGGTGAGTAGGTGGGGGTGTATTTGCTTCTTAAACTCATTGTATAGGTTCTTGATCAGCACCAAGAAGCGCGAGGCCTTCAATCCGCCTGATGTAGATCCGGCACAGCCGTTGACGAACATCAAGAGTAGGGCAATCATCCAGAAGAAGGGCCCCCACAGTGTGATCTCCGCTGTGGAATATCCTGTACTTGATCCCAAGGTAAGCACCTCAAAGAGCGCATGACGGATATTCCCCTCCATGGTAGGATACTCTCCTTGTAGACTAATCCAAATGGTGGTAATGACTGTAGCGCCAAGAATGAAAATCGTGAAGAAGCGCGTCTCTTCATCCTTGAATAGGCGCATCGGCTTGCCGGTCACGGCGAAGTAGACCAGTGTGAGATTGAGGCTACCGATATACATGAAGAGTGCGAGGATATATTCCGTATAGATGGAGTCAAAGGCTGCTACACTCTCATCTCGGGTCGAATAGCCACCTGTCGAAATGCAAGTGAGCGCATGACAAACAGCATCAAAGAGATTCATCGGACCCACCCAAAGTAGGAGGATTAGCACAACGGTCTCTGCCAGATAGATAGCCCAAAGACGCTTAGCGACATCCGAGATACGTGGTAGGAAGCGGTCGTGTGTGATCCCTGTAGTCTCGGCATTGTAAATCTGACTTGCCCCACCGCCGAAGATGGGTAAGAGTGCTACTGTGAAGACCACAATACCGACACCTCCCTGCCACTGTGTGAGGCTACGCCAGAGGAGGACTGAGTGCGGTAATCCTTCCACCTTCGCAAAGATCGTGGCTCCCGTAGTTGTAAAGCCCGAGATCGTTTCAAAGAAGGCGTCCAAAGGAGAGGTCAATGCTCCCGTCAGCAAGAAGGGAAGCATCCCAATAGCAGAGAGGAGAAGCCACACCGATGTCACGGCAAGCATACCTTCACGGCGTGAGGCTCGCTTCTTGTGTAGCTTATAGCCCTGGTGTAGGAGGAGTGCACCGACGAAGACGAATACTCCGATAGTGATGATCCATGGGGTGGGAGACTCTTGATAGAGCAGTGCTACTATGAGGACAATGAGCATCATAGCCCCTTCGACGAAGCACATCATCCCGAGGATACGGCTAATGAATCGGAAGTTTATCGAGTGCATGGGTTGGTCGGGTGGGGGCTACTAAAAGAGCTCCTTGAGCGTATTGATCGTGAGGTCGTGATAGAAGATCACGACATGGTCATAGGGCTCGAAGACGGTATTCCCATCAATCATACAGGGGCGGCCATTGCGCATCATCCCCCCGAAGGTCATGTTTGCGGGGAGTTTCAGGTCACTAATGCGGCGCCCCACGATATGGGAGTCACGACGAGTGACGAGCTCAATAACTTCTGCATTATTGACCAAGGAGAGACAGGTCACTTGTCCCGTATCCTGCCCAAGGAGTGTACGGTAGATATAGCCTGCAGCAAGGAGCTTCTTGTTGATCAGTGTACCGACATCGAGACGATAGGCAAGCGGGATATAATCAATATTCTCCTCCTTAGCCACCGTCTTATAGACGTTGTAGCGCTTCGCCGCGAGACAAGCCAAGACGTTCGTCTCGGAGTTCTCTGTCAGCGCAATGAAGACTTGGGATCCTTCCAGATTTACTTCATCGACAATCTCTGGGTCGCGTCCATCGCCGTGATAGATCTCGACGTTGTGAGGAAGCTCCTGCGAGAGACGTAGGCACTTATCCTTATCAATATCGATGAGTGCCACCTGAATGTCTTCCGAAATTTTCGAGATGGTACGCAGTGCTACGGGGCTAGCTCCCATGATGACTACACGCTCGATCTTCGGCGCTTTCTTACCCGAGAGCTTGCGAACGAGATCAATATGATCTACGTCACAGGTGAAGAAGACGAGGTCATTGTGCTCAATGCGGGTATTCCCGCGTGGGATAAGCGTATCAAAATCGCGCTTAATTGCTACGACGTGGAAGTACTTGCCATCGTCGCCTGGCAGAAGCGTCTTTAAGTCTTTCAGATACTGCCCTACGATGGGGGCACCATTGCGAACCTTCACACCGACGAGCGCCAGTGCACCATTGAAGAGCGTGACGTACTGACGTGCCCAGGGGTACTCGATGATCGAACCAATCTCGCGAGCAGCGAGCTCCTCAGGATAGATCATAGAGTCTACACCAAGCTCCTCCATGAGGATGTTGTATTCACTCTCGAGGTACTCTGGGTTGTTGATGCGAGCAATGGTATGACGAGCTCCTACTCGCTTAGCAAGCATACATGCCATGACGTTGGTCGCTTCGTCGGGGGTAACCCCGACGAAGAGGTCTGCTCCAGCTACATGAGCACGCTCGAGATCAGAGAGTAGGGTAGGACTCCCCTCGATAGGTAGGACCTCCAGATGGTGACTGGCTCGCTCAAGCTTCTTGCCATCTTGATCCATCAAGACGATGTTCTGCTCCTCGTTGGAGAGCATCTTTGCCAAGTGCGTGCCGACTTCTCCGGCTCCTGCGATGACTATTCTCATGGTGTCGTTATCCTTCTATCGTAGTGCCAAGGAGTGCCTTTGCGGCATTATAAATAGAGTCTTCATCTAAGCCACAGTAGCGCTTCTGCTCGGCTGGTGTACCATGAGAGATGAACTCATCGGGCAAACCAAGCGTCTTGATACGCCCCTTGTAGCTAGCTTCCATAGCTAGCTGCAGTATAGCTGAGCCGACGCCACCACTGAGGCAACCTTCTTCTATGACAAGGAGGTCAGGGACGGAAGCAAAGAGCTTACGCAGGCACTCTTCGTCGAGAGGCTTGGCAAAGACCAAGTCAACATATGCTACACTGTGCCCCTCTGCTTGTAGGCGCTCTACAACTCTCGCTGCTGAGACACCGATGGGTCCCAGTGATAGGACGGCCAATGATGAGCCTTCTCGTAGTATGCGAGCCTTTGCAAAAGGATAGTGCTCCATAGGCTGCTTCCAGTCTACGACAGAGCCGGCACCACGAGGATAGCGGATAGCAATAGGCCCCGACCAGTCGAAGCAAGCCGAATACATCAGGTGACGGAGCTGTATCTCATCATATGGGGAGCAGACAGCCATCCCTGGGATCGTACGTAGGTATGCTATGTCGAATGCCCCCTGATGCGTAGCACCATCTTCCCCAACTAAGCCAGCACGATCTAAGCAGAAGACTACATGGCTCTCCGTCAAAGCAACGTCATGAATGAGCTGGTCATAAGCTCGCTGCATGAAGGTCGAGTAGATGTTGCACACGGGGATGAAGCCCTCTGCAGCCATACCCGAGGAGAAGGTCACCGCGTGCTCCTCGGCAATCCCTACGTCAAAGGAGCGCTTGGGATACTTCTCCATCATGTAGGTCATAGAGCAGCCCGTAGGCATAGCAGGTGTTACTGATACGATACGCTCATCCATATCCGCCAGCTCAACTAAGGTCTCGCCAAAGACATCTTGGAACTTTGGTGGCTGAGGCGTCGCTGAAGTCGAGCTGATGCGTTCGCCCGTCTTCGGGTCAAACTTCCCTGGAGCATGCCAGATCGTGGGCTCCTTCTCAGCTGGGGCATAGCCCTTACCCTTCATCGTGCTGATATGCAGTAGGCGAGGCCCCTTCATATCGCGGATATCCTGGAGGATCTGTACAAGATGGACGACATCGTGCCCATCCGTTGGCCCCAAATAGCGGATACTGAAGCTATCGAAGAAGTTCGTCTGCCCAGAGAGTAGCGCCTTGATGCGGTTGTTGAAGCGCTGCAGATCCTTATGCTGATCCTCATGAACGATATTGAGCTTGCGCAGCATACGGTACATATCGTAGCGCATGCTATTGTACGTGGGGTTGGTCAGCAAGTTGACCATATGACGATTGAGCCCACCGACATTTTTGTCGATAGACATGTTGTTATCGTTCAGTATGATCAGCAGGTTGTTGGGGTAGGAGGAGGCATTGTTCAGCCCTTCGAATGCCATGCCGCCACTCATAGCACCGTCCCCGATGAAGGCGACGACACGCCGATTCTCATCCTTGAGAGCAGCTGCTACAGCCATGCCCAGTGCTGCCGATATGGAGTTGGACGCATGCCCAGCAGCAAAGGTGTCGTATTCACTCTCCGAGGGGATGGGGAAGCCAGCCAGCCCGCCCCAAGTACGCAGCGTGTGGAAGTCACGACGACGTCCTGTGAGGATCTTGTGTACGTAGGCTTGATGCCCGACGTCCCAGACGATGCGGTCTTCGGGAGTATCAAAGACGTAGTGCATCGCCACGGTGATCTCTACGGCACCGAGGTTGGCGCCGAGATGCCCTGGTATCACGGAGAGAGTAGAGAGCATGAAGCGACGGATCTCCTCACAGAGCTCTGGGAGCTGATCGGGGCGGAGCCGTCTTAGGTCATGCGGAGTCTCTATCCCATCCAGGAGGGGGTAGGTCTGCTCTTGAGTGGTGCTATCTGGCATGATGATCGATGGGTTAGTGCTGAGCTGAGAGGTGGCTGATCAGCGCATCGAGCGTGAGCTTCTCTTGCTGTCCGCTCTGCATATCCTTTAGGGTAAAGGTACTTGTAGCACGCTCTTCTTCACCCACCAGTACGACGAAGGGGATCTTGAGACTATCAGCATAGCTCATCTGCTTCTTCATCTTCACGGGCTCTGGATAGATCTCAGAGCGGATGCCTTCTCGGCGTAGGCGTGCTACGATAGGCATCAAGTAGGCAGCATCCTCTTCGCTGAAGTTTGCAAAGAGGACTTGGGTACCGATCTCAGCTTCACTTGGGAAGAGTCCCAGCTCCAGGAGGACGTCATAGATACGGTCGGCGCCGAAGGAGATACCCACGCCACTGAGGCCATCAAGCCCGAAGATACCGGTGAGGTTATCATATCGCCCACCACCTGAGATACTGCCCATGGCAGCATCAAGGGCCTTAACTTCGAGGATGGCTCCTGTATAGTAGGATAGGCCGCGAGCTAAGCTCAAGTCCACCACAAGCTCAGCCTTGAGGTCAAGACGATCGATATGGTCAAGGATATACTCCAGCTCTTCGATACCCTTCTGCCCCTCTTCGGAGGTGGCTAAGAGCTCCTTAAGCTGCGTAAGCTTCTCGCTATTGCTCCCAGAGAGAGCCAGGAAGGGGCGGAGCTTGGACAACTCAGCCTCCGTGAAGCCCTTACTACGCAGCTCATCAAAGACCTTTTCTTCGCCGATCTTCTCAAGCTTATCGATAGCTGTCGTGATGTCAATTAGACGATCACCTCTGCCCGTAGCCTCTGCGATCCCCGCAAGGATCTTACGATTATTAAGTAGGATGCGTACACGCAAGCCAAAGCGACGGAAGACCTCGTCGATGATCTTCAGGAGCTCGACTTCGTTAATCAGTGAGGTTGATCCGATGACGTCAGCATCACACTGATAGAACTCTCTATAGCGACCCTTCTGCGGGCGATCAGCACGCCATACCGGCTGTATCTGGTAGCGACGGAAGGGGAGTGTAAGCTCAGAGCGGTGCATGACGACATAGCGTGCGAAGGGTACGGTAAGATCATAGCGAAGGCCCTTCTCGCAAGCCTTATTAGCAAAGTGAATAGCATTGCGCTCCAAGAGTTCCTCATCAGAGAGATCACGGAGAGCATCACCCGAATTGAGCACCTTGAAGAGGAGACGGTCACCCTCTTCTCCGTACTTACCGAGGAGGGTAGAGAGCTGCTCCATCGTAGGAGTCTCTATTTGGCGGTAGCCGTAGAGTGCATACACTTGGCGGATGGTGTCAAAGATATAATTGCGACGAGCCATCTCTACGGGGCCAAAGTCTCGCATGCCCTTCGGTATCGTTGGTTTCTGCATCTTCTTATGTAGATAGTCTATGATATTTCTTTACTGTGGCCTCACCCTCTGCGCTGTAGGAGGTGAAGCGTTGTGTCATATTCATTTTTCTCATCCCGAGGGAAGGTCTCGCTTGCCGTCTCGGTCCATTCTGAAGGATCAAGCTCGGGGAAGAAGACCTCGGCATCAGGGAAAGTAGCTTGGACGCGAGTCAGGTAGATCCGATCGGTATGAGGTAGGAGCTGGCGATAGATCTCTCCGCCTCCGATGATGAAGACCTCTTCATCTGATTCACAAGCCTTCAATGCCCCCTCTATCGTAGGGTAAACCTCTAGCCCCTCGCGAGCGGTTAGACTGCGACTGACAACGATATTACGTCGGTTGGGTAGGGGACCACGAGGCAGTGAGTCGAAGGTATTGCGACCCATAAGAATTGTGTGCCCAGTCGTGAGCTCTTTGAAGCGCTTGAGGTCAGCAGGTAGATGCCAGAGAAGGTCATTCCCACGGCCGATAGCTCCGTCTAAAGCTATGGCGACGACGATAGAGAGTATCATACCACGATGAATTATACTGAGACCTTACCTGCGATGTGGGGATAGGGGTTGTAGTCAAGGAGTTCGAAGTCCTCGTAGCGGAAGTCCTCCAGTCGTGTGATCTCAGGATTGAGACGAAGTCGGGGAAGAGGGCGTGGCTCACGAGTGAGCTGAAGCTCCACCTGCTCCATGTGATCTCGGTAGATATGGACGTCACCAAAGCTATGGACGAAATCACCCACCTCAAGCCCTGTGACCTGAGCGATCATATGGAGGAGGAGAGCATACGAAGCAATGTTGAATGGGACCCCGAGGAAGACGTCAGCACTGCGCTGATAGAGCTGGAGGCTCAGGCGCCCATCAGCCACATAGAACTGCATCAAGCAGTGGCAAGGCGCCAACGCCATATCATCAATCTGTGCCACATTCCACGCTGAGACGATCATCCGACGGCTTGTCGGATCACGGCGTAGCTGGTCGATGATCTGCTGGATCTGGTCAATATGCCCTCCTTGATAGTCTGGCCAAGAGCGCCACTGATAGCCGTAGATCGGCCCGAGAGAGCCATCTTCACGTGCCCACTCATTCCATATACGGACACCATGTTCCTGCAGGTACTGAACGTTCGTATCCCCACGCAGGAACCACAGGAGCTCATATATGATACTCTTCAGATGTAGCTTCTTCGTCGTCAAGAGCGGGAAGCCCTGACTTAGATCAAAGCGCATCTGATAGCCGAAGGTGCTGAGCGTCCCCGTACCGGTACGGTCACCCTTGAGATGTCCCTCGGAGAGGATATGACGGAGCAGATCCTGATATTGCTTCATATTCTATAATGATATAGGTGCACAAAGATACACAATAGCCCTCAGTTAGCCTGCTTTCGAGCTGAGGGTTACAGAGCTTCCACATCAAAATCTCCCCCCATCTACAAGTCGTATTGAAGCAGAGCTGATTTGCGAACGACTATTGCTCTGTAGGTTAACGACTATTTGCTCTCTACCATTTCGCACACGCTCCCCTGCTTTGCTATGCAATACTTAGGAGAGGAATGCTACCGAGATACTATGCTTTGATGCGGTTGCCCCTTGAGAGTTACCGTAGAGGATAGTACCACTCCAAGTAGATAGCCGAGGGAGGTCTCTGCGAAGCACCTCATATCTATACATCTTCTGCCCCATCACCACTGAGGGTATATCTATGCCAAATCAAGGAGAATAGAGGGGCATCCCATACCACTCTATAATAGGAGCTTTGCGGTCGCTGTTTCTGACCAGTACTGATTGATGAGGGAACCAGTACTGGTCACTCTATGCAAGTAGTACTGGTCACGATGCGAACCAGTACTGGTCAACTCACCGACCAGTACTGGTAGCTTTTAGGTGCAATAGCGGAGATGTGAAAATTAGCCTTGCAAATGCGTAACGAGCTCTCTTGCAAATATTATACGTTTCTCAGGTAATACTTTTTGCCTACCTTTGCCGACACCCCCTCGATATCACACTTGGGGGGAATGCATAAATACTATTGAAAATGAAGAAGATTCTGATGACTGTAGCTCTCGCAGCTACCGCGCTTGTCTCAGCACAGGCTCAGTCGGAGTTCAAGCCCCTCGCAGGGAGCGTGACGACCGACTTCTCTCTCTTTGCTAATGGGATTTTCAACCAGACTGAATCACCCGTAGCTCTCGGCTCACACGCTGGTATCAATGCTGGTCTCATCAAGGGCCGCTACTTCCTCCAGGACAACATCGCCCTGCGCCTTTCTCTGGGTCTGAACAACAGCTCCAGCACGCAGAAGACGACTGACCCCGTGACCGAAGCTACCACGAAGAGCAACGTCTTCACCTTCGGTCTTGGTCTCGAACACCACTTCGGTGGCACGGATCGCCTCTCTCCCTATATCGGTGCTGAGCTCTTCCTCGGTTCTGCTACGGGCTCTACGAAGAGCGTTAACAGCGCAGCAACTACCATCTCAAAGAATGCTCCTCGCTTCGTCTTCGGTGGTGACCTCCTCCTCGGTGCAGACTACTACGTCGCTCCTCACGTCTACCTCGGTGTAGAAGCTGGTCTGGAACTTCTCCATGCTTCTACCGGTAAGACCTCTACGACGGTAACGCCTGCAGGTGGTACGGCTACGACGAACGAATCTAAGTCAACGTCTTCTGCTGGAGGCTTCGCTACCGATGTCAAGGCTGGCTTCAAGGTAGGTTTCGTCTTCTAAGCGAACTCCCATACAAGCTCTTAGAGTAACTCTTAAGAGCAAAAGAAAATCCCCCTAAGGTCTCACCGACCTTAGGGGGATGTCTATTTAGCGCTCTTCTTTAGAGGGGGAGCGTTTTAGAGCGAAGCCAAGCTGCTTCGTCGCTGCTTAGTAGGGGAGCGATTGTCTGATAGACACGTTCCTGATAAGCATCGTACCAAGCGATTTCCTCTGCGGTGAGGAGATCCTTACGGACAAGCTGATTATCAAGATAGCACAGAGTCACCGTCTCGAAGCCGAAGAAGCGACCAAACTCAGTCTCTTCACGTAGCTCGGTGATGACGAGATTCTCGATACGGATGCCATACTTACCCGAGCGGTAGAGCCCTGGCTCGTTGCTGGTGATCATACCAAGCTCGAGAGGCGTGGGGTTGACTTCCATGCGGATGTTCTGAGGCCCTTCGTGGACGTTGAGGAAGAAGCCTACACCGTGTCCCGTACCGTGCCCATAGTTAAGGCCCTGCTGCCAGAGTGCATGGCGAGCGAGGATATCAAGCTGGCTACCACGCGTTCCTTCGAGGTACTGCACCAGGGCAAGCTGAATGTGGCCCTTCAAGACGAGCGTGTAGTCCGTACGGAGTTCTTCCGAAGGAGCGCTGAGCGCTACCGTGCGCGTGATATCCGTAGTCCCATCGACATACTGGCCACCACTATCAAGAAGGAGTACACCCTCTGGACGTACCGTAGCAGCCGTATCTTTCTGAGCGCTGTAGTGGACGATAGCCCCGTTACCGAGGTAGCCACAGATCGTGCCGAAGCTGTCACCGTAGAACTTATCATCCTTAGCACGGAACTCATTGAGGCGGATACCCAGCTCGTACTCTGTGTAAGTTTCACCACGTCCCAGAGCTTCCTCTAGCCACTTGAAGAAGCGGGTCAGAGAAGCGCCATCACGTGCCATGACCTTACGGAGGCAAGCGATCTCAGTCCCGTTCTTGATAGCCTTGAGCTGAGTCAGAGCTGAGACTCCCTCGATCTTACGGCAGTGTGCTGGGATTAGAGAATAGATGTGGTAGGTGATACGCTTGGTATCGACCAAGAGGCGGACTTCTGCAGGGAGTGCTGCGATGAAGCCATCCAACTCCGTGTAGCCCTTAAGGGTTACACCATTGCCCATGAGGTAAGAGCGAACTTCCTCTGGTACCTTAGCGGGGTCTACGAAGATGACTGCTTCCTTCTCGCCAATGTAGCCGAAGCCTACGGCTACGGGATTGAAGGAAACATCATTGCCTCGTACATTGAAGACCCACGCCAGTTCATCGATCATCGTGATGATCGTAGCATTGGCACCCTGGGCACGGAGCTTGCCACGGACTGCCTCGATGCGTTCCTTAGCACTAGCTCCTGAGTATTCCTCGGGGTGAAGGAAGAGTGGCTGATCGGGGAGAGCAGGACGATCTGCCCAAATACGCTCGATGAGATCCTGCGTGAGACGATACTCGATACCATAGACAGCAAGCTTACGCTCAGTGTCATCAGCCTCTGCAAAGGAGAGGCATGCGCCATCAGCACCGACGACTGCACCAGCTGGAAGCTCAGTGGCGAGGAAGCCTTCTATAGTGGGAACGCCAGGGACGCCCATCTTGAAAAGCTCGATAGAAGAGTCCTTCAGCTGCTCGCCTGCCTGCAGGAAGTAGCGGGAGTCAGTCCATAGACCGGCCTTATCTAAGGTCACAACGACAGTACCAGCTGAGCCATTGAAGCCGCTGATCCACGCACGACTCTTGAAGCGATCAGGCGTGTATTCGCTGAGGTGTGCGTCTGAAGAAGGGATGATGTAGGCCGAGAGACCTGCTGCCTTCATCTCCTTGCGGAGTAGCGCTAAGCGCTCGATGATTGTAGACATACGCTTATAGGTTTATGTGAGAAACAGGGTAGGGTTAGGCGGGATTCTGATGCTCCGTACGGAGGAGGTCATTGACTTCCTTCACGGGATTGAAGGTATCGAGAGGCACTTCAACAAAGGCGGTGTTCCAGTCATGCATGGCTCCATTCCATAGTCCAGGGAGCTCAAGAGCCAGGAGCTCACGACCGCTAAGGCTCTTATGCGAGATGAAGGCGGTCTTGGGATTGACAAACTTCGTCAAGTCAAAGGGCTGGCCCTTATAGTCACGTATAGAGCAGACAAGGTCTACTGGGTTGAAGTATCCTCCAGCTTCAAAGAAGGCGCGTTGTCCAGCATCCTCCATATCGATCTGCGAGCTCTCAAGGATCTGCAGAGAACTGCTACCGTCATGCTCACGGACGATGAAGGGGCCACCACCAGGCTCACCTTGGTTGCGCACCATACCGCAGACGCGTATGGGGCGATTGAGACGACCTTGGATCCATTTGATGGTACTACTATCCTCCTTATCCAAATCTTCAGGTACCGTGATGGATAGTTGCCCCTCAAGGAAGCCGAGGATTTCCTCGATCTGTACGTGTGAGGGCTTGCCCTTTTCCAAGAGGGTGAGGTAGCTGAAGATCTGCCGTCTCAGTGCGATGAGTACGCCTCCGAGGAACTTCTTATACATGATCGTTGTGCCCTTATAGGGATCGGGAACCACGTTGTCAATGTTCTTGATGAAGACCACATCGGTAGGGAGCTTCCCAAGGTTATGGATCAAGGCACCATGCCCACCTGGGCGGAAGAGTAGGTGGCCTGTATCCGTACGGAAGAGCTCGCCATCAGGTGTCAATGCCAACGTGTCTGTAGAAGGGAGCTGTTCGCTGAAGCTGATGTCATAGCGCACACCGTAGAGATCCTCATAGACAGGCTGGAGCGAGTGAACAAGAGCTTCAAAGTCTTTGCGATGCTCGGGTGATACGGTGAAATGCAGTCGTACCATACCCTCACGATCACGGGCATAGAGCGCTCCTTCGACGAGATGCTCCTCTGCCGAAGTACGTGGGGCTTCCTTATAGTTATGGAAGAGAAGTAGCGCCTTAGGCTTGCTACCATAACCCAGTCCCTTAGGGAGTAGGAGATTTTCTACGATCGTCTTATACTCTCCAGCTGCGATGAGCTTAGGGATGCTCTTCCAGTTATTACGGAGACAAGCTTCGTTGAGGCGCTCATAGAAAGCAAACTGATTGATGTGGCTAAAGAAGCGCTCTTCCTCAGGCTTCTCAGGAGCTGTATAAGGAGCTTCAAGAAAGTTGTAGAGCATCTTGAACATGCGTGAAGCTGCTCCAGATGCAGGCACCATCTTATAGACCGAAGCCTTGCCTGAGAGAAGATACTCTTCCCAGAGATCCATATAGCCAGCTTCTTCACTGGTCTCTACACGCAGGATACCCTGCTCAAGGGAAGCTGATGCCAAGATCTCCAAATAAGGAAATCCCTTGCGGATCTCCTCTACTTGGTGAGCTGCCGCCTCAGGAGTAATGCCACGAGCTGAGAGTTCTTCGAGGTCTTGTGGGGTGAATAGTCCGTTGTCCATAGGTAGTAGTATGTGTAGTGTGTTAGTTACTTCGTCTTTGTATAGCCCAGAGAAGGGAGGATCGTGAGGAGCTTCTGGCGCTGATCTCCCTGTATGATGATCTCACCGTCCTTGGCAGATCCACCGACACCACAGCGCTGACGTAGCGTTTTACCCAAGGCCTCAAGATCAGCTGAGCTACCGATAAAGCCCGTAATGAGCGTCACCTCCTTACCTCCACGCTGCTTCTTTGAGAGCGAGAGACGAAGGCGCTGCTCAGCGGCTGGTAGCGTCTCTGGTTCAGCCACCTCGGCTGTTGTGTATTCAAAGTCTGGGTTGGTACTGTAGAGTACCCCCAAGCGATTCTTCCAGTCCGACATAGTTGCTATACCATGGGTGAGATATCAAGTGAGAAGCCTACGGGCAGGAAGGCTGACACATCCCCTCCATAGTGTAGGAGCTCGCGTACAACAGTTGAGCTGATGTGTGTGAAGCGCTGGGAGGCTGGGAGAAGTACCGTCTCCATATCGGCAATGTGACGATTGAGGTCTGCCAGCGTACGCTCGTACTCCATATCTGTACTACTACGGACACCTCTAAGTAGGGCTCCGACCTGAAGCTCCTGAGCCAGAGATACGGTTAGTCCTGTGTAAGTCAAGACGCGCACACGAGGCTCATCTGCATAGTAACGAGAGATCTGCAGCAGGCGCTCCTCTGCAGAGAAGAGGTTGCGCTTCGCATCGTTAGTCCCGATCCCCACGATGACTTCATCAAAGAGACATAGGCCACGTGCCACGATGTCGGCGTGACCACGAGTAAAGGGATCAAAGGATCCTGCGTAGAGGGCAGTGCGTTTCATGTGCGTCATCGGGGAGATCTATCGCTGTGTCAAATCAATGATTTCCTCAGGAGCAGGTGTGAGGTTCTCTATACCCGTCTCTGTAACAAGATAGGTATTCTCTATGCCAACAGCTCCAATATGGGGGAGGACAAACTTGGGCTCAAAGGCGATGACCATACCAGGTTGTAAGCGATCCTTACTGCGCCCCATCAGTACGGGGAGCTCATTGATCTGTAGGCCCAAGCCATGACCAACGAACTGCGCTTGTAGCTCCGTCCCCATAAAGTAGGGGGTAGCACCAGCTTCCTCTACCATGCACAGACTCTCATTGTAGAGATCTGCACACGACGTCCCAGGGGCTGCCTTCTGCATCACCTGACGATGAATTTCAAGGCTGAGTTCGTGCAGGCGATAGGCCTCATCTGATAGGCGGCCAATAGAATAGGTACGCGTCATATCGGTGCAGTAGACCCCGTAGTTTCCAGCCATGTCGACCATCACGGCTTGCCCCTCGCGAAGGGGAGTCCCATTAGACCCTAAGGGGAGTGCCTGACTACCTGCTCCACCAAGAGCAAAGTCATAGGGGGAAGGAGCGCCTGCATTGTCGCCAGTAAGGAGGCTCCCCATATAGATCTCCATCGCTGAGCCGAAGCAGCGGAAGATACCAATAGATCCTCTACGACGCATCTCCCGCTCAATCTCGATCTGTAGATCTCGGTCGGTCATCCCATCTCGGTAGAGAGAAGGGATCGTAGCGTAGGTAGCGATATGATGACGCGCTCCCTCACGGATCTGCTCCAGCTCAAGTGGCGTCTTTACCATGCGTGCCTCACGTAGGAGAGCTGTCGCATTGTGTAGCTCAGCCTCGGGGAAGATCTTGCGCTGTCGCTGGATATCAGAGTAGCTCTGCTCATCGAGTTCTAAAGCCACCGAACGTAGGGCAGCGGTATCGATGTACTCTGTGATCTGCTCGATCTTACGCACATAGTGTACCGTAGCACTCTCGGGATGAAGCTGTGGACGGCGGATAAAGAACTGAGGCTCTCCCTCTCGAGGGATGAAGGCAAGACCAGAGAACACCTCTCCACAAACGTAGAGGAGGTTGACATTAGAGACCACAACGAGAGCCTCAATACCCTGACGCTGAAGAAGCGACTGGAGCTTAGCTACACGAAGACGATAGTCTGGCTGGAGAAATTCCATTGTATATCGGAGGATAGAGAACTAATTAAAATGGGGTTTCATTAGAGGGGAGGGGTCCGCTCATTGGATCAAAGCCTGCATCAAATCCTGGGTCTGAGGGGGCAAGAGGATCAGCTAAAGCATCAGCTCCACGAGCACCTCTACCGAGGCGTCCACCACGAGCATGCTTCTCATCAGCACCCAGCTGGGAGAGTTCTCCCTTGGGAGCAAAGCGAGCATAGTCAGCTTTGAAGGCCAGGCGCACGTCCCCGACAGGACCATTACGGTGCTTAGCTATGATGAACTCTCCGACACCTCGCAGGTCTTCTCCGGTCTCAGGATCACTGTAGATCTTGTAGTACTCAGGGCGATGGATGAAGCATACGATGTCGGCATCCTGCTCGATAGCACCTGACTCACGAAGGTCTGAGAGCTGTGGACGCTTGCTATTGGCATCACCTCCCTGCAGACGATTCTCTACGCCACGGTTGAGCTGCGAAAGGGCGATGATGGGGATGTTTAGCTCCTTGGCCAGCATCTTCAGCGAACGTGAGATGGTACTGACCTCCTGCTCACGGTTGCCGAAGCTCATACCGCTGGCATTCATCAGCTGGAGGTAGTCGATGATGATGATCTTGACCTGATGCTCACGGACAAGACGGCGCGCCTTGGTGCGTAGCTCAAAGACCGAGAGAGATGGGGTATCATTGATGTAGAGTGGGGCGCCCTCAAGCGTACCGATACGGTTGTTCAGACGTGTCCACTCCTCTTCATTGAGGCGACCACTCTTGATCTTCTGCCCGTCGATCTCACAGACGTTGGAGAGGAAACGCTTGACGAGCTGGACGGCACTCATTTCAAGGTTGAAGAGTGCTACGGGGATCTTATTGTCGACTGCCATATACTTCGCCATAGATACGACGAAGGCCGTCTTACCCATAGCAGGACGGGCGGCGATGATGATAAGGTCAGAGTTCTGCCAGCCGGAGGTCATCTGGTCGATGTCACCGAAGCCCGTCGTCAGCCCACTAATCCCTTCCTCTCGGTTTGCCGCTATCTGCATTTCATTGATAGCACCTTTGACGAGGGGATTAATAGGAACGAAGTCGCGAGTCGAATTCTGCTGAGCGATCTCGAAGAGCGAGCCTTCCGCCTGCTGGATCTGCTCCTGCACATCGACGACATCCTCATAGGCACCTTTAAGCGTAGAGGTTGCCATACCGATGAGTCGACGGCTAAGAGCCTTGTTGTAGAGCACCTCAGCGTGGGCTTCCAGGCTACCTGTAGACATCACCTTGGTTGTCAGACCTGCGATGTAGGCTGCATCACCGATCTCCTCGAGGACACCCATACGACGTAGTTCCTCGGTTACGGTGAGCATATCGATGGGCTGCTGAGCCATAGCCAGCGTCACCATCGCAGTATAGATCAGCTCGTGAGCCTTGACGTAGAAGGTCTCAGGGCGGAGCTTCTCACTGACACGCGCATAGGCATCCTTCTCAAGGAGGATCGCCCCGAGGACAGCCTCTTCGAAGTCTGGAGCCTGAGGAGGGATGCGTCCGTCCAGCTCCATCGGTACGACAGGGCTGGGCTTCTTGCTGCTACGCTTCTTTGCCGTTTCTGTGGCCATGGTTGTCTGTGATTAGCTTAGTCAAGCTTGAGGACTGCGAGGAAGGCCTTCTGAGGCACCTCGACCGTACCGATCTGCTTCATGCGCTTCTTACCCTCCTTCTGCTTCTCTAGGAGCTTACGCTTACGAGAGACGTCACCACCATAGCACTTAGCAGTCACGTCCTTACGCACAGCCTTGATGGTCTCACGAGCGATGACCTTAGCGCCGATAGCAGCCTGGATAGCGATGTCGAACTGCTGACGTGGGATGAGCTCCTTGAGCTTCTCACACATGCGGCGTCCGAAAGCTACGCTGTTATCGACGTGAGTCAGTGTCGAGAGAGCGTCCACAGGGTCTCCATTGAGTAGGATATCAAGCTTGGCGAGCTTCGAGGGACGGAAGTCGCTGATGTGGTAGTCGAAGGAAGCATAGCCCTTCGATACGCTCTTCAGCTTGTCATAGAAGTCGATGACGATCTCACCCAAGGGCAGGTCAAAGAAGATCTCGATACGGTCGCCCGAGATGTACTCCTGCTTGATGAGCTGTCCACGCTTACCGAGGCAGAGCGTCATGATAGGCCCGATGTAGGCGGTATTTGTGATGACCGAAGCACGGATATAGGGCTCCTCGATGTGGTCGATCGTCGTGATGTCGGGAAGCCCCGATGGGTTATGTACCTCCTTGCAGACGCCCTTCTTGTCGTAGACCTTGTAGGATACGTTGGGGACGGTCGTGATGACGTTCATGCCGAACTCACGGTCGAGTCGCTCCTGAATGATCTCCATGTGCAGGAGCCCAAGGAAGCCACAACGGAAGCCGAAGCCAAGAGCGATGGAGCTCTCGGGCTGGAAGGTCAGCGAAGCATCATTCAGCTGGAGCTTCTCCAGCGAAGCACGGAGGTTCTCAAAGTCTTCGCTCTCGATAGGGTAGAGCCCCGCGAAGACCATGGGCTTCACTTCCTCGAAGCCAGCGATAGCTTCCGAAGCACCGCCATCGACATGCGTGATGGTATCCCCGACCTTAACCTCGCGGCTCGTCTTGATACCCGAGATGATATAGCCGACGTCCCCCGTAGAGACCTCCTTGCGTGGCTCCATGTCGAGGCGCAGTACGCCGACTTCATCAGCGTCATACTCCTTGCCCGTAGCGATGAACTTCACGTGGTCACCCTTACGGATCTTACCATTCACCACCTTGAAGTAAGCGATGATACCGCGGAAGGGGTTAAAGACAGAGTCGAAGATCAAGCACTGCAGAGGTCCTTCGGGATCGCCCTTAGGAGTAGGGATGCGCTCGACGATTGCACGGAGGATGTCATCGACACCCAAGCCCGTCTTACCGCTGGCACGAATGATCTCCTCACGCTTGCAGCCAAGGAGCTCAATGATCTGATCCTCGACCTCTTCGGGCATAGCGCTTGGCAGGTCGACCTTATTGATGATAGGTATGATCTCGAGGTCATGCTCGAGAGCCATATAGAGATTAGAAATCGTCTGTGCCTGAATACCCTGAGCTGCGTCGACGATAAGCAGTGCGCCTTCGCATGCAGCGATGGAGCGGGAGACTTCGTAGGAGAAGTCCACGTGTCCTGGGGTATCAATCAGATTGAGTACGTAGTCCTCACCATCAAGCTTGTAGTTCATCTGGATGGCGTGGCTCTTAATGGTGATCCCGCGCTCGCGCTCGAGATCCATATTATCTAGTACCTGCTCCTGAAGATCCTTCCCAGAGACGGTCTGTGTCGTCTCCAGCAGGCGGTCAGCCAGGGTACTCTTCCCATGATCGATATGGGCTATAATGCAAAAGTTACGTATATGCTTCATCTTGATTACAAAGATACTACTAAGACGGGGAAATAGCCCTATACTTAGGCACATCCACAGCGCTTCCACGGCAAAATCCCCAAGTGACCTCCTACAGGGCTCCTGAGAACTCTTACCGAAAGGGGAACTTTTCCACAAATCGCAGCTCACAGCACAAGGCTCAGAGGTGCTAACTCTCACATGCCAAGGCACAGCTGAAGCGTCCATCTGGCAGATAGATGCTGGCCCTATCTCAGCTCTTATAAGACAGTTCCGTGAAGCTTAGAAGGGAAGCATAAAGCCGTATCGCAGGAGAAAGATATACGTTGGGTGAGCACGCGAAATACGTTGTGCGAACAAGACGTATACGTTTCGAGCTTAAAACGAGACTGTTGCATAGAGTCTTACTCTCTTTAGAGTGGTAAGGCATCGCACGACCAGTTCCCCGACATACTTCTCCGAAGTGACCGAGCAAGCCCTTCGCCTTATCGCACGTATTCCTCTTATCCAGCGGAGGGAAGAGTGCCATTCTCGTGAAGAAGAAAGTGCCTTCACGTAGTGGGTTTTCTCTATCTACGCACATAGTCTTAAAGACCAGGCACGTAAATCTAAATATCCACGTACGTAGCCCAAACTTATCTGCCACTCGTCCACAACTTTTATCCCTGCGTGGAGCAACAACCTAATATAGGTCACGTCACAAAGCTATATAGCTTCGCGCCGAAAGCTATATAGGAATCAGTCCAAAGCTATATAGCATTCTTCGCCATCCTATATAGCTCTACACACGTACCCATATACCTATAGAGAATATTGCGCAAGACCAACTCTTCATTACTCGTACCTTCTCCCTCGAAAATCGGAGCCTTTAGGCTGAGACGTTCGAAGGCGAAAAGTGCAAGCTGTGAAGAAATGGCCTTGCGTAATGGTCTCAAAATGTATAGGTTTCGGGCAAGAAACATATACGTATTGTGGCAAGACCGAATACCTGCCATTTAAGCCAGCATTCGGTCTTGCCACAAAAAGGGGAAGGGTAGGGGGCCGAACTATTCCATTTCTACGACCGTGATCCCTGCGCCTCCGAAGCGAACATCCTCATCACGGAAGTGCTGGACACCTCGTACTCCGCTCAGATACGTGCGGATAGACTCACGAAGAGCACCCGTACCCGTCCCGTGTAGGATGCGTACACTGCTCACACCGAGCTGGAGTGCTTCGTCGACGAAGTAAGCCACGGCATCGACTGCCTCATTGGCACGGAAACCTCTGACGTCGATCTCTTGGCGGAAGGTGAGGCGCTTCTGATGGATCTGGTCAATGATCCCCGAGGAGCGAACGGCCTGAGTAGGCGAAATCTTCTTGCGATGGCGCTCCGCTTCGGCAGGGGAGACGGCATGAAGGCGCTTAACGGGAATGGTGGTCTTCAGCTCTCCAAGAGCCACCGTTGCCTCACATCCCGAGAGGGAGATGATCGTACCAAGAGCTTTCTGTCCCTCGATACGCACGACACTGCCTTCGGTGAGTGGTGCTGTGGGTAGGGGAGTGGCGGAAGAAGGAGCTTCCTCAGAGGGCTGATGGAGTTTAGGTAGGGGTTCCTTCCCCTTGGCCTTGCGGTCGGCATGGCGCTGACGGCGTGCAAGTAGACGCTCTACCTCACGCTGCGTCTTCTTAGCCCGTGCCAGAGCCTCGGCTTCCTCTTCTGCCGAGAGGCCTTCTTTATAGTCAGCAAGGCGCTGACGGATGATACGCGTCTCATCCTTAGCAGCTTCGGCCTCACGGATCTCACGGATCGTGCGCTCGATCTGTCCGCCCGCCTCTTGGATAAGGCGCTGGGCTTCCTTCTTCGCTTCGGCGATGATGCGCTTACGCTCCTCGGCGATGCGCGTCATCTCCTCGGTGTACTTGCTCGAAGCCTCTTGGAGGAGCTTCTCTTCCTGGCGGATGCTCTGGCGCTTGCTCTCCCAGTAGCGCTTGTCACGTATGACGTCTTGCAGGTACTTGTCCATGTCGATGTAGTCTGCACCGACCGTCTCGCGGACTTCGCTGATGACCTCCTCTGGCAGACCGATCTTGCGGGCGATCTCAATGGCGAAGGAGCTACCAGGGCGACCAATAGAGAGACGGAAGAGCGGGCGCATCTCGTGACGGTCATAAAGCATCGCCCCATTGATAAGGCCAGCATGCTCCTCGGCGTAAGTCTTGAGGTTCTGATAGTGCGTGGTGATGACACCGAAGGCACCAGCATCATTGAAGCGATGCAGGAGAGCTTGTGCAATAGCCCCACCGATCGTAGGCTCCGTGCCTCCACCAAATTCGTCGATGAGTAGCAGGCTTCGTGCTCCGCCCTCACGGACGAAGTGCTTCATGTTGCGCAGGTGCGAGCTGTAGGTACTCAAGTCATCTTCTATGGACTGCTCATCCCCGATGTCTATGTAGAGACGGTCAAAGATACCGACCGAAGAGTGATCAGCCATAGGGACAGGTACGCCGCATTGTACGAGGTACTGCAGAAGACCGACCGTCTTGAGGCAAACGGACTTCCCCCCAGCATTAGGCCCTGATATCAGGAGGATACGAGCTTCGGGTGCTACCAGTCGGATATCCAAGGGCACGACATTGCGTCCTTGAGCACGTAGCGAACTTAGGAGAAGCGGGTGCTTTGCTCCCCACCATTCGACGATAGGGCTGTCTGAGATACGAGGACAGATACCGCCTATATCAGCTGCCCAGCGAGCCTTAGCACGGACAAAGTCATAGTGCGCGAGGAGGCTATAGGCGGTGAGGAGGTGAGGGATGTTGGGACGAAGACGGCTGGCCACTTCGGTGAGGATGCGGATAACCTCACGGCGCTCCTCACTCTCCAGCTCACGGATATGATTGTTGGCTTCGACCAACTCAACAGGCTCGACATAGACTGTCTTCCCCGTCGCTGACTCGTCGTGAATGATACCACGGAGCTTACGCTTGTGCATAGGGCTCATAGGGATGACCAAGCGACCATCACGCAGGGCGGGCTGTACATCTTGCTCCACCCAGCCCTCACGGCGTGCCGTCGAGAGGATGCGCTGTAGCATACCCGAGAGGCTACGCTCCGTCTCACGAATAGTCTGACGGATGCGCAGAAGATCACGCGAAGCATTGTCACGAAGCTTTCCCTCCTCAGTAAGCAGGGAGCGAAGGTGAGTCTCAATCTTAGGGAAGGAAGGCGTATCCTCAAGTAGAGAGGCAAGGCGGGGATAGGTATAGGCGAAGGTCTCCGCCGCACGCTCGCCCGTCGTATGCTCCTCGAGGAAGAAGCGCTGGAGGCTATGTAGCGTCTCCAGCATATGCAGTAGGTCAAGGAGTTCCTCCTCTTCGATGAACGTACCCTGAGGACGGATGCGACGCAGTACGTCACGGCAGTCCACAAGTGCCAAGGAGGGTAGAGGGGATTGACCTGCCATGATGGTGATCATCTCACGAGTCTCATCCAGCGCCCTTACTATATCTTCTTTATCTGCAGAGGCTTCAAGTGCCTGCATCTCTTCTCTTCCCAGAGAGGATGCACAGTATTCCTCCAGCAGGTGTCTGACCTCACTATAGCCGATCTTCTCAGAGAAGTTATGTGGGTAGACGTCTAATCTATTTATCTCCATATAGTGTCCCAAAGATAGGGGGCAGGTCGGCAGTGCGATCTACCCCCATAGTTGGTTGTATTGCTCTATTATTTAGTTAGCGGCGCTTGGTCTTCTTCTTACGTACGGACCAGCCGAAGTGGCCTATATATTCGCCCAAGCCAAAGTACTCGCCGTGGGCATAGACCAAGAGACCTGCGCGCTTCATATCAAAGGCTCCCGTCTCAGGATCAATGTACTGCTCGTTAGCTCGTACCCCGACGATATCGGCGAGGAAGAGATCATGACTTCCGAGAGAGGTAATCTCACGCACACGGCACTCCAGGCTAATGGGCGACTCTTCGATAAGTGGTACTCCCAGCACAGTGCCTGCTTCCTTCGTGAAGCCACAGGCAGCGAACTTATCTTCGCGCCTTCCCGATACGACACCACACCAGTCCGTCTCTCGGGCCATCGACACAGTAGAAAGGTTGATACCAAAGGCACCTTGCTCCTTGATGATGCTGTGTGAGTGACGCTCTGGGCGTATCCCGACGACACACATCGGGGGATTGGTACATGCCGTACTCACCCATGAGGCGGTCAGGAGATTAGCTCCGCCATCCTCCATCGTGCCACAGCTGATGAGGACAGCGGGTAGGGGATAGATAAGTGTTCCGGGCTTCCAGTCTACTCTCATAGTAGCTCGACCTCCTCAGCACGCGTCTTTCGTCCACAGTAGTGACACTCTAAGAGGCACTTCTGATCTGAGTCCTCCTCGGTAGACACATGGAATCGCGTCTGCATGGGCTCAGCGTTGGTGATGCACTTGGGGTTGGGGCAGCGCACTAAACCCTTGACTTCGCTGGGAAGAGCTACCTGTCGCTTCTCCGTGACCTGGTAGTCACGGATGACATTGAGATGAACCTCTGGCGCGAGTAGGGCGATCTTGTCGATCTCTTGGGAGGAGACGAAGTGGTCAGCCATCTTGATGATCCCCTTACGCTTGTGACGAGCACTCATGAGGTTGTTACCAATCGTCACAGGAGTCGTCAGCGTGTCAAGACGGAGAAGTGCCACGATCTTGAAGAGTTTCTCTGCGGGTATATGGTCTAAGACAATCCCATCACGGATCGCCTCGACGAGCATCTTGTCTTTGTTCATAGCTTATCTAATAGGAGGCGTGGGAAGGTTAGTCATTGACCTCAAGGCCGAGGACCTCGCAGAGGATGGACTGACGGACATATAGCCCGCCTTGAGCTTGCTCTACATAATAGGCATAGGGCGTATCGTCCACATCTTGAGCGATCTCGCCAACACGAGGTAGGGGATGAAGGATACGCAGGTGTTCTCGACAACCCTCCAGCATCGAAGCGGTGAGGACATAAACGTTCTTCACACGCTCATATTCCTCAAGGTCGATGAAGCGCTCTCGCTGTACGCGTGTCATATAGAGGACGTCAACACTTCGGATAATCTCCGGTGTGAAGTCCGTCGTCTCTGTAAATGGAATACCTGCACGGCGACAGAAGTCCTTGCACTCCTCGGGCATCATAAGCTCAGGGGGAGAGACAAAGATGAAGCGAGGACGGAAGGGAGCCATACCCACAATCAGCGAATGCACGGTACGGCCATACTTCAGGTCACCAACCAATGCAATGGTCTTATCGTAGAGAGTGCCCTGCGTCTTGCGTATCGCATAGAGGTCCAGCAGGGTCTGCGAGGGATGCTGGTTGGCACCATCTCCCGCATTGACGATGGGGGCACGCCCGAGCTCAGAGGCATAGAGTGCAGCTCCCTCAAGGTAGTGACGCATCACTATGGCATCAGCATAGTTGCCGACCATAGAGATGGTATCCTTGAGGGATTCGCCCTTAGCCGAGCTGGAAGTCGCTGCATCAGAGAAGCCGATGACACGACCTCCAAGGCGATTTACAGCGGTCTCAAAGCTTAATCTGGTACGGGTAGAGGGCTCAAAAAAGAGGGTTGCAATGACGCGCCCCTCGAGAAGCTTGCGATTGGGATTCTGCTCAAAGAGAGCTGCTCGATCAAGGAGCCGAAGGATATCCTCTGTAGAGAGTTGGTTGATCGATACTAAGTGCTTCATAACTCTGTCGTATAGTCCATGGTGCTAATCATGATATGTCTTAGCACCATACAAAGATACTCAGATTATGAAGAAGCCTGCTCATGCTATGCTTGGAAGAGAGTAGAGACCTCCTTTATGGAGCTTTCCTCACAAAACAACCTCCCGTCCTAAATAAACTAAACATAACACGTGGACTGGTGGTCGCGAGGGGATTCTACGGAGTAGCTTGAACTTTGGCTCGGGCTTAGCCGATATACTATACCTTATATATAGAGGGAAATCCCTCTAAGTTGGCCGTATCCTAAAATAGAGCTTATGACTTCTTGGGGATCTGCAAGGCACCGATAAGATCCTGAATATCCGTGAAGCCATGACGGCGCATGTAATCCTCGATGCCATCGACAATCTGGGTGGTCACGGAAGGATCCACGAAGTTGTACGTACCGACTTCAACAGCTGAGGCCCCTGCGAGCAGGAATTCAATCGCATCCGTAGCCGAGGCAATGCCCCCCATACCGATAATGGGAACCTTCACCGCCTGAGCCGTCTGCCAGACCATGCGAAGAGCCATGGGCTTCACCGCTGGGCCAGAGAGTCCACCCGTAATAGTCGAAAGTACTGGACGACGCTTCTCTGCGTCGATGGCCATCCCCAGGAGCGTGTTGATCATTGAGATCGAGTCAGCCCCTTCGGCTTCGACTGCTCGTGCGATCTCCGTGATGTCGGTGACATTGGGAGATAGCTTCACGATAAGCGTCTTGTCATAAACCGCACGCACCGCACGAACGACAGAGGCTGCGCCGGCACACGTCACACCAAAGGCCATCCCCCCCTCCTTCACATTGGGGCATGATATATTGAGCTCAATAGCTGGGATCCTCTCCAGGGCGTTGATCTTCTCAGCAGTCTCGATATAGTCCTCGACCTGCGAGCCACTGACATTGACGATCATCGCTGTGTCATAGCCAGATATCGTGGGATAGATATGCTCGCAGAAGTAGTCTACCCCCTTATTCTGAAGTCCGACGGCATTGAGCATCCCCGAAGGAGTCTCTGCCATGCGGGGATAAGGGTTTCCCTGACGAGGATGTAGCGTCGTTCCCTTGACGAGTACCCCACCAAGACGGTTGAGGTCGATGAAGTCACCATATTCGAGCCCATAACCAAAGGTCCCAGAGGCGGTCATCACGGGGTTCTTAATCGTGAGCCCACGGCCGATATGTACTTGAGTCTTGAGCATAATTAGCCTTTCTTGACGAGCTTAGAATTAAAGACGGGACCTTCGGTGCACACACAAGTATTCCCCCTCCCTTCGAGATCTTCTACACAGCATAGGCAAGCTCCGATACCGCATGCCATACTATTCTCCAGCGAGACTTCGCAGTCAATACCGCATGCCTCAGCCTCCTTTGCCACGGCGATCATCATGACCTTAGGGCCACAAGTAAAGACGCGGTCGAACGAGCCTTCATGAAGGATCGGATGATCCGTCACGCGACCCTCGACTCCCAGCTCGCCGTTGTCTGTCGTATAGTAGACGTCGCCAAGAGCTGCAAACTCCTCACGGAGCACAATGTGTCCCGCGGTACGTCCGCCAAGAAGAATCGTAGGACGGACACCTCGCTCAGCGAAGGTACGAGCCAAGAAGAGCATAGGAGCTATACCGACACCTCCACCGACCAGCAGTGGATGCTCAATGCCCTCTACGCTAAAGGTATTACCCAGCGGAATAAGCAGATCCAGCTCTGTGCCGTCTGCAAGCCCTGTAAGGATTGATGTCCCTTGACCAACACGCCCGATAAGTAGCCAAAGCTCGCGGCGCTCAGGGTACACATTACATATAGATATAGGACGACGCAGAAGGACGAAGCCTCCAGGGACCGCAACTTGGACGAACTGCCCAGCAGCCATAGCGGGGAAGGTGCCTGCGGCCTCGGGAAGTTGCAGCTTCAGCAGGTAGTTACCCGCACCCAGAGCCTGAGTGGAGAGAAGCGTAAACCGAAGAGAATACTTTTTCATAGAGTGAGATACCGTGACTTAGAGACACAAAGATACGCAGAATCCTGCGCCCTAAAGCTACTCCTCTGTGTCTTTGAAGGTCGCAAAACTATTATCGTCATAGAAGACCGTGATATGGGCAATTCCCTTCTCTCTACGCTCTCGCACCTCTGCCTTTAGGCGTGCTATTTCCTCAGCTTGAGCCTGAAGTATCGCGCGAAGGGTCTCTTTTTCCTCCCCCTTCACTCCTGTAGAAGCGAAGAGGTCCGCTCCCGAATCACTTGACACACCAGACACCCCAAAGACAAACTCCTCGGGACTCATAATGTCGGAGAAGTGCTCGACGATCTTGTTTATTGTCGCCACATTGATCTGTTGCTTCTCATTGAGATTGAGGGATAGCGTCGCAGGAGCAATTCCAGCCTTCATCGCAAAGTCTCTTGAAGTAAGCCCGCTCCTATCGACGACCTCTTTAAGGCGTTTTGTTATGGCTGATAGGTCTATATACTCTGACATAATGGCTGCTTGAACTATTGTTTTAAATCACAAAACAAAGATAGAGAATTAAATTCAATCGCACGAATAGTATGTGTTTTAAATCTAAAACCCACACGCGAATCTGACTCCGTTCCCACAAAGCCATGGCCATCCTGCACCCAAAATGGCTATAAGCTTTGCTTTACATAATAATAATAAGTTCCTCTTTTTCACATATATACCCACTACAAAACGAAGCATATGGAGACAAAATACGGGCTACCCCCTCTATACCGACACCTATAACTTCACATATCAGTATATAACCATTTGATTATTAATACACAGACGCACGTAGCAGAAAGACTTGCAGGAGTCCGCTTTGCTTTCGTGAAATATTAATTTGAATATTCGTAGCACTCCCCTACCTGCCCCATGAATTCACATTCACAAATCAAAACTCAAGAAGAGATTCAATGTAGAGACTTCTCCCTACGAGGTAAATTCATACGAGCAAACATAGTGACATATTGACATCACTAAAATTCGTACGTAGAGGCATGATCAAGGGGATGGTAAAGGCAGGGTATCATGGGAAGGAAGATCGCGGCTTAGAGGGCTTTTATGGAATTGGCGGTTCATATCCAAAGAAACTTTGCTGAGGTAAAGCATCCAAATAGAGACTGCTCCCTATAGTCCTGTCCTCTATTAGGGTGCTAAGGCATCGCACACCCAGCTCACACCGATATGCCTCTCCGAAGAGATACGCAAGCCCTTCGCCTTATCGTGAGTATTCCTCTTATCCAGCGGAGGGAAAAGTGTCCTTCTCATGAAGAAAAAGCGCCTTCACGGAGTGGTTTTTCTCTATCTATGCACGTAGTCTTAAAGACCAGGCACGCAAATCCAAATATCTACGTACGTAGATATTAGAGCTACGTATGTAGCCCAAACTTATCTGCCACTCCTCCACAACTTTTATCCCTACGCGGAGCAACAACCTAATAGAGGTCACTTCACAGAGCTATATAGCTTCGCACCGAAAGCTATACAGGAATCAGCCCAAAGCTATATAGCTTTCTTCGTCATCCCATATAGCTCTATCTATGCCCCATACACCTATTATGGAACCATTGCACAAGCCCACCTCTTCATTACTCGTACCTCCTTCCCTCGAAAATCGGAGTCTTTAGGCTGAGAAGTTCGAAGGGGAAATACGTGAAAAAGCAGTATTCACATCGCCATAGATTTGGCTTTTTAACACGAAATCATTCAAAGTGCAGGATATTTGGTAAAGATGATTTAACTTTAGCGACAGATAGAGTATCCCTCGACAGAGGGCTCTGCTCATATTTGATGTTTCACCTATATATATTGTATAGCGTATGAAGAAGATCATTGCATTGCTCAGCGCAGCATCACTTCTCACCCTCAGCTCGTGTGACCTGGCTATGCTGGGTGAAGGAACTATGGGACGTCGTGATACGCAGCGCATCGAGCGTGGTATGAGCCAAGAGCAAGTATATTCGCTCATGGGACGACCCACCTACCGCCGATTTGGAGACAATGGTATCGAAGAATGGGAATATCATAAGTCAGGCCTCTTCGAAAAGCGGATCACTGTCATCAGCTTTTCCTCTGGGCGCGTCGTACGTATGAATACGTACAATGGAGACTACAATGACTCCGATCGTGGACGCTATCCGAACCAAAGAGGGAACTATCCCTACGGCAATGGTGATTATGGAGGCTACGGTGGCAATGGCGGCTATGGTGGATACGGAGACTATGATGACTATGGGGACTACCGCAGTGACCGACAGAATGATCAGTGGTTCAGTCAGGTCTATCGCGAGGTCCAACGCAAGACATTCACGGATGACAAGATCCGCTATATCCGTGATGTAGCCCGTAGAAACCGATTCACGACGCAGCAGACGATCAAGCTACTCCGTCTCTTCAGCTTCGATGAAGAGAAACTCAAGGTCTTGGCTTGTGTAGCCTCTGGACTACGTGACCCGCGGAACTCCTATCGTATCGTTGATCAGTTCTCCTTCTCCAGTTCTCAGCAGGAGGCGCGTCGCCTCTTAGGTATCATTTGATGAGCCTATCTTGAGAGCTTCGCCTCTTTTATCCACGAGGAGCCTCCTCTTCAAGGGCTACCCCCATAGAGGAGGCTCCTCTCATATATACCGACACATCCACACATCATACACTATGAAGACCATTACAAGCCTCGCCGCTACTGTCGGCATCGTCATCACCATCAGCTCTTGTGGCCTCGGAAAAATACGCCAAGGAGTCAATAAGATCGAGCGTGGGATGACTAAGGAGCAAGTGACCTCACTCTTAGGTGCCCCTCTTAATCGCAGTATTCAGGCCGATCAATCTGAGCTTTGGGAATACAGCTTCTCTGACTTCCCGGGCAATACAATCACGGCACATGTGACCTTTGTCAATGATCGCGTGAGTCAGTTTGACAGCAAGGAGAATGCTCCTTTCCCTGCGAAGACTACCCCTTATCCAGAGACAGCACCTGTCATCATTGCGTCTCCTCATCCTCAGCCAACCTATCCGTATCCCAGCGATAGGCAGTACCCCGACCCAGGGTACTATCCTGGACGAGGCTATAGCGACCCCTACGGAGAAGATGCTCGTGCCTTTGAGCTATTCTATCACGATGTACAAGAGCTGATCTTCACGGGCGATCAGATTCGTTTCATCGAAGAGGTCGCCCGACGAAGCTACTTCACTACAGAGCAAGCTGCGCGCCTTATCAATCTATACTCTGACACAGAGCAGCGACTCAATGTCCTACGCACCTTGGCTCCCCGCTTACGAGACGTGTACAATTCACCCTATCTACTTGACCTCTTCCGCTACAGAGATCGCGAGCGCGCTGAGCGTATCCTCCGGCAATTCGGACCGGCTATTCCCCGCCAGTATGACCCACGCTATGGGGGGCAGGTACCTCGAGAAGAGGACTTCGAAGAGTTCCTACGAGGGATCAATCGCATATCATTTCCGAAGGATCAGATTCGCTACGTACAAGATGCTGCCCGCTTCAATACCTTTACGGTACGCCAGACAGAGCGTATTCTGAAGCAGTTTAACTGGGACGAAGAGCGCCTACAGGTCCTCGAGGCCATAGCTCCACACCTACGTGACGGGTACAATGCTTACCGACTCATCGAATGCTTTGATTTCCTGGATGCGCAGGAGAAGGCACGACGCCTTCTCGGTCTCTCACAGAGAGGACGCTACCGAGGCTACCTCAGCTCGTCTCACAGTACAAGCAATGAAGATTATGGTGCAGGTATCCTTGAGCACATGCAGCAGAATCAGGATGCTATCATGGATCAGATGACGTGGTATCAACCTCTACTCACAAAGCTGAGCTTGACTCACGAGCAGGGAGAGCGAATCCAAGTCCTTCGCTCGGAGCTTACGGGTCACAAGATCAGTATAGAGCAAGGCGTCGAGCTTCTCTCTCGCTACTTCTCTGGGGATGAACTACGACTTCAAGCCTTGGAGCTTATCGCTCCCCAACTCAATGAGAGCAAAGCCTCCCGAGCCCGCTTCTTGGATCTCTTCACTTACGCAGAGGCTAAGTCACGTGCCAGCTATCTTCTAAGGCTATAAAGGAGCTACCCTATTTCCTAAAGAAAAGAAGCCTGCCCAACGATAGAATTCGTGAGGCAGGCTTCTTTATTTCAAAACCATCTAACGTAGAGAAGATGCAGCTTATCCTTCAAGCGACTTCTGATAAGCTATACGCGGGCTACCGTCAGCTATATATACCGTTCCACAAGGGACGAAGCCCTCTGCCACGAGAAGCTGACGCATAGGAGCATTGTCTTCATGGGTATCAACTCTGATCTCAGAGCAGTGCTTAGAAGCAAATGCAAGGCATTCACGAAAGAGACCTCGCACACGTCCATCGGAGGCCAAGCGATGGATGATGCCATAAGGCTTATCATTGATCCACCGTCCCTCAATATGCTGATAGGTTGGCTCCTCTTCGACAGCAAAGTAAAAGGTACCGACAAGCCCCGCATACTCGGGAGCCACACAGACATAGCTATGGCCACGAGCGATATCTGAGCTTAGCTGCTCAGCCGATGGATAGCCCTCAGGCCACTGCGAGGGATTGCCGTGCTCAGCCATGAAGGCTCGCGCCGCTGAGATAAGACGCAGGATCTCGGGCAGATCCTCGGGAGTACTCTGACGTATCACCATAGTATAGCGATAAAAAGACCTCAGGGCTACCCCACAGCGAAGTCGGGTAGCCCTGAGGCTGATATTATAGTGCGATTTCGTTCCCTTAGAAGGAGCCTACGATGAGGATCGTCACCAGGAGGGCAAGGATCGCGTAAAGCTCAGGGAAGACGGCCATGACCATCGTAGCGCTGAAGACGTTCTCACCATTCCCGATAGCCTGGATCCCGTTAGCACAGACCTGAGCCTGGCGGATCGCGGAGTAAGCACCTACGATACCGAGGATGATCCCAGCAGCGAGGATAGCCCAAGCGGCATAGATCGATACAGGGCCAGCAGCGACGAGCTTGTCGAGAGCAGCCTTAGTCATAAAGAAGCCGACGAAGCCGTACAGCCCCTGAGAGCTAGGGAGTGCGGAGAGCCCGATATACTGCCCGAGGGCATCTGGGTTCTTCTTCATCGCGCCGACAGCAGCGTTACCGCAGATCGTCACACCGATGCTACTACCGATACCCGTCAGACCAACCATCAGCACAATGCCGAGGAAAGATAACATCTCATTCATAATCGTTACTTGTGTTTAAGAGAATATTTAGTTTGTTTTTACTTACGTGTGAAAGGGGTGTAGGGCTTACCGCCACCTTCGAACTCACTGTTCTTGTAGTACTCTACGAAGGTGAGACGTAGTGGGTGTACAAACGCACCGATCATAGCGATACCGAAGTTGATCCCATGCCCGAAGAGTAGGACGAGAAGTGCCATAACCCAGCCGATGATGTAGCTGAATACACTTGCACCGCTCCCCGCCTCAGGGACGCATGACATGGCGAGCTGATTGAAGACACTCCCGAGGATACCACCCGTCAGACCGATAGCGAAGAGACGGATGTATGAGAGCGAGTCCCCGAGAAGCCCTGAGGCTGTCTCATAGGTGCTCCAAAGCCCTGAACCGAAGTTGATGAAGGGGTTCTTCCCAGGGCTATTGTAGAAGAAGGCAACGAGCACCGAGAGGCCAGCTATACCATAGAGAATATAGGTCACAGGCTGTGGAAGTGTGATCGATGCCTTTGGCAAGGCGTAGATCAAGCCTACAGCTACGAGCAGGAGTACCCAAGCATAGCCAGCCAAGGAGTGACGCCAGCCCTTCTGAAGACCTTTCTTATAGGCCCCAATAGTCTTACCAAGGAGGATCTGTACCAAGCCGATGATGACAGAGATCATCATCATATTATCCTGGTTGAAGATGTACTCCTTGTTGTGAGCCCAGGGCAGCTCGATACCGAAGATCCCCCCCATAAGCATACCGACAACGAAGGCACCACCACCCAGCCATTGGCCAAGGCCCAAGAGGCTTGTGTCTCCACCTTTGCTACGCAGGCGGAAGTAGGTACATACGGCGAAGAGTAGAAGACCATACCCAGCATCCCCGAAGCACATGCCAAAGAAGAGCATGAAGAAGGGGGCGATGAGATATGTCTGGTCAATCTCTTGGTAGTTGGGCAGAGAGAAGAGGCCTGTGATGAACTCGAAGCAACGTGCGAATGCATTATTCTTCAGCTGGATGGGCACACGCTCCGTCTCGGGATCAAAGTCGACTTGACGGAAATAGTAGCCAGCTTCTTCCAGTGCAGCTTCAAAGGCTGGAGCATCGTCCGTAGGTACAAAGCCCTCCAGCAGAAGGAGCTTCTCATCAGCAAGGCGCTCCCCTTGGAGTCGCGTACGGCCGAAGGTAAAGCGGTTCTCCAGTAGGAGATCATAGCTGGCGAGCTGATCCTGCCAAAGCTTAGTCTGCTCGGTGAGCTTCTCCAGCTGCTGAGCTCGTGCAGCCTCAGCTTCAGCTACAAGTCCCTCGAGTTCTGCAATGCTACGTTTGGGAGTGGCAACATGCTCTGCCTCTGGTAGAGTCTGTGAAGCTCCAGCAGCATGTAGTTGAACGAAATAGACTCGACCTGAGAGCGTGGCAACGGGCACGACATCATACTCCGCTTCGAATGCCTCGGTAAAGCGCGCTTGAGGAATCGTGAAGAAGCTAAGAGCGTAGCCAGCTTCTGATAGCTGACTAACCGCAGCTGGATCAAAAGCCCCCCAAGGACGGACTTCGGTTGCTTCGAGACGAAGAGCTGCCAGCTCCTCATCTTGGACTGACAAGCGCCTCAGTTCTCCCTCGATCTCAGATATCAGAGCTTCACCCTCCGCCTCATTTTTGATAGGCTGGGAAAGCTCAGCTGCTCCGTCTGTGATATAGGGACGCAGGGCGCGCAAGGTATCCTTGATATGGGTACGCTCGGAGAGAATGCCACGCAACTCCTCGACCTCACGACTATCCTTCTGTTCATTGACATGTAGGACACCCAGGCTGCGTAGCTTGTGAAGGAAGCCTTCATAGTCCGAATGAAAGACCAGGAAGGCATATTTATTCATTGACCTAATCATTGTGCAGCCTCCTCTTCTTCTATCTGTTTACGCAGCTCAATGTTAGTGCGCATAATCTTCTGCGAGGCCTTCGATAAGCTCTCCTCATCTTCGAGGAAGCGCTTGATCTTACGGATCGCATCCTGATAACCAGGGATCTGAACCTTCTCGAAGAGATTTACCTTCTGCGTGGTCTTCTTTCGAGCATGCTCGAGGTACTCCATCTTCAGGCGGAGAAACTCTGCCTCGATACCAGTAGTTGCAAGAGTCTTGAGGAGCTCAATACCCTCTGCCCACCAACTTGGTGCATTGAAGATACTGAAGGGGCGTACCTCATAGTGAATACCATCAAGCACTGGGAGTAGAACCCCTGCAATCTTCTTCATCGACAGATCCACGCGATCGACAGTGATGAGCGAAGCATCAAATTCGTCCCACAGGCTGACCATTCCCTGGTATCCCCGCAGTTCTTGCTCGAGCTTCTCCTCGAGGAGATCCACCTCACGCTTGGTCTGCTTGACCTGCTGACGTAGGGCGCTCTCCTTACTCTTGATAGTGGGTAAGGTACGCAGGCGCATCTTCAGCGCCTTCTCCTGTTGTTGTAGTGAGGTCTTATTGTATTGGAATCGTATCGCCATAAGACGTTTAATGTCTAACTATTATTCCTTAGTTATGATGGAGAGCTCTCGGCCCCGGACAATTATCGCCTGATGGTTCGTGATCGGCACGAGAGAGAGCCGGCCTCCATACGTAGCGAGTACAGTCTCTCCTATTTCGACGAAGGGGAAGCACTGGTAGTGAGGCAAAGGATACTTCTCAATCAAGCCTAGTGCAGCAAAGGAGGTCAGCTCGGGAGCAGCCTGAGTCTCATTCATTAACTGAACATACTCAATGCTTGGAGCAAGAATCATCGCCCCAGCCGACTCCCCTATATAGGGCTTCCCTGTCTCGATCTCCCGCTGGATAAGCTTATCCGCCCCCTTGCGCTTCAGCTCCTGAAGGAGGAAAAAGGTATTTCCTCCTGAAATGTAGATAAGATCCCCACGATAGAGTGAGGCCTCAATCTCCTCGGCTGAAGCCTCTGCGACATCCAAAGGTTCGACTCTCAGCCCCAACGTCTCCAAAGCCTCTCGCCCCAGCCCAACATACTCAGTATAGGACTCCGGGATGCTAGCTGTGGGGATGAAGGTGACGACCTTCTCTCGCAGCTCCATAGGGCAAGCATGCTCTAGTAGAGGAGCTACATCGGCGAAAGAGGAGCAGAGGAACATAAAAATATTTGAGTTCATTCTCTGTCTTATTTGACTCTACCAGCTAGACCTATAGGGAGTGATGGCTCCCCATGGGCAAACATATTATCGCGAGCTTCTTAGGCTTTAGGCCAGTAAGTATCGATGAGTGACTGCTTGATATTGACTTCTGCAGGGCGGAAGTACTTACCGAAGAGTCCCCATGCAGTGTCGAGCATTCCTTCGATATCAACGTTGACGTCGATGGCAAGGAGCTCACGCGAATAGTCCGCAGCGAAGCGAAGTGTACGCTCGTCGTAGTCCGTTAGGTCGAAACCATTCTCCATCTTCGTCTGAGCACCTGCGGCATCGGAAAAAAGACGGACAGCGGCATTCATCACCTGTGGGTGATCCTCACGTGTCTTCTTCCCGATGACAAGCTGCTTGAGTCGAGAGAGCGAGCGGAAGGGGTCAATGATGACCTTACCCACATTGGAGTCACGACGCAGGTAGAGCTGACCTTCGGTAATGTACCCCGTATTGTCAGGTACAGCATGTGTGATATCACCACCAGAGAGCGTCGTCACAGCAATGATTGTGATCGAACCTCCATCGGGGAACTGCACAGCCTTCTCATAAATCTTAGCAAGGTCTGAGTACAGCGAACCTGGCATTGAGTCCTTAGAGGGGATCTGGTCCATACGGTTGGAGACGATAGCCAAGGCGTCGGCATAGTTTGTCATGTCCGTCAGAAGTACCAGGACCTTCTCCTTCTTTTCAACCGAGAAGTACTCAGCAGCCGTCAGCGCCATATCTGGGATGAGGAGGCGCTCAACGGAGGGGTCTTCAGTCGTATTGATAAAGCTGATAATACGGTCCAAAGCACCTGCATTGCTGAAGGTATTCTTGAAGAAGAGGTAGTCGTCATTCGTCATACCCATCCCCCCGAGAATAATCTTATCGCTCTTAGCTCGGAGTGCCACCATCGCCATGACCTCATTAAAGGGCTGGTCAGGGTCAGCAAAGAAGGGGATCTTCTGACCGGTGACGAGAGTATTATTGAGGTCAATCCCTGCAATACCCGTAGCGATCAGCTCAGAGGGTTGCTCACGACGCACGGGGTTCACTGATGGACCACCAATTTCCACCTCACGCCCCGTGACTGCGGGACCACCATCAATAGGCTCACCATAGGCATTGAAGAAGCGTCCGATGAGCTGATCTCCGACCTGGAGCGAAGGGGCCTTCCCGAGGAAGATCACTTCAGCATTGGTAGGGATCCCTTCTGTACCACCGAAGACCTGCAGTGTCACCTCATCTCCCATGATACGGACGACCTGTGCCAGACGGCCACCAATGGTAGCCAGCTCTTCATTACCTACTCCCGTAGCACGAAGCATACAGGTAGCCTTGGTGATGTTTTCTATCTTGGTATAAATTTTTTGAAATGCTTTTGCTGCCATAGCGCTGTTAGTTTTTAGCACGTTGGGATACCAGTTCATCGGCCTTAGCCTGCTGCTTGCGGAATTCGTCACTATCGAACTCAGCATAGTTCATCTGTCGGAAGGCATTGATCAGCTCCTTGAAGAAGTCACCAACCTCAACGAAGCCCTCGAATGAGAATTCAGTATGGCAGACCTGCATGACACGACGCACCATGAATTCCTGACGCTCAAGTGAGCAGTTGCAGTCAATGCTATCAAAAGCATCCTGCTGGCAGATGATGAAGTCAATGAGTTCTGACTTCCAGAAAGTCACGTGATAATCAAGAGGCACACCATCGTCCCCAAGAATATTGATCTGCTCTGAGATCTCCTTACCGCGGATGAGCCACTGTTTGAGTTCGCTCACTTGATCAATCCATCCAGCCCCTACTCGCTCAGCGACATAGTCTGCGAACTCAGGGTATTCGAGATACTTTGAATAGCTATCAATAGGGTTGATCGCGGGATAACGCTTGCGGTCTGCACGTTCCTGCTCTAGTGCATAGAAGCAGCGTGCTACCTTCTTAGTGTTTTCCGTCACAGGCTCCTTGAGGTTACCCCCAGCAGGAGAAACTGTACCGATGAAGGTTACGGACCCCGTCTGACCGTTCTTCAGATGAACGAAGCCGGCACGTGCATAGAAGTTTGCGACGATTGCCGAAAGGTCCATTGGGAAGGCGTCAGGACCAGGAAGTTCTTCGAGACGGTTGGACATTTCACGAAGAGCCTGTGCCCAGCGGGAAGTTGAGTCAGCCATCAGAAGAACCTTAAGCCCCATGCTACGATAATACTCTGCGATAGTCATCGCCGTGTATACCGAAGCTTCACGGGCTGCCACAGGCATGTTAGAGGTATTAGCGATGATGATCGTACGCTCCATCAAAGGACGCCCTGTGTTGGGGTCAAGAAGCTCAGGGAACTCCTTGAAGACTTCTACAACCTCGTTAGCACGTTCACCACAAGCTGCGATGATCACGATGTCAGCTTCAGCCTGCTTACTGATGGCATGCTGTAGGACGGTCTTACCCGTACCGAAAGGACCAGGGATAAAGCCCGTACCACCTTCGACGATGGGGTTCATCGTATCGATCATACGAACTCCTGTTTCGAGTAGCTTATGAGGACGTGGCTTGTCCGCGTAGCAGGTGATAGGACGCTTGACGGGCCACTTCTGCTTCATCGTGATGGGGTGCTCTACACCAGACTCATCGACGAGGACTGCGATATTGTCATCGACAGTATACTTACCCGCAGGTTGCAGACTCTTAAGCGTGTAGATACCCTCAAAGGTAAAGGGTACCATAACCTTGATTGACTGGAAGTTCTCTTCGACTTCACCAAGCCAAGCTCCTGCAGTGACGCGGTCGCCAATCGTAGCTAACGGCTTGAAGTCCCAGAGCTTCTCCTCATCCAAGGCGTAAGTATAGGAGCCTCGCTTGAGGAATACTCCATCCATCTTATCGAGGTCATTCTGCAGACCATCATAGTTCTTTGAGAGCATCCCTGGGCCGAGTGTAACCTCAAGCATGTGCCCCTCGAAGGTGACGGGGTCTCCGATGCGCATGCCACGGGTCGACTCGAAGACCTGAGCATAAGCGTTCTTGCCATTGACACGGATGACTTCGCTCATCAGTGGCACACCACCGACGGTGATGTAGCATATTTCGTTCTGGGCGACAGGACCGTCAGCCTCGATGGTCACGAGGTTCGAGACGATACCTTTTACACTACCTTTTGTTGCCATGTATCCCTTATTATTTTGCATGCGTCCCCTCACTGGTGAGGCAAGGCGCTTCATGTGATTATTCTGTTATCTGAGTATGTAGCTTAGCGTCTCTGAGCCTTCTTAAAGTCCTGGAGTACCTGGGCACTTTCACCCTTAAGCGAATGGACGATATTACGGAAAGTTGCTTCTCCCTTCGTCTCATTGAGATTAGCCCATCGCTCGAGGATCCCAAGGCGCAGATAGTAGCAGAGTACATTGTCAATATCAAAGACTCGGACAAAAGTCCACTCATCCATCCACTGCCACTTCAGTAGGTCGATCAAGCGTTCTCGGCGTGCGATATCTCGCTCTTCTGCGATCTGAAGGACCTTAGGCAGGTAGGGAAGCTTCTCCCCAAGATCAAAGTCCTTAGCCTTCGACTGCAAGAGCTGTGTTTCCACCTCACCCTTCCCGACAAGATAGCGCTGAGGATCCCAGCCTAATCGGCGACAAGTGAAGACAGCTAAGATATTGCGGATATTCTTATTCAAGGCAAACCATTCTGTGAGGAAGGCGCTACTTGAATCAGCGACCGAATCATAATAGTAGCTGGCGATCAAGTCTTCCAATGCTAAGCGATCACTACCGATCTCATCGAAGAGGCGTGGTGCTACAGCTTCAGAGCTATCTTGTTCATCGCTCTTCACCTCACGGTGATAGAGATCATAGACGAAGCGAGAGATATAGTCTGGAACCACCTTGGGGCGTGGATTACGCTTACCTTGGTTAGCCGCCGCAGACACAGACTGTAGAGCTTGCAGGCGAATTATCTCTGGGCTCAATGCCTCCGCGGCCTTCCCTGAGTAGTCCACCTCATAGCTTTGCTCAGGCTCTTGCTCTGGTGGAGTAAGCTCTCCTGCGACGATCCAATTAAGAAGCTCTTTATTCAGTGCTTCTTGACGCAGGACTTCCAGCAACTGGAGATCTTGCTTCGTGAGGATAGGGAGGAGTTCTTCGTAGAAGCTTGCAGTAGTGAACGGAGGCTTGGGGCTATCTACCGTGATATTGGGTAGTCCAGCGATTAGTGCATAATACTTAGCCATGAATGCTCTCCTTAATTTATAGAGTAGGTTAGAAGAGCATCTGGTTCATCTCGGGGCGGAGGAAGCTCTTGAAAAGCTCAATAAATTCAGCCTCGCCAAACTGTACCTTGAAGCTACCATCCTTGGGGGCGATGGAGAAGTCTGTGGGCTTACCTGCGACAGAGCGAATCGAAACGCCCGACTCAAGCAGGGACTTAGCGTGGGAGGTGAAGTAGGAGCGGAGGCCTTCTGCATCAGCGGTGGAGATCTCTACGCCACGAGTGAGATCAAAGCTTTCTGCGATCTTAAGGATGAAGCTTCGGATGAAGGCGGGGTCAGATGACAGTGCCTGTACGCTACTCTTAGCGACCTCGCCTTGGATCTGATCGGAGATACTACTCTTGAGGGAATCAACGAGCTGTGCCGTATAGAGGCGAAGCTCTGACTCTGTGTTTTTCTTTAGCTCGCTGGCTCGGCGCTCAGCAGACTTGATGATTTCTTCGGCGCGGGCTGTGGCATCTGCCTCTATCTTTCCAGCGCGTGTCTCAGCCTCAGCGATAAGGCGATCTGCTTCGGCTTGGCCTTGCTTGACGCCTTCGTTGTAGATCTTCTCGGTCAGTTCTTGAATCTTAGCATCCATATCTGATTGTGTTTACTTTGTCTACTGGTGCTATGGGTGAAGGGCTCTTCACTCGTGCATAGCAAAGTTAAGGAATTTATTTAGATAACAAAGGCCTTTTAAAGCCCGTGCAAAACAAAGATCAAGCGCCCTAAATATGCGGGATCTCAACTCCATTTCTATACCTCTCTAATTACCACATTTTAGCCAATTAACCAGACATATTGCAAGGCTGGGAGATTAAAATGAGTTAAGTTCGCTAACACAGCAAAGAGGCGCCCCTACCAAGTGGTAAGAGGCGCCTCTTTTATAGTTGTAGTACCCGTGGGGCTACTTGATCGTCATCTCATCGATCAGGCGAGAGCACTTGCCCCACTTATCGATGGTGAAGAGAACGTAGCGAATGTCGACTACGATCGTACGCTGGAGGTTGGGCTCGAACTCGATATCACCGCTCATAGCTTCCCAGTTCCCGTCGAAGGCGAGACCGAATACACGACCATTCTTATCGAAGACAGGGCTACCGGAGTTACCGCCTGTGATGTCGTTCGTCGAGATAAAGGCTACGTGGAGCTTACCATCCTTCTTGTCTGCCCAACGGCCCCAATCACCCTTCTTAATCAGCTCAAGGAAGGAGGGGAAGACGTTGAACTCCGTAGACTCGGGGTTATTCTTCTCGAGGATACCACGGCTGGTGGTGAAGTAGTCATACTCTACAGCGTCAGCGGGACTATAGCCTTTGATCGTACCATAGCTCATACGCATCGTAGAGTTAGCGTCACTAGGCATAGGCTTGGAGGGGTTCTGCTCACGACGGCCAGCGAAGTAAAGACGGTTGCCACGATCAATAGGTTCGTAGAGAGGCTTCAGCTCGTTAGAGAAGGCCGTATAGATCTCCCACACCTTATTCGAAAGCAGGACAGCGGGATCCTTGCTTAGGATTTCGGCAGCATTGGGCTGCTGAAGGGTCGCAAGAAGCTTATCCTTGTAGGGGACGACGCTATTAGCGAAGAGCGCATCAGCATAAGCCTTTGTATCGCCACCATACTCCTTATTAATAAGGTCAAAGATCGGAGCTACGCGATTAGCATCGACGCGCTGACGGACGATGTCAAGCATAGCAGGCAGGACCTTCTGGTCAAGTGCAGGCACATAGTCCTTGTAGAGATCATTGATCATCTGAGCGAGCTGCTCCTTAGGCTGAGAAGCGAGCTTCTTGACCTTAGCGGGATCGCCCAGACCACGTGCAGCGGAGACGATCTCTGTACCACCGATGAGGGCTTCGCGCAGGTACATAGACTGGCGCTCGATGTTACCAAGCTTCTTGTATGCACCTTCCATTTCGGAAAGAATACCCTTGTAAGCCTGAGCCTTCTTGCCCGAAGCAGCTACCCACTCTTCGAAGGAGGCTTCTTCAGCGCGCTTCTGATCGAGGACGCCGAGCTTGACGAGCGCCTTATTCATCCCGATAGAGTTCTTCCAATAGTTGGAGCTACGGGCGTACTTAGAGGCGTACTTGATGCGGGTAGCCTGATCAGCATTCATCGCTGCACGCCAGATATCCTGCTTGATGCCACGGACCTCGATACGAGGATCGTTCTGATCCTTCATGCGGTTCTCTACAGCGAAAGAAGGGATGTAGCGCGAGGTCGAGCCAGGGAAGCCGATAGTCATCGCGTAGTCATTCTTCTCGTAGCCTTCGGTAGATACGGTAGCGTGGTACTTGGGCTTGTAGGGGACATTGTCCTTGCTGTAGTTGGCTGGAGCATTGTCCTTGTTAGCATAGACACGGAAGACAGAGAAGTCGCCCGTGTGGCGGGGCCACATCCAGTTGTCCGTATCGCCACCGAACTTACCTACAGATCCCGGAGGAGCGAAGACGAGACGTACGTCGCTGAAGACATCGTAGGTAATGAGATAGTACTTGTTGTTGGCATAGTAGGGACGTACCTGTACACGCTTGTGCTCGCTCTTGAGGCGCTTGCTCTCAGCAGCCTCAAGGCTCTGACAGATCTTCTGGATCTGCGAGAGGCGCTCGATTTCATTCTTGGGCTTCTTGAGCTGAGCAAGGATCTCCTTCGTGACGTCACGGATAGAGGAGAGGTAGCTCACGGTGAGCCCTTCGATGGGGAGCTCTTCAGAGAAGCTCTGCGAGACAAAGCCGTCACGGAGATAGTCGTGGTCGACGGCGCTCTGCGACTGGATAGCGTCGAAGCCGCAGTGATGGTTGGTGAAGATGAGACCTTGGCTGGAGACAGTGACCCCGGTACAGCCACGACCGAAGATTACAACGGAGTTGGCCACGCTGGGCTTGTCCAGGTTGTAAAGGGAGTCAATGGGGAGACGGAAGCCCAGTTCCTTCATCTGAGCGACGTTCTCTCGCGTGAGCTCATTGAGCAGCCACATCCCCTTATCAGCCTTTGCTTGGTAGCCGATAGAGAGGGCGGCGGTCGCCAGCACGAGCCCCTTCTTTAGAAATTGATTCATAGACTTACGATCTGTAATATCTGTAGGACTTTAATACTGCACGCTACAGGTGTGCGGTGTAAAGATACGAATTATAATGGGCGACCCTATATAGAAAGGCGCTCTCACTCTATGATGTACGACCTTCACAAGGTCTAAGGGAAGTCTCTCCTTCCACCATAGGCAGAGCACCAAGCGACCCACACGAGGGACGGAAGCGAAGGAGCTCCTTCTCCTCATCTATTCCTCTAAAATAAAGCAGCTAAGCTCTGTGGCTGAAGGAGGCAAATTCGGCACCTGTCCAAGACGTATACGTTTCGTGCCTGAAACGTATACGTTTTGACTGCGAAACGTATACGTTCTGCTCCGAGAGCCCATACCTTAGACCTCCCTACCCTTGCCCCAAGCCCCTCCTTTGAGATGCCGCGCAATGGTCTCATATAGCTTTCTCTCGATTCCTATATAGCTTTGTGAAGTGACCTCTATTTAGGTAATTGCTCCACGTAAGAATAAAAGTTGTGGACGAGTGGCAGATAAGTTTGGGCTACGTACGTAGATTTAATGTCTACGTACGTGGATATTTAGATTGACGTGCCTGGTCTTTAAGACTACGTGCATAGATAGAAGAAAAACACTACGTGAAGGCGCTTTTTTCTTCATAAGAAGGACACTTTTCCCTCCGCTGAATAAGAGGAATACTCACGACAAGGCGAAGTGTTTGTGCATCTCTTTGGGGAGGCATATCGGGGGAGCTGGGCGTGTGATGCCTTAGCAGAATAAATAGAGAACAGGACTCTGCATACGAATACAGCAGCAATCCCCGTATAACACGTAGTGAAAAGGTGTACCTTTGCAGAGGCACACAGCGGTGCTGCCCCTTCCCCACGGGGCTTCTCTCGCACGACCACTACAATTAATATCCATTATGCAGATCAAAAAGCAACTCATCACGCTTGGTCTCAGCGCGCTCTTGGCACAGGGAGTTCTTCCCGCCAGCCTCAGTGCTCAGCAGACCAAGACCGAGAAGGTCCCAGGCATCAGCCTCTCCGATATGGACCGAAAGGTACGCCCTCAGGACGACTTCTACCGCTACAGCAACGGAGGCTGGATACGCAAGAATCCCCTCAAGCCTGCCTACAGCCGCTTCGGCACCTTCGACATCCTTCAGGATACAGCTACTTCGCAGATCCGCCACATCGTAGAAGAGCTGATCGCTAAGCCTCAGACTAAGGGCACGAACGACTATCGTGTCGCCGTCCTCTACAAGCAGTCTCTGGATAGCGCTGAGCGCAATCGCCAGGGCTACAAGCCCCTTATCCCCGAGCTCCAAGCCCTTCAGGGAATCCAAACCAAGGACGACCTCCTCAAGCACATCGCTCAGCAGGACCAGGTCTATGGTCAGGGCTGTCTCTTCGGCACGGGCGTCGCAGCTGACGAGAAGAATAGTACCATGAACATCTTCCTCTTCACGCAGACGTCTCTCGGCCTCGGTTCGCGCGACTACTACGTCGAGTCTACCCCCGAAGTCAAGCAGATCCTCGCCGGCTACGAAGCCTACCTCGTCCGCATCCTCAAGCTCTCGGGCTACTCTGACGCCGAAGCCAGCCGCATCGCTAAGGCTACCATTCGTATCGAGACGGAGCTGGCCCAGTTCTCTTACTCCAACACGGAGCTGCGCGACTCACAGAAGAACTACAACATCGTGACGATCGCTGACTTCGCACGAGACAATAAGGGCTTCGACTGGAGCGGCTACCTTCGTCTGCGTGGCCTTGACGTCGCCACGGCGAACTTCATGCAGCTGAACTTCTTCAAGGCCTTTGACAAGTGGTACTCCTCAGCTAAGGTCGAGGACCTACGTGACTTCCTCACGGGACGTACCATCAGCGGTGCTGCCAACTCGCTGAGTGATGACTTCGTCCAAGCTCACTTCGACTTCTTTGGCAAGCAGCTCAGTGGCCGCAAGGAGATGCACCCACGCTGGAGACGCAGCATAGGTGTCGTACAGAGCGTCCTCGGTGAAGCTCTCGGTGAAGTATACGTCAAGCGCTACTTCTCTCCCGAAGCCAAGGAGCGAATGATCGAGCTTGTGCACAACCTACAGAAGGCACTCGGTCAGCGCGTCGAAGCCCTCAGCTGGATGAGCCCAGAGACGAAGAAGCGTGCACAGGAGAAGCTGAGCAGCTTCGTCATCAAGATCGGTTACCCCGACAAGTGGATGGACTACAGCGCCCTCGACATCGATGAGAGCAAGACGTACTACCAGAACCTCGAGGCTGCTACACGCTTCATGCAGGCAGACAACCTCAAGGATCTCGGCAAGCCCGTTGACCGTACGAAGTGGCTCATGAGCCCTCAGGAGGTCAATGCCTACTACATGCCCACGACCAACGAGATCTGCTTCCCCGCAGGTATCCTGCAGCCTCCCTTCTTCAATATGGATGCAGATGACGCAGTGAACTATGGTGCGATCGGTGTCGTCATCGGCCACGAGATGACGCACGGCTTCGACGACGAAGGATCCAACTTCGATAAGGATGGGAACATGAACAACTGGTGGACACCCGAAGACCGTAAGAAGTTCGAAGCCACCACGCAGCGCCTCGCTAAGCAGTTCTCTGCTGTTACCGTCGCTCCAGGTCTCAAGGCCAATGGGGAGCTGACGCTCGGGGAGAACATCGCTGACCAGGGCGGTCTCACCATCGCTTACCTCGCTCTGCAGATGGCCAACGAAGGCAAGCAGGTCGCTAAGATCGACGGCTTCACTCCCGCTCAGCGCTTCTACATCGCCTATGCTCGCCTTTGGGGGCAGAACATCACGGAGGCCGAAATCCGTCGCCTCACGAAGCTTGACCCTCACAGCCTCGGTCTGCTTCGCGTGAACCAGGCTCTGAAGAATATTGATCCTTTCTACAAGGCATTCAATATCCGCCCAACGGACAAGATGTACATCGCACCTAAGGATCGTGTCGTCGTCTGGTAGCAGGGCTTAGGGGAGCTCGCTTCCCCACTCTACTATATAATAATGTAGTGCCCTCGCACGAGAGTGAATCTCTCCTGCGAGGGCACTTGTCTTAACATCCTCTTCCGTCATAAGGTCGTATCTTTGTGCCGAAAAATGAGTACAACAAACAGACTGACCCGCCAAGAGCTATCGCAGCTCTTCAGCATCTTCTTCAAGATAGGCATCACGACTATCGGTGGAGGGTATGCTATGATCCCGATGATGGAGCACGAGATCGTCAAGCGTACGGGATGGCTCACGCAGGAAGAGTTCCTCGACATACTGGCAGTAGCACAGGCTACCCCAGGGATCTTTGCAGTCGATATGGCTGGACATATCGGGCATAAGCTCGGTGGGCTACGTGGCGCCATCATCGCATCGGTAGCTAACGTCCTCCCCTCGTTCGTCATCATCCTCATCCTTGCGACAGTCTTCCAGCAGTTCAAGGAGCTTCCACTCGTGCAATATGCCTTCCGTGCGATACGACCCGTAGTGGTAGCACTCATTGCGGCTCCCGTCTTCTCGATGGCACGCTCCGCATCACTCTCCCGCTATACGATATGGATCCCTCTCGTAGCGGCCATCCTCATCTATTTCTTCGACGTCTCTCCAGTCTACATCATCCTCATCGCGGGGATCGCAGGGTGGATCTATGGTTACCTGCAGAGACGACGCTCTAACACAGATGCCCAATGATCTTCTTCCAGCTCTTCCTCATCTTCTCTAAGATCGGTATCGTCGGCTTCGGGGGAGGGTATGCTATGCTCTCCCTCATCCAGGACGACGTCGTCATAAAAGAGGGTTGGCTAAGCGCAGCTGAGTTCACCGACATCGTCGCCGTGAGCCAGATGACGCCTGGGCCTCTGGGCATCAACATGGCTACCTACGTAGGCTACACCTCGGTACTCAACGCGGGGTATCCACCCGCCATGGCTTTCTTAGGCTCGCTCCTCGCGACCTTCTCGATCCTTTGGCTACCCTTCATCCTAATGATGGTCGTCAGCCGCTTCCTTCTGAAGCATAAGGATAGTCCCCTGCTGAAGAGCGTCTTCGGTGCACTCCGTCCTACAGTCGTTGGGCTCGTCGCAGCAGCGGCTATGGTGCTGATGACAGCAGAGAACTTCGGTACGCCCGACACATCGCTCACACAGTTCATCGTCAGTCTCGCGCTCTTTGCTATAGCCTTCATCGCCGTCTTCCGCTTCCGTGTCAGTCCCTTGCTCATCTTGGCATTGGCTGGATGCTTCGGCGTGGTCTTCTATAGCTTCGTCCCAGCTTAACACCCGATACCTCTCTATATGTCTCATCCTACGACGCCCGCCCCTATCGGAGTCTTTGACTCGGGCTACGGCGGGCTCACCATACTCTCTGAGATCTGCCGACAGCTCCCTCAGTACGACTATATCTACCTCGGGGACAATGCACGATCGCCCTACGGCACACGCTCCTTCGATGTCATCAATGACTTCACACTCCAGGCCGTGAAGTATCTCTTCGACGCTGGCTGTCCGCTGGTCATCTTAGCTTGCAACACGGCTTCGGCCAAGGCACTTCGTGAGATCCAGCAGCACTACCTGCCCTACTCCGAAGATCCTACCCGTCGTGTCCTCGGTGTCATCCGCCCCACCGTAGAGGCGATCTCTCGCTTCACAAAGAGTCGTCATATCGGTGTCGTCGCCACACCAGGTACCGTCTCCTCACACTCCTATGCGACCGAGATCGGGAAGCTCTTCCCCGAAGTCACCGTAGAGGAGCAAGCTTGCCCCATGTGGGTGCCCCTGGTCGAGTACGGAGAGAGCAATGCGCCTGGTGCAGACTACTTCGTCGAGAAGTACACGGCCGAGCTCATGCAGCGCGACCCGAAGATCGATACCATCATCTTAGGCTGCACGCACTACCCGCTCCTTCGTCCGAAGATCAGAGAAGCCCTCCCCGAGTCCGTCGAGCTCATCTCTCAGGGTGAACTCGTAGCCTCTTCGCTGGCAGACTACCTCCTCCGACATCCCGAGATGGAGCATCGTCTGAGCCAAGGTGGAGAGATATCCTACCGCACGACCGAGTGCCCCGAGAAGTTCGAAGAATTAGCCTCCATCTTCACGGGAACGGAGGTCCGTGCCACCCGCGTCAAGATCACTGGATAGATGATGACCAAGAAGACCTTTGCTCTCCTCCTCGTAGGCGCCCTCTCTTGGGCTGCCTCTGCTCGTGCACAAAAGCTCCCCACACCTATCACCGTGGGTGCTGAGCGCATGGAGCTCCTCCTCCCCACCCTCCAGGGCAAGCGCGTCGCGCTGATGGTCAATCAGAGTTCGCTCGTCGGCAGTACGGGTACGCATCTTGTAGATACCCTCCTCTCCCAAGGAATCAATATTGTACGCCTCTTCGTCCCCGAGCATGGTCTTCGTGGCAAGGTCGATGCAGGGAAGAATGTACGTAGCGGTGTGGACGAGAAGACGGGACTTCCCGTAGTGAGCCTCTACGGACAGCGCAAGCGCCCGACCCCCGAGATGCTCGCCGATATTGACCTCCTCGTCTTCGACCTGCAGGATGTCGGTACGCGCTTCTATACCTATATCTCCTCGATGCACTACCTGATGGAGGCTTGTGCCGAAGAGGGGAAGACCTTCGTCGTCTGTGATCGCCCCAACCCCAATGACTTCATTGATGGCCCGATACTGGAGCCCGACTGTCGCTCCTTCATTGGCGTAGATCCACTGCCTGTAGCCCATGGGATGACCGTCGGAGAGCTGGCTCTGATGATCGATGGGGAGCGCTGGCTAAGAGGAGGAAATACCTGCCACGTGAAGGTCATCCCTATGGCTGGCTGGTCTCATGGTGATCCTTACGAACTGCCCGTGCGCCCGAGTCCGAACCTCCCCAATAGTCGCTCCATCGAGCTCTACCCCTCACTCTGCTTCTTCGAGGCAACTATCATGAGTGTGGGGCGTGGCACATCGAAGCCCTTCCAAGCTATCGGCTACCCCGACAAGCGCTTCGGGAGCATCGTTTATACCCCTCAGATCAAGCTCGGCGAGGACAGCAACCCTCGGCATAAGGGCAAGCTCTGCTATGGCACTGACTATACTTCGGTCAGCCTACCCAAGCGACAGATCGCACTCGGCCCGCTCCTGGACTACTATCGCAAGGCAGATAGTCTGGGGCTTCAGTTGATCAATCAGCGCCAACTCTTCGACCTCTTAGCTGGGACAAAGAAGCTCCGACAGCAGCTAAGCTCTGGCCTTAGCGAAGAGGAAATACGTGCTTCATGGCAAGCAGGCCTCAAGGATTTCCAAGCCAAGCGCGCTCGCTACCTTCTCTACACCGATTACCGCTAAGGCATTTTCGCCCTGAATAAATAGCCCCGACATACATGCTGTGTGTTGGGGCTTTCTTATGAAGTACAACGCCATCTACGAGCGATTTAGAGCAAGACGTATACCCTCCACGAGTGAAACGTATACGTTTCGAGCTTAAAACGTATACGTCTTGGGCATAAAACGTATACGTTTTGCCCAGACAAGGTATACGTATCACTCATCCCTATAGCCTCACGCATGCTTAAAGCCATACTGCTTCCCCGTAGAAACCCAGAGCATCATTATGAAGAGAAGAGCTACGTCACCATGCCACGGGGTGGGTTTTCAGCTGTGAAAGCTGTATTTTTGTCTTAGCATAATTATTCATTCATATACGACCAAGTTACCCATACACCCTATGGAACGATATAATATCGCCGTTATCGCTGGTGGATTCTCTGGCGAATACGCCGTATCTCTGCGCAGTGCTGCAGGCCTTCTCTCGTGGATTGATCGCAGCCGATTTACCCCCTACCTCATCGTCATTGAGCGCGATGGATGGTATGTACGCCCCGATGGAGAAGAGACGAAGGAATCTATCCTAGTTGATAAGTGCGACTTCAGCTTCACCCTCCGAGGTGAGCATATCAAGCTCGACTATGCCCTGATCACCGTGCACGGCACGCCCGGAGAAAATGGTCTCTTGCAGGGTTACCTTGACCTCGTCGGCGTCCCCTACAATACGGGTGGTACACTCACCGAAGCACTGACCTTCAACAAATACTACTGCAACCGCTACCTCTCCACCTATCCGAACCTGCGAGTAGCAGACTCCGTACGCCTGCTACGCAATGGCGCTCGCCCCTCCTCAGAGGAGCTTATCGAGCGCCTCGGTCTTCCTCTCTTTGCGAAGCCTAATGCAGGAGGCTCCAGTGTAGCAACCTCTAAGGTTGAGAGCCTGGAGGCACTGGACAAGGCCGTTACCCTCGCCTTTGACGAATGCGATGAGGTCCTCCTCGAGCGCTTCATTGCGGGCACAGAGGTGACCTGCGGGTGCTATCGTATTGGCGACACCATCACGGCTCTCCCCGTGACAGAGGTCGTGCCCAAGAATAGCTTCTTCGACTTCGAGGCGAAGTACAACGGCGCTGTCGAGGAGATTACCCCCGCACGCATTAGCCCCGAGCTCACAGCGCTGATACAAGAGCTCACCCGTGAGATCTATCAGCACGTCGATGCCCGCGGTATCATCCGTGTCGACTACATCATCGAAGCCGATGGTCGCCCAACCCTCCTCGAGGTCAATACCACTCCAGGTATGACCCCCACGAGCTTCATCCCCCAGCAGGTCAAGGCTGCAGGACTGACGATGCAGGACCTGCTGACCGACCTTATCCAGGATCATCTCTCCTAACCCTCACCAAGCACACCATCCACTATGGATCTCAAGAAATACGAAAGCATCCGTCCGCTGGCACCCGAAGAGGTACAGACGGCTATCCAGCACCTGACGAGTCTCGAGCCCCTTCGTGCCGTCTACGAGAGCCTACAGCTCGAGCAGTCGTGGGATGAATTGGTCGAAGTGCTCAGCGCCTGCCGTAGCGTCGAAGACTTCAAGCGTGCTGCGAGCTATCACTGGGTCAAGCATATCATGCGCAAGTGCTGTAGCTCTGTCGAGCTCACGGGTACCGACCACATCACGAAGGATGGCGCCTACACCTATATCTCCAATCACCGAGATATCATCCTCGACTCAGCTTTCCTCAATGTACTCGTAGCGGACATCGATGCGAAGTTCCCCGAGATCGCTATCGGTGACAACCTTATGCTCTACCCCTGGATCGAGACCTTGGTTAAGCTCAATGGGAGCTTCCTCGTGCGACGCAACCTCCAAGGGCGCGAAGTCCTACTGGCTGCTCGCCTACTCTCCGAGTACATGCACGATGCCATCGCCGAAGGGAAGAGCCTTTGGATCGCACAGCGTGAAGGTCGCTCAAAGGACTCCACCGACAAGACACAGCCCGCACTGCTGAAGATGCTTGCCCTCGGGGCAAAGAGCCGCCAGCCTCTTGAAGCCCTTGCACCACTGAACATTGTCCCCGTGACCTGCAGCTATGAGTATGACCCTTGCGACTACCTCAAGGCGCAGGAGATGCAGCTCAAGCGCGACGTCGAGGGCTTCAAGAAGAGCCCAGCTGACGATGGTATCAATATGCGTACAGGGATCTTCGGCTGGAAGGGTGAGGTCTCCTTCCACATCGGCCGTCCTCTCAATGAACTGATTGCCTCACGAGGCGAGACGGCAGAGCATTACAGCACTCCCGAAGCCATCGCTCTGCTCATTGACTCAGAGATCCACAGCCACTACAAGCTCTACTCCATCAACTACATCGCCCTCGACACCCTCGAGGGAGGCAAGCGAGGCATCTGCGACTACAGTGCTGAGGACGAAGCCAAGGCCCTCAAGTACATCGAGAGCCGCATCGATCTGGTCAAGCTCCCCGATGAACTTGCACTCGACCGCACCTATCTCCGCCACTGCCTGCTCACCATGTACGCTAACCCCGTACGAAGCATGCTTCAGGCACGACAGGGTAGCATAGCGAACTCAGGAGCATAGGATGAAGGCAAAGAAGATACACAAGTATCTGGGGATCCCACTCTGCTTTCTACTCTTCTTGGCAGCCCTCTCTGGGATCATCCTCAACCACCGAGACCTACTACAGAGCATAGACATTCCCCGTGCAGTCCTCCCCAGCGACTATAAGTTCGAGAAGTGGAATAATGGGGCTGTACGAGGTGTACTCCGCGCCGACAGCTTAGCCTATATCTATGGGGGCGCAGGCGTGTGGGTGACCGACAGTAGCCTACGGCGTGAGGCACGACCACTGCATACGGGCTTTGTCCGTGGCGGTGACGAAGCTAAGATTATGTCTATGGCGCGAGATACAATGGGCGGGATATGGGTCGCCTCGCAGTATCGCCTCTATCGCCTGGCTCCTCAGCGTGACCGATGGATCGAGCAACCCTTACCGAGCTCTGTACGTGGGCGCTTGGCTGATCTACAGATCACGGGCGACTCCGTACTGCTCCTGAGCCGCTCCCTACTCTACCGCCGTTCGCTTAGTGATCCCAGCTGGACGACCTACGAGCTGAAGAAGCCCGATGGATATACGGGGAAGATCCTACTCTTCCAGATCCTGTGGATGCTCCACAGTGGAGAGTACTTCGGCCTCACGGGACGAATCATCGTTGACATCATCGGGCTCTTCGTCATACTCCTCTCCATCACGGGGATCTTCTACACTATCTTCAGCCACCGCCTGATGGCGAAGAAGAATAAGCACGGGACGAAGGAGGCCACCGAGAAGAAGAGACAACTCTCACGCAAGCTCTCCATCCACTTCAAGTGGCATAAGGTCATCGGCCTTCACCTCTACTATATCCTCCTCTTCGTCTTCATCACGGGATGGGTACTCCGTCCTCCGCTGATGATTCCCTTCATCCTCACGAAGGCGCGTCCGAATACCTTTAGTACACTCTATAGCGCGAACCCTTGGTTCGACCGTCTGCGTGGTATTCGTGAGGATCACCAAAATGGCGGGTGGCTACTCTCGACGAGCGAGGGATTCTTCAAGCTCCGTGACTTCTCGGCTAAGCCGGAGAAGTGGGAGCTCCAGCCCGAGGTCAGCCCGATGGGAGTCAATGGCTTTGCTCAGCGTCCTGATGGGAGCTGGCTCATCGGCTCCTTTACTGGGCTCTTTGAGGTCTACCCTGGGGAGAAGGATCCTATACGCAACTACTTCACGGGTGAGGTCATCCGTGAGGTAAAGATGGGGCCTCCTATAAGTGACTACCTGGTCTCTGGACTTCTCGCAGGAGACACACCCAGCGAGGACTACGTTTTCCTCCACTACCGAGGTGCCGTACGTAGAGCCTCTGATCACAAGACGGGAGCACAAGAGCTCCCCTTCGTCCACCAGCCTGAGGCGCTCAATGAGATGCCTTATTCCCTGTGGCAGGCAGCTCTCGAGCTCCATGCTGGACGCCTCTATCGTCCTTTCCTCGGCAAGTGGGGGACGGATCTATTCATCTTCTTCCTCGGCCTCGCCTCTGTCATCGTCCTCATCACAGGGCAGAGGAACCGACGCAAGAAAAAGAAACAAGCTAAGTACGACTGATGATACCTATATATAAGGTATGGGAAGCCCTCACAGAGAAGCTCCCTACTGCACTACAAGAGAGCTACGACAACTGTGGCTTGCAGGTCGGCGACCCTTCGCAGATAGCTACGGGCGTACTCTGCTGTGTTGACATCACCGAGGCAGTCCTCCAAGAAGCTATCGCTAAGGGGTGCAACATAATCATCGCCCACCACCCCCTCCTCTTCAAGGGGCTAAAGCAGATCGGCACCTCCAGCTATATCGAGCGCTGCGTACGCCTGGCGATACGTCACGATCTCACGATCTATGCAGCTCACACCAATGCCGACAATGCGGATGGCGGGCTGAACTACCTCTTAGCCGAGGAGCTGGGACTAGAGTCCGTCACAGCCTTAGCCCCCATGTCCGACACGCTCATGGAGCTAGTGACCTTCGTCCCAGCGAAGGAGCTGAACCTAGTAGCCGAAGCACTTTGGGTCGCAGGTGCAGGCTCAATCGGGGCATACGACAGCTGTAGCTATCGTTGCTCCGGGCAGGGGACATTCCGTGCTCTTGACGGAGCTCATCCCTTCATAGGCGAGATCGGACAGCTCCATGTAGAGCCAGAGGAGCGGCTGAGCCTCACCTTCCCCGCCTACCTGCAACGTCAGGTGGAGAAAGCCTTGCTAACCAGCCATCCCTACGAGACACCCGCCTACAGCGTTACCCGACTGCAGAACGTCCATCCACGTATCGGTGCGGGCGTCATCGGGGAGCTCCCCGAAGCAGAGTCCGTAGAGAGCTTCCTACGCAGAGTAGCTGACTACTTCAAGACCGATCAGCTTCGTTACAGCGTGACTGAGAAGACCGCCATCAAGCGTGTCGCCATCTGTGGCGGAGCTGGTGCCTTTCTCTGGAAGCAGGCCAAGCGAACAGGTGCCGATATCCTCATTACAGGCGAAGCCAAGTACAACGATTACTTCGACTGTGAAGGAGCTCCCATCCTCTGTACGGTGGGGCACTACGAGAGCGAATGCATTGCGGCACAGCTCTTCGCACAGATCATCTCAGATAAAATGCCTAACTTTGCGGTCTATCAAAGCGAGTTAGACTCCAATCCTATAAAAGCGTTACAGCATCCATAATGGCGAAAGAAACAACGACAAAGAAGACGACCACCAAGAAGTCAACCAAGGCTAAGGAAGTAGCTACCCCAGAGGTGGCCACGACAGTAGCAAGCCCTGAAGCTAACGTTAGCTCTGCCGACCGGACGGTAGCAGACAAGCTCATCGCCCTGAGTCGCCTACAGGAGACCTTCACCAAGATCGACCATATCAAGACCCTCCGTGGTGAACTTCCCCTCGAAGTACAGGACCTCGAAGACGAGATCGAAGGTATGGAGACGCGCCTCAAGCACCTCGAAGAGGACAACAAGCGCCAGGTGCAGGCTGTAGCTACCGAGAAGGCTAAGATCCAGAAGGCTGAAGAGCGCATCGAGGAATATAAGGAGCAGCTCAACAACGTCAAGAACAACCGCGAGTACGACAACCTCTCCAAGGAAATCGAATTCCAAGGCCTCGAGATCGAGCTCTCTCAGAAGCGCATCGCCGAAGGGACGACCGAGATCCAGCACCGCAAGGAGCGTATCGCTACTCTCAAGGAAACTATCGGTGAGCGCCGTGTAGACCTGGAGGCTAAGCAGGAGGAGCTGGCACGTATCAAGGGTGAAACAAAGCAGGAAGAAGAATCTCTCCGTGCTGAAGCTATCCGCCTGGAGGAAGGTATCGAGGAGCGTCTTCTCCACGCCTTCACTCGTATCCGTGAAGGAGCCCGCAATGGTCTTGCTGTCGTACCCATCGATCGTGATGCTTGCGGTGGTTGCTTCAACAAGATCCCACCCCAGCGTCAGGTAGATCTGAAGCTTCATAAGAAGATCATCGTCTGCGAATACTGCGGTCGTATCCTCGTCGATCCCGAACTCGTAGAGGAAGCTCACCAGCACAACTAAGAAGGGAGATGCGCTCTCTTCTCGAAGCTCAGGTCGCCACGACCATCCAAGAGCATCGACTCATAGATAGCGCCACCCAGCGTATATACATAGCCATCAGCGGAGGGGCCGACTCGGTCGCTCTGCTGATGGCTATGCTTGCTTTAGGCTATGGCGAAAGACTCGAAGCGCTCCACTGCAACTTCACACTACGTGGCGAAGAGAGCGACTGCGATGAAGCCTTCGTGCGGGAGCTATGCACGAAGCTCAACGTTCCCTTGCAAATCAAGCACTTCGATACTCGAAACTATGCCGAGAATAAGGGCATATCTATCGAGATGGCAGCACGTGAGCTACGCTACCAGTGGTTTCGCTCCTTTACTGAAGGTAGTGAAGACAGAAAGGTCGTAGCCGTTGCCCACAATGCAGATGACCAAGTAGAGACCCTACTACTCAACCTCTCTATGGGTACAGGCATCCGTGGGCTCAGTGGTATGCCGTTCATCAAGCAGGCAGAAGGTATCATCCGCCCACTGCAAGGGACTCCCCGTGCACTCATACTTGACTATCTGAGCGCTCTTGGGCAAAGCTATCGTGAGGATAGCTCAAATAGCGATACCCGCTATAAGCGCAATCTGATTCGCCATCAGCTCATCCCCCTCTTTGAGGAGCTTAATCCTTCCTTTCGAGCGACGACCTACCGCACGATAGAGCACCTGCGCTCGACGGAGGCCCTCTATATGGAGGTGATCGAGCGCTACCGATCTGAGCTACTATCCCCCAACGGCTTGGAGTATAAGCCCCTTGCCACTCATCCCGAGCGAACGACCATCCTCTTCGAGCTCTTACGCCCCTATGGCTTCCAGCGCCCTGTCGTTGAGGAACTCAGTAAGCATCTTGCAGAGGGGACGGCTGGAGCAAAGTTCTACTCCCCCACCCACCTACTCATTCATGGTGTACAGCTGCTGGAGTTACTCCCACGTGAGGAGGGAGCAGCAGTATCCCTATCCATTGACATCAGCCAAGACGGGCAGTGCGCACTTCCCTTCGGAGGAGAACTACACTGGGAGCTCCTTTCCCTTAGTGCTCTAAAGGGTGTCTACCGCACACCTCGAGAGGTCGCAGTCTTTGACTACGATAGGTTAGAGTCCCAAAGGCTTACCATCCGTTCACGGCGTGAGGGCGACACCCTCCGCCCCTTCGGTATGTCGGGGAAGAAGCTCCTCAGACGCATACTCATTGACGGGAAGTTCTCTCACCGCTCGCGCCGTGAAGCCCTTTTGTTATGTCGAGAGGAAGCCCCCATCTGGCTCATCGGTCATGTGGCTGACCGCACCTTCGCACTCTCAGATACGACGCAGACTGTACTACGCTTCACCTACCACAAGTAGCAGCCAGACAAACGAAGTCGCCCGCTTGGCATGAGTACCAAGCGGGCGACTTCTTTATTTGTGAACGATTATGAGCTACTAATTGAGACCGACCTCACGAGCATAGATCTCCAGATCATCACGCTCCTGCAGAAGGAGTTCGACAGAGCAGCGGACAGGTGCTCCGAGACTCTTGAGCTTGGCGAGGCGATCAAGAGAGCGCAGTGCTAAAGAATAAAGTGTCTTAGAGAGGCTCCCCGTGATCTTCACCTGCGCAAGGGCCAAAGCTACGATGACACGATCCGTTCGGCGGAGCTGCTCCAGCAATGGGCGCCCCTCCAGAGTGAGGTTGCGCTGGGCTTCCAGCTCCTCATAGGTCTCTCCCTTAGGCGGGCAGAAGGGTAGATGATAGAGCTTGGATATCAATGAAGCTGGGTAATGAGTAAGGTCTGCCTTGGGTCGACGGCGCAGGAGGTCACTGAGCTCCCATAGGGCATCACTCCCCTCATCATTACCGAAGGGTGCTGCATCTTGGATACTGGAGTAATAGACCTCCGAGCCAAAGTACTTGCGGAAGGTCGGGTGGCTGGTCAGGGGATGCAGCCCCATCTCATCGTCGTCATAGTAGAAGGACTGCATCGGATCAAAGCCAGGGAAGTCCTGGAAGCCTGCCTTTAGCTTTGCGTCGACCAACTGCTGGGCACGCTCTTCGCACTCCGCTGCGTCGGCAAACGACTTGACCTCATAGCGCCCTGATGTAGATACCTTACCCCAGTTCGTCATAAGGTCTCCCCCCAGCGTCTCTATACGCCAGTAGCGGTCGGCCTGATGATCTGACAAACGCATTACTCTATTCATACTCATGCGATCAATTGATTGGTAGGAGCGCGCTGTATTGTGAGGTTACGATGGTAAGGCTTCCGGCGACGATGCTCCCTAATGTGGTAGACAAATGTAGTCATTTATAATATGAAAACCTATTTTACCACAAATTTGATCTCTTCCCTTTAAAAACATGAGTAGCTACACCCTACCCTTCCTAAAGCGAGCGAGAGCAAGGAGGCCCTTCGTAGGGCTATTCCTTGCTCTCTGCTGTATTTGTCCGGAGGTGTTTTTTCAGCCTGCTTTATCAAGCTGCTACTCGCCGAAACGCTCGCGGATGACCTCCATGAGTCCAGGGCGGAAGTCAGGGTGAGCGATACTTGTCAAGGCCAAGGCACGCTCACGAAGCGTCAGACCACGGAGACGGACCACACCGTATTCGGTAGCGATGTAGTCGACCTCATTGCGCCCTGAGGTCACTGTGGCTCCCGATGGCAAGACTGGGACAATGCGCGAGCAAGTGCCGTCCTTTGCCGTAGAGGTGAAGGCTAAGATGGAGCGACCGCCACGCGAGCGCTTTGCCCCACGCAGGTAGTCTACCTGCCCACCCGTGCCACTATATTGGTTGAGTCCAATAGCTTCGGATGCCACCTGCCCATAGAGGTCTATCTCCAGACAGGAGTTGATAGAGACCATGTTGTCATTCTGCCCGACCATATAGGGGTCATTCGTATGATCGACGGGGTACATCTCGATCATATCATTCTTATTGACGAAGTCATAAAGTGCCTTCGTACCCATAATGATGGAACTGACGACCTTACGTGGATGCAGGGTCTTCTTCTCACCCGTCACATTGCCAGAGTTAATCATGTGCATGACGCCATCGGTGAACATCTCCGTGTGCAAGCCCAGATCTTTTCGCTCTCGTAGGCTCTGAAGCACGGCATCGGGGATCGCCCCGATACCGATCTGGAGCGTATCTCCATCGTGGATGAGTTCGGCACACAGCTCACCGATGCGCTGCTCGACAGGCCCGATAGGAGCAAGAGGGAGCTCCACCAAGGGGCGGTCAACGGGGACGATATAGTCCAGCTTCGTCACATGGATGAGGTTGTCCCCTCCGATGAAGGGCATCTGCTTATTGATCTCTGCGATGACGATCCGCGCAGCCTCTGCGGCGGGCTTGGTATAGTCACACGACACCCCGAAGGAGCAGTAGCCCTCTTCATTGGGCTCGCTCACCGAGATCAGTGCGACATCGACAGGATAGATACCATTCCTAAAGAAATCTGGGAGTTCATGGAAGTGACAAGGGAGATAGTCGACACGCTTATCCAGGTAAGCGGGGCGGCTATTCTTGTCAAGGAAGTTAAGGACGGGATGTACATGCCCCACCATCTCTGGGCGGAGGTGCCAAGGCTCGGCAAAGTACAGCATGTGGAAGACTTTTACGTCCGTGAGGCGCTCGCGATCATCGTAGAGGGCTTTGGAGAGACTGCTGGGGGCTGCCACAGCATGGCCAAAGACCAAGAAGTCCCCGCTCTTTACTGCCGATCGCACGGCGTCAAGGGCGGTCGTAGTATGGCGAGCAATGTGCTCTTGCCAGGTAGTGCTCATTGATTTAGCTCTTATATGAAAAAGGGCTCCTGTGTAGTATTAGGAGGGCCATCTTCCCAAGAGACGTAGGCTAACGACCCCAGCACCCTGGGGTACAAAGCTGCGACTCCGATGAAGAAGCCTATCAAAGGTAAGTATTCTACTTTTCCCCAACAATACCCCCCTTCCACTCCTCACCAAAGCTGGCACACGCCCGCATACCTTAGTTGAAGTCGAGCGTGCTTCATCCGTCACATTTTGACGATAAGTTGAATAGATCTAACTTTATCGCAGAAATAAACATAGTGCATTCCGTACATAAGCGCTATAAGGAGCTTAACATCTCCAAGAGAAAACGCATCACCATCCACCCAACGCAGGGAAGCTACCCAAGGATCGCTTCAAAGAATAGACACAGATACCCCGCCTCATCTTAATTCAAATCAATATGAAATCACTAACGCCCCTACTTATTGCCGTGAGCATGCTACTCTCGAGCTTCGCTCTGCATGCTCAGCGAACCACAGAGTTCTTTTACCTCGGCAACGTGTACTGCAAGACTAAGACTGGAGTCGAGCAGCGCTTCCCCTATCTACCGGTCTACCTCTCCCTCCAAGATAAGCCCAATGACATCATCGCAGTCACGATGACTAATGCTAACGGAGAGGCTTCATTCAAGGGTGTCCCTATAGACCCGTACAAGCGCCATGTCCTCACGGTACATCTCCCGAGTGGTACATACCGCTTTGTCCGAATCCCTATTGAAAAGAATCCAGGCTTCACTGGTAATATCAGCACGCATATCCAGCTTGATGCCATGGAGAAGTACCTCACAGTATCTACAATTATTCCCAAGAAGGAAGATGGAGATAAGCTGGCACTTGACCTGGCGACGAGCGCTATCAAGGGTGCCCATCGGAAGGGGCTGACGATCTCCGATGCAGAAGGCCTTAACTACAAACTCTTCGTCTCAGGACGCATGGTGCAGGACAAGAAGCTGGCTGATGTGCTCCTCAAGATAACGGGAGAGATGCTCGATAAGATCGTCATCACACACCCGACACAGGCAAATGACTACTATGCGGGGTCTATAGACTTCATGATTCGAGACATACCTATTCAGAAGGTTGGTCCCACGACCTTTACCTTAGAGCGCCTATGAGCCGATCATTCCTAATCGCTCTCCTCTTATTGATTGCTCCCCTTCGCCTCCTCGCTCAGATCGAGGTGCGGGGGCAGGTAGAGGATGCGAAGACTAAGGAGCCGATCGCTCTTGCCTCCGTCACGCTGGTGAGTGAGCGAGACTCAACGCTCGTCCTCAGAGGGGCTACAGACCTGCAAGGGGGCTATCTCTTTAGTGAGGTCAAGGTCGGGCGCTATCTTCTACGTATTAGCTTCCTCGGCTACAAGCCTCTGGAGCGACGGCTTCGTATCGTGATGCCCAGCCAAGGCTTCACGGTGGAGCTTCTCGATCAGCTACAGCAAGATAGTCAGGTGCTGGAGGGTGTGGTCGTGGAGGCTCAAGCTACGCATCAGCGAGCCGACCGTAGGGTGATCACCTTTGCCCGTAAGGATGTCCAGGAGGCCCTACACAGCTATGATCTGCTCAAGACCCTACCCTCAGTCAGCTTCGATGTGATGAACGACCGTCTCAAGGGAGCTATGGGTGGGGAGGTGCAGCTCCTGATCAATGGGATACGCTCCACGAAGACGGATGTACTTATGCTGCCCAAAGAGAAGATCAAGCGAGTAGAGGTCTACGACATTCCCCCTGCTCGATATCGAGCAGTAGAGTGTGTGATCAATATCATCGTCTCCGGACTGGACGACGGCTACATCGCAGGTGGCTCACTCAAACATGCCTTCACTACAGGCTTCGGAAATGACGAGGCCTACGCCTCTCTGATCAGTGGGCGACATAAGCTGAGCCTTGAGTACACGCTGAACTATCGCGACTATCGTGACCGAGAGTCACTTGCGCAGTATAGCTATAGCCTCAATCAGCAGGCACTACAGCTCACCTACTCAGACCATGATGCTTTTGGCTATACGACACACAGCCCCGCCCTCAAGTACGCCTACGTAGTGGATGAACGCTACCTATGGGAGGCTCGCCTACAGCCGAGAGCTGAGCGACGCTTCTCTGACAATATCGGCTCGGGGCTCTACACTGTAGACGGTGTCGCTGGAGAGAAGCTGACTACCACGGGTAGAGATAGGACCCAGCAGTTCAATCCCTCGCTTGACCTCTACCATTGGCGCAAGCTTGGAGAGAAAGATGAGCTGAGCCTTAACCTTGTAGGGACGCTCTTCTCCACCAAGCGAGAGACGAAGACCCGAGAGCAGGGCATCACTACAGGGCTCACGAGCTACGAGGACTTCATGAAGCTGGACAATAGTAAGCGCTCGCTCATCCTCGAGCTAGCACACACCCGAGAGACGGGACGCTTACGGATCAGTTCGGGCTACAGGGGAGAGGTCTCCTTCCTACATTCACAGGTAGACAATCACTTCGGTGCCCTTGACTATACCAGCCGTACGTGGCAGAACTATGGCTACAGTGAGATCTCGGGGCGTAAGGGGAGACTACTGTATCGTGTGAGCCTAGGCTTGACCCACACGCACAATCATTCGAGCTACCGCTCCTACAGTAGCCTCGCCTTCACCCCGAAGGTCGTACTCGGCTATACCCTCGGTGGAGGTAGTGATCTGCGCTTGATGTACGATGACAAGCCCATCCTGCCTAGTCTGGATCAGCTCAGTAGCAACCGAAGACGAGCGACCCGTGATATCACTAGCGTAGGTAATCCCCAGCTAGAGAATGCGCATATGCGCCAACTGACCGCTATGTATACGTATGCTAAGGGGATCTTTGATATCAAGTTGGTAGGTCTCTATAGCCACACACATCGCCCGCATATCCAGGCTATGAAGCGTGAGGGGGCAGGGATCACGTTCGCTCCGATCAATGGAGCATGGAGTGACGAACTTGTTACGGCTGCTAGGGTGGTCGTCAAGCCCTTTGGTGACAATACCCTGAGCCTAGATACGTACCTCATACCTACGTATAGTCGACTTCGCTCATCGGAGATTAGTTATGATCGTAGTTCGCTCTATGGTGAGTTTTCGCTGACGGCCCAGCATAAGGGGCTACAGCTCTACTACAAGTACGCCCTCCCGACTTATACCTATGATTCGGGCTATGCCTCTCGTATGGAGCCAAAGCATACTGCCTCGATCTCCTACCGCTTGGGGAACTGGAAGTTCTCTGCCTCGATGCTATTCATCGGGACGCCGGCCTATTATCATGACTATACGCTCGGTGAGCGTCTCGTCCAGAGGGATAATAAGACGTGGATCCATGCCAATAAGAATATGATCCTCCTTGGGGTGTCCTATCACCTCTCACGAGGCAAGGATAAGACCTACTCGAAGAACCTTCAGAACGAAGATACCTCATCTCCTACGCTATAAGTAGCCGAGACACCCTCACCCCTGCGGGCCCATCTCTATAGAGCCCCCCTGTATGCTCCTTTTAAGGCGCATGCAGGGGGCTTTCTTTTCGGCAAATGCGACGAAGCATAGCGAAAGCACTCCCGATCCTATGCATACCAGAAGATCAAAGAGCTATTGTAAGTAGCTGTATACGCATACAGATAGAGTCGTAGATCTACAGAAAAGAAGTCCTGCACCAGTAGCTGTAATCCGCTATCTACGTGGGTAGTCCTAAAGTCTACGTGCGTAGATGATAAGTTCTCTGTACATAGATTTTAAATCCACGTACGTAGATATAACTTTTCTCGTAGAGCTATGACGGAAAAGCAGCTTGAGTATGGAGGAAATGCACCTCGACTTGATATGATTAACCAGTGCTCCAGCACCCATTATTAGGTATATAATAGAGGTACTTACATCTACCCTATACCTACATCTATGTATTTTGCAAAGGAGTAAGAGGAGGGGGCTATGAATGGCGTATTTTTTGCCCACGCGATATAGCAACTTTACTCACTATAAATCATAGTAATAACCATGCGTAAGCTTTACGCCCTCATGCTCTCACTGCAGATCCTTCTGGTCTCGGCCATCGGTCTCAGCAGTGAGCTGGCAGCACAAGAGCGGCCGACTGATGCCAACATTATTGGGCACGTCACAGATGCGAAGACTGGCGAACATCTCTCAGGTGTCACCATCGCTATCAAGGGTACGACCTTCGGTACGGCTACCGATGCCACAGGGCACTACATCCTCAAGAACCTCAAGCAGAAGAGCGTGACACTCGTCATGCGCGGTCTCGGTTATCTCAGCCAAGAGCGCACCGTGGAGATCATCCCTGGTAAGGTCGTCGAAGTGAACTTCGATGCAGAGCCAGACAACATCCGTATCGATGAGGTCGTCGTCTCCTCCAACCGTCAGGCTACCCTACGCCGTCTCGCTCCGACGCTCGTCACCGTGCTTGACGCCAAGCTCTTCGAGAGCACCAATGCTACTAACCTCGCCCAAGGGCTGATCTTCCAGCCAGGTGTGCGTGTCGAGAATAACTGCCAGAACTGCGGCTTCAATCAAGTACGTATCAATGGCCTCGACGGGCGCTACTCACAAATCCTCATCGACAGCCGTCCCATCATGAGTGCACTGGCAGGGGTCTATGGTCTGGAGCAGATCCCCACGAATATGATCGAGCGTGTCGAGGTCGTACGTGGCGGTGGCTCTGCCCTCTTCGGCTCCTCTGCTATCGCAGGGGTGATCAACATCATCACCAAGGAGCCTCAGCGCAATAGCTTCTCCTTCAATGAGAGCCTTGGCTTCTCGGGCTTCAAGGATCTGGACAATAACCTGAGCTTCAACGGCTCACTCGTCAGCGATGACAACCGTGCTGGCGCCATGGTCTTCGCACAGGCTCGCTACCGCAAGGAGCACGACGTCAATGGCGATGGCTACAGCGAGCTTGGTCGTCTTGACTCCCGCTCGCTCGGCTTCCGTGGCTACCTCCGCCCCACGGACTACACCCGTCTGACCGGCGAAGTCCATACCTTTAGCGAAGCCCGTCGCGGTGGTGACCACATCGACTGGCCCGAGCAGGTAGTCGGTGTAGCTGAGTCCATTCGCCACTCCGTATATAGCGGGAACCTGAAGTTCGACGGCTACAGCGAAGACTACAAGCACCACTTCCAGCTCTACGGCTCCGCTCAGCACGTCACCCGTAACAGCTACTACGGTGGTATCGGTGAGACGAAGCTCCGCAACAAAGCAGGCGACAAGTACATTGATAAGGATGGCAACGAGACTACAGATGAGGGCAAGGCAGTGAATGCAGGCTCTATCGGTCGCCCCATCCATACCTCTGACTATGGGAAGAACTTCGGTATTACCCGCGGGATGACGTGGGTCGGTGGTGCACAGTACACCTATGACTTCGACCACTTCCTCTTTATGCCTGCTCAGCTCCTCGCTGGTGCTGAATACAGCTATGACCGCCTCGAGGACAAGATGCCTCTAAGAGAATGGGAGACCGAGAAGACCGTCACCGATGGCTTCGACCTCAGCGCTAACCCCATCTCCCTCTCCCCTGCCCTGCGTCAGGTCATCCGCAACGCCAGCCAGTTCGCCCAGATCGAATGGAAGAACGATCGCTGGAGCGTCCTGCTCGGCACGCGTCTTGATGAGAACTCCGCCGTCAAGAAGGCCATCTTCAGCCCCCGCGCTACCCTGCGCTACAACCCCACGAAGAATATCAACATCCGCGCTACCTATGCCAAGGGCTTCCGTGCTCCTCAGGTCTTTGACGAAGACCTTCACGTCGGGGTCGTCGGTGGTGAAGCACAGCGTGTGACCAATGCTGAGGACCTTCGTCCTGAGATCTCCCACTCCTTCAGCCTGAGCAACGACATGTACTTCACCCTCGGTGGTGCACAGGTCAACGTCCTCGTCGAAGGCTTCTACACCCGTCTGCTCGACGTCTTCACGAACTACAAGGACAAGTCTGAGAACGGTATCTCCTACTACACGCGCCACAACTATGGGATCGATGACAATGGTCAGCAGGTCTCCTCGGGTGCCAAGGTCCTCGGGCTGAACCTCGAGGGTAAGATCGCCTATCGCTGGCTCTCCCTCCAGGCCGGCCTCACGCTCACCAGCAACAAGTACGACGTCAACCAGGAATGGGGCGTACGTCAGAAGGTCCAGGGCGACCACGATGCGGCCTACTACGAGTCCTTCATGCCTAAGGCTGACGGCTCTGACTTTGACAATGTCGCTGTAGACAATGAGCCTCAGACCATCTCGATGACCTCTAAGGAGATCACTCGCACGCCCTCTACCTACGGCTACTTCACGATCGGCATCAATCCCGTCCGTCCGCTGAACATCTCCCTCACGGGTACCTTCACGGGCTCGATGTACGTCCCTCACGTCGTCAAGTGGGGGCAGAACTCCGCAGTCACCGACCGCACGGCTATCGCTGCTGGTCTGCGCACCGAAGGCTATAAGCTTCCTCTCGTAGACGCTACGGGTGCTGCTATCCTCGAGGATGGCGCGCAGAAGGAGGTCGATGTCGAGTGGAACGAGCTGGTCAAGACCAAGAGCTTCTTTGATCTCGGCGCTAAGATCACCTATGACCTGCGTCTCTTCTCTAAGAGCAACGTCCAGCTCTACTGCGGTATCAACAACCTCTTCAACGCCTTCCAGAGCGACTACGACTTCGGTCCAGACCGTGACAGCGGCTATATCTACGGCCCCACGATCCCTCGCTCAGGCTACTTCGGGATGAAGTTTACCTTCTAATCCCACCCCTATCGCCCGAGGACAAGACGTCCCGAGTGCGACACGATTTAGAGGCTGCCCCTACCTTCTCCACAGAAGTGTAGGGGCAGCCTCTATATATAGGTATATAGACTATGCACCGAATATCTTAAATTTGCGGGTGAGTATATGCTGGGGTACGTACGCTCTGGCACAATCAAGACAAGCGAATGGACACTGAGACCACCTACCTCTTAGCCTCCCCAGACACGCTGGAGCCCGTAGCGCGCCAGTTCATCGAGGAGGTCCTCCCCTGGGGGGATATCTTCGCCTTCTATGCCCCCATGGGGACTGGCAAGACGACCTTCATCAAGACCCTCTGCGAAGCCCTCGGCGTGCAAGATGTCATCAATAGCCCGACCTTCTCTATTATCAATGAATATCGCGCTGAACCCTCGGGAGAACTCATCTACCACTTTGACTGCTATCGCCTGGAGAAGCTCAATGATGCGCTGAACCTCGGAACCGAAGATTACCTCCAGAGTGGCGCACTCTGCTTCATTGAGTGGCCAGAGGTCATGGAGGACATCCTACCAGCCGACACGGTACGCGTTACTATAGAGGAGATCGAAGGCGGGGCACGACGCCTCACCGCACGCTATAATAAGACGGAGGACAAGTAATGCTTAATCCATTTGAGACGGGTCAGGCCCGTGTACGCGGTAGCATCGAGGTGATCTGCGGCTCGATGTTCAGCGGTAAGACAGAGGAGCTCCTTCGTCGCCTGCGCCGTGCCAAGATCGCAGGGCTACGCGTAGAGATCTTCAAGCCCTCAGTAGACACCCGCTATGATGAGACCGAGGTAGTCTCCCACGACCGCAATGCGATCGCCTCTACTCCGATAGACAACTCGTCGAACCTTCTCCTCTTAGCTTCGGACGTCGACGTCATCGGCATCGACGAGGCACAGTTCTTCGATGAGCACCTCCCCGAGGTCGTCGAGCAGCTGGCAGACCAGGGGATCCGCATCATCCTCGCTGGACTGGATATGGACTTCCGTCGCCAGCCTTTCGGCCCTATGGCGCAGCTCTGTGCTATAGCTGACTCGGTAGACAAGATCCACGCGATCTGCGTAGGCTGTGGGAGCTGGGCGAACTACTCCTACCGCCTCGTCTCTGGTGAGCAGCAGGTCATGCTCGGCGAAGCCAAGGAGTACAGCCCGCTATGCCGTACCTGCTACCTCAAGCACACACAAACCAACAAGGAATCCTAACCCCACGACGATAATGAATACCAATAAACTCCTCACTCTCGGAGCTTCTACCGCACTATCACTCACGCTCCTCTCGAGCTGCGTCATCGCTATTGGCTCAAACAAAGAGCAGAATACGACCTACTCTCCAAGTGGGAAGGTAGCTTATGCGATGAGCCCTACCCTCGGTGGTAAGCTCTTCTCGGCAGCCTGGATCCAGCGCTCTGCCGAGTACAAGGCACTCTGCCAGCAGGCCTACAATATCGCGACCGAGCGTCTCGTAGCAGCGACATCAACTCCCTTAGCCTCGGGCGAAAAGCGCTGGGCTATCGTCACCGACATCGATGAGACCATCGTTGACAACACGGCGAACTCCGTCTACCAAGCACTCAAGGGCGAGGACTACTCTCAGCCCTCGTGGGACCGCTGGTGCGATCAAGCTGATGCCGTAGCTCTGCAGGGCGCTGTCGAGTTCTTCCGCAAGGCCGATGCCCTCGGTGTGGACATCTACTACATCTCCAACCGTGATGAGGTCAATCGTGCTGGTACGAAGAAGAACCTACGTGATCTGGGCTTCCCACAGGTAGAGGATAGCCACTTCATGTTCAAGGACAAGTCCTCCGACAAGACCTCTCGTCGCAATGAAGTCCTCAAGACACACAACATCCTGATGCTCCTCGGTGACAACCTGGGTGACTTCGACCACTTCTTCGATGTACGTAACGAGGCCGTGCGTGATCAGGGCGTCTTACGCTTCGCCGCTGAGTTCGGCAAGCGCTTCATCGTCCTACCCAACCCCAACTACGGTGCTTGGGAGCCTGCGATGAACGGAGGCTATCCCGACCTCAAGACCAAGGACGGCAAGCTCACTACGATCCTTCGCACTCAGCGGAAATAACACACTCTCCTACTACACTACTTACCTTAGACCATCAGAACCCCATGCTTACACCCACACAGATACGACAGATCACTGCTCTCATGCACCGTGAAGTCGTACCCGCTACAGGCTGTACCGAACCAGCAGCCGTAGCCCTCGCCGTAGCCTATGCTGCGGCACAGACGACCGCTGAGCCCCGCTCAATAGAAGTCCTACTCAGCGGCAATATGCTCAAGAACGCTATGGGCGTCGGTATCCCCGGCACGGGGACCTTCGGTATCCCTATCGCGATCGCTCTCGGTGCTATCTTAGCAGCACCCGAGAAGCAACTGGAGCTCCTCGACACTTTCACTGATGAGGAGCTTCATCAGGCCCAGAAGCTTGTAGCAAGCGGCTGCATCCAGATCGGGCTGAAGGAAGGTGACAACGTTGACCGCCTCTACGTCGAAGTCCTACTTACCGATACAGAGGGCCGTCTATCGACTGCCATCATCCAGGCTACTCATACAGGGCTCACAGCGCTCACCTATGATGGTGAAGACCGCTTCGTGCCACGTACCGCCGACACGCCCTGCACGAAGTGTCCCGAGAGTAAGGACGAAGAGGAGACGATCGCCTTGAACTTCGACCTCGTCTATGAGTATGCTCTGCATGGTCCTCTGGAGGAGCTTGACTTCATCTACGAGGCTGCACTGCAGAATAAGCGTGCCAGCGAGTTCTCCTTCACTCACAGCTATGGCCATAGCCTCGGCAATCTCATCAATAGCGATATGGGACGTCGCTACCTCGGCAATACGCCCCTTACGCAGATGCTGGCCTATACCAGCTCTGCCTGCGACGCCCGTATGGATGGTGCCCCCATCACGGTGATGAGTAATTCGGGTAGCGGCAATCAGGGGATCTCCTCGATGCTCCCCGTCCTGACCTTCGCCGAAGAGCAAGGCGCAAGTCGTGAGGTCGCCACTCGAGCTATCATGCTCAGTAGCCTCCTCGTCGTCTACATCAAGCAGCTCTTAGGTCGTCTCTCCTGCCTCTGCGGGATGGTCGTCTCAGGGATTGGCTCCGCCTGTGCTATCACCTACCTTATGGGAGGCACGAAGGAGCAGTCTATCGGAGCTGTGAAGAATATGATCGGCAACGTCTCGGGGATGATCTGTGACGGTGCTAAGCCCAGCTGTAGCCTCAAGGCTTCGACAGGCGTGAGCTCTGCACTCATCTCCGCTATGCTCTCTATGCAGGGACACGTCGTCACCGCTACCGAAGGTATCGTAGACGATGATATCGACGTCTGCATCCGCAACCTCGCAGACCTCGGTCGTGATGGCATGGCCCAGACCGACCTCAAGGTCCTCAAGATCATGACGAGCAAGGGCAAGCGTAATGCTTAGTCCCCGCTATTTGGGTTCACCGATAGTGTCCCGCTCGTCTCACATATGTAATCAGCTACTATTGGATGAACCCAAATAGAACGATGCACTTTGCGCTCAGCTTCCTGGCAGGATCCCTCCTGCTATGGGGCTGTGCGAACCAAGGTACACCCGAAGGTGGCCCCTTTGACACGGAGCCACCTCGCCTCCTACAGGCCTCACCTGCGGTGAAGGCTACGGGGGTCAATACGCGCCACTTCACCCTGACCTTCGATGAGAACGTCAAGCTCTCGAGCCAGACGGATAAGATCATCGTATCCCCACCCCAGCGTGAGGCAGCACGTATCACGGCCAACGGGCGGCACGTCTCCATCGTACTCTCCGACACCCTGCGCCCCAATACGACCTACAGCTTCTACTTCGATGATGTCATCGTAGACAACAACGAGGACAACCCACTCGAGGGCTTCAGCTACCTCATCTCCACAGGTGGGCAGATTGACTCGATGCAGCTGGCCGGTCGCGTCATCGATGCCTTGACCTTCGAGCCTGTCGAAGGGCTCATCGTAGGGGCTTATCCCGCCACAGACATCAACGACAGTACGCTCCGTAAGCGCCCCTTCCCCTTTGTCAGTAAGACCAATAAGCTGGGCTTCTTCACTATGCGTGGACTCCCCAATAGTACCTACAAGGTCTTTGCGACGAAGGACAACGATGCCAACTATCAGTACAGCGACCGCAGCGAAGGCCTTGCCTTCTCTCGCGAGAGCTTCCAGACGACGCTGCGTGACAGTATGCGTACCGACACGATACGCATCGACTCCATCGTGCGCCGTGACACGCTTCACCGCGACTCGCTCGTCACCTATCCCTTCACCTACTACTTCCCTCGCGACATCGCCCTACGCTATTCGGTAGCGAAGGTGCAGCAGTACGGCCTCGAGCGCCACAGCCGTCCCGATAGCTTGATCTGCCGAATGGAGTTCCTCGCTGAGCCCAAGAAGCTCCCTCGCCTCCGCTCGCTGGACAAGCCAACCGCACCAGCCGAATCCCTCTACTGGGCTACGGCTAAGGGCAAGGTCGTCGACCTATGGCTACGAGACAAGGAGCTTCTTGCGCGCGACTCGGTGCGCTTCGCCCTCACCTACGAGAAGACCGACTCACTACTTCGCCTACAAGAGAAGACTGATACGCTCGTCTTCATCAAGCCACAGGCACGAGCTAAGAAGCACGACAAGGCTGCTGAAACGGAGAAGTCACCTCTACAGATCACCCTCACCGGGGCTTCGGGGACTTTTGCTGGTACTCCAAGTGATAGCCTCTATGTGACGGCCTCACGTCCCCTTGTAGCCCTCCCCACCTCAGCGATTCGCCTGGAGGTACAGGAGGACTCACTCTACAAGCCTCAGGACTTCACTATCGTACAAGACTCACTGGATCACCTGCGCTATACGCTCCGCTTCCCACGTGCCTATGGCAAGAGCTATCGGGCGCGTATTGATTCGGCTGCCGTACGCGATATCTATGGCGCTGCCTGCGACTCTGTTGCTTTCACGCAGCAGATACAGAAGGAGGACGAGTTCGGTCAGCTCACCATCACCCTGCAGGGTATCCGCTCTCATGCCCTCGTCCAACTCATAGACAAGAGCGATGCTGTCCTCCAGCAGTTCTATGGACATGAGGTCAAGGCGGACACGACGCAGAAAGCACAGCCCACGGCAGCGTCTTCCAAAGGCGATAAGGTGCTCGCCGAGCTACTCTCTAAGCAAGCTCCTCAAGCCGCTAAGGCCGATAGCCTCCCCGAAGCAAAGACTCCAGCAGAGTCCTGTCAAGTCTCCTTCCACGACCTGAAGCCTGGTGAGTACTTCGTCCGACTCATCATCGATACGGACGACAACGCCGCCTTTACACCTGGAGACTACCCTGATCGTGCCCCCGAGGAGGTCTATTACTACCCGCAGGAGATCTCCATCAAGAAGGGCTTCACCTCCGAAGAGCGCTGGGACATCCTCACTCAGTCACCTCTGGGCAGCAAGCCCGATGCCCTGCGCAAGGTCAAGCCCGACGAGGCAAAGAAGAAGCGCGAGGATAAGAACATCGAGTACTACAAACGCTGGGGACGCAAGCGTCGCTAACTCCTCTCCTATCCACCCAAAACAGAAGCGGTACAACTCCCATCGGGAGCTGCACCGCTTCTGCTATTATATCACTATACCGTGGTAGGCTGTTCGCGTCTATCACCTTGGGAACATATCCGAGTTGATCGCCACGAAGATCCGATCATCATACTCCTTTTGATTGCTTTCCAGTCCGAGCGCATCGATAAGGTGCTGGCGAGCTCGTCTCTCCTTCCGCCTATCAAACTTCAATGCAGAATCGGCAGCTGGATCATAATGGAAGTAGAGCAAGATGACCTCTGGATTATCAAGAAAACGCTTCTTGATAGCCGTCCACCACATCTGATCTGTAGGCCCGAGGGATAAGCCAAAGAGACAAATCACATCAGCCCCCGCAATGAGTCTAAGACACTCCTCATCGACAAGCGTTCCACGGCCCTCATTGGCTTGTGGCTTAAGTAAGAGGTCTGCGACATAATCACACTGCCTGCACTGATCGTTTACTATTTGATCGCCATGATCTACACCAAGCAGAATTCCACCCTGACCTAATGATCCATGCACATGCTTCACCCCTTGATATATCACAGGGTGACCTTCATGCCCTTCCGCATAGGTGTACTCTCCGACCAACAAAGCATCCTGGCAGAGGCACTCAAATGATGAGGTATAGTTGAAGGAGATGACGTCAATATGCCATGCCTGAGCAATAGTCAGAGCACAAAGCTCTTTCTCCTCTCTCGGCTTGAAGTAGCGATAAGGGTAGGTCAGGTCTTCACGGAACTTCTCGACCTCCTCGGGAGTAGGCTCAAAACTATTGCACTGCGAAAGATAGGCCTCTAAGGCGCGATTCATATCCTCGTAGAAGTCACAGAACCCATCAGCATCATCACCAAAGGCTGTAGTAAACTCACCAAGAGCTATCTCTAAGTCCTTCCACTGCTCTTCGCCACGCCCCTCTCGCTCCGCCATCTCGGCAAAGAAGCGCTCCTTATACTTTTTGATAGCCTCCTCTTGCTGTATGCGATCAGTATCAAGCTTCGGGGTTTGCCCCTTATAGAACTCTAAAAAGTCTGCATAGCGAGTGGGGAGCCCAAGTCTAAGGTCAAAGCCATTGCCTATTAGGTAGAGGACATTCATAGCGATTCTATCAGTAGAGGGTCAGCGTGATGAGGTATATTGTGGTAGGCATCGTCCCGAGTGGAATGTGCGCATAAAGGTACGAAGAATGTGCGCACGCATAGCGAAGCGAGAGTGAACCAATAGTGGTAGGTGGTATGAACCTATATTGGTCACTGAGCGAACCTATACTGGTCTGCACGTGAACCAATAGTGGTCGGAGCACGAACCAATATAGGTTCGCACCCCTACCCGATATTGACTCAAACTATACACCGATATTGGGCGGCTCATAACTATCGTCAAGCCTACGCTGTTAGTAAGTCAGTAAACTACCATACCCCCTACACAGTCTAAAAGAACAGGCATTATGAAACGGAACAGTCTCCGTACACTGACCCTTCTGCTACTACTGGCAGCTGGAGCCTTAGGACTTCGAGCTATGCGCATGCAGACACACCCTTCACCCAACACTCCATCCACTTCACCTATGAAAGAGATCTATTTGGCCGGCGGTTGCTTCTGGGGCACCGAGCACTTCTTCAAGCAAGTACGTGGCGTCATCTCCACAGAGGTCGGCTACGCCAATGGCCATACCTCCCGCCCCAGCTACGAGGAAGTGTGTAGCCACACTACGGGCTTTGCCGAAGCAGTACACATCACCTACGCTCCCGATCAGGTGAGCCTCAGCAAGCTCCTTGAGCTCTACTTCCTGACGATTGATCCGACGTCGCTCAATAAGCAAGGTGGCGACGTGGGTGATCAATACCGCACGGGTATCTATTACACCGACACCACAGACCTACCGACGATCAAGAAAGCGATCGAGACGCTACAGCGTGAGCATGCACAGCCCATCGTCATCGAGGTAGAGCCCCTCCGCAACTTCTACGACGCAGAGACTTACCACCAAGACTATCTGGACAAGAACCCATCGGGGTACTGCCATATCCGCCCCGAACTCTTCCAGATCGCTCGCGAGGCCAATGCTTATGTCAAGCCTTCGGACGAAGAGCTACGCCGTCGGCTCACCCCCACTCAGTACGCTGTCACGCAGCATGCCGCCACGGAGCATCCCTTTGACAACGACTATTGGGACGAGAAGCGCGAAGGCATCTATGTCGATATCACGACGGGCGAACCGCTCTTCATCTCCACGGATAAGTTCGACTCGGGCTGCGGATGGCCCAGCTTCTCCCGCCCCATTGACTCCACCCTCATCAGCGAGCATCAGGACGACTCCCACGGCATGAAGCGTATCGAGGTGCGCAGTAAGACGGGTAAGGCTCATCTCGGCCATGTCTTCGAAGACGGCCCGCAGGAGCTCGGTGGCCTACGCTACTGCATCAATAGTGCAGCCCTGCGCTTCATTCCCCGCGAAGAGATGAAGCAAGCCGGCTACGCCAAGTACCTCTCCCTCCTCGAGAAGAAGCAGAGCAAGGCGGGGAAGTAGGATAAATATTATCTACATGCAAGTATAAATGATTGATTCGAGGATGATTATCGGCATCCTTGAATCAATCATTGTATAGAGGCATGAGCCTTATAGTTTTTTCCTCTTTTCCCCTTTTCCTCAAAAGACAAGAAGAATACTCTACGGAAGAGATGGCTGCACTACAATAAATCACAAGGTAATCCGTATATATATTTATATTAACTTTGACCATGAAATATAACCTATCATCTTATTATGGCGACGACCAGATACTATTACTCCAGTGCTATCTCTGAATTTATTCGAGAGGAAGAGACTTCTATCGTTGGGAAACTAACAGAATCTTCTCAACACGACATCAATAAGAAAACCTCCTCCTCCTGGAAGGAGGAGATAAACAGCTTAAAAGAGGCACTCAAAGACTACTCCGGTAGAGGAAGTATCTACCTAGAGTACAATATCCCACGCATGGGCCGTCGTGTGGATGCCATCGTTCTCATAGATGGCATTGTCTTTATCCTCGAGTATAAGACTGGAAGGCAGACATTCAATCAAAGCGCACGGAACCAGGTGTGGGACTATGCCCTAGATTTGAAGAACTTCCATGCAGATAGCAAAGATCGGATCCTTGCACCCATAGTTGTTGTCCCCTGTGCTCTTAATGAGGACTGTCAGCTCACCCCTAAATCTTCAGCGGACAAGGTATATGAACCTCTTTTCACTAATACTTCTCAATTAGGGACAGCCATTCAGAATATACTTGACCAAGTACAAGTAGCTGTTCAACCTTCACAGACTGATGATGCCTGGGCTAATAGTGGGTATGAGCCAACTCCTACAATCATAGAGGCAGCTATAGCCCTGTATGAAAAACATAGTGTCGCAGACATTACGAAGAGTGGAGGGGATATCGAAAAGGCCTCAAAAGCCCTGAATAGAATAATCGACCATTGTCAGAAAGAGAAACGCAAGGCTATTTGCTTCATCACAGGTGTACCTGGAGCAGGCAAGACTCTCATTGGATTAAATACTGCTATTGAGCTATTTAATCAAGGTATAGGAGCCGTTTATCTATCTGGGAACTATCCACTGGTCGAAGTCCTTCAGGAAGCCTTGACCCGTGATTATATAGAGCGTAAGAGAATCATCACATCTAATGAAGAGAAAAAAACTCGCACCAAAAAAGGAGACGCCAAACGCGAGGTAAAGGCTTTTATACAGATGATCCATCATTACCGCGACCAGTACCTGGAAGGAGTAGATATCACAGCTAATGATATCAGGCCCAAACCTGGATACTTCGAGAGCAATACAGATAAAGCCTACATACCAGCAGAACATGTAGCTATCTTTGATGAAGCTCAGAGAGCTTGGACCAAAGAGGAGTTGCAGCGCTTTATGCACGAGAAGAAGAACATACAAAACTTTCCCTATAGCGAACCCGAATATCTCATCTCTTGCATGGATCGCCAACGTGATTGGGGCGTTGTAGTCTGCCTTGTAGGTAATGGGCAAAGCATCAATAAGGGAGAGGCCGGTCTAAAAGAATGGATAGAAAGTATTCTCCGTAGATATAGGAGTTGGGATGTTTATATATCTCAGACTATCCTAGAGTCAGAAGAACTTAGCGATGAACAGAAAAGAGATATTAAACCACAACTCAAAGATGGAAAAGATCTACACCTTGAAATGTCAATGCGCTCATTTCGATCTGAGAGTGTAAGTCTCTTCATAAATCAACTCCTTGATTTAAAGGTTGAAGAAGCTAGGTCCACTCTGTATGAACTGAGAAAGAATAACTATCTTATAGTTCTAACTCGCTCTCTCGAAAGAGCCAAACGATGGCTCCGGAGCAAGAAACGAGGTAATGAGCGTATGGGCCTACTGGCTAGCAGTAAAGCGGAAAGGCTTAAAGCCATATCAATCAACGTAAAGTATAGCCCCAACTTCGTCCACTGGTTTCTAGAAAATAGCCAAGACATTCGGTCCAGCGATGCACTGGAGGATGCACTTACTGAGTTTGAAGTTCAAGGACTAGAAATAGACTGGGCATGTGTTGCCTGGGATGCTGATCTAAGGATAAATATGACTGGAAATGCTTGGGAGCATTTCCAGCTCCGAGGAGGGAATAAATGGCAAAACATCAATAAACCAGCCAATCAGGAGTATCAAATAAATGCCTATCGTGTACTACTTACGCGTGCTCGCCAAGGGATAGTTGTACTGATCCCCGAGGGTGATGACGTTGATACAACTCGCAAGCGAGAGTGGTATGATCGTACCTATAATTACTTGAAAGGAATAGGAATTCCGGAGATACAAGACCAAGATATCTAATCAACTAGCTCTGGTATTTTAGAGTAATCCCTAACCAACGAGCCTTACACGGTAAGGCATAGTAAAGAACAAGCGATCCGTAGTAGCTTATAGACTACTGCGGATCGCTTGTCTCTGAAAAGTAGTAACTACTTGCCGATGCAGAAGTGGGCGAAGATGTTGTGTAGGACGGAGTCACTTGTGATGTCGGCTCCGGTGACTTCGCCTATGGCCGTGATAGCTCCTCGAAGGTCGGGTGTCAGCAGGTCGGTGGGAAGGCCATCCGTTAGCCCCGTACGCACGGTCCTTAGGCTATGGAGAGCCGTCGTGAGAAGTGCATGATGGCGGGCATTGCTCACGACAAGGTCGGTAGACTTGAGCTCGGGAAGCACCAAGGCTTTGATCAGTGCCGCACGAAGTTCATCCAAGCCGTCCCCTCGCTGGGCCGATATGGGTAGGATCGAAGGCGCTTCACCCGAAGGCAAGTACTCGGTAAGTAGCGACGAAAGGTCCGTTAGTACAGCTTGCGTGGTCTGAGGATCGATGGCATCGACCTTGTTGAGCAAGACGAGGAAGGGCTTATTCTCCAGGCGAGGAAGGAGCTGGAGGAGCGCCGCACGATAGTCTTTATCGGCGATACGCAGGGCATCGACGAGGAGAAGAACAAGGCTCGCCTTATCGATCTTATCGTAGCTGCGATCAATACCCAGCGCCTCGATCGTGTCATCCGTTGAGCGCAAGCCCGCTGTATCGATGAAGCGGAAGAGGACACCATCAATATTCAGCACGTCCTCGATCGTGTCGCGGGTCGTACCATGGATATCACTGACGATAGCACGCTCTTCGCCTAAGAGAGCATTGAGCAGCGTGCTCTTCCCCACGTTCGTCGCACCAGCGATAGCCACTGGGATACCACGCTTGATCGCATTACCAAGGCGGAAGCTCTCGGTCAGCCGCTCGATCTTCGCCGTCAGTTCGTCGAGGAGCTGCAGAAGCTGTGTGCGATCAGCGAAGGTCACATCCTCCTCACTGAAGTCCAGCTCCAGCTCCATAAGACTGGTCAGCTGCAGGAGTCTCTCGCGTAGCTGGGCGAACTCCGCGCTATACCCGCCACGCATCTGAGTGAGTGCCATACGGTGCTGCGCTTCCGATTCGGATGCGATGAGGTCTGCGACGGCCTCTGCACGACTTAGATCCATCTTGCCATAGAGGTAAGCACGACGCGTGAACTCACCAGGGGTTGCCATACGACAGCCCTGATCAGTCAGAGCTTCGAGGAGTGCCTGCTGGATGAAGACCGAGCCGTGGCACGAGATCTCTACGACATCTTCACCCGTATAGGAGCGTGGGGCATGGAAGCAAGTGACCAGACCTTCGTCGATCGTCTTGCCCTCGTGAGAGAAGCGACCAAAGTAAGCCATTCGATCCTTAGCACGCTCGAGCGTACGGACTTCTCGACAGGAGAAGATCTGATCAACGATGCCGACGGCTTCGGAGCCTGACACACGGATAATAGCGATACCACCCATACCAGGCGCAGTAGCCACAGCACAGATCGTATCACTGCCGATAAGCGATGATATCATGAGATAGTAGGAAGTAAAGGTAGGGAGGAGAGAAGCGCTTATTCCTCAAGCTGACCACGCTTCAGGATCGAATGGATATTCTCAACGAGTAGCGAGAGTGCGACGGAGTTCATCCCCCCTTCGGGAATGATGATATCAGCGTAGCGCTTGGAGGGCTCGACGAAGTCACGATGCATGGGCTTCACCGTAGAGAAGTATTGTTTGAGCACCGAGTTCATATCACGTCCACGCTCCTGGACATCACGCACGAGGCGGCGAGCCAAGCGCACGTCATCATCGGTATCGACGAAGACCTTAACGTCCATCAGTTCGCGGAGCTCCTTGTTCTCAAGTATCAAGATACCATCAAGGATCAAGACCTTCGCGGGCTGGACACATACCGTCTGAGGTAGGCGGTTGTGGTCGGTGAAGGAGTAGACGGGGCGCTGGATACTCTGCCCCTGCTTGAGCTGGCGGATATGCTCGATCATCATATCCGTGTCGAAGGAGTGCGGGTGGTCGTAGTTGAGCTTGGAGCGCTCCTCGAGACTGAGATCATCGTGCGCCTTGTAGTAGAAGTCGTGGCAGAGCGTCGTGACGTGCTCATCGGCAAAGGCCTCCTGGAGCTTGCGCACGAGGGTTGACTTACCTGAGGCAGAGCCACCAGCGACACCGATAATCGTGGTGGATGTAGTATTTGCTTGGCTCATAGCTGTAGCGAGATGATAAGGGATCAAGTTTATCTGGGCGTGGTGGCTCCGACAGCCTCATAGACCAAGTCTTGGAGACGCTGACGGAGACGCTCACGTATGAGGGTCGTATTCTGACGTGTTGGGTAGGTGCGGTTGGAGAGGAAGATAAAGATGAGGTCATACTTGGGGTCTACCCAGAAGCACGTCCCCGTGAAGCCCTGGTGTCCGTAGGTCGCTGATGAGGCATAGATCCCCGTAGGACCACCCGAAGAGCGGGGCTTATCAAAGCCAAGAGCTCTGATGCCCGATGCACTCGTCGTCTCAGTGAAGAGGCGGACGGTAGAGCTGGGAATGACCTGCTTCTTACCCCATGCTCCATGCTGGAGAAGGAGTTGGCAAACCTTAGCGAGTTCTTCAGCCGCACCGAAGAGCCCCGCATTACCCGACACACCACCGAGACAAGCTGCAGCTTCATCATCGACCGTACCACGCAGGATCTCTCCACGCAGGAAGGTATCATGCTGTGCGGGTGCGATCTGCTGGATCTTTACGCCACGCTCCAAGGGATTGAAGTACAGACGTGCTTGGATGGGGCGATAGATATGCTTCGTGACGAACTCATCTAAGGGCTCACCAGAGACACGCTCGATGACTTGCTGGAGGAGGATGAAGTTCAGGTCGCTATAGCGGTAGCTCTTATCCGATGAGACACGAGCTGAGAGGAGGCGCTCCATCATCCGAGTCTTGAAAGAGGGCGATAGATACTTCTTTGAGCCAAAGCGCAGGGTATGCTCTTCGGTCGCCTTATCAGAGATGTACTTATCGAGGAAGCGGAAGTTCGGGTTACCCCAAGCCTTCCCTACGAGAGGCACACCACCTGCAAAGGACTTATAGCGGATGAGCGAGCCCTCATAGCTCGTATCATCAATAAGGTCGGTATAGAAGTTAATCCCCGCTGGTAGTCCAGACTGATGGAGCAGGAGCTGGCGAATAGTGACCATCCCAAGCAGGGTCTCCTTCGTCTCGGGGAGGTAACTCAGCAGTGGAGAATTAAGGTTGATCTTCTTCTCCCCGACGAGAAGCATCAGAGCAGGTGTCGTAGCAGCGGCCTTCGTGATAGAAGCTAAGTCATAGATACTCTGTGGCGTAGCAGGCTCCCCTTGTCGTCCCTTGAGACCCGTAAGCGAACCATAGGCTTTGTTCACAAGCACCTCACCTTGGTAGAAGGCAAAGATCTGACACCCAGGATAAGCCCCTATGCGAAGCCCAGCCTCAGCTAAGCTATCGATACGAGCTAAGGCTTTGGAGGATACTGATTCGGGAGCAAGGATATGCTCAGTAGCTGCTGGCAGGCTATCTACCAGCAGACTATCAGGCTGCTGAGGTGTCTGCCCATAGAGAGTACCCAGCTGAAGAAGCGAGAGGAGAGCAACGAGAGGACGGGAGCGCATAGACATATGGTTTAGCGACGAGCCTTCGACGTAGACTGAATAGCCTTGGTCTTTGCCGTAGGATCTTCTCCTTCACCAGCAGATACATCAGCTTGCCAGAGGCGGCTACGAAGCGAGGCTTCTTCGGGAGTCCATATCTGCTTCTTGACCTCAGCCGCAGAGGCTTCGGGAGACTTCTTCTTGATGATCAGCGCATACTTGAAGGCCAAGATACGACGGCACTTCTCTTCTACTTCGGCTTCACTCACCTCACCCGATCGGAGTGCTTGGATGATTGCATTACGAGCTTCTAAAGGCTGTGAAGGGCCGAGGAGGATATCATTACCAGCTTTCAGGGCTTCAACTGCTACCGAGGTCACGCCATTAGCCTGAGCACCGCGCATCTCCAGAGCATCCGTGATGACAAGTCCCTTGAAGCCCATATCGTGGCGTAGAAGATCTGTCGTGATCTTACGGCTAAGGGAGGCAGCACGTCCCGTGGCATCATAGGCTGGTACATGCAGGTGGGCAGTCATCACGCCACCCAGTCCCGCATCACGATAGGCACGGAAAGGATAGAGCTCGACACGCTGCATACGCTCACGTGAAGCCGATACCGTAGGAAGTGTCTTATGAGAGTCTTCGGAGGTGTCACCATGCCCAGGGAAGTGCTTAGCGACAGAGAGGACACCGCCCTCTTCGAGCCCCTGACCATAGGCAACAGCACAGCGAGCGACGAGCTCAGGGCTATCGCCAAAGCTGCGGGTACCGATGACGGGATTCTTAGGATTGATATTCACATCCACTACAGGAGCGAAATTGATGTGGATCCCCATCAGCTGGCACTGACGAGCGACCTCAGCACCATAGGCTTTGATGAGCTCCATATCTCCCTTGATACCCAGCCCCTTACTACGAGGATAGCGTGGTGCATCCTTGAGACGCATATAGAGCCCCCACTCCCCATCGAGAGAAATGAGCATGGGCACAGTACTAGCCTCTTGCAGAGTCTGTGTCAAGTCTCGCTGATCGGCAAGGAAACCCTTTTGGAAGAGTATCCCACCCCACTTCTCCTGCTTCATACGCTTCAGCAAAGCAGACTTGTCCTCTGGACGTGGGTAGATAATCGGCATGATCAACTGCCCCACACGTCCTTCTAAGTCGAGGCTCTTATAGACGCTGTCGACCCAGCGCTGCTGTGCAGTAGGATCAATACCACGGAAGACGAGGAGGGCTTCTTGTCGTGGCTCTGTCTTCTTGGGAGTCTTACTCTCCTTTGGTGCAGAGAAAGCATCAAAGCTAAGAGTGCAGCACAGAGCAAGGCCCAGTAAATATCTTGAGGGCTGGAAGGTGATTGTAGCCATTGAGAGATATAAATAAAGCGCTTAGGGCTTCTGCTTACGGAAGACCCAAAAGCGCTGTAGCGTATAATTGAAGAGTACGGAGACAAAGAGATCGCTGATGAGCTTCCCTATCTTATAGTCAATCCCAGCATAGTGCTCAAGAGCGTACGTGCCAAGATACTTTAGGAGGATACTACCTGCTACAGTCGTAGCGAACTTGAGGATCTGACCACCCAGGCCACTATCATAAGCCACCCCCTTATCTCGGAAGGTCCAATAGCGGTTGAGCGAGAAGTTAACGACTGCCCCCACTACCCCACCACAAGCGAGTGCCCAGAAGAGCTCCCAGCCGAAGACCTCGACGCCAAGGATCATCAATCCATAGTCCACGACAGAGCCAGCTCCAGCGGATATCTGGGCTTGGGTAAAGTTCAGGACAAGACGTCGAAGGCGCTGAAGCAAGGGAAAAAATGACCTTAGTTGGAAGCCTGCTGCTGCTCGCGACGAAGGGCGATATCGCGCTCATCTGCTGCAGCCAGGAGCTTACGGAAGTCTGAGACGAAGGAGAAGAAGAGGATGATCGAGATCACGAGACCGAACCACTGCATGCTCCCAGGGAAGAAGAATTCCGAACAGAAGAGCAAAGCTAAGATGATACGGACCTCCGTCGGACCGAGGATGCCCGAGTCAATCGAATACTTATCGGTGACCTTATAGCGGAGCTGTGAGATGATCATCTCAGCACCGTAGAGGACTACAAAGATGAACCCAACGACCTTCCATGCAGGCTGTACATAGGCGTAATAGCCCAAGCCGATAGCCACGATACCTATCCAGTCAACTACGATATCCAGACAGAAGCCAAACCACTTACGGGGCTTCTTACGGTAGTAAGCAAGACGCCCATCAAGGGAGTCTCCAAACCAGTTGATGAAAAAAGCGATGGGAGTAAATAGCAGGAGCCAAGAGCCCCAAACCGAGGCTAAGCACATAAGCGCCGCTACGAGTAGATTGCCGCAAAGGCCCAGCGAGGTAAGCATATTGGACGTCACCCAGCGAGGCATTCGCTCTACGAGATAGGCGATGAGAGCAAGCTCCTGATCATGAAGGATATTCGTTCGCTTACGATCTTGGCTTATCGCCTTTTTAGTTTCAGACATAACTCTGTATTATTCTATTGACTGGGTCCTCTGGGCTCAGCCTATCTACCGTTGTCAAATGAGGGACGGGACTTCCATTCTATAATGTTTGGAGGTCATACCACCCGAGTACCGACGGCCAGTCGGTGTCCCTACCACAAAGTTAACCTATATTTTCATATAGTACTCCGGCTTAGCATATGGTCTTGCTTATCATTTTGCACACCAAATCGAAATCACAGTTCAAGCACATTCTTCCCTCCTCTGAATCGAGGTGGAGAATAAGCATATCACCCAGGCATATACAAAAAAAGAGGAGCTATCGCTCCTCTCTCTGTTGTCTCATAAGGACTCGAACCTTAACAAACAGGACCAGAATCTGTTGTGCTACCATTACACCATGAGACAATACTCGGTGAACCTTGGCGGACTCGAACCGCCGACCCCTACCCTGTCAAGGTAGTGCTCTAAACCAACTGAGCTAAAGATTCATGTCGTTTTTGACACTGCAAAGGTAGGCAAATATTCCGAACCACCAAACATTCGGCGAAAAAAATCTCTCTACACCATCTATTGTATAGCGCCATTATATCAGAAGCATCATTTCTATCGGGTAACATCATTCCCCTTTTGAGAGTCATTGAAAAGACTGTAGCTTAGGATGTAGGGAGAGTGAAACTATCGTGACAGAACTAAAGCAATAGCCATTCGTCCCCAGACCTATAGTTGTCCCGTATGTGAACAACTATTCGTTCGCAGGTAGAACGAGTAGTGGATTAAACCCGAAACCAATAGTCGTTTGTGCATGGAGCAGTAGCTATTTTGAAATCGACTTAGCTAATCTCATCTTCAAATCGCTATCTAAAGAGTAGCAAGTGAGAAGCAACAAGGCACTTCAAGAAGAGAGAGATTCCTGAGCAAAGAGTTAGCTTCGTGTTAATAGTTGCCGACTCAATATGATCCTGAGATCTTGAGAAAGAGAGCACGGCAAAGCGCTGGCAGTATGATTCCAATTACCTTTTATTACCTCTGCTCACAAGAAGTCGGTCCCGAGACCACTCCAATAGTCTTAATTTACTATCTCTAAACTGTAAAGCGAATATGAAGAAGTTCATCCTCGCCGCAGCGTGCCTCTTCGCGCTCGGTGCAAATATCTCGGCTCAGAACCCCGAAAAGAAGGAACCCGTAAAAAAGGAATGTTCCAAGAACGATGCTAAGTCCTGCGATAAGAAGGACGCCAAGGATAAGCAGCAGGATTGCTGCAAGAAGCAGAAGAAGTAATCCCTCCTCTAACCTATAGCAAAGGCCCCGCTACTCAATGATTGAGTAGCGGGGCCTTTGCTTTTTATACAGCCGTATTACTAACGGCATCTATAGTGCGTGATCATTCATCGACGACGAGATTATCGATGATGAAGTTCTGACGCTCGGGAGTATTCTTACCCATATAGAACATAAGGAGGTTGCTTAGGTTATCCTCCTTGCGGATACGGATAGGATCCAGCTTGATATTCTCCTCGCTGATCCAATCCTTAAACTGCTCTGGAGAGATCTCTCCAAGCCCCTTGAATCGCGTGACCAGTGCTCGCTTGCCAAGTTTCTTCAGTGCAGCCTGCTTCTGAGCCTCATTGTAGCAGTAGATGTTTGTCACAAGTTCTTCGGCAGGTGCTTCCTCTGCAGTCTTCTTGGTACGGCCCCTCTTCTTAGCAGGGGCGCTCGTCATGAAGTTATCCGACTTCTTGTGCTCCTTGGGTAAGAAGACGCGGAAGAGCGGGGTCTCGAGGATGAAGACGTGCCCACGACGTACCAGCTCGGGGAAGAACTGCAGGAAGAAGGTAATCAGCAGTAGACGGATATGCATCCCGTCGTCATCAGCATCGGTCGCGATGATGATACGATTGTAGCGTAGCCCGTCGAGACCATCCTCGATATTGAGAGCAGCCTGAAGGAGGTTGAACTCTTCATTCTCATACACCACCTTCTTACTCTGTCCATAGCAATTAAGGGGCTTACCTCGGAGACTGAAGACGGCCTGATACTTAGGGTCACGACATGTGGTGATGGAGCCACTTGCAGAGTTACCCTCCGTGATGAAGAGGCTGGTACGCTCGGGCTCCTTGGCCTTAGGGTCATTGAAGTGAATCGTACAGTCACGAAGCTTCTTATTGTGCAGGCTGGCCTTCTTAGCTCGCTCGCGTGCAAGCTTTGCCACACCACTGAGAGACTTACGCTCACGCTCACTCTCCTGGATCTTCTGCAGCATGATGGCAGCATCCTCGGGGTGGATATGGAGATAGTTATCCAGCTCCTTACCGAGGAAGTCATTGAGGAACTTCTGAATACTCCGCCCATCAGGCTCCATATCCTTTGACCCAAGCTTCGTCTTCGTCTGGCTCTCGAAGACGGGCTCCTCGATCTTAATGCTGATGGCAGCTGCCATCCCATAGCGAATGTCACGGTAGTCGAAGTTCTTCCCATAGAAGTCCTTGATGACACGAGCTACGGCTTCCTTGAAGGCCGAGAGGTGTGTACCTCCCTGTGTAGTATTCTGTCCGTTGACAAAGCTATAGAAGTCCTCCCCTACCTGCGAGGTATGGGTCACGACGATCTCGACGTCGTCCTCCTTGAGGTGGATGATCGGATACAAGGGCTCCTCGGTGATGTTCTCCTCGAGGAGGTCTGCTAAGCCACGCTTCGAGAGATAGCGCTTGCCATTATAGATGAGAGCAAGACCTGCATTGAGGAAGGAGTAGTTCTTCACCATCGTCTCGACGAACTCATCCTTGTACTCGTAGTCGCGGAAGAGATCAGCATCGGGACGGAAGACGACTCGCGTGCCCGACGGTTCATCGGAGGGAACGGCCTCGGTCTCCTCTAAAAGCTTGGCATGGGAATAGCGAACAGTCTTCGTCAGACCTTCACGCCAGACGGTGATCTCACAGTGAATGGAGAGAGCATTAACAGCCTTGATACCGACACCATTAAGCCCGACAGACTTCTTGAAGGCCTTAGAATCAATCTTCCCCCCGGTGTTCATCTTGCTCGTAGCATCGATGAGCTTACCGAGAGGGATACCACGCCCGTAGTCACGCACAGTCACCTGACCGTCACGGATAGTGATCTCGACCTTCTTACCAGCACCCATGACATACTCGTCGATCGAGTTGTCAAGGACTTCCTTCAACAGGACATAGATACCGTCATCGGAATGGGAGCCATCTCCAAGCTTCCCGATATACATCCCTGGACGGCGACGAATATGCTCGTCCCACTCCAGGGTCTTGATGTCACTGTCGTTGTAGTCTACTGTCGTCTGTTCTAAAAGAGTCATGTGGTTGTAACGTCCGTCGTTGTTTTGCAGGTCAAAGATAGCAAAAAGCCCGCAGGAAACCGCCTGCGAGCCTATATAATACCCTCTAATATAGCCCTATGTCAACATACTCTCCACGACCTTCTCCATAAGCCTGCCCACTCAGGGTAACTACGCTACGTATAGCCTTGGCAGGCTGGTGCTACTTCGCAGACCTACCGCACGCTCTATCCGATCCTTACGGACGATATCCAGGCGAATCCCGAGCAACTCAAGCAGAACACGGGTTACTAAACCAGAGTAGGGCGCACTTCGCTCTCTCCGACGGCCTCGCCCCACTCGGGCGATCCATATAGAAGGCTTCCCTTGAGCTCCCACTGTGGAGCTCGAGGGCAAGCGGTTCTATATCATCTTCTTGCATGCCGATGTGTGGTTGCCTATGGAAGGGAGTGGTATGAACCTATATTGGTCATCGGGCTGACCTATATAGGTTGCTCTTCCGACCAATATAGGTCACGACGCGAACCTATATAGGTTGACTCAGTGACCAATATAGGTCGGTAGCACCTCCCCTCTCTCGTATATGCTATAGTAGGGTAAGACTACCCTCTCTTAGTGAAGCGAGATCCAAACGACTACTGGTCTGTGCACGGACGACTATTGGTTTGGGGGTCAAACTACTATTGGTTCGTTATCCAAACTACTATTGGTTCGAGCGCGGAGCACTACTGATTTGAGTGCGAACAACTATTGCTCTATGCTTGACATCTCTATTGCTTCGCTCCTTGGTCTTGAAGAAGTATGGCTTGCGCCTTGGTGTGGGGGCGCTACATACCCACGGCATAGATATTGGATGTATCACCGATATTGCTTACCTTTGCAACGCTTTAGAGTGCCTCCTGCAACATAGACACACTAAAAGCTTAGGTAGAATCAGTAGCTCAGTCGGTAGAGCACATCCCTTTTAAGGATGGGGTCCTGGGTTCGAACCCCAGCTGATTCACAGTGGGGATGTCGCAAGGCATCCCCACACTCTTTTATAAAGCATACGCCCCGCAAGACCTCTGTAGAGATCGTGCGGGGCGTATGCTTCATCGGGGAGGGAGTATCAGTCTCCGGCATGTGAAGCTCCTGTCTGTGGGACGTACTTACGCTTGCCACTATACTCCGTAATGTCAATACGAATGATCTCCGTCCGATGGAAGGACTTCTCTACATATGCCTTCCCCAGCTCCATATCATTAGGCGATAGCTTCTCTAAGAGAAGATGAAGCGCATGCCGGCGCTCCTCCTCGCTGAGGTCAATATGTGCAGTCCCTCGGAGGATGACGCTCTCATACTCGGTAGTAAACTTACTCGGAAGGAGATTCACGCGCCCGACGATACAGAGGGAGACCTCAGCATGACCAGCACGTATAGCACGGAGCTTCTTTCCCTCAGGGGCACAGTGGATATAGATGCAGTCTCCACCATCCCAGATATGATTGATGGGGAAGCCGTAGGGCTTACCCTCTTCATCGATCATCGAGAGGACACAGTACTCGCTCTCACGGAGTAGCTCCAGAGCTCGCTCTTCATTAAGTAGGCGATCACGACGCCGTACATCAGCATTATTATACTTCATCATCAGATATATCACTGGGCACAGATTGTAAAGACGACTGGAGAGTGGAGGTACCCTACTCTACCCTCTCAGATTTGCGAAAAACTATCTCGACAGTATCAGCTTTCCTTCATTCTCCAAGAGCAAACCACTCTGCTGTAATTGCTCAAGAGCGTAGGAGAAGGCAGCATCAACATTAGCTCCACGGCGAGAGAATCCCATGCGCTTTGCAGCAATAAGGGTCGCTGCATCAGGGGCGATCGACACATTCTGCTTCACCACTTCGAGGAGGACCTCCATCAGTTCGACCGAAGGGATCTCTTCTATTGAACGCCTTGTCACCACGGTATTGGGGCGGTAGCCCTTCCACTGCCCGCAGTCTTCCTGTGTAAGCCAAAGAGTCCAACCATCACGGTCAGAGACAGCGAAGAACATGGGCAGTAGGGCATCCACGATCCCCGTAATCGTCGAGCTAACTCGCGCAAAAGACTTGAAGGCCGCCACACGCTTTGAGAGGAGCGAATAGGTAATAGGCTGCTCTCGGGCTACGACCTCACGGACGAAGTCCTCCAGCGAAGTGCTGGTATAGCTATCGGTAGCGGGGTACTCCAGCGCCTCAGAAGAGCTTATCGGCTCAGCGATCAGATCTGCCTCAGTGATAGCGAAGGGAGAAGATACTGCTGTAGACTGCTGCTTCAGAGGGCGCTCTGAGAGCGACTTCAGTCGGGCAAGGATGCGCTCTATGACGAGGTCAGGCTGGCGGAACCAGTCCGGACTCCATACACGCATGACCTCCCAGTCAAGGCTCCCGAGTACGCTCGGCTGCACGACCTCACGATCTCGAGTCGTCTGAGTACGTCGGTAGGCTTCTCCATCGATCAAGATCCCTAAGCGATAGCAATCTGGTGCACTGGGCAAGGCTACAGCAAGATTGACCTTGAAGTTCGAGCGTCCCAGTTGAGTCATCGCAGGATAGCCAGCCTTCTGTAAGCGATTAGCTATCTGCTCGGCGATGATACGGTCGGCAGAGTCCGTATCGGGCTGAGGGCGCCGTACGAGCGTCTGTCGCTCAGCATACTCGAGGAAGTGCTTCAAGCCCTCTACGCCCTTAGCCTTCGTGCGGCGCAGATCGATCTGATCACTGGTCATCGTCGAGAAGACCAGCATTTCACAGCGAGCGCGACTGACGGCTACATTGAGGCGACGCTCACCCCCTGCCTTATTCAATGGGCCAAAGTTCATACTGACCTGCCCCGTAGTATCTGCACCATAGCCGATAGAGAAGAGGATGACATCACGCTCATCACCCTGCACATTCTCAAGGTTCTTGATGAAGATAGGCTCATAGAGCTGGTCAGCCAACTCTTGTAGCGAGGTATCACGAGCCATACGCTCGGTCAGCGTATCTTCAATAAGATTCTGCTGTGCGGCACTGAAAGCCACTATACCCATACTTTCCCCTCTCAAGCTATCATCACGCAGACGACGGCATATCTCATGGACGATCGCCTCTGCTTCGGCCTTATTCTGTCGGGTCTTCCCCTTGTCATAGGTCCCCTTAATGTGAATGAATCGCACCTTCGTCGCTTGGTCATCCACAGAGGGGAAGGTAATGAGTTCCCCATCATAGTACTCATGGTTACTGAAGGCGATAAGGCTCTCGTGGCGGGAGCGGTAGTGCCAATTCAGCTGTAGCGAAGGTAGACTGAGAGCCTGGCAGTCCTGCAGGATGCTCTCCAAGTCATCGATGCTCTCCTCTTCTTCCTCGACGGAGTTCGTACTGAAGAAGCTCGTTGGAGGCATCTGCTTGGGGTCTCCTACCACGATGAGGGCATTCCCTCGAGCTATAGCTCCTACAGCTTCACTGGTCGGCATCTGAGAGGCTTCGTCAAAGACCACTAAGTCGTACTTCTCCGCCCCTAAGTCTATATACTGTGCCACCGACATAGGGCTCATCAGCATACAAGGGCAGAGGCGCGGTAGAAGGTTAGGGATATCATCCAGCAGCTGGCGAATTGAAGTACCTCGCCCTCCATTGGCTATATTACGATTGAGGCGCCCGATCTCCGAGCTATTATCTATGTCCTCGTAGACATGGGGAAGCTGATTGGACAAGCGAGCATAGAGCATCTTCTTCGACAGCTCTTGGAACTCTGCCGTCAACTCCTTGTAGCGCTGTACCTGCTGATCAAAAAGCTCACCCTCAAACGTGCAGAGGAGCTCACTCCGAGCTATCTTCTGCTCGGCTAAGGCACGATAGAGTCCCTTGAAGAAGGCTTGCATAAGCTGCGCTGCATCTACTCGCTTCGCCTCCACCTCGCGAATGACGATATCAAGGCCCTGCGAAGAAAGTTCGCCTCGCAACTGTATCCAGCTATACCACTTCCCGACCAGCCCCTGATGAGTCTGCCAGCGAGAGAAGCACGAAGAGAGCGCAACAGAGAAGGAGCTATCGGAAGGGAACTGATACGACACCCAGGGCTCTGCCTCCTTTATATACTGCGACCACTCACCGGAGAGAGCATCGAGCCCTCGGAGCTGATGCTTTAGCTCTTCAGTGAAAGCAGGCTTAATGGACTCTCGGATAGCGGAGACTGAGAGCTGTAGCCCCTCAGCAAAAGCCTCTACAGCCTTCACCAAACGAGGGAGGTAATCCAAGAGGCTTCCCAGCTCCGAGGTCGAAAGGCTACGTCCCAAAAGCTGGTGTATCCCTCCGCTCTCTCCCGCACAGTGCTTAACTTCCTTCTGATACTCAAGCACACGTTCCAGATACTCTGCTACTGTCTGAGCTTGCAGCTTCTCACTGTAGAAGCGTATCTTCTTGAGGTAGCTACGAGAGGCAAAGAAGCGAGGTAAGAACCAAGAGTCTTCAATAGCCTTCCACTCCTGTAGGAGGCTCAGTGCATCTATCTCTAAGAACTCCTCACGGCAGTCAGCCGTGAGCATAGCACGGAGTTCATCGCGATGCTTCAGATGCTCCCAGCTCGAGCGCAACTGGGCGATCTGATGCTCATCAAATGCAATAGCGACGACAGATGAGTGCATCAGTGGAGAGGCTGAGATCTCTGAGAGGAGGTCTATACCAAGACGTAGACTTCGCTCACTATCCTCCAGATCTGCGCCAAAGATCTCCGTAAGGAGAATACGCGCACGCTGTATGCGTCCTGTGAGAGTCACACCTTCGTCAAGGAGACGTGCTAAGGTCTGGGGCTCTTGGATGCAGGCAAGTGTGGGCCATAGTCCAACCAGAGGATGCTCCGAGGGCTGCCCTGTGACATTGAGTACTGCGGGAAGCTTGCTACCGAGTAGCTCTTCGCAGTGTGTGATAAATCCCCCATCAAGATGTGCCAGCTGCTCGTTCAATGTGACCTCAAGAGGCTCTACCTCATACGATTCATAGCGCGATATACATTCGTAGAGGGAGAGCTTGGCTCCCTCTCGATCCTTATGAAGGCTCTCCATATACTGGATCAGCAGCGTACGACGCTCGTAGAGCTTCTGAGCTATGGTGTCATATTCCTCTGGCTCTCGGATCTTCGCCGCATGCAGAGCTTTATCCAGCTGCTCCAAGACATGCTTCTTTGTCACCTTGTTGGAGTGAAGCTCAAGGCAGAAGGGATCAAGGCCAATCTTCTCAAGTCGGCTCTGTACCACGCTGAGAGCAGCCATCTTCTCTGCTACGAAGAGCACTCGCCGCCCCTGGTAAAGTGCGTTGGCGATGAGGTTCGTGATCGTCTGCGACTTCCCCGTACCCGGAGGGCCATAGAGGATGAAGGAGGAGCCACGCCCTGCCTCCAAGACAGCAGATAGCTGTGACGAGTCTACGGGGACAGGTAGAGCAATGCTCCCTGGAGTCAGATGCTTATCCTCCTCTGCCAAGTTCGTCTGCAGAGGCTGAGGTTGCCACTGGAGCGAACCACTGACGAGGCTGGCGACGACAGGATGCGAGAGAAGCTCCTCACGGTGATTATGAATATCGTGCCACATCAGGTACTTATTGAAGGAGAATGCCCCAAGGACACACTCCTCCTCGACATCCCACTTACTCTGCTCTCGGAGAGCGTCTCGGACTTGCGCAAAGATGAGAGGCACATCGACACCATGCTCATCTCGGGGAAGGGGATCAATCCCCTTGATACGTATGCCGTAGGTCTGGCGGATATATTCGATGAGGGTGATATTGAGTGAGATCTCCTCATCTCGCTTGCGGATATAGTAGCGCCCACGCTTGTAGATGAGATCCACGGGTAGGAGAAGAAGTGGAGCATAGCGTGCTCGAGGGCTATTCTTCTTCTCATACCAGCGAAGGAGACCAATCGCCAGATAGAGCGGATTAGCCCCCGTCTCTTCCCTCGTCGTACGAGCATGACGATAGATATTCTTGAGGATCAACTGTGTCTCATCCTCAGCGTAGTAGGTATGTAAGAGCTTCTGCCTCGTGATATCATTTAGGATCAGCGGCTCCAGAGAGCTAATCATACTGGAGCGAAGTAAGCGCTCTTCTCTATCTACTCGTACGACTCCCTCAGGAATAGGATGGATGCAGTACTCCGTATTCTCCTGCAAGTAGTCCTCTATGGAAGCGACATCGAAGGAGATGAACTGTATGGCACGGCTACGGACAGAGAGATTGAGGAAATTGTTGCGCAGGGAGAAGTCCAAGAGCTTTCGCTCCCAGATATCAAGCTTATTGACCTCCGTCTTATCGTCATAGGCACGATCCAAATCATATCGAGTGCGATGGGTAGCCTCGATGGCACAGGCCGTATGCTTAGGAGCTTCCTCGGGAGCTAGCTTCCACGTACCGCCCTCACTGAGGCGAGTTGGTAGCGAGATAATACCCTCCAAGCGACAGCGAGCTATGTCTATGAACATCTGAAACTCATTATCCCTCTTGAGATGCTGCCGAGCGATCTCCTGTGCATGCTCAAAGGAAGCATAGTCCTTAGTAAGCTCCGTACACTCAAGTACAAGCATCTCGGAGATCCCCTCAGAGCAGACCTTCTCTAAGAAAGAAGCATCATCACAGATGCTCTGACGGTAGCACACTTCGCTGAGCCACACACCGAGGAAGGCATGCCCACGCATGATCACTACCCCACTATTGATCCCAACCGCCTCCAGTACAGAGGCCATCAAGAGGGTCAGCTCAATACAGTTCCCCTGATGACTCTCAAGGACCTGATCCGCGAGCGTGATGCGCTGCCCGATAGCCTCATAGCTGGCAGGCACTGCGCGGTAGATAATCCCTTCTTGATGGAGCGCAGCAAAGATGGCACTAACTTGCTCAACGACCGTATTGGGGTCTCCATCTTGATACTCGACAAAGGCACTTGCCCCTGTCATCCGCATGAGGAGAGCTGATGCCTTGACGACCATCCGCCCTACAGCAGGCTGATTGGGCACCACAAAAGAGGCCAGACACTGTGGAAGGATCTGCGTCCCCAGCCATTGATCAAATGCCATCAACTCCAGGTCATACTCCCGCGAAAGCAAGACTTCTTCCCCGCTATAGATCTGTACAGTGAAGGAGGAGATGACACGCTCTGAGAGCTCAAGCAAAGCATCAGCCTTGGGGAGAACAGCGACATCAGAGATACGTACCGTGCTCCCACGATCAATGCGGCTATATATAGCAGAGCACTGCTCTTGGACAAAGCGCCCCCCAATAGAGACACTGATATCCAGCAGGTCTTCCTCACCGACATTCGCGAGCTCTATACTGCTGCAGACTGGGATATGGTTGTGTAGGAGTGCGTAATTGACATTCTTGATATAGTCAATATGTAGCTCTATCATCATCGTAGGGGTCGTTAGTCAGGTCGATATGGGAAGGCAAAAGATAATGCCTCTCACCGCTATAACACTCAAAGGTAGCTATATTTCAGAAGGTAGCTACATAGGGAAATCCCCGCCTTTCCTCCAAGAAGAAGCCTTCCCTCAGAAGTGCAGTAGCTGAGAGAAATACCTCAGCAGAAAGCACTACTATGAAGTCAGGAAAGTAACCAGTACTGGTCCGAGAGGTGAGCAGTACTGCTCCACTCGCTGACCAGTACTGGTCGATATACCCAACCAGTACTGCTCACTTCAGCGACCAGTACTGGTCGCAAAAGGAACTAGCAGAGGGAGGGTCATCGCACTGCATTATACTCCCTATTTATCCATCAGATAATCAGCCAGCTATCTCTATAGCCCACTTCATAGCAGCACCTGAGAAAGAGGCCTCTCCCCTACCCTCGGCAAAAAAGAAGCCTCCCCACCGCTTCGTGCAAAAGCAGTGGGGAGGCTTGCCTTATCAGAGCATAGAGCTACAAAGAGCTCTACGAGAAGTTACTTCTTCTTAGCGGGAAGGTGAATAGCAAGGCCCAGAGCGTCAGCGATAGCTTCATAGAGAGCTTCGGAGTAGGTGGGGTGCCCGTAGATCGTAGCGATGACTTCCTCAGCGGTAGCTTCCATCTCCATAATCAGCGAAGCCTGGCTGATCATTTCAGCAGCCATAGCACCGATGATGTGGATACCAAGGATCTCACCGTACTTGTTGTCGAGGACAACCTTGACGAAGCCTTCCGTTTCACCAGAAGCGAGTGCACGACCGTTAGCTGCGAAGGCGAACTTACCGATGCGGACATCTCCGTACTTCTCACGTGCCTGGTCTTCGGTCAGACCGACCATAGCAACCTCTGGGCGCGTATAGACTACAGAAGGAGCGGAGAGCATCTTGAGTGCACGTTCGTTGCCCTGCAGAGCGTTCTCAGCAGCGACCTCACCCATACGGAATGCCGTGTGAGCAAGCATCTTCAGACCGTTGACATCACCAGGAGCATAGATGCCCTTGACGCTGGTCTCCATGAACTTGTCGACCTTGATGCGACCGCGCTCGATTTCGAATTCGATCTCACCGACCCCTTCGAGGTCAGGCACACGACCGATAGAGAGCAGAGCCTTTTCAGCTTCGATAGCCGTACCATCCTTGAGGATAGCAGCGAGCTTGCCCGAGCGGTCTTCGATCTTTTCGATAGCAGCACCAGTCAGGATCTTGATACCACGCTTTTCGAGTTCGCTACGGAGCGTCTTAGAAACTTCCTTATCGAGAGCAGGGATGATGTAGTCAGCCATCTCGATGATCGTCACCTTCGTACCGAGGGATACGAGGGCTTCAGCCATTTCGACACCGATGACACCACCGCCGATGACGACGAGACTTTCGGGACGTTCTTCGAGGCTGAGGATATCGTCACTGGTCAGGACTGCAGGATGATCAAGACCAGGGATAGGCAGACGACCTACCTTAGAGCCACCAGCGAGGATGATCTTATCAGCCTTGATGATGTCCTTGCCATCGACGACGACGTCCTTGTCACGGTTGATCTTACCGACACCGCGGAAGACTTCTACACCGTTGCTCTTGAGCAGCGAGTAGACACCGCCCGTGAGCTTCTTCACTACGCTGTTCTTGTAAGAGACGAGCTTCTTCATATCAACAGTGAAGCTGGTGTCAGCGAAGTTGATACCACGAGCTGCAGCCTGTGCTACACCGTCGAGGATCTCAGCATTGCGGAGGAACGTCTTGGTAGGGATACAGCCCTTGTTGAGGCAGGTACCACCGAACTCAGCCTTCTCAACGATAGCGACCTTTGCACCAAGCTGTGCAGCACGGATAGCAGCTACGTAGCCAGCAGGGCCACCACCGATGACGCAGAGGTGGTAGGAGCCTTCGAGATGTACCAGAGGAAGCGCAGCACCTTCGTGCTTAGGACCTTCCTGCTTTTCAGGTACGATCTCATCCTTGGTGCGGACGGTCTCAAGGCTTTCGCCAGCTTCACCGATGTAACCAATAACTTCGGCGATGGGTACCGTCTCACCAGCCTGGTGAGTGATCTTGAGGAGCACACCCGAAGCTTCAGCTTCGAGCTCCATGCTCGTCTTGTCGGTCATGATTTCGAGGAGGACTTCACCAGCCTGTACGGGGTCTCCCTCGTTCTTGCGCCAGCTGACGATCTCACCTTCGGTCATATCTAAGCCCGTCTTGGGCATGATGATCTCTGTTGCCATATCTATTTAGGATCTTCTTTTGTAGTTCGAGTGGTTGATTTAAACGAGGAGAGGGAGTGGAGACTCCAGGGTAGCCTTCAGCTCCTGCATGAACTTAGCTGCACCAAGACCGTTGATGACACGGTGGTCACTGGTCAAGCTCATCTTCATGATGGGGCGGATGACGACCTCACCGTTGCGTACGACGGGCATTTCCTTCGTCCCTGCTATGGAGAGGATAGCGGAGTTAGGCTGGTTGATGATCGAGGTGAAGGACTCGACACCATACATACCCAGGTTGGAGATGGTGAAGGTGCTACCTTCCTGATCCTGCGGCGTAAGCTTCTTGCCAACAGCACGCTCGGTGATGTCCTTGAGACGGAGCATCAGGTCTACGAGGCCAAGCTTCTCTGCCCCATGAACGACAGGCACCAGAAGGCCTTCATCCATACCGACTGCCATAGCGAGGTTCACATAGTTGTGAAGCTCGATCTGTGAGCCATCAGCAGAGAGAGAGGCATTGATGTAAGGGTGATTCATCAGCGTGCGCACGACAGCGATGGAGATGATATCCGTGACAGTGAGCTTCTTGCCCGTCTTCTCCTTGATAGGCTCGAGGAGCTGTTTGCGGAGCTTCGTAGCTTCATACATATCGACCTCATAGTTCAGGACGAAGGTAGGAGCTGAGAAATAGCTATCTGCCATACGCTTAGCGATGACACGACGCATCATGTTCATCGGTACGATCTCGACTTCACCTGGAGCGGCGGCGATTGCAGAGGCAGCAGGTGCAGGAGCTTGAGCTGAAGCAGCGGGAGCGGCTGCCGATGCTGCAGCTGGAGCGGCGGCAGGAGCAGCAGGCTTATCCTGCGTGAAGGGATCGATGATCCCCTCGAGGTTGGGGTAATAGCGATCTCCAAGGACAGCAGCTACATCAGATCGCGTGATCTTCCCTCGGAAGCCCGTCCCCTTAATCGTAGAGGTATCGACGCCAAAGGCATCAGCGATCTTCTTAGCCAGAGGAGTGATACCACCTGCCTTCTCGTAGCTGAACTCAGCTACGTCCTCAGCGTGGATACGCCCCTTGTAGCCAGAGCCTGCGATCGCATTCAGGTCGACTCCCATGCGGTGAGCCAATGAGCGAGCTGCAGGTGTGGCTCTTAGTTTATCATTTCCCATATTCAGATTATTCTTATGACGTATAGCCCTCACCTGTGATTGGGGTAGAGGGCTATACGCGGATAGTATCTTCGTGTACGACGATTAGCGCTTGTCGTAGAGTCGCTCGATATACTTCAGGATGCGATCAACATCGGGGAGCATAGCGACCTCGAGAGAGTGGTTGTAAGGCGTAGGGATATCCTCAGCGGCCAGACGCAGGATGCGGCTATCGAGATAGTCGAAGGCACCGCTCTCAGCGATAGAAGCTGCGATCTCACCGAGGAAACCACCCGTCTTGTGAGCATCGTTGACGAGGAGTACACGCCCCGTCTTGCGGACAGACTCGATGATCGTCTCACGATCCAGTGGAGCCAGCGTCATGAGGTCAACCACTTCGACCTCGATACCCTTCTCAGCAGCCTTGTCAGCAGCCTTGAGGACACGCTCCAGCATACGGCCATAGGTAACCACAGTGACATCCTTACCGACACGCTTGATATCAGCCTTGCCAATAGGCAGGACAAAGTCAGGAGAGGTGGGCACCTCGCCCTTCATATTGTACTGGGCCTTGTACTCAAGGAAGATCACGGGGTTGTTATCACGAATAGCAGCCTTCAGCAGCCCCTTGACATCTGCAGGGGTACCTGGAGCTACGACCTTGAGACCTGGGATGTGGCAGAACCATGATTCAAGGCTCTGAGAGTGCTGAGCAGCAGAGCCCAGACCCGAGCCAGCAGCGCAGCGGAAGACAACGGGCACAGAACCCTTACCACCGTACATATAGCGGGTCTTAGCAGCCTGGTTCACGATGTTGTCCATCATGTACACGACGAAGTCCATGAAGGTCACGTCGACGATAGGACGCATCCCCGTCAGAGCAGCACCGACAGCACAACCCGAGATAGCATTCTCGGAGATAGGCGTGTCACGTACACGCTCACTGCCGAATTCCTCCAGCATACCTACTGAGGTACCGAAGTCACCACCATAGACGCCGACATCTTCACCCATAAGGAAGACGTTCTCATCGCGACGCATCTCTTCGCTCATCGCTTCGATGATGGCGTCACGCACGGACATCACCTTTGTTTCTTGTCCTTCTATCATAATAGTTTATTCTTTTTCTTAGGGTTAGTGAAGAGCAGTGGCCTATTCGGTGAAGATATCTTCGAAGGCCGACTCAGGAGAGGGCTCGGGACCCTTGCGACCGTACTCTACGGCAGCGTCAATGGCCTTGTGGCTTGCAGCTTCGATAGCATCGAGCTCCTCAGCCTTGGCAAGCTTCTTATCAAGCAGGTAGTTACGGAACTTGAGGATAGGATCCTTCTTCTTCCACTCGTCTACCTCTTCCTTCGTACGATACTTACCAGGGTCAGAGGTCGAGTGACCGTACCAGCGGTAGGAGATAGCTTCGACGAGGACAGGCCCCTTGCCAGCGCGTACATCCTTGATCACCTTGTCCATCGTCTCACGTACAGCTAAGAGGTCATTACCATCTTCGATGAAGACGCCAGGTACACCATAGGCAGCAGCACGCTCATAGACGTGCTTCGTACGCATCACAGAGCTGATAGGCGTAGAGATGCCATAGCCGTTGTTGATACAATAGAAGATTACGGGGAGATTCCAGATGGCTGCCATGTTCAGCGTTTCATGGAAAGATCCTTCGTTGGTAGCGCCGTCACCGAAGCAACATACGACGATCTTGCCCGTGTTCTTCATCTTCTGAGTGAGGGCTGCACCGATAGCGATACCCATACCGCCACCGACGATCCCATTGGCGCCGAGGTTACCAGCATCGACATCAGCGATGTGCATCGAGCCGCCCTTACCCTTACAGACGCCGTTTGCCTTACCCATGATCTCAGCCATCATACCATTCAGGTCAATGCCCATAGCGATACTCTGACCGTGGCCACGGTGATTGGAGGTAATGAGGTCGCCCTTCTCCAGACCAGCAATAGCACCGACATTAGCAGCTTCTTCGCCCACGGAGAAGTGCGTCATACCAGGGACTTCCCCACGACGCACCAGCTGGTTGACCTTGTTGTCGAAGTTGCGAATGTCCTCCATCTTGCGGTACATCTCCAGCAGTTCTTCTTTCTTGAGTTTAGCCATAACTGTATTCTATTTAGATACTTATTTGATCTTCTATTTCTGCAATGCCTCGGCAGATACCTCCGTCTTAGCGTTCAAGAGGAGCACTACTACAGGCTCATGCGTCGTGATTCAGGAGCATCTCCATGCTCTAATAAGGGAAAATAATCCGCATTAACCCTCTGTATTGTCATATTGACTATGCAAAGATATGCATTACGCATAAATCCCATCACACCGCAGCCCCTTCAGACGAGTTTTCACCGCTCCTCAGACCCGATTTTAAGAGAATTTGTATCTTATTTTGAGCCTAAAATGCGGCTTTTAGCAAGTCAACCAAGAATCAGAAAAGTGACTTTCACTTAGAAAACAGCAAGAGAATCAGATGGTTCACTCATTAGCCACTCATTTTAATAAGCTTGAGCTATTCCTTCATTTACCCCATCAATAGCTGCTACTTTAAATAGAGACTGTTGACTTAGAGTCCTGTCCTCTTTTTAGAGTGCTAAGGCACCGTGCGCCCAGCTCCCTGATATACCTCTCCGAAGTGATACACAAGCCCTTCGCCTTATCGCGAGTATTCCTCTTATCCAGCGGAGGGAAAAGTATCGTTCTCGTCAAGAAAAAAGCGCCTTCCCGCAGTGGTACTCTTCTATCTATGCACGTAGTCTTAAAGACCAGGCACATAAACCCAAATATCCACGTACGTAGATATTAGAGCCACGTACGTAGATCAAGCTCATCTGCCACGCGTCCACAACTTTTATCCCTACGCGGAGGAACTACCTAATATAGGTCACTTCACAAAGCTATATAGGAATCAGTCCAAAACTATATAGCTTTCTTCGCCATCCTATATAGCTCTACCCACGTACTCAAATAGGTGCTTTAGCGAGAATCTCACTCCTCAGAGAGGCAACATGAATAGATTCCCCTACCCTATTTATCTATCTTAGATATATCAAGTAGAGCATGATGCCGCTAAGGGTGGATATAAAAAGCCACCGCACACAGCTGGGATAGCTGCGTGCGGTGGCACAATGATTCTTTCAGATAGCCGAGAGCTTACTCTGCTTCGTCCTGATCTGCAAAGTCCGTGATACCGGCCTCAATGAGGATGTTGTACCAAGTGTAAAGCTTCTTGATGTCCGAGGTGTAGACACGCTCGCGGTCAAAGTTAGGAATCACTTCACCGAACGAGTTGCGTAGCGCATCGCTATCCTTGAGGAGTTCTTCAGACACTGCTACACCAACCTGCTTCTCATGGAGATGCGTGAGGACTTCCGAGAGAGCAATATCTTCGCCGTCAGTGAACATGGAGATATCACCAAGCGATACCACACGGTCCTTAGGCAGAACGGGGATACGCTTCTGAGTCTGGAGAGACTCGACGATGAGCGTATTCTTGCCGGAGGAGAGGAGACGATAGAGTCCAGGCTTGCCTGAGATAGAGAGAATGGTCTTCAACATATAGGATCTTATTTGAGCGGAAGGCTGGCTGCCTCCCATGATGGGTGCAAAAATAGGGATATTTGAGTGAATAGCCACTGAGAAAGCTCAGTCGAGGAGCTTATCAAAGAGACTATCAAGTTGGGGGGGGAGAGGATGAGCCTCATCATTATATATCAGGAAGTCTGCACGCTGAGCTAATTCTTCCTGAGACATCTGATGCTGCATACGAGCACGGACAGCTTCCTCACTTGCGCCATCGCGCATCATAGCTCGCTGCAAACGTAGCGTATCATCCGCAAGGACGGCCAAGACTCCATCGGTATAGGCATCGAGTCCAGCATCCAGAAGCAAGGCACTCTCTAAGGCACACAGGCGTTTCCCTTCTGTGCTGAGCCCTTCACGCCAAGCGACAAAGTCGCGACGCACAGCGGGATGCACGAGGGTATTGACTTGCCCCAAAAGAGAGCGATCGGCGAAGATCAGTGATGCCAGCGCCTTCCGATCAAGCAATCCCGAAGGAGCATAGATACCTGCACCGCAAAGGCTAATCATCGCTTCTCGGAGCTCTCCATCAGTATCGTAGAGGGCCTTAGCACGGCTATCGGTATCATAGACGGGGATGCCACGCTCCTCAAGTAGACGAGCTATGTAACTTTTTCCGCTACCTATCCCCCCTGTGACCCCCAGCGTGTAGATGCCATGAGAGGTACGAGCTGAATGTAGAGGACTACTTGCGCTCTTCGATGACATACTGCACACGGTCTGGAGTCAAGCGATAGTGCTTGAGCCAATCAGGCTTCTGCACAAGAGTGATGGGGAGCTGACGAGGAGTTTCCCCAGAAGCATTGCCAGCCGTCACGAGATCGGGATAAGCTACAGCGATCTTCAGCTCCTCAGGCTTAATATCCTTGTAGCGAGAGCGAGGTAGCGTGAGCTGGATCGTAGCTACTCGAGGTAAGGGCAGAAGAACGAATCCCTCTGGAGCACCTGTCACCTCGACGGGGAGTGTGAAGGTCTGCTCCGTAAGCTGCTCTACGGGGACATGGACCTGCACCACATTGGTCGAGGCATATACTCCATCGGGCAGGAGAAGGCGTACCTTCGTCGTCGTCGTCGCCTTCAGCATGTGCTCCTCGAAGGGAGCTGTAAGAATCGTTGTCAACGTGTCTAAGGCCTTCCCCGAAGCAAATACGGTGATCTCCGTTGGAGTAAGCTCAATATCACCGATGGCATAGCCCGTAGCGACCTGCGGCAAACTTCCCAACGTGATCGGAAGCACCTTACGATGACGACGGTAAGCCGTCGCATTAATTGAAGCGGGCGAGATGGAGATGACACGAGCTGATGTAGCGAGTCGGCTACGCACTTCTCCCGAGAGGGCAGAAGCCGAAAGCGAGAAGCCTGCGATGATCTGATGATCACGCTGCAGGCGAAGGCGGATAGGAGCCAGTCCACGAGTCGTATACTCCAAGAGATGCCCCCCTTCATCCTCTAAGCTGACCTCAATGTACTCAGGTAGCTTCGTCTGCATACCCACCTCAGGTGGGATGGAATCATACACCACGGGGATATGCAGCGTATAGGTAAAGCGACGCTGAAGGCTCTGCACGAACCAGAAGGTAGCAGAGAGCAAGACAAAGACGAGGAAGATAAAGAGCTCCCTACTCCTACGACGCTTGGGCGGGGAGGAGTTCAGCTTTCGGGCTGATAATGGGACTCTCGGAGGCGAGTTCTTCAGATCTAATCGCATAGCTCGTAGACATTGGTCCGCACGATCACACGGCGGATATGAAGAGAGGCTGCCCGCACACTTGTAGCAGGCAGCCTCTTGTATTTATGAGACCGTAGGCTGTAGGCTACTTGGCAGCTGCCTCGGGATCCCCTGCAGGGAAGACAGAGCCCTTATCGACACGGACACGTACTCCGTCAGCGATCTCGACGACAAGCTCGGTCTGCTTGACATCCTTGATCACCCCGTAGAGGCCACCAGAGGTCACGATACGATCGTTGATGCCGAGTGCATCGCGCTTCTGCTGCAGTTCCTTCTGACGCTTCTGCTGGGGACGGATCATGAAGAGCCAGAAGATCACGAAGATTGCGACCATCATGATGATAGTAGAGTAGCCACCGCCAGCATTCTGTCCTGCGGCCTGGAGGAGAATCATTTCCATTCGTTATGTGTATTAAGTATTGGGTGAATATTGTACGTTACTATGGAGGACTATACTACTTGAGTATCTTCCCCTCCTCCTTCAACTTTCGTGCCAAGGCATCAAGAACGCCATTGACAAAGGAAGCACTATGGTTCGTCGAGTAGTGCTTTGCCAACTCGACATACTCATTGATCGTGATCTGAGTAGGGATAAGAGGGAAATAGAGGAACTCCGTCACGGCAAGATTCAGCAGAAGCGCATCAACATCAGCCAGACGCTCACTACTCCATCCTGCACTCAGCACGGGCTCAATGATCTTCATTTGATCATCGTACTTCAGCAGAGTCTGACGGAAGAGCAGACGAGCAAAGCGCTCATCATCCTCGTCCTTGAAGGCCGGACGGATATCATCGTCGATGGCCGTATCCTCTTCGCTCTTGCGCAGAGTCTTCTCGACGAAGTCCTTCACGACTTCTACAGGACCATTCTCCAAGCGTGCACTCTGATAAGCACCCGCCTCGCGAGCCTCATTGAGGGCAGCCTGTAGCGCTTCATCTTCTGTAGCGGGACGATCTTCGACCTCAGCCTTCTCGACTTCTCTCAAGTCATCCTGCCAGTAGATCGAATGCTGCTCCAGCCATTCGGCGAGCATCTCATCCGTCGTGATGATCTGTGTAAAGACATCGACCCAGAAAGCACGATCCTCTTCAAAGCCTACCTCAGTAGCCTTGAGATAATTTGCATAGATATCCGAAGCTTCGATGCGACGGAGGAGGTGGCGCAGGAGTGCTTCATCTTCCTCCCAGCGGAGGCTGAAGCCCTCATACCACGTATTCAGCTTCTCTGATGCCGCAAGCTTAGCAGCCAAGCGATTCTCCAGAAGGCGCAGATTGGGGCTACGCTCTGCCTTCGTCGCAAGATGCTTATTCTTACGGATCTCAAGCACCTCACGGTAGAACTCCGTGAAGGAAGGGATAAGCTGTAGGAGGAAGAGGTAAAGGTCGTACGTACGATGGAGACTGAGCAAGAGATCCTGCTCAGCAGCGGTCAGCTTCAGCTCACCACGATGGAGGTGAGCATAAGCCACCTGAAGTACACGGGTGCGTATTAGTACTCTATTGATCATAATTTCAAGTCGCTTACTCCTCTTCTGTGGCCTTACTCACATGCCCAGAGGACTCAGGGAAGTAGGACAAAGAACGCACAGATACTCAAGAAGTAGTACACAAAGATACGAGGATTTCGCCAAATAGCCACCCCATACCTCTGCACAACGGCTCATACCCCCACCTCCACTGACTAAGTTTTATATGAAGTGATATAGTGTCGCCTTTCTATGCTATAGCCCTCATCTAAGGGATCACTTCCATCGCATCTACTCTATGGGAGGGAAGCTACACTTACTATGGAAACAATCCATACCCACAGATGAGGATGAAACAAACCTATATTGGTCGCTGGGTGAACCTATATTGGTCACGGCGCTGACATATATAGGTTGTCCTGACGACCTATATAGGTTCACCCAACGACCAATATAGGTTGATGAAGCTCCTCTAAGAGGTCGCCCTTGAGGCGATCGTTTTCGCCCAATACCTAAACAGCAAATAGGGAGGATGAACCTCTTTTGGCTCATCCTCCCTATCCTATTCTGATGACAATACCTACTTGCCTACTACTGAGTCCAGACTACTGGGAAATACTGCTCAAGGATCTCCCGAGCAGCATCCACCTCCTCTGGGGTAGGCTCGTGGACATGCTCCAATGGGTACTCCCGTCCCAGCGTCTCATACTTATGCTTACCATAGGTATGGTAGGGCAAAAGCTCCAGACGCTCGATATTCTCATAGCTGCCGAAGCGCTCTCCAAGAGCATGGAGCACCTCGGGCTGATCGCTATAGCCTGGCACAAGCACATAGCGCATACGCACGGGCTTCCCCATCTGTCGGAGCAGCTCCGCCGTAGCAAATGTATTCGCGTTGGACTGAGTCGTCAGGCGACGATGCCCTTCGGGTAAGACGTGCTTGCAGTCAAGCAAGACCATATCGACGATCGAGAGGAGCTCGTCTACATAAGCATTGCGGATGCTACCCTGAGTATCGAGGCAGATATGTATCCCCTCTTCCTTGAGTTGGCGACAAAGAGGGATGAGCGCCTGCGCCTGCACAGTGGGTTCTCCTCCGCTAAAGGTAATCCCCCCACGCTTCCCGAAGAAAGGGCGCTCACTAATAGCCCGTCGTAGGACCTCAGCCTCCTCAATGAGCTTCCCACCCTTCCCAATAGGGATGGTATCAGGATTGGCACAATAGAGGCACTGGAAGTTGCATCCCTGGAGGAATACCACTAAGCGAAGCCCTGGACCATCGAAGGTCCCCATAGATTCAAAGGAGTGGATACGTAGCATAGCGAGCTATAAAAAGAGCGGGCGAAGGGTCGACACTGATCCTTCGCCCGCTACTATATTAATAGGTATTCGGAGAACTCCCCGCCTTAGCGCATGCGCTTATGGAAGGAGCGCGAGATGACCTCGAGCTGGTGCTCACGGCTGAGCTTGACGAAGTTCACGGCATAGCCAGAGACACGGATCGTCAGCTGAGGATAGTTCTCAGGGTGTACCATAGCATCCTCGAGCATCTCACGATTCAGGACATTCACATTGAGGTGGTGTGCACCCTTGGTGAAGTAGCCGTCCATCATCGAGATGAGATTCTCATTCTGCTCGCTCTTGCTGGAGCCGAGAGAGTGAGGGATGATACTGAAGGTGTTACTAATACCGTCGGCAGCATCGGTGTAGTCAAGCTTAGCTACTGAGCTGAGCGAAGCGATAGCACCGTGGTTGTCACGACCGTGCATGGGGTTAGCACCTGGAGCGAAGGCAACACCCTTACCACGACCGTCAGGCGTAGCACCCGTCTTCTTACCGTACATCACGTTAGAGGTGATCGTCAGGACAGAGAGCGTAGGCTCAGCGTTCTTGTACACGGGCAGCTCCTTGAGGAGGCCAGAGAAGATGTGGGTGATATCGTAAGCGATCGTATCGGCACGGTCGTCGTCATTACCGTAGCAGGGGAACTCACCTTCGATCTTGAAGTCTTCGGTCAGGCCCTGTTCATTGCGGATAGGCGTCACCTTAGCATAGCGGATAGCCGAGAGTGAGTCTGCTGCGATCGAGAGACCAGCGACACCATAAGCGAGGTTGATCTTAGGATCGGTATCGATGAATGCCATCTGTGCAGCCTCGTAGTAATACTTGTCGTGCATGTAGTGGATGATATTCATCGAGTCGTTGTAGACGCGAGCGATGACCTTGAGGACCTTGAGGTAGTTATCCCAGACCTGGTTGAAGTCGAGGACGTCACCCTTGAGTTCGGGGATCCCTTCGACCATGAGTGTACCAGAGATTTCGCAGCGACCACCATTGACAGCCAGGAGCAGAGCCTTAGCGAGGTTGGTACGTGCACCGAAGAACTGGATCTGCTTACCGATCTCCTGATAAGATACGCAGCAAGCGATACCGTAGTCATCAGAGTGACGGGTAGAGCGCATCAGGTCGTCATTCTCGTACTGGATAGAAGACGTATCGATAGATACCTGAGCAGCGAACTCCTTGAAGCCTTCGGGGAGCGAGGGGCTCCAGAGGACCGTGAGGTTAGGCTCGGGGCTTGGACCGAGGTTGTAGAGAGTCTGGAGGAAGCGGAAGCTCGTCTTCGTGACCTTGTGACGACCGTCAAAGAGGCGACCACCGATAGACTCAGTTACCCACGTGGGGTCACCAGCGAAGATCTCGTTGTATGAGTCCATACGCAGGTGGCGAACCATACGGAGCTTGATGACGAACTGGTCGATCAGCTCCTGAGCGAGTTCTTCGGTCAGCGTGCCGTGGTCGAGGTCATACTGGAGGTAGATGTCGAGGAAGCTTGATACGTTCCCGAGAGACATAGCAGCACCATCCTGATCCTTGATAGCAGCGAGGTAAGCGAAGTAAACCCACTGTACAGCTTCAGCTGCCGTGTAGGCGGGGCGACGAACATCGAAGCCATAGCCAGCGGCCATCTCTACGATCTTCTTCAGAGCACGGATCTGCTCAGCGACTTCTTCGCGCAGACGGATCGTGTGCTCGGTCATAGGACCGTGGATACCAGCGAGGTCTTCCGTCTTCCAAGCGATGAGACGATCAGCCCCATAGAGAGCCAGGCGACGGTAGTCACCGATGATACGGCCACGAGCATAGTTGTCAGGCAGCCCCGTGAGGAAGCTGTTGCTACGGAAGGAGCGGATCTCGTCGGTATATACATCGAAGACACCATCATTGTGGGTCTTGCGGTAGTGGGTGAAGATATCGGTAACGCGAGGGTCAACTTCGAGACCATTCTCATGGACTGCCTTCTCGACGACCTTGTACCCACCGAAGGGCTTCATGGCACGACGAAGGACCTGGTCAGTCTGCAGACCGACGATAACTTCGTTATCCTTATCAATATAGCCTGGAGCGAAGGCCGTGATACCAGAAATCGTGCTGGTATCGATAGAGCGTACGCCATGTGGATTTTCACGCTCTTCCTTGAGAGCCTGGAGGCAGTGCTCCCAGACGCGCTTGGTCTTCTCCGTAGGACCGGAGAGGAAGGAGGAGTCACCATCATAAGGGGTGACATTCTGAGAAACGAAGTCGCGGACGTTGAGTTCGACTTCCCACACGCCAGACTTAAATTGGGGCTGTTCTTGCATAACGCTAAAGAGGTTAGTTAAATGTAGTCTATACTACCTATGGTGTAGGCTAAAGAGAGTGGTAGTGCATCGCCTTAGACCACTCATCTCATCGCTTTCGGTGCAAAGATATAATAAACATTCGAATTGCAAACTACTAAGCGCAATATTCGCACTTAGCACACTCTCCGCGCACCTGTGCAATCTTTAACATCCTACATCAAGCAGCACAATCGTTCCTACATATATAATATAAGGTATAGGGAGGGTCCCGTCATCACATACCACACCTAAGAGAAGCAGCTCCCAGGAATCCACTCACCTCAGCCCAAGGCCCAGGCTGATGATATCCAGACCTATATTATATAGGGTATCAGAGATACGTACATACAGTGACTTTCAGAAGTCACAAAAAGAACCAGTACTGGTCAGCGAAGCGAGCAGTACTGGTAACACTGCGGACCAGTACTGGTAACTATCATCAACCAGTACTGGTCGGACGAGTGACCAGTACTGGTTCACATCATCCACCGATAGAACAATCCCCGCAAACCCTATATACATCTCACTATCGAAGAGCATACCAATCTCCCTTTCACTATACGATCAGGAGACGTAGCGACAAATTCTCCCCTCTCGAAAAGAAGGCCCCATAATTATAGTAAAGCTGAGGGGGGAGCAGAGAGCAAAGCCAAGAGTTTTTCTTCAAGAGGATCTTCTCAAGGTGAGTACGGCTTTTTGCATAACTTTGTAGATATGAACTTAGCTCAACTACAGACCGGGCAGAAGGCCGTCATCGTGCGAGTCGGTGGATCTGGTGCTTTCCGCAAGCGCATCCTTGAGATGGGTTTCGTGCAAGGCAAGGAGATCATGGCCGTGCACAATGCCCCCCTCCGAGATCCTATATACTACAAGATCCTGGACTATAATGTCTCGCTCCGACACTGCGATGCAGAGCGCATTGAGGTCCGTCTTCTCGAGCCTTTCGAGGAGCAGACTGATACCGTCGATGCCCCGCAAGAGTTACTTCCAGATCCCGAGCTGCATAGCCTCCACCGCATGGAGCTGGGACATATCAAGACCCGCGAGCTCCCCACCCTACGCATCGCCCTCCTCGGCAACCCCAACTGCGGGAAGACCTCCCTCTTCAACCAAGCCAGTGGTGCCCACGAGCACGTGGGGAACTACAGCGGTGTAACCATCGAGGCAAAGAGTGGATACATATACTATGGAGGCTACCGTATCGAGCTCATCGACCTACCAGGCTCCTACTCCCTCTCCCCTTATAGCCCCGAAGAGGTCTACATCCGTAACTATCTTACGGGTAAGGAGCGCCCAGATCTGGTGCTCAACGTCGTAGACACCTGCAATATCGAGCGCAACCTCTACCTCACACTCCAGATCAAGGAGCTCGGGCTACCTGTCGTCGTCGCACTGAATATGTTCGACGAGTTCATGCAGCGCAAGGAGTACTTCGACTACCCTCGTCTCTCGCGCCTTCTCGGTGTCCCGATGATCCCTACGATCTGTCGCACGGGTCTGGGGCTGGAAGCTCTATTTGATGAGATTATTAGCTTGGCTAAGGGACTGAAGGAAGGTGATGAGCAGCTGGTCGACATAGAGACAGGTAAGCTCCGCCCCCTACGCATCCCCTATGGCTCACTCCTCGAGCCTCTCATCAGCGAGCTGGAGAAGAAGATCAGAGAGCATACCGATATCACTGATCCTATCGTCGCACGCTCCACTGCCGTCAAGCTCCTTGAGCGCGACAGCGAGGTCGAGAAGCAACTCCTCTCACGCTACCCTCGTGGGGGCTTCCTCCTATCCGCTCGAGACTTTGCCCTGCGCAAGCTCCATGAGCAGACAGAGGAAGAGGCTGAATCCCTGATCACAGATGCCCGCTATGGCTTCATCTCGGGCGCACTCAAGGAGACCTACTTCCCTAAGCATACCGGCAAGCGAACACTCACCGACCGCATTGATGACATCGTCACCAGCCGTCTGTGGGGCTTCCCGCTCTTCCTCCTACTGATGGGGCTGATGTTCTTCTTCACCTTCACCCTCGGGCAATACCCGATGGATCTGATTGATGCTGGGGTGAATGCGCTCGGCGAATGGGTCGGTGGGGTGATGAGTGAAGGCCCACTACGTGACCTCATCGTCGATGGCATCATTGCTGGGGTCGGGGGCGTAATCGTCTTCCTCCCGCAGATCGTCATCCTCTACCTCTTCATTTCGCTCCTTGAGGATAGTGGGTACATGGCCCGCGCCGCCTTCATCATGGACAAGCTCATGCACCGCATGGGTCTACATGGTAAGTCCTTCATCCCGCTGATCATGGGCTTTGGCTGTAATGTACCAGCCGTGATGAGTACCCGTATGATCGAGAGTCGCAAGAGCAGACTGATCACGATGCTCGTCCTCCCATTCATGAGTTGCTCGGCACGCCTACCAGTCTATCTGCTCTTAGCTGGCGCCTTCTTCCCCATCCCTTGGCAGGCTACCTTGGTACTCTTCTCGCTCTACCTCATCGGTGTACTGATGGCTGTCATATCAGCCCGACTACTAAAGAGCGCTGTCTTCAAGGGAGAGGATATCCCCTTCGTCATGGAGCTTCCTCCCTACCGTCGCCCGACAGTGCGCTCGGTAGCCATCCACGTATGGATGCGCTCCAAGCAGTACCTTCAGAAGATGGGTACGGTGATCTTGGCAGCCTCCATCATCGTGTGGTTCATGAGCTACTATCCTCGTCAGAATGAGCTACGCGAGCAGAAGGACCAGCAGGTCGAAACACTCACCCAGTCTACCCTCCCCGAGGAGATCAAGCAGTCTCGCATTGATTCACTTGAGCATAGCTTCGCCACCTACCACCAAGAGCAGTCTATCATCGGGCGTATCGGGCACCTCAGTGAACCCGTGATCCGCCCCTTGGGCTTCGACTGGAAGATGGGCGTAAGCATCGTATCAGGCCTCATGGCTAAGGAGGTCGTCGTCAGCACAATGGGTGTCATCTACACGGGTAATGGAGGGGATGGCGACGAAGCTCTCTCTCAGCTCTCCACGCGCATGAAGCAGGAGGTCCGTGCTGATGGCTCGCCCTCCTTCACGCCCATCATCGCCTACACCTTCATGCTCTTTGTCCTGCTTTACTTCCCTTGTATCGCGACCCTCATCGCAATCGGTCGTGAGGCTGGACATTGGAAGTGGGGACTCTTCTCGGCGCTTTACTCTTGCGGGGTAGCGTGGCTCATCTGCTTCATCGTCTATCAGACCGCTCACCTATTAGGCTAAGCAATATCCTTATGACTCAAGAAATAGCTGTACTCATCATCCTTGCGATCGTGGTCTTCTTCATCGGACGAGCACTCTATCGCATGCTTCGCCCGAAGAAGGAGAACGACAATAATGGCGGTTGCTCGGGTTGCTCGGGCTGCTGCCACTAACTCCCCTATCTTCACGTCCACACCACTCTATCACCTCTGTATATATGCTTGTAGATATCCTACTCTTCCTACTTGGGATCATCCTGATTATAGTCGGGGCTAACTACCTCACCGAAGGAGCTTCGACCTTAGCACGTCGTATGGGGCTTTCGCCTCTGGTCGTGGGTCTCACGATCGTAGCCTTCGGCACCTCAACGCCTGAGCTTATCGTCAGCCTCATGTCCGCAATCAAGGGTAATGCTGATATCGCTATGGGGAACGTCGTCGGCTCTAATATCTTCAACCTCCTCGCTATCGGTGGGGTGACAGCAGTAGTAGCTCCGATCACCATCACCCAAAGTACCATCCGACGTGAGATACCTCTGATGCTCCTCTCCTTCTTGGTGCTCTTCTTCCTCTCCTACGATACGATCTTTGCCGGTACGGGAGCGACGGAGAACATCCTCTCACGAGGGGAAGGGCTTACTCTGCTGGGCTTCTTCCTCATCTTCCTCACCTATACCTTCGCCATCGCCAAGGATAGCCCCAACGATCCTCACGCAGACAACACGCCCCTCAAGCCTTACCCCATCTGGCTTCTCATCGTCTTCATCGTCGGTGGGCTCGCAGCACTGGTCTATGGCGGTGACCTCTTCGTCACCTCAGCATCAAGCATTGCACGCACCTTCGGTATGAGTGAGAGCTTCATCGGCCTGACTATCGTAGCTGCTGGCACATCACTCCCAGAACTGGCTACGTCCGTAGCAGCTGCCCTCAAGAAGCAGCCCGAGATAGCCGTAGGAAATATCGTCGGGTCAAATATCTTCAACGTCTTCCTTATCCTCGGTGTCAGCTCCAGCATCACCCCGATCCGCATCGGTGGTGTCACACCTCTGGACTTCCTCGTCATGATAGCCGCAGGTATCATGCTCTACATCTTCGCAGTCCTCTTCGGTCAGCGGGTAGTCAAGCGAGGCGAAGGTGCGATCCTTGCCCTTGGCTTCATAGCCTACACCGTCTACTTGATCATGCAGCTCTAATCCCCTAATCTTCTGGTATACCTCTACCTATGGCACAGATTAGCCTCAGCTTTTCCCCCGAGGAAGAAGCCCTCATCGACCAAGAGTATCAAGCCCTCATAGCGGACTATATAGCATCGCCTCACCGACAGAAGACTGAGATCATCGACCAGGCCTTTCGCCTGGCTCGTCATGCACACGGATTGGTACGCCGACGCAGTGGTGAGCCCTACATCCTCCACCCCATCGCAGTCGCTCGTATCGTGTGCAAGGAGATCGGCCTCGGGTCTACCTCGATCTGCTGCGCCCTCCTGCACGATGTCGTAGAGGATACCGAGTACACCGTAGAGGATATCCGCCGTGGCTTCGGTGATAAGATCGCACAGATCGTCGAAGGTCTTACGAAGATCTCCACCGAGCAGGTACCGCAGAACATCGATAGCCTGCAGGCGCAGAATATCCGAAAGCTCCTACTGACCATCGGTGATGATGCCCGTGTGATCCTCATCAAGATCGCCGACCGCCTGCACAACATGCGCACGCTCGGCTCGATGAAGCCCGACAAGCAGCTTAAGATCGCAGGTGAGACCTCCTTCTTCTACGCACCGCTGGCCGACCGCCTCGGGCTCTTCTCCATCAAAACCGAACTGGAGGACCTCAGCTTCCGCTACGAGCACCCTGAGGCCTACGCAGAGATCAAGCGCAAGGTCAAGGAGAGCGAAGCTGGTCGTGAGGATCTCTTCCATCGCTTCGCTGCACCACTGAAGGCACGCTTTGACTCTATGGGCCTCAGCTATGAGATGAAGACACGTGTCAAGGGATGCTTCTCTATCTGGCGTAAGATGCAGATTAAGGGGATTCCCTTTGAGGAAGTCTATGACCTCTTCGCCGTGCGTATCATCTTTGATAGTCAAGATGGGTACCCAGAGAAGAATCGTTGCTGGGACATCTACACGGCTATTACAGAGATCTACCGCAATCGCCCCGACCGCCTGCGTGACTGGCTCTCCACACCTAAGGGGAATGGCTACCAAGCTCTACACCTAACCGTGCTGGGCCCTGATGCGCAGTGGGTCGAAGTACAGATCCGTAGTCGTCGGATGGATGAGATCGCCGAGCAGGGGCTCGCTGCCCACTGGCGCTATAAGAGAGACGTAGTCGAAGAAGACCACGAGCTGGAGATCTGGCTGGATACCATCCGCGAAGTCCTCAATCACCCCGACTCGAAGGGGATGGAGTTCCTCGACACGGTACATCTCAGTCTCTACGCCCACGACATCACCGTCTTCACGCCTAAGGGGCGCCCCATCACCCTACCACTTGATGCCTCTGTCCTGGACTTCGCCTATGCTGTCCACACCGATCTCGGAGACACCTGTATCGGGGCGAAGGTCAATCACAAGGTGCTCCCTCTCTCCTACCGCCTCTCCAATGGAGATCAAGTCGAGATCTTGACGAGTAAGATGGTACAGCCCGAGCCTGGATGGCTCAACTTCGTGGCGACCGCTTATGCGAAGGTCAAGATCGAGACAGCACTTCGTAGACGCCAACGCGAAGCCATCGCACAGGGTGAAGCCCTCCTCACAGAGCGACTCAAGAGCCAGGGAGAGCAGCTTACCTCCTCGCTCCTCAACCGCCTCACCCACCTCTACCGCTACGACAAGCCTGATACCTTCCTCCGACACATCGGTGATGGGACCTTCGAGTTCCCCGAAGACTTTGATCGAGTCGTCCAAGGGAAGACACCAAAGAGTGGCGGTAATCGTGTCACGCGTGTCTTCTCTTCGCTCTTCTCCAGCAAGGAACGCGAAGGTCAGACCCTTAGCGGAACGATTGTACAGCGTCCTACAATTGATAAGTCTCATCCCTATGAGCTCATCGAGCAAGACGGCTTACTCAACTATAAGATAGCACCCTGCTGCCATCCCATCCCTGGCGATGACGCCCTCGGTATCATCAGCGACGAGAGTGAAGTCATCGTACATAAATGCTCCTGCCCAGAGGCGACACGATACAAGACAGTGCAGGGCGACCGCCTGCTCTCGGTACACTGGAGCACACATCACACTCCACTCTTCGAGACGACACTCGTCATCCGTGGGATCGACTCCAAGGGACTGCTCAACGCTATATCGCAGATCTTCTTAGAAGACTTCAAGGTCAGCATCACAGCTATCGACTTGAAGGCACACGATGGAGTGTTCCAGGGGACGATCTCTGTGAAGGTATTAGACACACGCCAGGTCGAAGCTATCTGCCAGATCCTACGCCGCAACCCTGCTATCCACGAGGTCTACCGCCTCTCAGAGCTGGAAGCAGGGCGTAGCTAATCACCGCCAAGTACTCTCCCTCATACAAAGACAGCCGCCCCCTCGCACGATGAGATGCGAGGGGGCGGCTGTCTTTATTTCGAATTGTATCTACGTGTCTACGTGGACTCCTAGAACCACTTAATCTTACGGAAGAGATAGAAGGCCAAGCCTGATATCGTCACCGATACAGCGAAGATCGCAAGGAAGGCCCAGTACCATTCGCCAAGGTAGACGTTGACGTTCATCCCGAAGAAGCTCGAGATCATCGTCGGTACCGTCAGCACAATGGAGATACTCGTCATGCGCTTCATAATCGTATTCACATTGTTGGAGATGATATTGGCCGAGGCATCCATCATACTCGTGACGATATCGGTGTAGATATTGATCGTATTGTAAGCCTGACGAAGCTCAATGCTCACGTCTTCGAAGAGATCTGGATCGACGCTCGAAGCACGTGAGGTCGTGCGCAGACGCCCAAGCATAGCTTCATTGCCTCGTATAGAGGTACTGAAGTAAACCAGAGATCGCTGCAGACGCATGATGCGGAGGAGGTCCTCATTACGAATGCTAAGCTCCAGCTCCTTCTCTGCACGATTGATCTCAAGATACATCAGCTTCAGGTACTTCAGGAACCATACCGCTGACGAGTAAATCATACGTGTGACGAACTCGGTCTGGTTGGCAATACCGATATTCTTTCGTCGGATATGATTGATGAAGTCAGGTAAGAGCTGTGTACGTCTGTAGCAAACAGAGACCGTAGCGCGATGCCCTGTGATGATCCCCAGAGGGACGGTCTGATAAGGCATACCTGGTCCGCCTCCGTCCATCGGTATGCGGAGAATCGTTAGGAGCCAATCATCCTCGCGCTCTGCACGTGGACGCTCATCAATATCGGCTATGTCGGATAGGAATTCTCTTGGTATCCCCAGCTCCTTCGTCAGGAACATGAAGTCATCTTCATCGGGGCACTCGACGTGCACCCAGCAGTGGGGGGCAAACTCTTCCAGCTCGGGTACACCCGGCTCGAAGGTGAGGTAGCTCTTCATTATATCGCTTAGCTGTATATGGTGGGACTATTACACTCCGAGCATCCCAGTGCTTACGGAGTGGATACTGTCGGCTCACCTCATACAGCTCCCTCCTCAGAGGCAGGGAAGTCCGTAGGGCAAGACGACGGAGCGAGAGGCGCTTACACAGCGCTCATTCGGCGGGAGGGAATCGTCCATCTGTCTTATCTTCCTTAGCGGTTATACTTAACGATGAAGCTCTCTATAGGGGGCTATTCACAGCTCCTTCACTAAAAAGCTTCGTGCAAAGGTAAGAAAAAGCGCCCAGCTGAAGCGCCTGCCCAGAGAGAAAGCGAGGGAAACACACCAAAGGATAAGTAGCTGATGCTCAATATAGCTCCACAATCCATTCCCCATTTGAGGGCTATCGAGAGGATAATCGCTTAGTAATCAGAAGGCCATTGCGCAAGGCCATATCTTCACTGCCTGCACTTTCCTCCTTCGAACTTCTCAGCCTAAAGACTCCGATTTTCGAGGGAAGAAGGTATGAGTAATGAAGAGGTGACCTTGCACAATAGTCTCATATAGGTATATGGGTGTGTGGGTAGAGCTATATAGGATGGCGAAGAAAGCTATATAGCTTTGGATCGATTCCTATATAGCTTTGGACTGATTACTATATAGCTTTGCACCGATTACTATATAGCTTTGGACTGATTACTATATAGCTTTGCACCGATTACTATATAGCTTTGTACTGATTACTATATAGCTTTGAGAAGTGACCTCTATTAGGTTATTGCTCCGCGTAGGGATAAAAATTGTGGACGAGTAGCAGATAAGTTTGGACTACGTACGTGGCTCTAATATCTACGTACGTGGATATTTGGATTTATGTACCCGGCCTTTAAGGCTACGTACATAGATGCGGAAAAAGCACTACGGGAAGGCGCTTTTTCTTCGCGAGAAAGACACTTTACCCTCCGCTGGATAAGAGGAATACTCGCAATAAAGCGAAGTGCTTTCTGATGTGAGCGGTACTGGTTCATTTATCCCTCCTTATACGGATCCCAATGAATAGCCATTATAGGACCGCACCTTGGCACCCACAATAATCTAATTTACAAACAGATAACAAGCTACTCCATACGACCATCATAGGACTTCTGACATTCCACTCTTGTTGTGCTCCCCATCAAGGCTGTAGCAGGAGTACCCTATGCAACCCCCTGCACAAGGAAGTAGTCATTAATTATGAGTTAGCCCCTGAAATGTGGCTTTTTGTATACCTTTTCTTAGGAAAGAAGAGCGGATAGGCATAGGTAATCCGAGCCGTTTCCGTTATCTTTGTCTAAGTGACGGGGGCTCCCTCCTCTATACTGAGGCACAGATTGACCTCGTTCCTTCTAAGCGACACTCAGTGATCACCCTCCGAGCTTGCCGTGGGGCAGTAGCGAAGAGCTTCTCTCCTGCCTCAATGAGTATCGGAGACGACTAACAAGAAACAACTATGCGACCTATCCATTCGAAGATAACCCTCCTGCTGGCTGCCCTCAGCCTCTCCCTATCCGTCCCATCGATAGGAGAAGCACGTAGCCGCAAGAAGCCTACGACCTCTACGAGTAAGAAGGCCTCCTCTAAGTCATCCAAGAGTAAGAGCTCGGCGAAGAGCAGTCACAGCTCCTCACGTCGCGGCCGCCACTCCTATAATATACGTTCGCGCGCACGTGGCCGCTACTATGCAGCCCAAGCTCCCAGTGAGGAGCAACTTGAGATGATGCGTCAGGACAGCATTCGCCTGCGTACGGGGGGGACAGCACCTGTACAGAAGGTAAGCGAAAAGAGTGCACAGTCCAATGAGCTCTTGACGACACGCTTCCGTCGCGCAGACTCTACGCTCAGTCGCGCAGATATCAGAGAGCTATACTTCTCAGTAGATGGACGTGAAGACACAGCGCCCTTCCTCAGCAAGATAGAGGCTGAGGCCGATCGCCTTATCGAGGGGAAGAACTTCACTGAGGCACTCAAGACCGTCCAACAAGGGCTGTGGCGTACCCCCACGCATATTGGGCTCATCAAGCGCGCCTGCGACCTCTCGCTTCACCTCAAGAGCTCACGATTCAATACCTACATGTACCAGCTCGTCGAGCTTCTCAGCATGATCGCCCACACGGGTGATGGCTCGAGCTTTGATAAGGCCATTCAAGTGCGCTCACTTGACGATGCTCTTCTCTTTGAGCAGCATTGGAATGAAACACCTCGCGAGGAAATCCTCGCCAGCCGTGAGCAAACGAACAAAGGCAAGGACTATGTCGTTGTAGAGATACAAGGCTCCGGGAAGGGTAAGACACAGCAACATTACTATCTGATCCAGCCTACCCTGACGCCCAGCGCCACCACAAAGAAGTAGTAGCAATAGCAAGGAGATATAAGCATGTCCCAAAGCTGGGAGATAAGACAATATACCACAGATGAGGAGACCCAAGCTTGTGAATTAGCCACACGCTTGGGGCTCTTCCCTGCTATGGGGCGCCTCCTGGTAGCAAGAGGTATACGTACTTATGAGGAGGCACAGAGCTTTTTCTCTCCACGCCTTGAGGAGCTACATGATCCCTTCGCTATGGAGGATATGCTGGTCGCTGTCGAGCGGCTGAATAGAGCTATTGAGCAGCGGGAGCATATCTTGATCTACGGAGACTATGATGTCGATGGCACCACAGCCGTAGCCCTACTCTACCGCTATCTGCGAGCACAATGCTTGCCCGAGGAATACCTCCACTACTATATTCCAGATCGCTATGACGATGGCTATGGTATCACGTTGCAGGGCATAGACTATGCACGGCAGTTAGGTGTCAGCCTCATCATATCGGTAGACACGGGGATCAAGGCGTTTGAGGAAATCACCTACGCTCGAGAGCATGGGATGGACTTCATCGTCTGCGACCACCACACGCCCGATGATAGCCTTCCTCCAGCTACTGCTATCCTCAACCCGAAGCGTCACGACAACCACTACCCCTTCACCGAGCTCTCGGGCTGTGGGGTAGCTTTCAAGCTTGTACAAGGGCTTGCCTCCCATCGAAACCTCCCTTTTGAATCTCTTTTTCCCTTGCTGGAGCTTCTCGTCCTAAGTATCGCTCAGGACCGTGTTTCTATACTTGGGGAGAACCGTATCTTCATATCTCACGGCCTGCAGCAGATCAATAGCCACCCCTCGGTAGCTATCACCTATCTCATGCGCTTAGGGAAGATCCAGCCTGGTCGCGTCGATATGGCGAGCATCTACTACGAGCTCGGACCACGTATCAATGCCGCAGGGCGTATGGCACACGGCGCTGAGTCTGTCAAGCTCCTCATTGCCGAGGATGCTGCTACAGCGGAGGCACAGAGCCAGATACTCGACGAATACAATCGCCAGCGTCAAGAGCTCGATCAGCAGGTCACACGTGAGGCCATTGCCCTCGTCGAGAGTGACCCACAGCTCCAGAAGCAGCGACTCATCATCCTCTACCGCCCAGAGTGGAACAAGGGAGTCATGGGCATCGTAGCAGCACGACTGGCCGATCGCTTCCACCGCCCTGTGCTCATCCTCTCCCATAGTACAGGTGACTTCCTCGCCGGATCAGGACGCTCTGCAGGAGGCTTTGACTTATACCAAGCCATCCAAGCTTGCAGTGACTGCTTGGAGAACTTCGGCGGACACATCTTTGCCGCAGGGCTGACAATCCGTGAGGACCGCCTCCCTGAGTTTATGCGACGCATACAGGAGTATGCTGATAGTGTGGAGCAAATCACCTCGCAACCATTCACTCCGACCCTCCAAATCGATGCAGAGCTCAAGCCTTCCGAGGTGTCACGCACGCTCCTCCGTCAGGTAGAGATGCTCTATCCCTTCGGCACGGACAACGAGCGTCCCATCTTCATGACTCGTAACATGCGAGATGCCGGTGGCACACGTGCTGTAGGCAAGGCACTTCAGCATCTGAGCCTACGTATGACCGACAGCTATCAGCGCATCCGTCCCCTTCATGGCTTCGCTCTGGGGCTGGCTCGCTATGCTCCCGAGATCACACGGCACAGCGCCTTTGCCCTGTGCTTTGAGCTTGAGGAAAACAACTTCTATCCGCAGAGCTTCCTACAGCTACGTGTCAAGGATCTCTGCCTTGAGAGTGAGCTGTCAGAGCGACTCACGGACCGCTAGATCACGCTGGACGCCACCATGAGACCGACCTCTACCGAAGACTTTGAGGAGCTCTTAGGTCCAGATCCAAGTGCCGATGATCCGTTCATTGAGCATCATGAACTCTGGCCTGAAGACCTATTCGATGAAGATCCCCTCTCCATCTCCCCCGTCACACCTGGGCATGATCCTCGACCAGGAGTAGCCGACAGCGACCTCTCCCCCGAAGAAGTGCTGGAGCGCTACTGGGGCTACTCTACCTTCCGACCTCTACAAAGAGAGATCGTACAAGCAGCACTAGATGGACGAGACACCTTAGGACTTATGCCGACTGGAGGAGGAAAGAGCATCACCTTCCAAGTACCAGGGCTCATACTCCCAGGGCTGACACTTGTCATCACGCCCCTCATCTCTCTGATGAAGGATCAGGTAGACCACCTACGAGCTCGGGGAATACGTGCTACAGCGATCCACTCGGGCATGTCGCAAGAGAAGGTACAGACGGCTCTGGATAATTGCCTCTTCGGAAAGTACAAGTTCCTCTATGTCTCTCCTGAGCGTGTAGGTAGTGAGCGCTTCCAAGCGTGGCTTCATGCCCTGACCGTATCACTCATTGTCATCGACGAATGTCACTGCGTGTGTCAGTGGGGGTATGACTTCCGCCCCTCCTACCTTGAGCTACCGAAGCTCCGTGAGCAGCTTCCCGAGGTACCCATCTTGGCTCTTACAGCGACAGCAACAAGCGAGGTCGTCGAGGATATCAAGCATGTCCTTCACTTCCGCCCAGGCTATGCCTTCTATCAGAAGAGCTTTCTTCGCCCCAACATCTCCTATTCGATACGTCGTAGCGATGACAAGCCTGCGATGATGCGCTTCATACTCTCCCGAGTAGAAGGAGCTGCCATCATCTACTGCCGCAATAGACAGCTCTGTCAGACGGTCTCCGAAGCTCTCCTTGCCGAAGGAATTAGTGCAACCTACTATCATGCAGGGCTAACCTATACCGAGCGTGAGATGCGCCAAGGGCGATGGATGCGAGGAGAAGTGCGTGTCATGGTCGCAACGAATGCCTTCGGTATGGGCATCGATAAGCCCGATGTGCGCCTGGTCATCCATCTCACCATGCCCTCTTCCCTCGAGGAATACTATCAGGAGGCAGGGCGTGCAGGGCGTGATGGTGAGCACTCCTACGCTGTGGCTATCGTCGGTAGCCAGGACTCCAGGATGCTACATCGGCGCCTGCAGGATACCTTCCCCGAGAAGGAATACATCCGCAAGGTATATGATCAGATCTGCAACTTCCTCGCTATCGGAGAAGGAGAGGGGCTGGATCGCACGTATGACTTTGATATCGAGCTCTTCATACGACGCTTCCATATGCGTCCCGTGCAGACCCGTCACGCTATCGAGATCATGCAGCTGGCGAAGTGGCTGGAGTACCACGATGATGACAGCCGCTCAATGCTCCGCTTCCTCATCCCGAGTAAGGAGCTTTACCAGCCCCATATCGGTCCCGACCGCCTCATCCGCACGATACTGCGTAGCTATACAGGACTCTTCTCTGACTACGTGTCCATCAGCGAGCGCGACCTATCTACCCTCTCGGGCTACAGCGAAGATGAGGTCTACACCTCCCTTGTGGCACTATCTCGCCAAGGCGTCCTGCACTACATCCCGAAAAAGGATATCCCACGCCTACACTTCCTCATCCGACGTGAAGACAGCCAGTATCTCCGTATACCCTATGCCGCCTATCAGGAGCGTCGCGACAAGATGAGTGACCGCATCGGGGCTGTACGTACCTATATAGAAGAGGAAGAGACCTGCCGCTCTCGTATGCTTCTCGCTTACTTTGGAGAGACTGAGAGTACCCCCTGTGGAGCATGTGATGTTTGTCTTCGCAAGCATCCTTCGGGACTACATCAATATATCATCGATGCCGTAGGCGAGGAGCTTGAGCGCTCCTTCCTCGGTACCACCGCAGAGAGCTATCCCGTCGAGAAAATCATCGCAGCCCTCCCCTACCATCCTCTAGACACGATGGCTGCTATACGCTATTGGGCAGGAGAGCTCAGCGAAGGGCTTGAGATCGATGGCTCTCATCTACGACGCCAAATGCCTTAGAGGCTGATGGCACTATCCCCCACTAAGACTATCATCATTATCAACCTATGCTTAAGATTCACCAGTTTACCTTCGGGCCTGTACAAGAGAATACCTACGTCCTCTACGATGAAGAGAGCCGTGAGGCTGCCATCGTTGACCCAGGCTGCATGCGCCACTCTGAGGAAGAGAAGCTCCGTGACTTTATCACGGAGCAAGGTCTGACACCGACTCTGATGCTCTGCACCCATCAGCACTTCGATCATGTATGGGGAGCCGCATACGTCCTCAAGGAGTGGCCTCATATCACAGCCTATGCCAACGCTATTGACTTCGAGAAGCTACCCCTGCCCTCTGAGCAACTCAAGGGCTATGCTATTCCCCTACCACTGGAAGATGTCCCAGCAGACCGCTATACGATGGTAGGGCAGGATGATCTCATTCGCCTCGGCAGTGAAGAGCTGCGAGTTCTCTTTGTCCCTGGGCATGCGCCAGGTCACCTCGCTTACTATGCACCTGAGTCTGGTATTCTACTCTCTGGGGACACCCTACTCCAGGGGACAATTGGTCGCACGGACTTCTGGTATGGGAGCTATGATCAGCTTGTTGAGTCAATCCGTACCCAGTATCTCCCGCTACCCGATGAGACGATTGTCTTCAGCGGACACGGACCAGAGACTACTATCGGATACGAGCGCCGTAAGAATCCCTTCCTCCAATAGTTTTGCCTCCCCTCCCAGAGGCAACCTACTCCCGAGCCACAGCTTTGCGGCTGTCTGACTACGAGTTGACGAAGCGAATTATTGTGTATCTTTGGATACCCTTGTGGCAAATACCCATGGGGAATAGGCACTTGATGTAACTCGTAACTATTACATATACCCATCAAAGATGAAGAAACTTATCGCTATCATGGCCATCGCAGGGATGACTTCTTCCCTGGCTCTGGCACAAGCACCCACTCAGTCTAAGGACGCTGGACAGCCTAACGTCTTCACGACCGTCAAGGACGCACGCATCACCTCAATCAAAAATCAGGCAAACTCAGGTACTTGCTGGGCTTACTCAGGCCAGAGCTTCCTGGAAGATGAGCTGATCCGCATCGGTAAGGGTGAGTATGACCTCTCTGAGATGTTCGTAGTCAGCCACTCCTACCGCGACAAGGCACGTAAGTATGTCCGTCTGCACGGCAAGCTGAACTTCGCACAGGGTGGTTCTTTCTACGATGTACTCTATGTACTCAAGGAGTATGGTGCCGTTCCCCAGTCAGTCCTCCCTGGTCTTAACTATGGGACAACTAAGAATCAGCACGGCGAAATGGAAGCTGCCCTCAAGGGCTTCCTTGATGCTATCGTCAGCAACCCTAACGGCAAGCTCTCCCCAGCATGGTACCCTGCCTTCGAGTCTATCCTCGACCAGTATCTCGGCAAGCTCCCCGAGAGCTTCACGTACAATGGCAAGAAGTACACGCCTAAGAGCTATGCTCAGGAAATGGGTCTGAATGCAGACGACTACGTTTCACTGACCTCCTTCACTCATCACCCCTTCTACAGCAAGTTCGCCCTCGAAATTGAAGACAACTGGCGTTGGGCTGAGTCCTATAACCTCCCCATCGATGAATTTATGCGCACCATGGAGTATGCCATCGATAAGGGCTACACGATCGCTTGGGGCTCTGACGTGAGTGAAAAGGGCTTCACCCGTGACGGTATCGCTGTCCTCCCCGACGTGGAAGAAATTGAGACGAAGGGCTCTGACCAGGCTCGCTGGATCGGTCTTAACTCCTCAGACAAGCAGCGCCTGCTGAATCAGCTCATCCACACGGCTGATGTGCCCGAAATCGAACCCACCCAGGAATATCGTCAGAAGGGCTTTGACAACTACGAGCTCACCGACGACCATGGTATGGTCATCTACGGTATCGCAAAGAACCAGATTGGCCGCAAGTTCTTTATGGTAAAGAACTCATGGGGTGAAGCTGGTGCCTACAAGGGACACTGGTATGCTTCTTACAACTTCGTAAAGGGCAAGACGATGAACATCGTACTTCATCGCTCAGCTATTCCTGAAGACATCGCCAAGAAGCTCGGCATCAAGACCAAGTAAAAGCTTCTGATCTCCAACACTAAATAGGCCCTCAGTATATCCTGAGGGCCTATTTTTTTATCCATCTATCAGCACCAAGCAGATATTTCGTCTCTTTCAAGAAAGTTCTCTCATCAGAGGAATACTCTCTCCAACAATGACATACGAAACAAAGGTAAATAAAGATCAAGAAATATTTGGCAGACTCAAATTATTTAACGTATATTTGCAGTGTGTTTTTCATGGTATTAGATTTAAGGTTAACGAAGGGTGTTGGCTGTCGGGAGACAGTCAACACTCGTTTTATAGCACCTGCTCATCTGGTCAGATAGCATACCGATCTCCTCCTCTTCTTCCTTTAGAATCTGTTAGATAAAGAGTAACTTTGTGCAATCCTCATTAGGTGAAGTATCGCTATGAGGCCAATGCACAGGAGTAATCACTATGGAACAGAGCAACCAAAACCCACTGATCGCCCGTGTCTGCGCAGAGAAGCGACATGAGCGAGCCCTGCTATTAGTCACTTTTGGGAGTACCTATGAAGGGCCATACAAAACCTTTGCGACATTGCGCAATGCCTTTACAGAGAGTTTCCCCGATAGAGATATCTATATGGCCTTCACCTCCAAGTTCTGCATCCGCAAATGGCTTGAGAAAACAGGCGAAGAATACTATACCACAGATAAGTGGCTCGAAGCCATTGGTGAAGCTGGCTATAAAGCTGTAAGTATCCAGTCTCTACACGTCATCCCTGGTCTGGAGTACTCTTTCATTGATGACCGCTACGTTCCGCAGTTCCATCGTCTCTATCCTCAGATACCGACTACAGTCGGCGTACCCCTACTTTGGAGCCAAGCTGATATTGAGCGTGTCGGGGACTGTATCTATTCACTCTTCCGCGAGCGCTTGGAGCGAGGGGAAGCTCTCATCCTCATGGGACATGGCAACAATACAGATAAGCATCCCGAAGCCAATGGTCGCTATCGCCGCCTACATGACTACCTGCAGGGGCGCTGCTCGCGTATACTCATCGGGACGGTAGACTTTGAAGACATGCTCTTTGAGGACGTCGCTGAGCGATTAGCTGAGGTATGTCCAGTGGGTACGACGCTTAACCTCCTCCCCCTCATGTCTGTAGCGGGTGACCATGCTCTCAATGATATGGCGGGTGACGAAGAAGAGGATACCCCCCTGGAAGAGCAAAGCTGGAAGATCCGCTTCAAGGCCCTTGGCTACAAGATCGAAGAAGAAAATTGCCACCTTCACGGACTGGCAGACTATGCCTCCCTCCGTCAGGTATGGCTTGATCATCTGATGGCAGCAGAACGCGAGCAGTAATTGCGATCGGCCCTACATATCCATATATACATCGACAACCTCAACTATGAATAAGCGTATCTATCTACTGCTCCTCATGCTCGCTTTGGGACTAGAGCCACTTGGAGCTATGCACATCATGGAAGGATTCATTCCCCTGAAGTGGTGCATCATTTGGTATCTCATAGCTCTCCCCTTTGTGGTCTTCAGCTATCGCTTTGTAGCCCGTCAGATCAAGGCTTCTCCTCGCATGAAGAGTTCCTTCGCCTTGGCAGCTGCTTATACGTTCATTCTCTCAGCTCTAAAGATGCCCTCTGTCGCGGGGAGTAGCTCACACCTTACAGGGACCACATTAGGTACGCTTACGATTGGTCCCATGGCAATGCCTTTAGTCGGAGCTATCGTGCTTCTCTTCCAAGCTCTACTATTGGCTCATGGGGGGATCAGTACACTGGGGGCAAATATCTTCTCCCTATCTATTGCAGGCCCTTTTGTTGCCTACGCACTCTATCGCCTTCTAACCTCTGCTCGCTTACCAAAGAGTCTGGTCATCTTCATCGCAACCTTCTGCGGATCGATGGCAACCTATATCGTCACCTCTTTCCAGCTTGCTGTTGTCTACCCCGATACTGTCACAGGCGTTATGGGAGCTGCATGGAAGTTCCTCGGAATCTTCGCTATCACACAGGTGCCACTCTCTATTATTGAAGGTATCTTGACCGTCATTGTACTCCGCCTCCTTGAAAAGAGCCAAGCAAAAACGGCTACCAGCGCGAAAGCATCCAGCACGCAGTCCTCGACAAAGAGCAGCCTACGCCCACAATTCATTTGGCTCTCAATTCTCGCTGTAGTCTGCCTTGCATTACCCATCTTAGCTGGCCTCTTCGACATCGGAGCAGGCACAGACGACCAAGCCGGAAAAATGATTGGGCAATTGACTCCTGGCTTCAATCCAACTCCATTCCTTGAGAGCTTCGAGCCTTCAGAGTTTGCAGAGCCTCTTCTCTTCGCACTGCAGGTAGCTATTGGTATTGCTCTATTCGCCTGGGGATACTACCAGCTCATTTATAAGAGACATCAATCCAAGCAGAAGGAGCAAGAAGCCTAATGTCCCACACGAAGCACTGCTCTCGACGCCCTACGCTCCGTGAGGAGCAGGGATACTTATTCTTGTGTCTACTTCTCCTTGGGGTAGCACTTGTACTGCAACATACAGCTCACCTCCTCATACTTGCAGCTGCTATCATTGGCTTGACTTTTGCTCGAAGCACGGGAAAAAGATGGCTTTTGACACGCAGACTCCTCATCCTCTCATTCTTCATTCTCCTCTCAATTCTACCGATTGCCTTAGGCCGTGGAGAAGAGAGTTCTCTATGGATAGACTTCGGAGGCTGGGGTGTCACGAAGGAGGGAAGTGTACAGGCTCTCAAGACGGGGCTTCGCTGCTTAGCCTCCGCCTCCTCGATGATGCTCCTCCTACAGCTTCTTCCGCTCCATCGACTCTACACAGTGCTACGCAGCCTTGGTACTCCCAAGCTCTTCATTGAGCTCATTGAGCTCACCTACCGCTATATCTTCGTCCTGGAGGAAACAGCGGGGCAGATTCGCCTGGCACAGACGAGCCGTCTGGGTTACCAAGGGAGCTTGAGCGAGAAGCTCCAGCACTTCGGCATGCTCCTCTCGCGTACTTTTATATTGAGTCAAGTGGAATCAGACAAACTTTACCTTGGGCTCCAATCTCGAGGATACGAAGATGAGGGGCTAAGAAGTAGCTCACACAACAGCACTGAGAGTATGAATCATTTTCCTCTACTGCAAGTCAAAGAGCTATCCTTCCACTATGAAGATGGATATGAGGCTCTCCGCGGTGTCACCTGCACCATACAGAGAGGAGAGCGCATAGCTCTCATCGGTCATAATGGCGCAGGGAAGTCTACCCTCTTCCTTCTACTCTCAGGACTCCAACCCTCATGGAGCGGAGAAGTCTATCTCCATGGGCAACTAATTCATCCACAAGAGCGAGTCGCGCTAAGGCAACAAGTAGCACTCGTACTACAAAACTCCAATTACCAGCTCTTCACTCCCTCTGTCGAGGATGAGATCGCCTTCGGGCTTAAGAATATGGGTCTGCGTGAGGAAGCCCTCCATAAGCGACTTGAGGAACTCTTGACTCGCTACAACCTTGCCGAGCTCCGCCACAAGCCTCCCCATGAACTGAGCGAAGGCCAAAAGAAGTGGGTAGCTCTTGTATCTGTCCTCGCTACCGATCCTGAGGTTCTAATCCTGGACGAACCTACGGCGGCACTTGACGCGTTGTACACGGAGCGTGTGTTGGACTTACTGGAGCAGCTACATCTTGCAGGGAAGACCATCATCATCTCCACCCACGATATGGAACTGGCCAGCCGCTTCGCCGATCGAGTATTACTGATGGAGGCAGGCAAACTGATTTGTGATCGCAAGGCTCCTGATCTTTGGTCCGATAGTATCCTGCTAAAGGATAAGCACCTTCCACAACCCTGGGCATGGCGAACTCGTACGCATCAGCAGGCGCCTTCCCACCCAATCCGTACGGAGCTACAGCAGTATCACCTCCCGCTCTTCCTATCATCGGAGACTCTCCCCATACTCCTCGTCGGAGGAGGAAAGGGAATTTGGCGCAAAGCCCAAGGACTTATTGAGCGTCGCATCCCATTCAAAGTTATGGCACCAGCTCTCTGTGATGAGCTCACAGAAGCAGCACGACAAGGTGACTTTGAGTGGATTCCTCGTGCTTACACAGGGATCTCCGATGTAGGCGAAGCACGTATCATCATCTTAGGAATAGGAGACGGTGGTGAGGAGCTTCGCTTTGCTCAAGAGCTTGAGGCTGCAGGCTACCTCTTCTCCCTGCTCAGCGATGCAACACGAGGGAACTTACAGTTTGGCGCTACCGCACACAAGGAAGGCATTACCCTATCAGTGCACAGCGACTACCGCCTCCCCGAGATCACACAGCAGCTCAAGACGGCATGGAGTGAAACACTTCCCGATGGCTTCGAAGCACGTCTACGAGCCCTCTCGCAATATCGTCAAGCACTACAAGAGGCTACCGATGAGGCTGAGCGTACTCGTCTGCGTCAGGCCTACGACAAACTAAAAGAATCACTACTACAGGATACGATCCATGATCGGACTCATTAGTATCAACCATAAGACAGCCTCCCTATCGAGACGTGAGCAGTTCGCCCTCGGAGAGGAAGAAGCTGTCCAACTTATCTCACAGTGGCAAGGGGAGCAAGGTCTACTTGGTGGCTTTGTCCTCTCTACTTGCAACCGCTTGGAGATCTATTACGAGGCTCCCAGCCAAGTAACTCAAGAGCTTGAGTCTACACTCATCCGCAGCCTCTATCGCTTCAAGCGCATACGTCACTCTGGGGACGAATCGATCTTCACGACGCTACATCACACAGAGGCCATACGCCACCTCTTCCGCTTGGCTTGTGGGCTGGAGTCAATGGTCCTTGGAGAAACCCAAATCCTCGGACAGCTGAAGGAAGCCTATCGTCGTGCTACGACTCACGAGCAGAGTACAGCCGTGATCTCTCGCCTCTGTCATCGAGCCTTCGAGACTGCTAAGAAGGTACGCAGTGAGTACCTACTCTCAGGGACACCGATCTCTGCAGGGACAGCAGCCGTAGACTACCTACGACAGCGTATAACTAACTTCTCCGAGCAGCCCGTACTCATTCTCGGAGCGGGACAGATGGCAGAAGTCATTGCCCACCGCCTACAGGAGCTCCAGCATCCTATGGTGAGCATCTACAATCGTACCCGCGAGCGAGCCATGGCCTTTGCTGAGAAACATCAGATCTCCTCGGTGTACTCGGATGATCATCTTCCTCAGGCGCTCACGACCTCTCCTATCACCTTCGTCGCTACCTCTTCTCTTACTCCGATTATCACGGAGGAGCTCCTTGTACATATACCACAAGGGGAGCGCTACTTCTTCGACATGGCCGTGCCACGCAATGTCGATCCATCGCTGGACGAAGTACCTTACCTCCATCTCTATACGATCGATGATCTGAGGAGTCAGCAGTATCTCTCGGGCGAAGAGATTCATCAGCATGAGGAGATACGTAGCTACATCCAGTCGATGGTACAGGACTTCCTCCAATGGTGTGATGCGGCGGAGGTGAGACAAACGATCGGTCTCATCCAGCAGGTATCCCATCAGCTTCTCGACAAGGAGCTCTCTGCCCTTCCTCACGACTTAAGCGAAGAGGAACGTAAGCTCATCTCGCACTGGGACGAACATCTACGCACCACTTACACGACTGCGATCGTCTCTGCACTGCGAGAGCTGAGCGAGACGACAGGGCTTAAGACCTACTCCAAGACACTCCTCCAGCTCTTCACCCATATACAAGGCAAGCTCCCATCACATGACTCCTAAGACCTTCATCCTCGGGACGCGAGGAAGCCAGCTCGCGCTGCGCCAGAGCGAGATGGTACGCGATGCCCTCCTCCAGCACTTTCCTACCCTTCAGATCGAGCTCAAGATCATCAAGACTAAGGGGGACAAGCTCCAGCATCTCTCCCTGGATGCCTCGGGAGACAAGGGACTCTTCACGGGAGCTCTTGAGGAAGCACTGCGAGCTGGAGAGATAGACTTCGCCGTGCACAGCCTCAAGGACCTTCCCGTTGATCCTGCTCCTGGCACCCGCATAGCAGCTTATCTGCCCCGTGCCGTCACGCACGACACCCTCATAGGTCCGATGCCTCTCGAGGCTTTGCCTGAAGGTGCTCTCATCGGGACATCAAGTCGGCGCCGCGCCTATCAGATAGCTCTCCACTATCCTCATCTGCGCACCGAGCCCATCCGAGGGAATGTAGAGACTCGCATGGGAAAGGTCGACGCTGGACTCTTCGATGCCACCCTCCTCGCAGAAGCTGGTCTCACTCGTCTGGATATGAAGGACGTCACCCGCTATCCCATCAGTGAAGAGATCATCGTACCTGCTCCTGGGCAGGCAGCTATTGCCGTCCAGACGCGAGACGAAGATGGTGAGCTGCAGACCCTACTTCAGCAGATCCATGACGCGAAGACTGAGCGAGAGGTTAACATTGAGCGAAGCCTCCTCAAGCGCTTAGGTGGCGGCTGTGCCCTCCCCTTGGGCTGCGTCTGCCATATCGAGGGCGAGATGGCAGAGCTTCGTGTATTCTATGCGAACGCTTCGGGGACGGAGCACTATCTGGCTACGCACCGCACCCCACTCTCTGATATTGACACCCTACTCTCGCAGCTCATCGAGCGCCTTCAGCATATCACCACAGCATGAGTACCGTATATCTCGTCGGAGCTGGTCCTGGTGACCCCAAGCTCCTTACCCGTCGTGCCTACGAACTGATCACCTCAGCGGAGATCGTCGTCTATGACGCTCTCGTCTCTCCCCGCATTATCGAGCTCATCCCCCCGACTACCCGCCTCTACAATGTAGGGAAGCGCTATGGCGCACACTCTATGAAGCAGCCCGAGATCAATGCGCTGCTCGTCGAGCTGGCTTCTAAAGGGGCGGGCAAGATCGTACGTCTCAAGGGCGGTGACCCCTTTGTCTTTGCTCACGGAGGAGAGGAGATGAACGTGCTCCGCGAAGCTGGTATCCGCTATGAGATTGTGCCAGGGATCACGGCAGGGCTTGCTGCTCCCGCCTACTTCGATATTCCCGTGACGCACCGAGCTGTCAGTCGTTCGTTCACTTGCCTTACTGCCCACTCGGAGTCAGGAGAGCTCCCTGCCTTCGACTGGCAAGCTCTTGCCAAGCTCGGCGGTACGCTGATCTTCTACATGGGTGTTCGCCAAATCTCTTCGATTAGCCAAGCTCTCATCGAGGCGGGATGCTCCGCAGCGACCCCAGCAGCTTTGGTTAGCCGAGGGACGACCCCACAGCAGGCACTCTTAGCACGCACCCTCGGGGAGTTCACTGATCCCGAAGAAGACTTCACGGCCTATACGCCCGCCCTCTTCGTCATTGGTGAGGTGATTCGTCTGAGTGAAGGTCGCACGTCACGCCCCTTGGCTGGGAAGAAGGTCATCGTCACGCGAGCCCGCCATCAAGCCTCCTCACTGCAGGAAGCCCTCGAAAGTGAAGGCGCCGAGGCACTCCTTCTCCCGACCATCGAACTATCATCCAACGAAGCCATCAACGCAGAAGTCGCCACGCACCTCAGTCAGCTGGCGCGCTACGGCTGGGTCTTCTTCACCTCGCCCAATGCCGTGGAGTTCTTCTTCGCAGCACTGCACCGAGCTGGACTTGATGCCCGTGCGCTCTCACCCTGCCGTATTGCGTCGCTGGGACCGATGACCACGGCAGCGCTCGAAGCTCAAGGAATCAAGCCCGACTTCATGCCCAGCGAGTACCACGCTAAGGCCTTCGCCCGCGAATTTGTGGAGCAAGTCTCTGCCCCCCACGATAAGCCCCTGCTTCTACCAGCTTCGGCACTGGCGCATGACGACCATGCTCACCTCCTTCAGGAAGCAGGCTACCGCTGCGAGCGACTTCCGCTCTACACCAATAGCCCAATTCATTACGAAGCGGAGGAGCTTCGGGCGACGCTGGCATCAGCTGACTACCTGACGGCATGCAGCTCATCGGCGATCCATCACCTTGTAGAGCTACTGGAGCAATATCAGCTGACCGACCTGCTACGTGAGCTTCCCATCGCAGTTCTTGGAGAGCAAACGGCAGGTGCCGTACGAAGCTACGGCCTTGAGCCCCAGCTCATCGCACCGCAGGCGACCATCCCATCGCTCGTCGGAGCTCTCATAGAGCGCCTCGGCTAAGGCATTCTTCATTATCCATCACCAAGTAGTAGCGGGGTGTAGGGCATAAGGTCCTGCGCCCCGCTTTCGTATGCCGTGGAGTGCCTTTCTGTAGGAAGCCGTAGCAAACATATAGGGAGGAGAGAAGAAGGTATATACCTCACCATCGCGAGGAATATACCTTACTGCCGTGAGGAATATACCTTACCGCCGTGAGGAACATACCTTACCGCCGTGAGGAACATACCTTTCTGCCGTGAGGAATATACCTTACCGCCGTGAGGAATATACCTTACCGCCGTGAGGAATATACCTTACTGCCGCGAGGAATATACCTTTCTATCGTAGGGTATATACCTTTTGCTCGAAAGGTATATACTATTCAGCCGAAGGGTATATACTATTTGCTCCAAGGGTATATACTATTTGACCGAAGGGTATATACCTTTTCATTCCACCTCAATAAAGCCAAGGACGAGAGGTCGGGAAGCTACCGCAAGCCCCTCAGGAGATTTGCGCCGCCAGTAGCGGACAATATTGTCTTAAAACGGGGGGAAAAGAGTATATTTGTACGTGAGCAAGCCAAGGATTTCGCCCTCGATGACGCGACGAGCTACCACTGAGATGCCGACCCGCTAAGCACCGCTCATACGCTGGGCATAGAGCCACAGCGCAAGCTGACAACAAACAATACAGCAAATACACATACAATGGAACAAGTCGATGTGCTCCTCGGGCTGCAGTGGGGCGATGAAGGCAAAGGGAAGATCGTCGATGTACTGACGCCCTCCTATGATATTATTGCACGCTTCCAAGGCGGTCCCAACGCGGGGCATACGCTGGAATTCGAAGGAGAAAAGTACATCCTTCGCTCCATCCCCTCAGGTATCTTCCAGGGCGACAAGATCAACGTCATCGGTAATGGTGTGGTCCTTGACCCCATCCTCTTTGCTGAAGAAGCTCGCGCACTCTCCCGTAGCGGACACGATCTGCGTAAGCGCCTCGTCATCTCTCGCAAGGCACACCTGATCCTCCCCACGCACCGTATGATCGATGCTGCACAAGAGGCAGCCAAGGGCGGTGCTAAGATCGGGACGACAGGGAAGGGTATTGGCCCTACCTATACGGATAAGGTCAGCCGCACAGGGCTGCGCGTCGGGGACATTCACTCCGACTTCCTCCGCAAGTACCAAGAGGCGAAGGATCGTCACCTGACCCTTCTCCGCGCTTATCAGCACCCCACGGAGGGCCTCGAAGCTCTCGAAGCTCAGTGGATGGATGCGATCAAGTACCTCGAAGAGTTCACCTTCATTGATAGCGAAGAGTATATCAACGATGCACTTCGCTCCTCACGCCGCGTCTTAGCAGAGGGTGCACAAGGCTCGCTCTTAGATATCGACTTCGGCTCCTATCCCTTCGTCACCTCGAGCAACACAGTCTGCGCAGGCTGCTGCACGGGTCTCGGCATCGCTCCTCGACAGATCGGCGAGGTCTACGGGATCTTCAAAGCTTACTGCACCCGTGTCGGTGCGGGTCCCTTCCCTACGGAGCTCTTTGACGAAACGGGTGAGCAGCTCTGCTCGCTGGGTCATGAGTTCGGCTCTGTGACAGGTCGCCGCCGCCGCTGCGGTTGGCTCGACCTCGTAGCTCTGCGCTATACGGTGATGCTCAATGGTGTCACCCGCCTGATCATAATGAAGAGCGACGTCCTCGATAGCTTCGCCACGATCCGCGTCTGCACAGACTACGAGATCGATGGTAAGAAGACGCGCAACTTCCCCTATGAGCTTACCGACGCGGTACGCCCTGTCTACGCCGAGCTCAAGGGTTGGCAGTGCGACACGACCAAGCTCACCTCTGCAGCGGAGTTCCCTCAGGAGCTCAAGGACTACATAGCCTTCGTAGAGCGTGAGATCGGTGTACCCATCACGATCATCTCCGTTGGGCCAGATAGAGATCAGACGATTACCCTCCATCCTGAGCTCCTGCCCCAGATACACTGAATAGACTTCAATGACCTATCAAGAAGCTATTGAGTATCTCTATGCGGCTACGCCCGTCTTCCAGCAGGTAGGCACCACGGCATACAAGCCTGGCTTAGAGACAACACATACCCTGGACACACACTACGGCCATCCCCACCGTTGCTACCACACGATACATGTCGGTGGCACGAATGGTAAGGGGTCGACCTCCCACACGATAGCAGCCGTCTTACAGGCCTCTGGCTATCGTGTGGGGCTCTTCACATCCCCCCACCTCTTAGACTTCCGTGAGCGCATCCGAGTGAATGGAGAGATGGTGAGCGAAGACTTCGTTTGTCGCTTCGTAGAGGACGCTAAGCCCCTCATCGAAGAGCGCTCGCCCTCTTTCTTCGAGATCACGACGCTCATGGCTTTCGACTACTTCCGCCAAGCGCAGGTAGACTTTGCTGTCATCGAGGTTGGGCTGGGAGGACGACTTGACTGCACCAACATCATCTCCCCCATTGTCTCCGTCATCACCAGTATCAGCAAGGATCATACCCAGCTACTCGGAGATACGCTCGAGGCAATAGCTCGGGAGAAAGCGGGTATCATCAAGCCTCATACGCCTGTCATCATCGGGCGAGGCGAATCCCCTGAAGTGCGCGAGGTCTTCGTGAAGAAGGCAGCCGAAGAGGAGGCTCCCATCATCTTCGCCGAAGAAGCCGTACACATCAAGGCACAGACTCCCGAGTTCCCTGGCCAGAGCTTTACACTCGAGGGAAAGGAAGCTCTCCCCTACTACTTCGGCTTAGGTGGACTCGTACAGCGGGATAACTTCCGAGCTATCTACGCTACGATCCAAGAGCTACGTAGGCAAGGAATCACCATCTCCGAGGAAGCATTCCGTGATGGGCTACGTGATGTCGTTTCGCTCACAGGGCTGCGCGGACGCTGGGAAGTACTATCTCAGCACCCCACACTCATCTGCGACACGGCACACAACGAAGATGGCGTCCGCTATATCGTAGACCAACTCCGTAGCCTACAGCGTCCTCTGCACATCATCTTCGGCATGGTTAATGACAAAGATATCCGCGGAGTACTACAACGTCTACCGAAAGAAGCACGTTATTACTTCACCGCAGCCTCCGTACCACGTGCCCTCTCACCAGAGGAGTTACAAGCTCTCGCTGAGCAGTATGGACTACAAGGTGCCACTTATCCGAACGTCCACGAGGCGCTCATCGCTGCTCGCAAGGCGGCAACCCCAGATACAGATGTCCTCTTCGTCGGAGGGAGCAACTTCCTCATCTCCGATCTCTTGGCGGACCTCTCTAACACAGATATCAACTAACTAATAATTCTATCGATATGGAACAAGCAAAGCTGTCACTGCGTGACAAGCCAGCCGCCCGCTGGGGTGCGCTGGCACTCCTCTCGCTGACGATGTTCTTCGCCTACATGTTCGTAGACGTACTCTCTCCTGTGAAGACGCTCGTTGAGACCGAGCTCGGCTGGGACTCTACTGTCTTCGGACTCTATGGTGGGAGTGAATTCTTCCTCAACGTCTTCGTCGGCTTCCTCATCCTCGCAGGTATCATCCTCGACAAAATGGGGGTACGCTTCACGGCGCTACTATCGGGTAGTCTTATGGTCATTGGGGCCCTTATCAAAGTCTATGCCCTGAGTGCGACCTTCCGCAATGGTGGTCCTGGCTACGATGCTATCAATAGCTTCAGCAGCTTCATCCATGGTATCACGGGATGGAATCTCCCTCCCACAGCTCTCTGTGCCTGCCTCGGATTCATGCTCTTCGGCTGTGGTACCGAGATGGCTGGTGTGACGGTATCACGAGCTATCGTCAAGTGGTTCAAGGGTAAGGAAATGGCACTGGCTATGGGCATTGAGATGGCACTGGCTCGCTTCGGTGTCTTCGCTATCTTCCGCCTCTCTCCTTGGCTCGCTAAGGAGTTTGAGTCAGTACAAGCTCCTGTCATATTCTGTGCTCTACTTCTTTGTATCGGGCTAATGCTGTATGTCGTCTACTACTTTATGGACAAGGCACTGGATAAGGACCTCGAAGGCGAAGAAGAAGAGGCAGAAGAGCCCTTCAAGTTCTCCGACCTCGGCAAGGTCTTCGGAAGTGGTGTCTTCTGGGTCGTCGCTATCCTCTGTGTGCTCTACTATTCAGCGATCTTCCCCTTCCAGAAGTTCGCGACCGAGATGCTTCACTACAAGGTCGGCTTTGAAACGACAGAGGCTGCTGCTTACTTCAGCTACTTCCCCATTGGTGCGATGATCGTCACGCCTATCCTTGGCTTCTACCTTGACCGCAAGGGTAAGGGGGCTACGATGCTTATCCTCGGATCAATTCTTATGATCATCTGCCACCTGATCTTTGCTCTCTATCCCTTCGTGCCTGGTAGCACCAATAGCACCATCGTTGCAATGAGTGCGATTGTCCTCCTTGGGATCTCCTTCTCACTCGTACCTGCTACGCTGTGGCCCTCTGTACCCAAACTCATTGACAATAAGGTATTGGGCTCTGCCTATTCAGCTATCTTCTGGATCCAGAACGTTGGTCTGATGTCTGTGCCTATCATCATCGGTAGCATCCTTGACTCAGTCAATAAAGATGTGCCCGAAGGTCAACCCAAGGACTATACGCTTGCCATGCTTGTCTTCGCCAGCTTCGGTGTCATAGCCCTGCTGATGAGCCTCCTCCTCAAGGCTATCGACAAGAAGAAGCAGTACGGTCTCGAGCTGCCCAATGTGAAGTAGTAATCGCCCCCTTCATCCTAATGCATCGCGAGGTGCCGCTCCCTTGGCTGGGGCGGCACCTCGCTGCTTTTAGATACACAAGCCCTTCGCCTTATCGCAAATACTCCTCTTATTCAGCGGAGGGAAAAGTGCCATTATCGTGAAGGGAAAAGCACCTTCACGTAGTGGTTTTCCTCTGTCTATGTACGTAGTCTTAAAGACCAGGCACGCAAATCCAAATATCCACGTACGTAGATATTAGAGCCACATACGTAGCCCAAACTTATCTGCCACTCGTCCACAACTTTTATCCATACGCGAAGCAACAACCCAATATAGGCCATTTCACAAAGCTATATAGGAATCAGTCCAAAGCTATATAGCTTTCTTCTCCATCCTATATAGCTCTACCCACGCATCCATATACCTATATATGAATCAGTACAGGTTCATTTTCCATCCTCCTTTGGCTTTCTACTTTTAGAGCAAGACAGGAAAACCGCTCCAAGGTACTCACAGCTGGCACTCGATACTGCTTTACACCGAATAGCCTCGAGTAAGTAAATCGAAATGAGCGAGGTGCAAGACTACAGCAATAGTCATTCCCTCTAAAAGCAGTAGTTGTTCCGAGTACGAACCAATAGTCGTTCATACCCCGAACGAGTAGTCGTTTGCCCTCGTAGCAATAGTGGTTCGAGCAGAGAGCAGTAGTCGTTTACGAAGTGACTATCCACAAAGCACTATGATAATGGGACGACATACTACAAGGACAGCATCATGAGAGAAGCTATAAGAAGCCTTATCTCCACGAAGCTCATACCTCGGCATCTTAGCTTTTTACCGTATCTTTGTGCACATTGTGTAAGCCTCACCGAGGCACAAGAGACAACGATAATATATGGCAGTCGAAATAAGACAGATTACGGAAAAGGCAGACTTGCGGAAGTTCGTCAAGTTCAACCTCAAGCTCTACAAGGGCAATCCGTATCACGTACCTGGGCTCATCGAGGACGAACTCCTCACGCTGGATCCAGCACGCAACCCCGCCTTTAAGTTCTGCGAAGCCGCATACTTCCTCGCCTACCGTGATGGGCGTATCGTCGGGCGTATCGCAGGGATCATCAATCACCGCGCCAACGAGACGTGGAACCAAAACAACGTACGCTTTGGCTTCGTCGACTTCATCAATGACAATGAAGTCGTCGATGCACTCTTCAAGGCTGTTGCCGACTGGGGTAAGGCCCGCGGCAAGGATATGCTCCAGGGGCCCATGGGCTTCTCTGACCTTGACCACGAAGGGATGCTTATCGAGGGCTTCGACCAGCTCGGCACGATGGCTACGATCTACAACTATGCCTACTACCCCAAGCATATGCAGCGTATGGGCTTTGTCAAGGATCAGGACTGGCAGGAGTATAAGATTATGATCCCCGAGGAGATCCCCGAGAAGCACAAGCGTATCGCCGAGATCGTCCGCAAGAAGTACGGGCTCAAGACACTGAAGTTCAAGAATCAGCAGGAGATCCTCCCCTATGCACACCGTATCTTCGACACGCTGAACCAAGCCTACTCAGTCCTCTACGGGGTCTCTGAGCTATCACGTGAGCAGATCGACTACTACGTGCGTATGTACATCCCCATGCTACGCTACGACTTTGTGACTGTCATCGTCCGCGAGGAAGATGATAAGGTCATTGGCTTCGGCATCACGCTGCCCAACCTCAGCCGTGCGCTACAGAAAGCTAAGGGAAGCCTCTTCCCCTTCGGATGGATCCACCTACTGAAGGCGCTGAAGATGAAGAACCCCATCGTCGACCTCTACCTCGTCGGGGTCATCCCAGAGTATCAGAACAAGGGTGTCAATGCACTTCTCTTCGACGACCTCATCCCTGTCTTCCAGAAGAACGGCGTACGCTATGCCGAGAGCAATCCAGAGCTCGAGACCAACGCTGCTGTACAGATGCAGTGGAACTACTTCGAGCGTAAGCACCACAAGACCCGTCGTGCCTGGATCAAAGAAATATAAGAGATATGCTTGTTGAATTACTGAAGTCCAAGATTCACCGCGTCACAGTCACCGAAGCTAACCTCTCTTACATCGGGAGTATCACTATCGACACCGACCTCATCGAGGCCGCGAATATCCTCCCAGGAGAGAAGGTACAGATCGTCAATAATAACAATGGGGCTCGCCTCGAGACCTACGTCATCGCTGGAGAGCGAGGATCAGGTGTCATCTGCCTCAACGGAGCTGCAGCCCGTCTGGTGCAGCCTGGCGATACCGTGATCATCATGGCCTATGCTTGGATGACCTACGAAGAAGCACAGGGCTTCAAGCCCGCAGTTATCTTCCCCGATACCGCAACCAATAGACTCGTATAGATATGTTCGAAAACCTGAGTGAGCGCCTCGAGCGGTCGTTTAAGATCCTCAAGGGCGAAGGTAAGATCACCGAACTCAATGTAGCTGAGACGCTCAAGGATGTGCGCCGAGCACTCCTCGAAGCGGACGTCAACTATAACGTAGCTAAGAAATTCACCGAAGACGTCAAGGAGAAGGCCTTAGGTCAGGATGTCCTCACCGCAGTCCGCCCAGGCGAACTGATGGTGAAGATCGTCCACGATGAGCTGGCGAACCTCATGGGAGGTAAGGCTGCAGAGCTGAACCTCACGGGCATGCCCGCCATCATCCTTATGTCGGGTCTTCAGGGCTCTGGGAAGACGACCTTCTCCGGGAAGCTGGCTAACCTCCTCAAGACCAAGCAAGGCAAGAAACCTATGCTCGTAGCTGGTGACGTCTATCGTCCCGCTGCTATCGAGCAGCTTCGCGTGCTGGCAGGTCAGCTCGATGTCCCCGTATTCTTTGACCTCGACAGCAAGGATCCCGTGAGCATCGCTCGCCATGGTGTCGCTGAAGCTATGGGGCAGGGCTGCGATGTCGTGATCATCGACACCGCTGGTCGTCTGGCAGTCGACGAAGAGATGATGCGTGAGATCGAAGAGATCAAGCGTGCTATCCGCCCCTCAGAGACGCTCTTCGTGGTCGACTCGATGACGGGTCAGGATGCTGTGAATACAGCTAAGACCTTCAACGAGCGTCTTGACTTCGACGGCGTCGTCCTCACTAAGCTTGACGGGGATACCCGCGGTGGTGCTGCCCTCTCCATCCGTACCGTCGTCGATAAGCCGATTAAGTTCGTCGGGATGGGCGAGAAGATGGATGCACTGGATGTCTTCCACCCCGATCGTATGGCCGACCGTATCCTCGGTATGGGTGATATCGTCTCACTTGTCGAGCGTGCCCAGCAGCTCTACGATGAACGTGAAGCCAAGCGCCTCGAGGAGCGTATCGCTAAGGATCAGTTCGACTTCAATGACTTCCTCGCCCAGATCCAGCAGATCAAGAAGATGGGTAACATCAAGGATCTTGCAGCGATGATCCCTGGTGTCGGGAAGGCGCTCAAGGATATCGATATCAAGGACGATGCCTTCAAGAGCATCGAAGCTATCATCTACTCGATGACGCCCGAGGAGCGAGCTAAGCCTCATATCCTCGATGGTCATCGCCGTAAGCGCATTGCTCTCGGGAGTGGGACGAGCGTACAGGATGTCAATAAGCTCCTCACGCAGTTCACCCAGACCCGCAAGATGATGAAGACTCTGCAGGGCTTCAAGGGCGGTAAGATGCCCAAGATGCCGAAGATGCCATTCATGGGTGGTGGTAAGCTCCGCTAATCCCTCCCCATACTCTGCCTCATAAAGAAGAGGCCTATATGAGATCATCCCTTGGATAATCATCATCCTCGCTTCACTACGATAGCGTCCATGATCCTTATCCAAGGGATGAACTCTTTCTCCCCTACTCTACTTATTATACGTACGATATGAAGCTAACAAAGCTACCATTGGTCGCTGCTCTATCGCTCCTCATGCTCTCGAGCAATGCATGGGCGCAGAGCACTAAGCGACTCATCGATGAAGTCAATCCCTTCATCGGGACCTCTAACTTCGGTACGACTAACCCTGGAGCCGTCGTACCCAATGGCTTGATGAGCATCACGCCATTCAATGTATCGGGCTCCCCCGAGCTGAATAAGTTCGATAAGGACAAGCGATGGTGGAGTACACCCTACACCGCTGACAACAAGTTCTTCTCGGGCTTCAGCCATGTCAATCTGAGCGGTGTCGGCTGCCCTGAGCTGGGGAGTATCATCGTATCGGCTTCTGCGGGCGATCTCGATGTAGACTATACGCACTACGGCTCAGCCATGAGCGAAGAGAAGGCACACCCTGGCTACTACAGCGTACGGCTCGATAAGCACAAGATCAAGGCTGAGGTGACGGCTACTCAGCGTACAGCCGTCTCAGCTTTCACCTTTGAGCGCGGTGGTAAGAGTAATATCCTCGTAAACCTTGGTCTGGGTCTGACGAATGAGAGTGGTGCGACCGTGCGCTTCCTCAATGACTCGACCATCGTAGGGAGCAAGCTCATGGGAACCTTCTGCTACGCTCCTCAGGCAGTCTTCAATCAGTACTTCGCTATCCGCATCAGCCGTCGCGCTCCAGCCTCGGGCTACTGGAAGAAGCAGCCTCCTATGGAAGGCGTAGAAGCAGAATGGGACAAGGATCAGGGCAAGTACAAGATCTACCCTACCTACCGCAAGGAGATCAGTGGCAATGATATCGGAGTATGGTTCTCCTACGACACCAAGCCTGGTGAGACGATCTACGTCCAGACGGGTGTATCCTTCGTCAGCGAAGAGAATGCCCTGCTGAACCTTACTACTGAGCAGCCTAAGCTGGACTTTGCTGCTGTTCGTCGTGCAGCAGAAGATAGCTGGGAGAAGGCACTGCGTGTCGTCGAGGTCGAAGGTGGTACGACTGACCAGCGTAAGATCTTCTACACGGCACTCTATCATCTCTTGATCCACCCCAACATCCTACAGGACGTCAACGGTCAGTATCCTATGATGGGATCACTCCAGACCGCTACGACGAAGCACGACAGATATACCGTCTATTCGCTGTGGGATACCTACCGCAATGTCCACCCACTCCTCTCGATCCTATATCCACGCAAGCAGCTGGCTATGGTAGAGACGATGCTGGATATGTATAAGGAAGGTGGCTGGCTCCCCAAGTGGGAACTCTACGGACAGGAGACCTTCACCATGGAAGGAGATCCCTCGATCATCGTCATCAATGACACGTGGCAGCGTGGTATCCGTGACTTCGACACGAAGCTCGCTTACGAAGCGATGCTCAAGGGTGCTACGACGCCTGGTAAGGACAATAAGCTCCGCCCTGACTTCGATGACTACGCTTCACGTGGCTACGTCCCCTTAAGAGAGAAGTTCGACAACTCCGTCTCTCACGCGCTGGAGTACTACATCGCCGACTGGAATCTCAGCCAATTTGCCAGTGCTATGGGCAAGAAGAAGGATGCACAGCTCTTCGCTCGCCGAGCTTCTGGCTACAAGCACTACTATGACAAGGAGACGGGGCTGCTTCGTCCTATCCTCCCCGATGGGAAGTTCCTCACGCCCTTCCACCCCACCCTCGGCCGCGACTTCGAGCCTAACCCTGGCTTCCACGAAGGGAACTCCTGGAACTATAGCTTCTACGTCCCCCACGATATCCGTGGTCTCGCAAAGCTCATGGGAGGTGAACGCAAGTTCGTCGACAAGCTCCAGAGCGTCTTCGATAAGGAGAACTACGATCCAGCTAATGAGCCCGACATCGCTTATCCCTACCTCTTCACCTACTTCCCCAAGGAAGCATGGCGCACACAGCGTATCACGCGCAAGCTCCTCGGGCTGTATTATCGCAACGAACCCAGTGGTATCCCAGGCAATGATGATACGGGTGCGATGAGCGCATGGGCTATCTTCTCGATGCTTGGCTTCTATCCCGACTGCCCTGGATCGATGAGCTACGGGCTTACTACGCCTACTTTTGACAAGGTCACCATACACCTTGACACGAAGTACTACAAGAATCCTACGCTGGTCATCGAGACGCGTCCTGTAGACGAACATACCAATCGTCAGCGCATCTATTTCGACGAGTTCCAGATAGGTAACAAGCTCTATAAGAACACCTACCGAATCAATCACGACGAGCTGATAAATGCTGGCAAGATCACCTTCTTCACGAAGCTTGTAGGGGGTACTCCAGAGATTACGGTGGATTAATCAGAGTGAGGGTATCAAATATTTTTGCAGGAAAGGCCGTAGAGCCTTTGTATAAGCAAAAAAATCTGTACATTTGGAACAGAATCAAACGGGAGCTACGGCACACATTCCCACAAGGATAATACTCCAGGAGCTCCCTTCGGATACGAATTAACTTTGTACAACCCATACAACAGAACTTATGAACAAGACAGAATTTATCGCACGCGTAGCTGAAGTAGCTGACCTCACGAAGGTAGATGCTCGCAAGGCCGTCGAAGCTTTCGCTTCCATTGTAGCAGAAGAACTCAAGAAGGGTGAGAAGATCACGCTCCTCGGCTTCGGTACCTTCTCTGTAAATGAAAAGCCTGCTCGTCAGGGTATCAATCCTCAGACGAAGAAGAAGATCCAGATCCCTGCTCGCAAGGCTGTGAAGTTCAAGGCTGGTGCAGCTCTCGACCTCAACGTAGCTCCTGCTAAGAAGGGCAAGAAGTAAGCAGCACGACACGTGTTTCATTAATGGCGTGAGGCCACTCCATCGACTTGGTGGGGTGGCCTTGCTCTTTTCATTCCCCCACCCTCACAGCTATCCGATGATCAAGCTTACTACAAGCGGCGAAGAGAGCCGCCTCACACTCCACGAAGGCAGCGAAGAGCTTGGCCACATTTCCTTTCGTGTGCTTCCCGAGACTTCCATTGCTGTGGCCAAACACACGCGTGTTTCGCCCGAGCATCAAGGCAAAGGCATCGCCGCAAAATTAGCCGCAAGCTTCTTCGAGCACTGCCAAAGCGAAGGCCTTCTTGTTCGTCCCGTCTGCTCCTACATAGTGGCTTATATGGAGCGTCACCCTGAGCTCGAGGTGCTTCGTGCTCCAGAGGAAGCGTAGCCTTCAAGTACAAGCGACAAGAAGTATCTCTACTTCTCCGCAGAAGTTATATTACTTCTAACTGAATGTTATATTACTTTCAGCCGAATGTTATATTACTTCTGACCGAATGTTATATTACTTTTCATCAGAAGTAATATAACATCTGAACAAAGGGTATATACCCTTCAAGCAAATAGTATATACCCTTCGAGCAAAAGGTATATACCCTACGACCGAAAGGTATATTCCTCACGACCGAAAGGTATATACCTTCTTACGACAAGCTATTGAACTTCGTCCGTGCGCTACGAAAGGTCGCCTTCCAAAGCAGCCGATGCGTCACCCTAAAAACAGTCCCGGCCCTGCGGTAAATACTACCGCAGGGCCGGGACTTATTCCGTCGAAGAGACGGGAGAATGCTTACTTCGTGCGAAGGAGGAAGCTCAGCTCGATATCATCGTTGATGAAGTTGTCGCCGAGACCGGTGAAGAAGCTCTTCGAGCCATACTTGACATTCCAGTCAGCACGATTGATGTTGAAGGGCTTGCTCGCGATGGCGTAGGTGCCGTGCTCCTGATCATAGACGACAGAGGCGACGGGGATGGTGATATTCTTAGTGACGTCCTTCAGCGTGAGATTCCCCTTGAGCTCCGTGAGGTCCGTGATGCGGACGCCTTCGGCGGGGATATTCGTCAGCTCAAACTTTACTTCGGGGTACTTAGCAGCTTCGAAGAAGTCTTCGCTCAGAAGGTGAGCCTTGAGCTTATCACCGCCTTCCTCGGGCTTGAGATCCTCTACAGTGAGGCTGTCAAGGCGAAGAGCGACGTAGCCACCACGAAGGATACCTTCGCGAAGATCAAGCTGCCCCGAGCTAACAGGGAGCTTGCCGTAGTGCGAACCCGTTGGCTTAAAGCCCTTCCACTGAACTTCAGAGGCGGCGAAATCAATCTGTACACCCTGTGTGCTATCAATAGCAGAGGCAGCCACAGAGTCAGAAGCCGCTACACTGCTCTGCCCATTCGAGCCCGAGCAGGAGGCAATAAAGGAGCCCGCAGCAAGAAGTCCCGCCAGAGCCCAAGTCATTTTCTTCATATATAATCGGATCAATAATTAGGGATTGTTATCAAGTAAACCGCGAAGTAATAAAAATTGTTCACGGCTCCTATTTGGAAAGCTCTGCGAAGTCCAGGCAGCTCCCAAGCGAATAGCCTCCATATAAGGGGGGTAGAACGAAGCGTACATAATGATACCTCCGATCAATACCCCTTAAATCGCTGATTGTCGGGACGTTCGTGGAGACGATAGGCAAGTGTTCCTGCAAAACGAAGCGTTACATTTGGGTT